>NZ_MCAO01000045.1:0-260329 GCF_001858545.1 Thalassospira sp. MIT1004 | reverse complement strand
ATGTGGGCTGGGTTTCTTAAGCATTCCCCATTGAATCAAAAGTCCCCGCCAATGGCGAGGACTTTGTCAGCAGTCTGACGCCCGCTGGAAACAGCGGGCGTTTTGCTTTGCCGGTCGATACGAAAAAGAAACGTTCAGCCCTTTGGCGGGATGACCTGTTCGGACGCCTGTTGGGCAGCGGCGGCAATCGCTTCTTTCTTCTGTTCCGGTGTGGCGTCGTCCGGCACATCGACCTTCACATTGCGCGATGCCATGTGGATGCCGTTTTCCTTGAACATCGCCAGAACGCTTTGATAGACGGTTTTGCGGATGGTGAATTGTTCGCCGGGTTTGGCGGTATATTTAAGCCCGATCACCATGTTGAATTCTTCCATCCGGCGCACGCCCTGAGATTTCAGTGGCTCGATAAAGCTGTCACCGATCAACGGGTCTTCAAGCAGTTCGGCAGACAGCCTTTTGACCAGCTTCTTGATCTTGTTGACGTCGGTTTCAAACGGCACACGGAATTCAAGTTTGACGATCACCCAGTCGCGGCTGTGATTGATGATCGATTTGATTGCGCCAAAGGGCACGGTTTGCAGGGGGCCACGATGATGGCGCAACTGCATCGACCGGATCGAGATATTTTCAACCCGTCCGCGCAGATTATCGACTTCGATATATTCGCCAAGCCGGAAGGCATCATCAAGCAGGAAGAAAACCCCTGCGACAACGTCGCGTACGAGCGCCTGACTGCCAAAGCCGATGGCAAGGCCAACAACGCCAGCACCGGCAATCAGCGGGCCGATATCAACCCCAAGGGCGGACAATGTCACCATCACCACCATGATGACGATGACGGTCAGCGCGAAGTTTTTCAAAAGCGGTAACAGGGTTTCAATCCGCGATAACCCGGTGCCGCCCCCTTCGCCGTCGCTATGTCCGCCGCCCGCGCCGCTTTGGCTCATGCGCTCGTCAAGGAACGCCTTGATCAGGGACCAGACCAGATCGGCGATCAGCAGGATCATGATGATCTCGGTCGAGGCATCAAGCGCTCGCGCGATGATCCCGGCATCTTCGGCAAGCGCAAGTCGATCAAATCCCCAGATACGCCAGAAACTGGCAAGAACAAAGACGATGGCCAGAAGCCGCACACCGCGTTTCAGAACCGGGGTAAAGACCGGAAGGTCCGGCTGAACAGGTTTGAATTCTTCCCCGGCTTCAATTGTCGCTGCTTCGGCGCGGGCATTGATGGCATCTGCTTTGGCCTCGGCCATTCTGGATTTTTTGCGATGCTGGCTTTCGATGATGTTGCGGAAAATTACATCAAACAGGCAGGCAATGCCAATCGCCAGCAGGCACTTCATGAAACGGTCTGCCGCCAGAATGGTCGTCGCGCCGAGTGCCATCAGATAGGCGCAAACAATGACGGGCCATAAGCGGGAAAGCGATACGGGCAGGGCAATCTTTTCAACTGCGCCCATGAGCCGGTGAGTAGCGAAATAACGCGTCAGCGAAACCGTCGCGATGCAAAACGTCAGAACACTGATCACGACCGCGATATCAAAAAGAATGATGTCGCTATGGACCATTGCCGGTGACTGCCGGAAAACCCCGGCCAGCGCAAAGGCAAATAACGACACGCCACTTGCGATGGTGATGGTACGTGCCAGTGTCGCTGCGGTCTGCGGATCGACATCGATCATCCGAAGGCCTTCAGCCTGCGGCGCAAACAGGAATTGCAGCACGATCATGACAAGACGCAGAGCAAAGAACGCGGCGAGCATCGACAGAAGCGCTCCCTTCATCAGGGGCGGCCAGTCAAAAATCATGAAGGCACCGATTGAGCCGATGGCAAAGACCGTCAAAGACAGTAGCGACAGGACGGATAAAAGCGCCATCTGACGCAGTCGGTCGAAAAATCGGGTGGGGTGTTGTGCTTCAAGATAACTACAGAGTGGGGCAGCAGCCCGGCGATACAGGAATTCGACGATCAATCCGACACCGACAAAGATCACGGTAAACAGCGCAAGGCGCATCAGCCCCCTGCGGCCGATATCTGATGACAGAAAATCGCCGGTTTGTGCCATTTCATCGGGAAAGGTTTCAAGGCCGGTAATCGTATCTGCAATCTGTTCGCGGGTGCGCGCCACCCCGGCATCAAGGAAGTCGTAATAGCTGAAGGTCGTTTCAGCCGTATCGGAGAAGGCATCATCGGATGGATCGGTTTTTTCCGTGGTCTGTTCTTCGTTTTGAGCGGCCATTGTAGCCAAGGCAGGCTGTGCATGTGCCCAGTCTGGCATGCCCGCCACAAGCAGCCAGAGGCCGAAACACATCAGGATTTTTGTTGTGATTTTCATAATGTCCCGCCCAACGTCCTGTTCGTAAAAACGAATTCCTTTTGGCAAGATGATACAGCCAAACAGGGGTATTAAGGAATGGTTTTACAGCATCGGCCCATATGCACGCAGGGCTTGGGGCAATAAAAAACGCGCCGGGCATCTGCGCGGCGCGTTTTAAATCATCGGGTGTCAGACCGGTTCGGGTCTGCGCCATCCGCCTTGATCAGGCAGCGACAGCAACGCCCTTGTCTTTGAGGTGCTGGGCCAGTTCGCCCGAGGCATACATTTCACGAACGATGTCGCAACCGCCAACGAATTCGCCTTTGACGTAAAGCTGCGGAATGGTCGGCCAGTTCGAGAAGTCCTTGATGCCCTGACGGATTGCCGGGTCGACCAGAACGTTGATGTCCTTGAACGGCGCGCCGAGTTCGGCAAGGACCTGAACGACGGCGGCCGAGAAACCGCATTGCGGGAACATCGAGGTGCCCTTCATGAACAGAACGACGTCGTTATCGTTGATGTCTTTCTGGATGCGATCAAAAACCGGATTGTCGGTCATGTTGGTTGTCCTTGGCTGCAAAGGCGGCGATCTCTCTGCCGCGATATTTCGGGTTATGGTTTTATGGCCGAAGATATGGCTGGAAGGGGCGGTTCTGTCAACTCTTGCGGCGTAATTGCCGTGCAGTCCGCAGATTATCCCAGGTGAAAATGCCAAGTCCGATCCAGACCAGCGCGTAAGTTATCATATGCGCCTGGGTAAAAGTTTCGCCGAGCAACAGAACCGCGACAAAGAACTGGATCGTCGGATTCAGATACTGCATCAGGCCAAGCGCGGAAAATTTCATGTTCCGGGCGGCAAAGGCAAACAGCACCAACGGAATGGTTGTGACAGCACCCAGCGACACCAGCAGGGCATCATGGCCGATTCCCAGATTGGTGAAGGCCATGGTGCCCGATGCATTCAGCCAGACCAGATAGCCAAATGCCATCGGCGACAGGAGCAGACATTCGACAAACAGACCGGCAATCGGATCGGCCGGAACAAATTTGCGGATGACGCCATAAAAGCCGAACAGCAACGACAGACTAAGCGCAATCCACGGCAGTGATCCGAAAAACACCAGAAGGTTCAGAACCCCGGCAAAGCAGATCAGTACCGAGACGATCTGAATGCGATTAAGCTTCTCGCCAAAGAAGATGCGACCAAGGATCAGCATGATCAGCGGCATGATGTAATAGCCAAGGCTGGCTTCAAGCGCATGTCCGATATGGACCGACCAGATATAGATCACCCAGTTCCCGGCGATCAGCAGGCTGCTTATGAATAACAATCCCATGGTGCGCTTGGACGACAGCAGGTCCCACAATCGCGCACGACGTTTCAGGACAAAAACCAGTGTCAATGTCAGGATCGCCGACCATAGGATGCGATGGGCGAGAATTTCAAACGGGCTCGCGAAATCGATGATTTTGAAATAGAAGCCCAGAAAGCCCCAGATGACAAAGGCACCAAGCCCCGCCAGCGGTCCGGCACCGATCAAAGCCGGTTTTTGGGATGAGGACATCGTTATTGAACCATGGTCATTTTGTGGGGCCAAACGGCAGGTGCCCGATGGGCAGAACGATATTCAAGCCTGAACCGGAGCGGAAGCCCGGATATTGATCCGGGTTCGAATACGGGTAGTCATTCTGGTCTAGGTCGGGAATTATCAAGGGCACCGAAGCTGATCGGTGCCCGTAATTTTCTGGCGGCCTTGCAAGGATGGTGGCAAACGCAAGGCGGCCCCGTGCGTGCGGCCGGAACTTATTCCGGTGCGGAAGTCTGAAGCGCAAGGGCGTGCAGGTCACCGCCCATTTTGCCTTTGAGGGCCGAATAGATCATCTGGTGCTGCATCACGCGGGTTTTACCGCGGAAGGACTCGGACACAACGATTGCCGCATAATGATCGCCATCACCGCGAAGGTCCTCGATGCGGACCTGTGCATCGGGAAGGGCTTCCTTGATCATCGTTTCGATTTCGTGGGCTTCCATGGCCATGGCGCTAATTCCTTATAATTGGTCGAATACCCTTGCGCCCTGTTTGGCGCATTCATCCGGGTGCCCGGCGATATTTGTTAATTCTGGTATATGTTGTCCCTGTAGGGGCTGTCAATTTCTGCAAGCGGTAATGCGCTTCGCGCGGTCAAAGATATGGTGGTGCTTGTGTTTTGCGGCACATTGCGCTACGAAATGCGCGGTTGCACACACCGGCCGTTCGCGGGGCTTTGGCTCATGGTAAAGTGATGCAGACGATTTTATCGGTTCCCCGTCTTCTTGTGACGTCGGACCGGCAATGCGGACACCCGGCCTCCTGTCAGGAGACGAAAATGACCCAACCCGTTCATAACCCGCCCGAAAAGTCTGAACAGACACCGGTCGAGCTTGCCGATTTTGCGAAAATCGCATCGGGCGATCCGGCGGAAATGCTTAAGCAGCAGGCAAAACGCCTGCGCAAGGCACTGGCCAGCCGTAAGATGACGGTTTCCCACACCGGAAGCCTGGAGCTTCTGGCGCAAAGCCATGGATTTCGTGACTGGAACACCGCGATTGCCATGACGCGCAAACGCGAACCGGTCCGGATCGCCGATCTTGGTATCGGCAAACGCTTTGCCGGGTCCTATCTCGGCCATGCGGTGTGCGGCCAAATCCGCGGTGTCACCAGAACCCCGGTTGGCGGTGTTTACCGGATCGAGGTTCATCTGGATCAGCCTGTTGATGTCGTGACGTCGGAACGTTTCAGTGCCTTGCGACAGCGCATCGCGTCACGGATCAACGAGGATTGTGAACCCGTGCTTGCCAATGGCACGCGCGGCCCCGGTCTTTCGGTTGATCTGCTGCTGTGACTTTGACGCGGCTTGTTGCTGACATAAATGATGAAACCCTCCGGCTGCTTCCCAAAGTTGCCGGAGCCTACATTCTCGTGATTGATCTTTCTGCTGATCTGGTTTTACGGAACAAACGCTTCGCCGGGGCCATCCTGCGCCGGGGCACTTATCTTTATTGCGGTTCTGCCAACGGATCGGGTGGCATTGCGGCCCGTGTCAAACGTCATTGCCGGACGGAGAAAAAACAGCATTGGCATGTCGATGAACTGACCAACGGCACCGGGCAATTGGTTGCGATGCTTGTCATGCCCGATGGGTGTGAATGCGATTTGCGTGCTGCTTTGGGTATGGTACCGGGCATTTCCATTCCGATTGCCGGGTTTGGCAGTTCGGATTGCGCGCGTTGCCCTGCACATCTGCTGGCGGCGGAAAGCCATGCCGTTGCGATGACGGCAATCGAGCAGGTCCGAAAGGCTTTCACCTAGTCCTTGCGGTTGCCTGCCATACCGTCAATCAGCGGACGGAAGCCCGATGCAACAATCTTCGGGCCGATCCTGCGCATAAGGGTATTGCGCAACCAGACACCGGTCTTGCCGCGGATTTTGGCGAAACCCATGCGTTGCAGGGATTGTTGCTGGACCCAGTGTGCTTCGGGCAGTCGGCCAGCCTGCCAGTCGGCAAGCGCGATTGTGATGTCGGGTTGTTTGCGAAGGGCATTGGCCAGTGCCAAGCCATCCTTGATCGATTGCGTCGCCCCCTGTGCCATGGTCGGAAGGGTGCCATGTGCTGCATCCCCGATCAGTACCACACGCCCCGCAACCCATTCGGGCATGACCATTTGCTGAAGACGGCCTTCGTGAATGATGGTGTCCGTTCCGATTGTGCCTAGCATATCGCGCACAGGACCATCAAACCGGGCAAAATGGGCGGCAAGCTCGCTTGTCGGCAAGTCGTGTATTCTTTCGCCCGGATCATAGGTGCTGGCATAGATATAAAATCGGCTATCCCCCACCGGCATCACCAGAATAACCTGCCCGTGACCGATGATGAATTTGGGCGCGGTCAGGCCAAAGGGATAATCCGTGATCCAGCGCCAGCAGATATAGTCGGTCGGCTGTGGGACATGTTCCGGGCCAAAAACCAGGCGTCGAACGGCTGAATTGATCCCGTCCGCACCGATCGCAAGATCAAAGCTGCCGGTCGTGCCGTCGGTAAAACGAACCTGTGCCTGATCGGGTGCGTTACTGATGTTGGATACGGAAAGACCAAACCGGATGGTCGGTGTTGTCAGTCTGGCGCACAGGATTTCGTGAAAGTCGCTGCGGGTCAGGGCCTGAAATGTCGGCCAGCCGAGCTGTTCGGTTTCAAGTGCAAACAGTTTCCGGTCACGATGATCGAAATAATCCAGTCGTGGAAAGGCACAGGATTTGTCGGCAACATCCTGATCAATGCCAAGGTCCCGAAGGGCCGTCACCGCATTGCCGGGCAGGTGCAACCCCGCCCCGGCCGGTTTCCAGCCATCAAGGGTTTCGGCAATCGCAATGTCATGTCCGTCGCCTTGCAGGGCAATGGCCGCAGACAAACCGGCGATGCCGCCGCCGACAATCAGAATGTTCATTTTATGCCTGTAACTGGAATGGAGTGATGTTCGGATCAGCCGCCCGTCATGCTCATATGGCGGCCGACTGCGGGTTTCTGGCCCTTGCGGTCGATGACGAAATCATGGCCCTTGGGTTTCAGCAGCATGGCTTCGTCAAGTAGACGGTCAAGGGTTTCGGGTGCGCCCGAGCGGAGGGCCGCGCGCAGATCAACGTGGTCTTCCTGCCCAAGGCACATGTAAAGCGTACCGGTACAGGTCACGCGCACGCGGTTGCAGCCCTCACAGAAATTATGGGTAAGCGGTGTTATGAAACCAAGACGCCCGCCGGTTTCGGCAACCGTGACATAGCGTGCCGGGCCGGGGGTGACATATTCGGACGGGATCAGAGTATATTCCTGTTCCAGCCGTTCACGAACGGCGGTCAGCGGCAGATATTGATCTGTGCGATCCCCGTCAATATCGCCAAGCGGCATGGTTTCAATCAGGCAAAGATCAAAGCCTTCCTTGCCGCACCAGGCGACAAGACGGGAAATTTCGTCTTCGTTGAAATTGCGAAGGGCGACCGTGTTGATCTTGATCTTGAGTCCTGCCTGTTTGGCAGCCTCAAGCCCGCTTAGCACCTGTTCAAGGCGGCCACGGCGGGTGATTTCGGCGAATTTCTGATGATCAAGACTATCAAGCGAGATGTTGAGCCGTTTGACGCCAAGACGTGCCAGATCATCGGCGTAGGTCGCAAGCTGGCTGCCATTGGTCGTCATGGTCAGTTCGTCAAGCCCACCGGATCTAAGATGACGCGACAAATCCCTGATCAGGTCCATGATGCCACGGCGCACCAGTGGCTCGCCCCCGGTCAAGCGCAGTTTGCGTACACCGCGCGCAATGAAGGCCGAACAGAGCTGATCGAGTTCTTCAAGTGTCAGGACTTCGGATTTTGGCAGAAAGATCATGCTTTCGGCCATGCAATAGGTGCAGCGGAAGTCACAGCGATCCGTCACCGATACCCGAAGGTACGATACATGGCGGCCATATTTGTCAATCAGCGGTCTGGTCATGGCGGCGGCGCTTGTTTCTGTTTATTGGTCTGGAAACGCTATGTAGTGCGCAAGTTCGACTTTCGCACAGGGGGGATTGATTTGGCCACCCCGATTTGTGATGAAATCATCACCTTTCCGTCAGATGACATCAGAAAAACCGCGGGAAATATCCGCCGCGGTGTTTCTATCTGTCAGGAAATTCAGGAATTATCGAATGCCTATTCCCAGTTTTCGGCTTCGCGGATGTGGAGGGTCGCGACGTCGCGATCAAGCGATGCCATGACATTGCGTAGCGTCTCGACATTCTCGCTGCCAAGCTTGGCAACCAGTTCGGCCGAACGTTCCGGCTTGGACAGGGCGGAACGTACATCGCGGAACAGGGCGCGCAGCAATCGTACACAATGTTCCTCGGTAAAGGTCCATGCATGATCGCCATGTGGCATGTTGTCATTGACCAACTGGATCATCCAGTTTTTACGCCGCTCGTAATCCTTGAAATGCAGGGCCATGCGTGAGAAGACCAGATTAAGCCGGTTGGCGACCTGTGGCTCTTCGGCAAGGTGATCCCAGTAATCTGTCGGATCACGCAATTCATCTTCTTCGTCGGCATGCTGTTCAATGATGGTCTGTATTTCGCCATCAATTTCCTGCAGCATATCCATGCCAACCATCATGCGGATGACCTTGAAGAAGGGTTGCAGGATTTCGCGCGACAGTGCCCCATGTTCCAGATCGCCCGCTTCGCGGCCTTCAAGCTGATGGGCAAAACGGCTGACCAGAAGGCGGCCCAGCGGATCGTGGCGGACAGCGGCATTCTGGCGGGTCTTGACGGTATCAAGATCGGCTTCAAGCGTCATCCATGCCGCGTCAAACAGCTTATTCTGCCCGCGCAATGTTTCCAGCGCGCTTGAAATCTGTTCGGCGCTGAGGGTGCCGCCATGCGCCTTGGCCTGTTCGATGAGGCCGGCGGCAAATTGTTCGAGTACGGCGAATGCGGCGGAGTGGTGACGCTGTTTGAAGCTGTCCCGCGGTGGTTTGACGATTGCAATCATTTACCCGTTCCGACCTTGTTATCATTTAAATCAGATCACCGGATTGATTCGCCCGGTAGCCGATGGATGCGATCTTGCGTATCAAATTCCGTCAAGACGCCGAATTATTCAATCTTTTCATTTCAGCAAGTTCCGTGCCATCGCAGGCGGTTACGTGCTGTTATTCATAGCCGACGGCAGCCTCGACAATTTCAAGCACGACATGGCGTGGGCGGATGATCTGGCGTCCGGCTTCTTCGAAATTGACGGCGATCCTGTCGCCGTCTACCGCCTGAATGCGACCAAGGCCCCAGTCGGGCTGGCCAGGATGGCGGACAATGGTGCCAGGTGTGAGCAGAAAATCCATGATCAAGCTCTTTTGTCTGATGTTGGTCTTTTTAATATAGTCAGGCAATAGGCCCGGAACAAATAATGCACAATGATGATAGTCACATCTTTTGAGGCCCGTCGATGATGGGCAAAATTTGCCGGTCTGCAAATGCGGCAAAAATCCGCAGGTTAAAGAAGGTTTTAACACATCAGGCTGCAATCTGGGCGCGGTTTACACCGACCGTGATCCGATCATGTCCCAAATATCGACCGGGCGACCAGATGTGAGCCACGTATTGTTTTGGGGAAGCAGTGCGGACCTGTTGAACAGAATTCTTGGAGATACCCGTTACATGGAACAGGACAGAGCAGTGGAACTGATCCTGATCGAGCTGATCAGCTCGCGCATTTGCCACGACCTTGTCGGGCCTGTGGGGGCTGTGAATGCCGGTGCCGAACTGATGGGTGAGGCCGGTGTTGCCGATGACGAGGCACTTGCGCTGATGCGCAAAAGCGGGCTTGAGGCCGCGCGCCGGTTGCAATTGTTCCGTCTGGCATTCGGGCGCGCAGGCAACAGCGTTGACACAAAATCGATGCGCGATGCGGTTGCCCAGAGTTTCGAGGCCGAAGGCAAGGTGACCCTTCTGTGGGATCAAACTGGAATTGGAATTGATCCAGCTCATGGAAGGCTTGTGCTCAATATGGTGATGTTGGCCCGTGAAGCTTTGCCGTTTGGTGGGGATATTGTTGTTACATGCGAATCCGGGGGGCGGATTTCGGTCAATGCAACCGGAAAACGTGCCGCGTTTCGCCCCGATGTGGAAAATGTCATGAAAAATGAAGTGGCCCCGGAACAGCTTGATCCCCGGACCGTACATGGCTTTTTCCTGCGAAATCTTGCGCATCGGACTGGTGGTGCGCTTTCAGTCTTGCAAGAGGACGGAAATGTTGCATTGATCTATGATTAAAAAAAACACATGCGGGTCTGGTAATACGGTGTGCTAGGTTCTACGTAAGTAACGGATTGAACGTGTGTTTCGCGCACTGGTCGTGGGGATGGGCGTTCCGGTTCCGGCAAACAGTATGATTGTCGGAGATGTGGAGGGGGTTTATGGACGATCTTTTAAGTGAATTTCTGACAGAGACTTCGGAGAGCCTTTCGACGCTTGACGTCGAGCTGGTCAAACTGGAGCAGAATCCGAACGATCCGGATATTCTGTCGAATATTTTCCGCCTGGTGCATACCATCAAGGGGACATGCGGATTTCTTGGGTTGCCGCGACTGGAAGCAGTTGCGCATGCCGGTGAAAACGTGCTTGGCAAGATCCGTGATGGCGAACTGGTTGTAACACCGGATGCGGTGACGCTTGTTCTTGAATCCATTGATACGATCAAATATCTGCTGAGCGAGCTTGAGCAGAATGAAACCGAACCGGATGGCAACGATGCAGATCTGATCGCGCGTCTTAACCTTTTTGCCGATACCGGTACGATTATGGGCGGAAGCGCCGCACCGGCAGCCGCCGCCCCGGTCGAGGAAGAAGTCGCCGAAGAAGTGCCGATGACCGATGATGAGCGGTTGCAGGCAATTTTCGATGCAACCGAAGTCGACCCGGATATTCAGGAGCCGGAACCTGCTCCTGCGCCCAAGAAACCCGCACCGGCAGCCGCCCCGCCCGCAGCAGCAAAGTCGCAGGCAGTTGCCCCGGCCAAGGCCGCTGCGTCCGAGGGGCCAAAGGCCGAAGCGCAGCGTGGCGAGGCCAAGGAAAGTTCTGTCGCGGCTCAGACGATCCGTGTGAACGTCGAGCTGCTTGAAAACCTTATGACCTTGGTTTCCGAGCTTGTTCTGACCCGTAACCAGCTGTTGCAGATGGTTCGCGGCAAGGATGACAGCGAATTTACCGTTCCCTTGCAGCGCCTGTCGCACATCACTACCGACCTTCAGGAAGGTGTGATGAAAACGCGTATGCAGCCGATTGGCAACGCTTGGGCGAAACTGCCGCGTATTGTTCGCGACCTTGCGCTTGAGATGAACAAGAAAATCGATCTGCAGATGATCGGTGCCGATACGGAACTTGACCGTCAGGTGCTTGAACTCATCAAGGATCCGCTGACCCACATGGTCCGTAACTCTGCCGACCATGGTCTTGAAGATATTCCGGGGCGTCGTGAAGCTGGCAAGCCGGAAACCGGTACGGTTACGCTGAATGCCTATCACGAAGGCGGCCACATCATCATCGAGATTTCCGACGATGGCCGCGGTCTCAATATTGAACGGATCAAGGCCAAGGCGATTGCCAATGGTCTTGCAACCGAAAGCGATCTTGACGGCATGGCGGATTCGCAAATCCACCAGTTCATCTTCAAGGCCGGTTTCTCGACCGCCGAAAAGGTGACCTCGGTTTCGGGGCGTGGTGTCGGCATGGACGTGGTCCGTACCAACATCGAAAAAATCGGTGGTACGGTTGAACTGAAATCGGTCGAAGGCCGTGGTTCGACCTTTATCATCAAAATCCCGCTCACCCTTGCCATCGTTTCGGCACTGATCGTTGAAAGTGGCGGCGAACGTTTCGCCATTCCGCAGATCAGCGTTCTGGAATTGGTCCGGGCTTCAAGCAATTCCGATCATTCGATCGAACGCATCCACGATACGCCTGTCCTGCGTCTGCGCAACCGTCTGCTGCCGCTTGTCACGCTCAAGAAAATTCTTGGTCTTGATGACGGCGAAACAACGGTCGATGACGTGGATGAAGAAGCCTTCATCGTCGTCACCCAGGTTGGGACCTATTCCTTCGGTATCATCGTTGACCGAGTGTTCGACACCGAGGAAATCGTGGTTAAACCGGTCGCACCGATCCTGCGTGACCTGTCTCTGTTCTCGGGGAACACCATCCTTGGTGACGGTAGCGTGATCATGATCCTGGATCCGAACGGCATTGCGACCCGCACCGGCGAAATCACCGTTGGTGGTTCGCAGGGTGTCGAAAGCAAGGCGCGCTCCGATACCGGTGATCGCGAAACGACGTCCATGCTGGTCTTCCGGGCTGGCGGTGCAGAAGTTCGTGCCGTACCGCTGGCACTGGTTGCCCGCCTCGAAGAAATCGATGTCGAAAACATCGAATATTCGAACGGTCGTCCGCTGGTTCAGTATCGTGGTAAGCTGATGCCGCTGGTCTTCATTGATGGTTCCTATCAGATGAAAGCCGAAGGCCGTCAGCCGACCCTGGTCTTCCAGGATCGCGAACGGACCATGGGCCTTGTGGTTGACGAAATTGTCGATATCGTCGATGACGTCCTTAATGTCGAACTGACAGCCGATCAGGATGGTCTGGTCGGGTCTGCGGTGATCGACGGCAAGGCAACCGATCTGATTGATGCTGGCTACTATCTTGAACTGGCGTTCTCGGACTGGTTTGGTCATGAGGATACCGGCGGCGAGAAAAAACGTGTGCTTCTGGTCGATGACAGCCCGTTCTTCCGTAACCTTCTCACACCGATGCTGTCGGTGTCCGGTTTCCGTGTCATTGCGGTCGAGAATGCCGAGCAGGCGCTTGATCTTAAAAATCGCGGTGAAATGTTCGACGCGATCATCAGTGATATCGAAATGCCGGGCATGAACGGCTTCGAATTTGCCGAAAGCCTGCAGAATGATGAACATTGGGGGGATACCCCGATCATCGCGCTGTCCTCGCACACCAGCGAGGAAGACTTCGAACGGGGTCGTCAGGTTGGCTTTAGCGACTATGTCGCGAAATTCGATCGAGATGCGCTGGTATCAACGCTGATCCAGACGCTGAGCGCAGTGTAAATCGGGGAAAAGTCCAATGAGCGATAAAAAGGCACTCGTCCCGAGCAAAGAACAGAGCACGGCCCTTGACCTTGGCGGGGCGACGAAGGATTTCGTTACCGCCTATATCGGCAAGCAGTTGTTCGGTATTCCGGTTCTGACGGTTCAGGATGTTCTTGGTCCGCAGCGCATCACGCGCATTCCGCTGGCTCCGCCCGAAGTGGCAGGGTCGCTGAACCTGCGTGGGCGCATTGTCACGGCGATTGATGTTCGCAAACGTCTGGGTCTTCGTGAACGCGAAGACGACGTGCCGGGCATGAGCATAGTGGTCGATCAGGGTGGTGAACTATACAGCCTGATGGTCGATCAGGTCGGAGAAGTTCTGAGCGTTCCGCAAAAAGCGTTCGAGCAGAACCCTGCGACGCTCGATCCGCGCTGGCGCGAATTTTCCGATGGCATTTTCCGGCTCGACAAGAAGCTTCTTGTCATTCTGGATGTGACCCGTCTGCTTGATTTCACGGTTTCTGTGAAACAGGCTGGCTAGCTATGTTAGTCTGTACCGGGTGCAAAATGCATCCGGTACAATGCCGGTTTTGGCTTAACGATCTAATTTGCGAGAAGGAAGTCGATGAAGAGTTGTCTCGTCGTCGATGATTCGAAAGTCATCAGAATGGTGGCACGCCGTATCCTGGAAGAAATAGGATTTGCGGTCATTGAGGCTGTGGATGGGCAGGAGGCAATTGATCGATGCCTTGAAGCCATGCCAGACGCGGTGTTGCTTGATTGGAACATGCCGGTGAAAAGCGGGATTGATTTCCTGCGGGAACTGCGCGCAGCCCCTGGTGGTGATGAGCCCGTTGTCGTGTTCTGCACTACAGAAAACGATCTCGAGCATATCCAGGAGGCCATTACGGCCGGTGCGAACGAGTACATCATGAAACCGTTCGACAGCGAGATCATCCAGGCAAAATTTGAGCAGGTGGGTCTGATTTAAGGTTCCTGTCAGCGTCGCTGTGCATTTGCCTTGGTTTTTGGTCCGGTTGCTCTAACGGGAACGTCGGTACGTGGAAGACACGCCAATTCATCCACCCTATAAAGTCCTGATTGTCGACGATTCCGCAATCGTGCGTGGTCTGGTAACCCGCATGTTGCAGGAAGACGACGATATCGAGGTCGTCGGTTCTGTTGCCAATGGCGAAGACGCGCTTGGCGTCATGCGTCAGGAGATCGGAATCGAAGCGGTCGTTCTCGACATTGAAATGCCGGTCATGGATGGTCTGACGGCATTACCCAAGCTGCTTGAAATCGATCCGACGGTTCGCGTGATCATGGCATCGACCCTGACCAAGCGAAACGCCGATATCAGTTTTCAGGCCATGACACTGGGTGCTGTGGACTACATTCCCAAACCGTCTTCGGCCAAGGACCTTAATGTTGGCGAAGGCTTCCGGGCCGAGTTGCTCGACAAGGTCAAGGCCTGGGCTGAACAGCGTCGCAAGATGCTGGGGGCGGATCAGGCACGGCTTGAAGAAATCCATGAAGAACAGGTCGTCGTTGACGATGTGGATACCGCCGAACGGCATGAAGAGTTGCCGGAATCTGCTGCACCGGAAGATGACGCCTCCGCAACAGAAAAGCCCGCTGGCGATGCTCCGGCACCGTTCCGGGCCGAACTGTCTGCGGAGCATCAGATATTGCAAAAGCCCGGCCGGGTTCAGCGCAAACGATTCACCGCTGAACTGCGTCCGCGTCCGACGCACCAGCCCGGTCGTCTTGGCCCGATGTCGACCCGCCCGATGCCTCAGCCCCAACATCCTCAGCACGTGCAGCCGGTATCCCCGGCACAGGGGCAGGGCAAAGAAGGCGGGGCCACGACCATTAACCGTGATGCGGCTACACAAACAACCAACATGCCTGCGCGCGATCCGGGTCGTCTGATCCGCGAGGCGGCAATTGCAGCCGGTGATGCCAAGGCGACAGGCGCGAATGTCAAACCGTCAACCCGCCAGACATCGGGCGGTGCTGTTGGTGGTGGGGCAGTGGCGCGAAATGCGCCGGTCAAACAGGCACCACAACGTGCCGCCCCGGCCGCACGCAGCCCAGCCGCCGCGGCGGCAGCGCGCGCCAAGGCGCCGACCGGTGCCGCTGCACCGGCACCTGCAAAACGGGTGATCACGGGCGGACAGATCAGTCTGCTTCCCGAAAAACGGCTTAATGTCGAAGCGATTGCCATCGGAAGTTCGACCGGTGGTCCGCAGGCCCTGTTCGAGGTTCTGCGTGGTCTTGCCGGAGTGCGTCAGCCGATTTTCATTACCCAGCATATGCCTGCGACTTTTACCACGATCCTTGCCGAACACATCACCCGCCTGACCGGGCTTAAATGTCAGGAAGGCCAGACGGGCATGCAAATTCAGGGCGGACAGGTTTACCTTGCCCCCGGGGATTACCACATGGTGATAGAGGGCCGTGGCAACAGCAGGAAAATTGTTCTGAACCAGAACCCGCCAGAAAACTTCTGTCGTCCGTCGGTTGATCCGATGCTCCGCAGCCTTGTGGAAAGCTACGGTGGTAATATACTCACGGCTATCCTTACAGGTATGGGACAGGATGGTATGCTGGGTGGGCGTGCTGTCGTGGGTGCCGGGGGGATGGTTGTTGCACAGGACGAGCAGACAAGCGTTGTATGGGGAATGCCCGGTGCCGCGGCACATGCAGGCATTTGTTCGGCGGTTCTCCCCGTGGGTGGCATCGCGGCCTATATCAAAAAATTTGCAGGGGGTCGTTAAGCCGAGATGATGAGGCCGGAAGACTTCGATTTCGTCAGCAGACTTATAAAGTCAAAATCCGGGCTCGTTCTGAGCCAGGATAAGACATATCTGCTCGAAAGCCGGCTGATGCCGATTGCACGCAAGCGCGGGCTTAAGGACCTGACCGAGCTGATCGCGGCATTGCGCGGCGGTGACCGCGTGCTTGTCGAGGAAGTCGTCGATGCGATGACAACCAATGAAAGTTTCTTCTTCCGCGATACCAAGCCGTTTGACCAGTTCCGGCATGTCGTTCTGCCGCACATGATCAAGGAGCGCGCGTCAAAGCGCCATCTGCGCATCTGGTGTGCGGCGGCATCTTCGGGGCAGGAACCCTATTCGCTGGCGATGATCCTTGAAGATTTCAAATCCCAGCTTTCCGGCTGGCGGGTTGAAATTATCGGAACCGACATTTCGCGCGAAATCCTGACCAAGGCGCGTGCTGGTTTGTATTCCCAGTTTGAAGTTCAAAGGGGGCTTCCGATCCAGCTTCTGGTCAAATATTTCCAGAAGAAAGAAGACCAGTGGCAAATCTCGCAGGAAATCCGCTCCAAGGTTCAATACAAGGAATTCAACCTGCTTGAGGATTTCCGGCCGCTGGGTCAGTTCGATATCGTCTATTGCCGCAACGTTCTGATTTATTTTGATCAGCCAACCAAGACAGATGTGCTGGCGCGTATATCGGCATTGATGCCCGATGATGGCTTCCTGTTCCTTGGCGGGGCGGAAACGGTTCTTGGGATTTCCGACAAGTTCAAACCGCTTGCGCGTCAACGCGGCATCTATCAGTTGAACCGTCCGGGGGCACCGGATGTCGATGTTTCAGCACTTGAGAAAATTCAGGCGGGTGCCAGTGCGGCGGCTGGGGCGGCGAGTGGTACCGCGACAGGCGGTTTTGCGTTTCCCAAGCCGAAACATATGCAAACTGCCACTGGTGGTGCGACCGCCAGTGCAGGTGCCGGAGCCACAACCCCGCCACGTCCCGGGCTTTCGACCGGAACCACGGCACGCCCCACGACCCCAACGGGCACCGGCACAGCAACCCGTCCGTCAACAACGGGAACAACCGGTACTTCCGGCAGCACATATTCACGTCCTTCAACCGGCACTACCGGGACGGCAGGATCAACTGGGACGGCTGGATCGACATATCGCCGTCCCCTGGGCACAACAGGCACCGCCGGTTCAAGCGGCACGGGCAGCAGTCCGCCCGCAAGGCCTTCAACCGGAACCGGAAGCACGGGCAGCGGAACAACCCGCCCGTCCACGACCTTTGATCGGTCGCGCTTTGGCAAGCCGGAAGACAAGAAATAGAAATCAGGATGGTTGCCGTGTAACGCGCACCCGCCAAAAGCAAAACGCCCCGACGATCCATCGGGGCGTTTTTGACTTCGTGCGCAGCGGAACGCGATAAAGTTGCGTTGCGTTCAGGCGGCAGCACTACTGTTTACATCCGGATCGCGCAGGACATAGCCCCGGCCCCAGACTGTATGGATGTAATTGTCGCCCTTGGTGGCGGACTGGATTTTCTTGCGCAGCTTGCAGACGAAAACGTCGATGATCTTGAGCTCCGGCTCGTCCATACCGCCATAGAGATGGTTCAGGAACATTTCCTTGGTCAATGTCGTGCCCTTGCGCAGCGACAGCAATTCAAGGATGCCATATTCCTTGCCGGTCAGATGCAGCGGTGATCCATCAACATCAACCGTGCGTGCATCAAGGTTCACATTCAGTCTGCCGGTGGCAATCATCGATTGTGCGTGGCCGCGCGACCGGCGAACGATCGCCTGAATGCGTGCCAGCAGTTCAACCTTGTCAAACGGCTTGGTCAGATAGTCATCCGCGCCAAAACCAAGGCCTTTGACCTTGTCTTCGGTTTCGGTCAACCCCGACAGGATAAGCACCGGGGTTTCAACGCGTGCGTCGCGCAAACGTCTGAGAACTTCATAGCCGTCGATGTCCGGCAGCATGAGATCCAGAAGAATAATATCGTAGTCATACAATTTACCGATCTCGAGGCCATCTTCCCCAAGATCCGTGGTGTCGACAACCATGCCCTCCGATTTCAGCATCAACTCGATGCTGTCAGCAGTGGCGTTGTCATCTTCGACAAGCAGCACCCGCATGTTCCGCTCCGTTACCGTGTTCCGCAAAAAATCCGTGTTAATCCGGCTAATTTCGACAAGCGCCCCAACGATTGCCGTGTGGAATTTTATTCCATTCCGTTAACGATACGTTGCTTTGCGACTCGTGGCAAGCAGGCGAGTCGCATGTTGTTAACTTTTTTTCATCGATAAAGGCAGATGGTGCGGGGAATGTGAAGTTTCCCAACGGTTTGCGCCGTTAACGACCATGATTGCCGATACCGGATTTTTAATGGTAATTCCGCATATACGGGTTTTTAATACCGTTTATGCCACTTATATCTGGTGCGACGCGGTCGAATTTGCCACCCTTTGACATGGGACTGCGATAAAATTCCTGATCGCATCACATATCGGAACCCATCAAACAGAAAAGCGCAAACGTGTTCCAGATTGGCCGAAATATTGTCGCCGAACTTCGCCGCATTCCGGATTACCGGACTGTCGGGCGGGTAACGGCTGTTCTTGGCCTGCTGGTTGAAATTGGCGGGGTCGAAGGGGCGCTTTCGGTGGGGGATCGTTGCAAGGTCAAACGCCGTGATGGTGTGGCCGTAATTTGCGAAGTTGTCGGTTTCCGGAATGAACGAGCACTTTTGATGCCGTTCGGGATGCTTGATGGCATCGGGATTGGCTGTGAAGTCGAACTGGCCGACACCCAACCACAGGTCTATCCCGATGAAAGCTGGCTGGGGCGTGTGGTCAATGCGTTCGGCCAGCCGGTCGATGGCAAGGGCCCGCTTACCGAAGGACCGACACCATACCCGATCCGCAATGCACCGCCATCGGCCCATTCGCGCCAGCGTGTGGCGGGGAAGATTGATCTGGGTGTGCGGGCGATGAATACCTTTCTCACCTGCTGCCGGGGGCAGCGTATGGGCATCTTTGCCGGGTCCGGGGTTGGTAAATCCAGTTTGCTGTCGATGATGACCCGCCATACGACATCCGATGTTTCGGTTGTCGGCCTGATCGGTGAACGTGGCCGCGAAGCCCGCGAATTCATCGAAGACGATCTGGGCGAAGAAGGCCTTCGCAGGTCTGTTGTCGTGGTTGCCACTTCGGACGAGCCGCCACTGATGCGACGTCAGGCTGCCTATATGACCATGGCGCTGTCCGAATTCTTCCGCGATACCGGGCGTGACGTGCTGTGCATGATGGATTCTGTGACCCGTTTTGCCATGGCGCAACGCGAAATCAGCCTTTCGGTCGGCGAACCACCCGCGTCAAAGGGCTATACCCCGACGGTGTTTGCCGAATTGCCGCGCCTTCTGGAACGTGCCGGGCCGGGCGGGCCGGGGCAGGGATCGGTGACCGGCCTGTTTACCGTTCTGGTCGACGGGGATGATCATAACGAACCGATTTCCGATGCGGTGCGTGGTATTCTTGATGGCCACGTCGTGCTGGACCGCGCAATCGCCGAACAGGGTCGGTATCCGGCGATCAATATCCTGCGCAGTGTTTCGCGTACCATGCCCGGATGTAATAGCGAGTATGAAAACCAGATCGTTTCGCGCGCCCGTCAGCTGCTGGCAACCTATGAAGACATGGCGGAACTGATCCGTCTGGGGGCCTATCGTCTGGGAACGGATCCCAAGGTGGACGAAGCCATTCATTACTTCCCGCTGATCGAGGAATTCCTCAAACAGCGTAAAACCGAATGTACCCGGCTGGCCGATGGTTATGCAGAATTGGCACGTCGTCTTGATCTGACACCCGCCCAACAGGAAGTCCCGGATGCAGGTGGCCAACCGGCAGCCAACCCGCAGGGCGCAACCGTTATGGAACGCAACCGGCTTCGCCCGCAGGTCAATAGCCGTTCAACCGCGACGAATGCGGGTAATGATCTGAATGCGGCCAAACGTGCGCTTCGCCGCGATCAGCAGTAATCACATGATCATGCTGATGCCGCATCCGCCATATTTCAGGTAACTGACCGCGATGGCCAAGGATTTCAAAACACTGATCCGTATGCGCAAATGGGCGCTGGATGATAAACGCCGCGAACTTGGCGAAATGCAGGGCATACTGACCAATCTTCTGGCGGAAAAGGATGCGCTTGAAAAGGCCGTGATAGCCGAGCAGAAGGTTGCCGCCGAAAACCCCGAACTGGCCGGTTTTGCCTATGGCCCCTTTGCCAGTGCCGTCGTGTTCGAGCGCGAAGCACTGGTAAAGCGGATCGCAGAACAGGAAGCCAAAATCGACGCGTTCCGCGATGAGGTCGCGGATGCGTTCAAGGCCGTCAAGACCGCGGAAATCGCCGAACGCAACCGTGTCGAAGCAGAACGCGCCGAAGAAGATCGCAAGGAACAGGCCGAACTTGATGAAATCGGTGCACGTTCGGCAACGCGTGATGACGGTCTGATCTAAGCCTGATCAGGCTGAAATATCCACACCCGTGTCAACACCCGTCACCGCGCGAAGTTCATCTGGCATCAGGGAAAACACGGTTTTGGGTGTGCCCGCGGCCAGCCAGATTATCTTTTTCGCAAGCAGCTTTTCATCAATCATGGTCTCGACCGGGCCGACATGTCCAAAGGGCGGAACACCGCCGATGGCGTAACCGGTATGGGTACGGACTTCGTTGGCATCTGCCTTGCGGATATCAAGGCCAAGCAGATGGGCAACCTTGGTTTCATCTACCCGGTCGGCACCGTTCATGATGATCAGTACCGGTTTGTTGCCTTCGGTCATGAAAACCAGTGATTTGCCGATATCACTGACATCGCAACCAATAGCCGCCGCGGCATCCGCGGCCGACCGTGTGCCATCAGGGAATTCGAGAACCTTGACATGGCCAAGGTGGTGATTGTTGAAGGCGTTCTGCAGGCACGAGGGCGGTGAAACCTGTTTCATTTGGCTGCTCCCAGCTCTTTGGCTTTGCGTTTACGTTTCTGATTGATCAGATTGAGCGTCTCGACACCCAGGCTGAATGCCATGGCGAAGTAAATGTAACCTTTTGGAACATGGATTTCGACACCGTCAAGCAGCAGCACAAACCCCACCAGAATCAGGAAGGCCAGCGCCAGAATTTTGACCGACGGGTGCTTTTCGACAAAATCGCTGATGGTGCCGGCTGCTGCCAGCATGACGAGAACCGACAGGACAACCGCGATCATCATGATCGAAAGATGATCAACCAGTCCAACCGCCGTAATCACGCTGTCGAGCGAGAATATCATATCAAGCAGCATGATCTGGGTGATGGTCATCGCAAAACTCGACATGATCTTGCCGGGGCCGTGTTCTTCGGGTTCGTCAATTGTATGGTGAATTTCCTTGGACGCCTTGGCGATCAGGAACAGGCCACCGATAATCAGAATAAGGTCACGTCCGCTGACTTCCTGCCCGAAGGCGGCAAACAGCGGGGCGGTCAATTCCATCACCCAGGCGATACAGGCCAGAAGCACAAGCCGCATGCCCATCGCCCCGATAAGGCCGATGCGGCGAGCCGATTTCTGTTGATTTTTCGGGAGTTTGGAAACAATCACCGACAAGAAAACGATGTTATCGATGCCCAGTACGATCTCAAGCGCGGTCAAAGTCGCAAGCCCCATCCACATATGCGGATCTGTGACCCATTCAAACATGATCTTTTCGTTCCTATGTCACGGGTGCCAAAACCATCGGCAGAGATTAAGCCCAGACACCTGCCATCTAACGCAAGCGTGAATTGATTTTAGACTGCCAAGATTGGAAAAATGATGGCAACAAAAACAGACAGGTATCGCCGATGGTGCCAGATTGCTTCAATCAGGTAGTATTGACCGGCCCTTCAGCAACAAGGATTTCCAGTATGCGCGCTTTTTTCGCCGGTCTGAGCATCGTCACAGGCCTTGCAATGGCCATGGTATCGATGCCCGCAAAAGCCGACCCGGCCCCCGATATCGGCAATTGGCAGTCCGTTCTTGATCAGGCGCGCGGCCAGACCGTGTATTTTCATGCCTGGGGTGGGGAGCCGCGCATCAATGATTATATCGCGTGGGCGGGTGCCCAGGTGCAGGAGCGATACGGTGTGAATGTGGTACAGGTGAAACTTTCCGACACGGCCGATGCAGTGGCAAAGGTGTTGTCGGAAAAGACGGCTGGCGTCGATGATGGCGGGGCGGTCGATATGATCTGGCTGAATGGTGAAAACTTTGCCGCCATGAAACGCAATGACCTTCTGTTTGGGCCGTGGGCCGAACAGACGCCGAATTTTGCCTATGTCGATGTCGAAGGCAAGCCAACCGTAATCAACGATTTCACGGTTCCGACCATGGGCTTTGAAGCGCCGTGGGGTATGGCGCAGGTCAGCTTCTATTATGACACCGCACGCCTTGATAGCGTACCGAAGTCAGCCCAAGCCTTGCTTGAATGGCTGGTCAAACATCCGGGACGCTTCACCTATCCCCAGCCGCCGAATTATATGGGCTCGACCTTTCTGAAACAAATCCTGACCGAGCTGGTTGAGGATCCGAAAGTTCTGCAACAGCCCGCCAATGAAACGGACGCCAAAAAGGTTCTGGCACCTCTTTGGGGATATCTCGAAGACTTGCAACCGCTATTGTGGCGCAACGGGCAGGCCTATCCGCAAAATGGTGCCTCGCTACGTACGATGATGGCCGATAACCAGATCGATATCGCGTTTTCGTTTAGCTCGGGCGAAGTCTCATCGGCAATCGAGGCGATGGAACTGCCCGATACAGTGCGATCCTATGTGTTTGACAAGGGTACGCTTGGCAACACCAACTTCGTTGCCATCCCCTATAACGCATCGGCCAAGGCCGGGGCGGTCGTGCTGGCCGATTTCCTGATGTCACCCGAAGCCCAACTGCGCAAACAGGACCCGCAATACTGGGGAGCTGATACGGTACTGGCGATGGATAAATTGCCAGAAGACATGCAAAAGGCCTTTGCCGATCTGGATCTTGGCATTGCGTCTCTGTCGCCTTCCGAACGTGGCACGGTTCTGCCGGAACCGCATCCAAGCTGGATGGAACTGGTTGAAACAGAATGGCAGAAGCGCTACGGCGTGGTGCAATAAGCCCAAATGCTCCGGCTTTTCCCGGCTTTTACCCTTATCCTGATGATCGGCCCGGTCTGTGCCGGGCTGATCGGGACGATATTACCGGCATTCGGGTATCTTCCGGCGCTTGGCGGCGATGTAATATCGATTGATCCTTGGCGGGATTTGATCAATCAGCCGGGGCTTGGCATTTCGATCCGGTTGTCATTGATCAATGGTTTGATCGCAACACTGATCTCGTTTCTGGTTGTCATACTATTTTGCGCCGCATGGCAGGGAACGCGGATTTTTGGTGTGATGCAGCGATTGCTGTCCCCGATCCTCTCAGTGCCACATGCAGCCGCGGCCTTTGGGCTGGCTTTTCTGATTGCACCAACCGGCTGGATCGTTCGGGCGATCGCGCCGCTTGCCGGATGGGAACGTCCACCCGATATTGTGACCTTGCAGGATCCGTTGGGGATTGCCCTGATTGCCGGGCTGGTTGCCAAGGAAATTCCGTTTTTATTGTTGATGACGCTGGCGGCCCTGCCGCAGGCAGATGCCGACCGGACGCGGCAGGTGGCCTTGACACTTGGATATGGTCGCGTGGTTGGCTGGCTTAAAGCCGTTCTGCCACGGGTCTATCCGCAAATCCGTTTGCCGATATTGGCGGTGCTGGCCTATTCGACCTCGGTCGTTGATGTCGCGATGATCCTTGGCCCAACAACACCCGCACCGCTGGCGGTGCGCATTCTTGGTTGGCTATCCGATCCGGACCTGTCGCGTCGTTTTCTGGCCTCTGCCGGGGCCATGTTGCAATTTGTCCTTGTAATGATCGCGATGGCGATCTGGTGGGGAGGGGAAAAGCTTGTGGCGTGGTGGGGGCATGTCTGGGCCGAAGGCGGCATGCGCGGGCGACGCGATGATACCGTTCGAAGCTTTGCCGCCGGGACGGCAATCCTCTCGGCGGCTGCCGTGTTTCTGGGTTTGGCAAGTCTTCTGGTCTGGAGCTTTGCCGGGTACTGGTCCTTTCCGGAGTTTCTGCCGCGCAGTTTCAGTCTGCGTCTTTGGATGCGCGAATATGCCATGTTAGGTGCGGCACTTTGGACCACACTGATGATTGCGGTTCTCTCGGTCGGGGTTGCGATTACCCTGGTTCTGGGATGTCTTGAAAACGAAACCCGACGGTTTCAAAAACCGGGACAGGGGGCGATGTTATTGATTTATCTGCCGCTTTTGATGCCGCAAATCAGCTTCATGTTCGGGCTTCAGGTGTTTTTTACCGGTATCGGGCTGGAACGAACGTTGATTTCCGTGGTGATCGTTCATTTGATCTTTGTGCTGCCCTATATCTTTCTATCGCTTGCCGATCCGTTTCGCGCCCTTGATCCGCGATATTTGCAAACTGCCTTATGCCTTGGTGCATCACCGGCGCGGGTATTCTGGTTGGTGCGCCTACCATTATTGACCCGCGCGGTTCTGACCGCCTTTGCCGTCGGCATTGCGGTCAGTGTCGGGCAGTATCTGCCAACCCTTCTGATCGGTGCGGGGCGGTTTGCCACCGTCACGACCGAGGCGGTGGCACTGGCATCGGGCGGCGACCAGCGGATGATCGGAATTTACGGGCTGTTGCAAATGATCCTGCCCTTTGCCGGTTTTACCCTGGCCCTTCTGATCCCGGCGGTTTTATTCCGCCACCGGCGCGGCATGGAAAACCGAAACAGGATATGATCAGCCGATGAACAGCACACAAACCAATAACAGCACCCTCGCCCCCGCCACTGCCACAGTGCTTGAATTACGCCGGGTTTCCATTCGCCTCAATGGGCGTGTGCTGGTTGATATCGATACCATCATCAAATCGGGCGAGATCGTGACGCTGATGGGGCCGAGCGGCTCGGGAAAATCCAGTCTGCTGGCCTATATTTGCGGAACGTTGTCGGTGGGCGGAACCGCCGGATTTGAGGTCAGCGGGCAGGTTGTCCTGAATGGACGGGGGCTGGATTGTCTGGCACCACAGGATCGCCATGTCGGTATCCTGTTTCAGGATGATCTTCTGTTTCCGCATTTATCGGTTGGCGGCAATCTGGCGTTTGCCCTGCCATCAAGTGTTCAGGGGCGGGTAGAACGCAGAACGCGTATCGAGGACGCGCTGGAAAGTGCGGGGCTTGGTGGTTTTGCCGATGGTGATCCGGCGACGTTATCCGGCGGGCAGCGTGCGCGTGTCGCCCTGATGCGGGTGTTGCTGTCCGAGCCCGGCGCACTTTTGCTCGATGAACCTTTTTCAAAGCTTGATGCCGAGTTACGGGATCAGATCAGGACATTTGTTTTTGAACAGGCACGGTTGCGTGGTTTGCCAACCCTGATGGTGACCCATGATCCCGATGATGGGGCGGCAGCCAGCGGCAGGATCGTAAATCCGGTATAGCATGCACGCGGTTCTTGCATGATTTTCGCGCTGGTCAATCGGTGCGTTTGGTCCTAAGAGAAGCGCACCGCAAAGAATTGTCTTGGGCCCGCAACACGAAATCAAAGGCCCATGCGGCATTGGAGAATGTCGTGAATGTTTCCAGAAGAAATGTATGCGATCGTCCCGGATGCGCTTGATCGTGCAACCTGTGATCGACTGATTGACGGATTTTCGCAAAAACTTGACGATGGCGGCCTTGTTCAGGGCCAGTCGGCAAGCCATATCCGCCGGTCACAGATCACCTGGTTTAACGAGACACAGGAACCGACCGTCATGCGCCGGATCGTTGACATGGTTGCGGATGTAAACCGCAATGTGTTTGATTTTTCTTTGTCGGAATTCGCCGAAGACGCACAGATTGCCTGCTATGCTGGGGATCAGCGCGGTCACTATGACTGGCACAGCGACGTTGGCGCATCCGATATTGCACGCCGTCGCAAACTGACCATGGTGATCCAGCTATCCGAACCCGACCAGTATGAAGGCGGTTTGTTGCAGCTAAACCCGGCGGGGCATGTTTTTGATGCGCCGATGGAACGTGGCACGGCGATCTTTTTCCCGAGCTTCGTTCTGCACCGCGTCGCCCCGACGACAGCGGGCCTGCGTTATTCCCTTACCCAATGGGTGCATGGAACGCCGTTTCGTTAAGGCCACAAAAATAGGCTTTCCCGAAGTTCTTGCATGGCATCCGATTGTTATTCGGGCGGTATTGTTATTTCAGACCAGTCCTGGGTGACTTCTGCCTGTATCGTGCGTTCCAGATATGTAGATAAAACCACATAGCTGCGCGTGGTTTTAACTCCTCGAAGAATATAAAGCTGTGAAAGCAAAACCTCCAGTGCATGGGCGTCTGTAGTGCGCACTTTCAAGATCACGCTGGTATCGCCCGCAACGGAATGAATTTCTTCAACTTCCGGGAAGTTGGCTATTTTCATCATCCGCTCGCTTTTTCCCCAGCCATCGGTATCTACATGTACAAAGGAAACCATAGGTTTGCCGATGGCCGGGCCGTTTAAAATTGCCGACATACGCTCAATGATGCCGTGACGGCGGAGGCGTTTGACCCGTTCATGCACAGCAGGAGCCGATAAGCCGACGATTCTTCCTAGTTCGGCATAGGTTTGTGACGAGTCTTCGACAAGCGCGCCTAATATTCTTCGGTCAAATGTATCGAGCTGCTGCCCCGGTAAATTATTTTGCTGAAGATTATTCATAATTAACCATGTTCCGTAATTTGTCTCTTTTGCCAAATTAAATACTGCATATTCTTCAATTTCTGAACATTAGAAAGGACAAGCAAATGCAGATGCAACAGTGTAACCCGTCAGGGAAAATTTATCCGGCAACATCAGATTATGTTCATGCGATGAAGATTAACGGACTGAACAGTATTTTGTTTGTCAGTGGAACAATGGGGCTTCGTCTTGATGGCGTGCCCGGCGCTGATATCGACGAGCAACTCGTTCTAGTATGGAAAAATATCAAGGCTATTCTCGCCGATGCGGGAATGTCGATTAATAATGTTGTAAGAACGACCAGCTATCTGCGTGATCCTGCTTATACGCATGCCAATCAGGAGGCACGCGTTAAGGCCCTTAACGGTCGTGTTGTTCCAACCACAACAATCGTAGCACAAACATTAAGTGCGGGCTGGTTGGTGGAAATTGAGGTGATCGCCTGTGTGTGAAGTCTGGATCAATACCGTTCCAACCGGTCCAGAAGGCGTGGGTTGTGCCATTTCGGCTGCCGGTCTTCGAGTGCGGCTTCGTGGTGCTGGACGCTGGCATTGTCGGCCTTTTGCTTGTCAAGGCGCAGATTGATCCAGCGCGGAATGATTTCGTTGTTGAAATCTTCCATGAGAAGCACGGCTGCGGTTTCGAAATTATCAAACGGGATACGCGCGATTTCGGCGAAATATTCCGCAAGGCAATCGGGTTTTATGATCAGGCGGTCCGGGACATAACGCAGGGTCATACGGGCCGGAAACACGGTTTCGCATCCGCTCAGTTCGCTTTGCAACGTCACGACATAATCAAGCTGTGCACCGGGATTATGTTCTGTCAGCAACAGGTTTCGACGTTCAAATATTTCCAGCATCAGGCCTACCTGCGTTTATTCGTTTGATAATCAAGATTACCCCCGCCTTTCGGGAACGAAAAGGCTTCTTTTCCGGGGCAGGTGGGGCGAATGGCCGCTTATGCGTCAATCCCGCGATGCCGGTTGACAACTGCTTCGTTGACCGGCGGGGCAATTTCAACAAAGCGCGAGCCATCCTGAAAAATCAGATGCCCCTTGTAGCCGGAGATTTGCAAAGCCTCGCGGAAGATGCCGCGAATATCGTCGCGATTATCAGATTGCAGTGGATTTTCAGTGCGCACGATCAAATCGAACTTGCTGTCTTCGCCTTTGACCAGACCGTCAAGCTGGGTGTGGCCGACTTCGCTGAAAGACAGGTCGAGCAGAAAGCGCGTGCCGGGTTCTTCCCTTTCGCCTTTCTCGTTTTCGTCGTCGCCATGTCGCCATGCCAGACGAACCTGTTCGATGCGTTCCCCCATCTGAAATGGCATCGGCATCACACGCCAGCCATCCGGGCGTTCGTCGGCGGCCATGCCCCGCAATCTGCTGAAATCGCCTTCGAGCTTTTTAAGGATATCGTCGCCGTTCCCGTCAATCGATGACAGGCTGTTGCTGGCGCGATCCCCCAACCAGCCGCGTGCTGTTCCCCCGGGGCCGGTCATGGCGGCAAAAAAGAACATCATCGTGGTGGTCAGTTTCGGTCCGGCCTGCGGAATATTGTTCAACAGAGCCGCTGCCGCGCCCGGATCGTGTTGTGCCAGTGCGGTCACCGCCTGCTGCAAACTGCCCCAGTCTCGTGACAGGGCTGCGTTCTGCCCGCGTGCAATCAATTCTGCCTCTGTCATCGGAGGGGCTTGAGTGCCGCGTCCGGCGGCGGTATTGGCATCGACACTAAACGACAGGGTCGCACCAACCGGGGCTGGAACCGGCAATTTGATGCCGACAACACCGGCAGATATGCGAAGGGCGGTAAAGCCGTTCGGCAACATCCGGGCTTCGGCGCTATCGGGTGGCAGAACCGTCCCGGTCAGCACCAGCGGGGTTGCTGTTCCGGCCGCACCTGTACCGCCTGCGACAACCTGACCTGAGATACCCGCACCCGATGGCGTTCCCAGCGCGCCGCCGGTTGTTATAGCGGGTGTCATGGTGCCCGTTGCATTCATGTTGGCAATCTGGGCGGCCTTGCCGGCACTGACGGCACCCTGACCGACAAAGATAACCTGTGTCTGGCTTCCGGCGGGCAACTGACTGCCATTGGGCAGGGTCAGGCTGCTTGTTGTGATGGCGTTAAAGGCCTGGCCGGGGATCAGAACGTTGCCATTGATCCCGGTGGTCGGCAATCCGCCGCCAGTTCCGGTTGTGCCCGGTGTCAGCGTTTGCGGCAGCACCTGAAGGCGAAGGGCGGCTGCGGGATCGCTGCCCTGCTGCGGCTGTCCCTGGGGCATGATCCGCACCCAAAGAAAGTCCCCCAGATTGGTTGGAAGGGGTGTTGGCAGTTTTATATTAACCTGCCCCAGACTGGTCAGAAGAGTCAGTTCATTACCCGAACGCGACTGAACAGACGCCTGAAGCAGGCTTTCGACCGGCAGTTTTGCAATGGCATTGGCGACCTGCTGGGCAGCACTGACCTGAGAAGGCGGCTGTGGACTACCCGATGCCCCGCCGGCCGTCGCACCGCCCTGACCGCCAACGGCAGTGCCTGGTGTTACGGCTTGTGGCGGGAGAGTCATGGCGTCAGCCCTCCAGCAGCTTTTGCGTGATCGCTTCCATATCGTGGGCGGCATCGCAATTGGGATGGCGCATCAGAAGCGGGGTCTGTGACCGAATGCATTCGGAAACACGCGGATCGGCACGTACAACACCCAGAAGTGGCGGGCTGATTTTCAGGAAACCTTCGCAGGCTTTAAGAAGCTTGTTGTAGATCGCCTCGCCTTCCTTGCGGTCCTTGGCCATATTCACCACCACCCGGATATCGGTTTTGGGTCGCGCCATATGTGTGACCTTGATAAAGGCATAGGCATCGGTCAGCGATGTCGGATCACCGTTGGTGATGACAATCACCGTATTGGCAAGGCTGGTCATCTGACGCACACCCTGATCAACACCCGCGCCAAGGTCGATCAGGACCTTGTCGTAACTTTTACCGGTCTGGATCAAATCATCGGATAGGGCCTGAAGACGGGTCACGGGCAGATTGGCAAGACTGCCCGATCCGCTGCGCCCGGCAATGATGTCAAAGCCGCCATCGGGGAAGGGGGTTACGGCATCGCGCAAACCGATCCGTCCGGAAATCACCCCGCCCAGATCATGTTTGGGCATCAGGCCAAGCTGGATGTCGATGTTGGCAAGGCCAAGATCACCATCAAACAACAGGGCTTTTTTGCCTTCGCGCACCAGCGAATGGGTCAGGGTAATGGCAAACCAGGTCTTGCCCACGCCCCCCTTGCCAGATGCGATGGCAAGGACGTTGCGGCCTTTGGCGCGCGGAGCAGTTTTGGATACTTCATCAGACTTGGCAGTCATTTCACGACCTCGGAGAAACTCGGTTTCGCGTTCTCGGCGCGATGGGACGGTATCAGAAGTTTGGCCAGGGCGACGGGGCTTATTGCGGTTAGACCGTCTGCGACCTGGGCCGTCATACTGACATTGCAAAGGGAAAGATTTCCTGAATCTGCACCTTATAACGCGCCGCCAAGGCGCGATGCAACATCCAGTCGGGAAATCACCATGCGCGCAACGCCGCAATCGGCAAAGGCATTGGCGATATCGGCACATTCGTCGGCATCAATCCCGGCGGGATTGACCAGTACGGGTTCGCTTGGCACAACGGACATGAAATCGCCCAGTGCCTTGATGTCGGCATCGACATAGGGATTGCAGCTTGCCGTGTCGACCAGAACCATGTCGGCATCCCGCATACGGGCAAACTGGGCTTTGAATTCTTCGGGTGTTTTGACCAGTGACAGATTGATGTTCAGGATACGGGTGAATGCCTCAAGCTGGGCCACACCGCCTGCGCGTTTGTAATCGGTGGTCAGAACCGCGACTTTTCGCTTTTTCATCACTGCACGGGCAGCAGTTTTGGCAACCGCCAGCGTTTTGCCGCAACCGGGCGGGCCGACAAAGGCCAAGGCACGCGGCGTGTTTTTTTCCGGCAACGGCGAAAAATCAAAAATCTCGTCCAGTGCCGATGCCAGTAATTGCTGTGCGGTAGTGGCACCGCTTTCGCGGCCCATAAGATCACAAAGCCGCAAACGCAGCCGTTCGGGCAGATTATGACGGAGAAGGGCCTCTTGTGCGTGATCAAACAGTTCCTGATGACCCGGAGGGCCTTGATCCGCGATATCGAAATCCATATCCGGATCACGATCAAGGGCCGCGGTCAGCCGCACGCCCGTGCCCGGGATATCCTGGGTCGATACGATAATGGCATCCGATCCCATATGCTCTTTGACCAGTGCCATCGCCTCGGTCATGGTCGGGGCGCTGAACGTCTTAAGGCGCATATGCTGTCCCCTCGCAACGGATCATCATATCTGCCCCATGGTTTTGAGTTGGGCCTTGGGATGGATTTCGTTTTGCGACATGACAACCGTGGTGGGCCGGAACCGTTCGACAATGGATCGGACATAGGGACGAATGCCGGGACTGGTCAAAAGAACCGGGCTTTCGCCCATCATGCCAAGTCGCTCGAACGTGGTGCGAACCTTGTTGATGAATTCCTGAAGCTGGCTTGGCGGGATCGACAGTTGCTTTTCCTCGCCAGAACCAACCAGACTTTCGGCAAATATCTGTTCCCACTGCGGTGACAGGGTCACCAGCGGAATCACGCCATCATGGTTGGTATTCACATCAGACAACTGTCGTGCCAGGCGGGATCGCACATGTTCGGTCATGAAGGTCGGATTGCGCGTAAAGGCGGTGGATTCCGCAATCCCTTCAAGAATGGTCGGCAGATCGCGGATCGATATGCGTTCGGTCAGAAGGTTTTGCAGAACGCGCTGAACCCCGCCCACGGAAACCTGACCCGGTACGATGTCCTCGACCAGTTTTTTCTGGTCGTCGTCGAGCTCGTCCAGAAGCTTCTGGGTTTCGGCATAGGACAGAAGTTCGGGCATGTGGTCCTTGATCACCTCGGTAATATGGGTGGTGATCACGGTTTGCGGATCAACAACGGTATAGCCACGGAACATGGCTTCTTCCTTCATGCCCTGTTCGATCCACATGGCCGGCAGGTTGAAGGTCGGTTCCATGGTTTTTTCACCGGCAAGGGTGATTTCCTCGCCGCGCGGGTCCATGACCAGCAGCATGTTGGGACGAAGGTCGCCACGACCTGCCTCGATTTCCTTGACGCGCAGAACATAGGTGTTGGCGGGAAGCTGCATATTGTCCTGAATACGGACACTGGGCATGACAAAGCCCATATCGGTCGCCAGCTGACGGCGTAGTGCCTTGATCTGATCGGTCAGTTTCTGGCCGCGTTCGGTGCTGATCAGCGACAGCAGGCCATATCCCAGTTCAAGCCGCACATAATCCATGCGAAGCGCATTGGCGATCGGTTCTTCTGGCGGCGGGCCTGCGGCATCGGCGGCGGTCTGGGCTTCTTCCATCTGGGCGTTGGCGGCGGCTTCTTTCTGCTTTCGGCCCAAATGCCAAGCAAGATAGCCCAGCACAATCGCCAGACCAAGGAACCAGACCATCGGAATGCCTGGCAAAAGCGACATGCCGGCCATCATCGCCGAGGCAACACCAAGAGCTGCGGGGTAATTGCTTACCTGTCCGAAAACGGCCTTTTCAGTTGCGCCGTCAAGGCCGCCCTTGGTGACCAGAAGACCAGCGGCCGTCGAGACGATCAGGGCGGGAATCTGCGACACCAGACCATCGCCAACAGTCAGGATTGTGTAAGTTTCAGTGGCTTCGGCCAGTGATAGGCCCATCTGGGCGGTGCCAATAATAATGCCGCCGATCACGTTGATGAAGGTAATCAGGATACCTGCAACCGCATCACCGCGGACGAATTTGGATGCACCATCCATGGAACCGAAGAACGAGCTTTCATCTTCCAGTTCCTTGCGGCGTGCCTTGGCCTGCGCTTCGTTGATCAGACCCGATGACAGATCGGCGTCAATCGCCATCTGTTTACCGGGCATGGCATCAAGGGTGAAACGTGCAGCGACTTCGGCGATACGACCGGAACCCTTGGTGATAACCACAAAGTTGATGATCACAAGGATGGCAAAAACAATAATCCCGATCACGAAATTGCCCGAGATCAGGAAACTGCCGAATGCCTCGATCACCGCACCGGCAGCATGGGTGCCTTCGTGTCCGTGGCCCAGAATCAGACGCGTGGTTGCAATGTTTAGCGCCAGTCGAAGCGACGTCGCGACCAGCAGGATCATCGGAAAAGAGTTGAATTCCAACGGTTTCTGGATGAATAGCGACGTCATCAGGATCAGCACCGAGAAGCTGATCGACAGGGCGAGCAGGAAGTCGAGTAGCCAGGGCGGCATCGGGAACATCATGACCACAAGGATCAGGATGAAGCCAAGCGCCATGGCGATATCGCCACGTTTCATGGCCGACCGGACGCGTGACTGGATACCAGCCATATTCAGGCCGCCCGCACTTTGGGGGCCTTGTGACCCGTCAGATCCTGCCGGTGTGATGTCTCGACCGTCGGCCATGTTGACTTCTGGTTACCCTATGTTGCGCGATCCCGGGAATGCATCCCTTGTTCTGATATGGGGTGCACCGGTCGTTTTGTAATAATCAGTCCTGACCATTGCCAGGTTGCGGCACGGCAAGGCCTTCGTCGGTATATTGACGAAGCTTGTTGCGCAGTGTGCGGATCGAAATGCCGAGAATGTTTGCCGCATGGGTGCGGTTGCCAAAGCAATGTTTCAGCGTATCGATGATCAGATCGCGTTCGACATCTGCAACCGTGCGACCGACCAGGGCTGCCGTGACCGATGAATCCGCGTTGGTTTGATCGGCGCTATCCGCATCATGGTCGATCGGTGCTGCCGGGCAGGGTGCTGCATAATCGTCGTGATGATCAGGCAGCGGGGCAGGTGCGTATGGTGCCTGCTGTGCCGGGGGAACCGGACGATAGGCCGCACCACCATAAGCCGCATTGGCATTGGCATAGGCCGAACTTGCGCGGGACGGCGCACTGGGGGCTGGCTGCGAAGGAGCCGGGGCAGGTGCCGCTGTTTCGGGGGGCGGAGCAGACTGCCAGCCCGGTTCGCTACTTCCGGCACCCGAAAGCATGATGGCTTCAGGGCCGATTTCCGTCGGACCGGCAATCAGGACGGCGCGGTGCATGGTATTTTCAAGTTCGCGAACATTGCCACGCCAATGATGGCTACGCAAACGCGTGATTGCCAGCGGACTGATCGGGCGGATCGGTACATCGTTGGCTTCGGAATATTTTTTAACAAAAAATTCCGCCAGAACTGGAATATCGTCAGGCCGTTCGCGCAACGAAGGAATATCGAGATTGACGACGTTCAGGCGGAAATAAAGATCTTCACGGAAGTTGCCCGCATTGACTTCGGCCTCAAGATTGCGGTTCGAGGTCGCAAGAATACGGACATCAACCTTGACCGGGCTTTTACCGCCCAGACGGTCGATTTCCTTTTCCTGAATGGCGCGCAGCAGCTTTGCCTGAAGGCGGACATCCATTTCGCTGATTTCATCAAGCAAAAGGGTACCGCCATTGGCTTCTTCAAACTTTCCGATGCGTCGGGCCTGTGCGCCGGTAAATGCACCTTTTTCATGGCCAAACAGTTCGGATTCAAGAAGGTTGTCGGGAATCGCGGCACAGTTCACGGCAACGAATGGTTTGTCCGCCCGGTTGGATTTACGATGAACAAAGCGCGAGATGATTTCCTTGCCGGTACCGCTTTCGCCCGTAATCAGGATGGAGGCGGAACTGTTGGCGACCTGGGTTGCGAGACGAAGGGTTTCCGCCATGCGGGCATCGCGATGGATCAGGGCATGGCTTTCTTCGGTGACGGCCTCGAAGATGGCGGCAATCAGGTCGGCTTCGGGGGGCAGGGGGATGAATTCCTGGGCACCGGCCTTGATGGCATTGACCGCACCATTGACGTCATTGCCGATGCCACACGCGACAACCGGGACATTGATCCGTTCACGATGCATGGCTTCGATCAAGGCTGCAACATCAAGGGTGATGTCAGCCATAACCAGATCGATCCGGTTGCCTGCGCGCAGGATATTCAGCGATGTCGTGACACTTTCGGCCAACTGGACTGTTGCGCCGCGTGCCATCGCGATCTTGCTGGCTGCGCCGATCTGACCGCCCAGTCCACCAACGATCAATACCTGCATAGTCTCATCTCTTTCCGCTTCGTTCCCAATGGCAATTTCAATTGGTGGGTTTCACCGATCAATCGAAATAGCTGACCCGTTTTGACGGGGGCAGGATGGAGTTGATCAGCATTTCCAGACGACGGGGGTTTTCCTGTCGCCCGATGGAGACGGCCCCCACCATATAGACCGAATTCAAAAGTTCTTCTTCGCCCGAGTTGCGTTCAAGTTTGGCAGCAAGCGGCATAAAAACCATGTTTGCCAGAACAGCACCATAGAAAGTCGTCAGAAGTGCAACTGCCATGGACGGCCCGATCGAGGACGGATCATCAAGGTTGCCAAGCATCTGCACCAGACCGATCAATGTCCCGATCAGCCCCATGGCCGGCGCGATATCCCCAGCCTTTTTCATGATGTTCGCACCTTTCTGGTGGCGACCGATGGTGGCGTTCATGTCCTTGCGCATGATGGCTTCGACTTCTTCGGGTGGTGTGCCATCGACGACAAGCGACAGTCCCTTCCAAAGATATTCCTCGCTTTGCAGACTGTCGAGATGCCCCTGAAGCGACAGGACCCCGCCCTTGCGGGCGATTTCAGCCAGTTGCAGGATTTGCAGGGCAGCATCGGCAGGGTTGCGCGATTTGTGGAAAATCGTGCGCATCAGAACCTTGCCAGCCCCCAGGAATTCGCCCAGCGCAAAACACACAGCGGTAATCGCAGCCGTGCCGCCGATCACGATCAGAACGGATGGAATATCAATAAATGCCCCGGGCGATCCCCCCAATACGATCGCCGCGATAATAAGTGCGAAGCCAATAGCCAGCCCCGCAACCGTCGCGATATCAAACGACGTTTTAGTCCCCCCGTCCGCCATACCCGCTCATCCTCTCAAAAGACTAGTTTTTCTCGGACTTGATGATTTCCGTCATGGTTACCCCCAGACGGTCTTCGACAACCACCACTTCGCCGCGTGCGACCAGACGGTTGTTTACATAAATATCAATAGCTTCCCCAACCTTGCGGTCAAGCTCTACGACTGCACCACGCCCCAGTTTTAGCAACTGGCTTACCTGCATGGTTGCTTTTCCAAGGACTGCCGAAACCTGAACGGGAATGTCGTAAACCGCTTCGAGATCCTTGGATGTCTTCATGGCATCGCTGCCGATCTCGGCGGCGGCCAGAAGTTCGGTACCTTCGCCCTCTAGCTCGATATCATCATTATCGAGTTCCGAGAGTTCAAGATCGTCATCATCGGCCATTTTCGTCTCCTGATCCTTGAGCTTCCTGCGTCACATCGGCTTCTGTTTCGTCCCGGGTATCGGGTTTACGATCTTCCTGCAACGGGTTCCCATCCTGTTGTCGCGGATCGCTTTTCTCCTCATCCCGGATCTGAGTGTGCGACGCATCATCCTGGGGGGATGTTGGCATATTAACCTGTTCTGTGCCATGACCTTCTTCGATCTGGCCTGTCGGTTGACCGGCTTGGTGTGATCCGGTTCCACCATCCCCGATATGATTATCACCTGTCGGGGCGGCCTGCATTTCGGAAGTATCAGGTTCTGTCGCATCGGTTGGTGTCAAATCATGCCCCGAAACGGTTGTTTCCGGTTTCGTCGACGGGGTTTCTGGACTTGCCGGGCGGGGGGCGGGCGGAAGGTCGGCAAGCCGGGTGTTCTGGACATCAGGATCGCCCATGTCATTTTCTTCAAACTCATGCTCGTCGCTATGATTTTGAAGAACACGTTCGACGATATCGTTGATTTCGGCCCAGATGCGTTTGGTTTCCCGCACAGCCGTTCCGTCACCCCACGATACATGGCAGTCACCCAGATCAATATCGGGCTCGCCAACAACCGCGACCTTACCCGAGAAACCCCGCGACTGTGCGATTTTTTCAACACTTTCGGAAACCATGTCGCTGATATCGGGGTGGACCTGAACGATCACCTTGGGAACATCGAACAGATTGGCAAGGCACTGACGGACTATGCTTTCGATTTCAGTCAGTTCGAACTGTTTTGACCAGGCTGGGGCGATTTTGCGCATGATGCCGACGGCAACATGAATGGCATCCTCGTTGATGCGGGCATTGGCGCGTTTCTGCTGCTCGTCAATTTGCGCAAGTTTTTCGGCAAGTCGTGCGGACGTATCTGTCAAAGCTTGTTGCAGGGATGACTGGATTTCCGCGCGGCCTTGCTCGACACCGCGCGCAAAGCCTTCTGCGTCGGCGGCCTCGCGCGCAGCTGCCTCGGCCTCTGCAATCATCTGGGCGGCCTGTTCTTCGGTATAAACCGCCGGAGGCGGAGGCGGGGCTTCGTCCTCTTTCTTCTTTTTCTTTTTGCCCAGAGAATAATGTTCATCATCCGAACCGGACGAACGAATGACGTTATCGGCATCATCGAAACTGAGCGAGAATTTGAATTTTTCAATGGCCGTCATATCGAACCGCTGGTTTGATTTGTGCGACAAGCAGGCCGGTGGCCTTATGCCAACCTGCCCATGAATGAACCTTCAGGCATATCAGGTTTCCTGATAAAGCCAGTTGCGAATGATCGACAGGGCCTCTTCCGGGTGCTTTTCGACAATTTCACCAATTTTCTTGACCGAAGATGCTTTAACCCGGCCCTCGACCATCGACAGGTTGATCAGTTCTTCGCCTTCATCACTCATCCCCGGCGCCATCGGTACGGGGGATGGGCCTGTCAATGCGGGGGTGCCGTCTGCGGACATGTCTTCAGACAGCAACTGGCGCTGTGCCATGTCGGCAGCACTTGGTAGTGTTTCGAACGCACGGGTCAGCAGCGGTCGAACCACCAGCAGGATCACGAGGATCGCGACAATCGCCAGCACCAGCATTTCTGCGATGCGGAAGATTTCAGCCTTATCAAGACCAAGGAATGTTTCGACAGCTTCATCCGCGAAGAGGTCTGCTGTATCGGCAAATCTCATATTGATCACTTCGACCTGATCACTGCGCGCCGGGTCATAACCGATTGCGCTACGAACGAGGGCCGCAATCTTTTCCAGATCTTCAGGCGAGCGCTCCTGATAAAGCCGTTCGCCGTTTTCATCTGTTGTGTAGGTGCCATCGACCAGAACCGCCACAGTCACACGCGAAATTTCGCCGATTTCCTTGACCTTGGTGGTCGTGGTTTTGGAAATCTCGTAATTGACAGTTTCCTCGGAACGGGTTTCCTGACTGTTGGTGCCTGCACCCTGTGCTCCACCAAGATTGGGATCCGGAAGATTGTTTTGCAGCGTAACCGGGTCTGCACCCTCTGTCTCGCTGTTGGTCGAGTTTTCATCAATCGTCTGGCTAGAGCGCACCACCCGTTCGTCGGGATTAAATCGCTCGTCCGCTGTCGTCACCTTGTTGAAGTCCATTTCGACCGACACCTCGGCACGAACTTCGCCATAGCCAAGGGACCGGGAAAGAAGATCTTCGATCGTGTTGCGCAGACGCGTTTCGTTGCGGATGCGCATCTCATCTGCGGTCTGGGTCAGGAAGGTTGAAGATTGTTCTTCACCCTGACCACGCGCCAGAAGACGACCGCGTTCATCAATGATGGAAACCTTGCTTGGTGTCAGCTGGGGAATAGCCGCAGCAACAAGATGCTGGATCGCTATAACCTGTTCGGGTTTAAGTTCCCCACCGGCCATTTTAACTGCAATTGATGCGCTGGCTTCCTGGGTCTCGCGCGAGAACATCTGACGTTTGGGCAAAACCAGATGTACACGGGCCTGTTGAACGGACTGTATGGAGGCTATGGTACGGGCCAATTCGCCCTCAAGGGCGCGAACATGGTTAATGTTCTGTTCGAAACTTGTTGCACCAAGGCCGCTGCCACTATCGAACACTTCGTACCCGACGGAGCCGCCGGTCGGCAACCCGCTTTCCGCCATTGACAGGCGCATGCGATTGACCTGATCGGCGGGAACAAGAATTTCGGTGCCGTTATTCAGAAGCTGGTAGGAAACCTGCTGTTCTTCGAGACGGTTGACGATCTGGCTCGCATCCGCCGGGTTCAGATCACGATATAGCAACTCCATATTCGGTGCCGAAACACGCAGAATAAGGAATGCAAAAAACACAAGCAGCAACACCCCGACGCCACTGATTGCCATCAGGCGTGTCGGTCCAAGACCTTTAAGCGTTTGCAATAAACCGCCCACGTTCGACTGCTCCGGATCGATTGTTACCACTGTCCCCAATACCGGCAGATGTCCGCACAATAGCTACCAGTATCATCAACGAATAGAAGCGCATATTGAAGAACAGGTTAACAACCGGCAATTATTGCCCAGTAATGTGTTCAAAATTCGCCAGCGATTTGAATCATTTGAATCTTTGGCGCGTTCAATCTGCTGCCCCCTATGTAGGTATTCTGTTCCCAAAAAAGAAGCCCGGCTGAAAAAAGCCGGGCGAGTCCCTGTAAACATGCAGTGCATCGGGGCAGGAAAACCGCCCCGATGGCCTCAATCAATTACTGTTTGATACGGATCAGCTCGCTGAGCATTTCATCGGTCGTGGTGATCGTCTTGGTGTTTGCCGAGTAGGCGCGCTGGGTCACGATCATGTTTGTGAACTCCTCGGCAAGGTCGACGTTCGACGATTCAAGCGCGGATGCCACAACGTTACCTGCACCATTCAGACCCGGCTCACGCAGCAGATAGTCACCCGATTCACGTGTCTGGCGATAAACGTTGCCAGTATGGTTTTCCATCTCGTCAGGTGCCTCGAAGGTGGCGATCGCCAGTTTGTAAATCGGGCGTTTTACGCCGTTGGCAAATTCGACCTGAAGGAAGCCATCTTCGGTAAAGCCATAGTTAACCATCGAACCTGCCTGCGCACCGTTCTGGTTAATGAAGCGGGTGTCATACTCCACGAGGTTACCGTTCGAGTCCGAACCTGCACCAAACTGCGTGATACCGTTCGTCAGGCCAACTGTACCGAGATCAATTGTGATCTGGTTCGCATTTGAACCATTGCTCCAGTTAACAGCAATATCCTGATCCACTAGATTTGTTGTTCCGGCATTATCGGTAAAGGTCCGCAGGCTACCATCACCGTTAAAGGTAATGATACCGGACTGGATCAATCCGTTAGGATGAAGGGTCGGATCAAGTTCGTCCGCACCAGTGCTGCCTGTCAGTTCAAACCCCCAGCGGTTTTGGCCGAGTTTGATAACCTGCAATTCGACAACATGTGCCGAGCCAAGGGAATCATAGATTGTCACGGGCATCCTGTTGTTTTCAGCAACAGCTCCTGACGCCAGATTACCTCCTGTATAGGTTGCTGCCAGTGTCGCCGGGAACGGGCCTGTAAAGCCAAGGGCGGTCAGAGGGGTGTTGTTGTTGTTGGTAATCACAACATCCTGATCGGCAAACGAACCGTTAATGGTCAGGGTATCGTTGGCACCGGTTGTGGTGGCCGTCGCACTGACGCCCGTCACCGCGCTGATTTTTGTCGCGATGTCTGCCAGCGTATCCGTGCCGGTTATCGTTATTGTCGTGGTGGTACCGTTATAGGTGATATCAAAAGAGTCACCGGCGGCAATACCGGCCTGACCGGCAAGGGCAGCCGTCCCGTTGATGCCCAACGTTGTCGAAACATTCGACCCACCGGTCAGCGGTGTTTCGTTGGCATTGAGGTTTGCCCCGAACTCGATGGTTGTGGTTGACGCCGCTGCTGTCAGGATCGAGTTGATATCAAGAACCTGCAAATCAGAGATCGCCGAACTGTTCGACGTCGTTGCCGTTCCGGTCGGGTCAAGAAGACCACCGTTACGATCCGTCGCCCAACCCTGAACGTAATATCCGGCGGTATTGCGCAGATAGCCGTCATCATCCGGTTTGAAATCACCTGCACGTGTGAAGAAAATCTCGTTGTCTGAACCGGGAGTATTCGTATCACGGACAACAAAGAAACCATCACCGGAAATTGCTGCGGCTGTATTTGACGAGGTCGCCTGCAACAGGCCCTGTTTGCTGATCAGGGCCGTCGGATGGAACCGCACACCACCAGGGGTGTAACGGGTGTTGGTCGCAGATTCCGTGACAAGCGTTGAAAAACGCCCGACGGTACCCTTGTAACCAACCGTGTTGAGGTTCGAGATGTTATCCGAAATGACGCCCAGGTTTTGCGACTGGGCATTCAGGCCGGATACACCGGAAATCATAGCACCAAAAAGGCTCATTGTATTTCTCCTGCACCTACAGGGTGTTGATCAAAATCCGGATGAAAGCCCTCAGGCTGCTTCGTCCTGTTCGTCTGTTCCGGCATTATTGTTGTCGCCGGTTTCGGTTCCGGTATCCGTGCTGTTCGCGCCAAGTTTGACGTTGGTCAGCGTTCCGAACGGTACAGAAACGTCACCGATACGCAGATAAATATCGTCATCACCAATATCGACGCTGTCGACATTGCCAATGATGCCAATCGCCATCGAGGCCGGTTTACCTTTTTCGTCCTTGAACGTATCACCGTTGGCTGCCATCGGTTTAAGCACGAGGGTATAAGCACCTTCGGCCTGCGCGACGCCGCTATTGTTTTTGCCATCCCAGGTAAAGTTCTGGAGGCCGGAAATGTCGGTGAGATCTTCGGAATAAACCGTCTTGCCGTCTTGATCCTGAACCTGCAATTGCAGGCGCGGAACTTCTGGCGAGATGTTGTATTTGTATTTGAGCTCGCCACCCTCTTCGAGCCAGTTGGTATCACCAACAGCCTCGATTTCTGCCCCGACATAGGACAGGGCGGAAAGCTGACGCTGCTGGCTTTGCATCGCAAGCAGGTTTTCAAGGTTCTTGTTGCTCTGGATTCCTTGCTCCACCTGGGCGAACTGGCTGAGCTGGTCGGTGAATTTGTCACTTTCCATCGGCGAGGTCGGATCCTGGTTCTTGAGCTGGGTAGTCAACAGCGTCAGGAACGTGTCGAAGTTCTGGGCCAACTGGCTGGCGGAGCTGCTTGAGGCAGCATTTGTATTGTTTCCTGCCACGCCAATATTGGTAGTTGATGAAACGGTCATGGTCCTGTTCCCCTACCTTTCCTAAATCCGGATATCAACGAGGCCGTTGGGATTTATCCCATAGCCAATCGCGACATGCTCAGCGAGCTCGGCACCACTCATGACATCGCCTTCATCAGGCATGCTGCCAGAATTGTTTGCCATTCTGGATTGGCCGTTGCCTTCTTGGCTTTGGCCGCCTTCGTTCCTGTGCTCGAAGGTGAAACTTTGGCTGTCTGCGTTCAGGCCAGCATCCTTGAGCGCCTGTTGCAGAGCACGTGAATCCTGACGGAGCATGTCGAGTGTTTCGCGTGTATCGGCCTGAATGACGCCCTGAACACGGCCATCATGGCTGATTTCAAGTTTCACATCGACCCGCCCCAAATGTTCGGGGCGCAGTTGAACCGAAATTTTGTCCACACCCTCGCTGGCGGCATTGCGGATATGAACCGCGACCTGCTGTTGCACCTGCTGGGCGGGGGCGCTGCGCGCCGTATGCGCGGTTTGCCCGGCAGAATTGCCTTGGGTCAGGTTGCTGTTGCCGGTAAGCGTTCCATTGGCTGTCTGACTTGTACTTTCGCCTGATCCGGTTGCATTGATGGTTGTTGCTGCATTACCGGTCGTTGCGGTCTGTGCCTGTACGCCTGGTTGCATATTCGGCACATTTGCCGCAGCAGCCATTGCCTGCTGAGCGGCCTGACTGGTGCCGTTCGCAGCCGTCGCATTACCCGTCGAAGCAGGGTTTTGCTGAGCCGCGCTGCTGTTTGCGTTCGCAGCACTGGTGCTGGTGCCCGAGTTCTCTGTTTTTGTGCCGGATTTTCTATTACCTTCGCCGCTCATGGCATCAACGACCTTGGCGATAAAGCTGTCATTGTCGTCGGCAGCGGAGCCGGTTCCATCCAGACCGTTAAGAGCAGATTTTGCCGTCGCACCCGCTGCGGGTTGCGACAGGGCGGTGGAATTCATCAATCCGTCGGTGGTGCCCTCGGCATTCTGCGCCGGATTTGCTGAAACAGGCTGAGCCGTTGTTTCTGCGACTCCCGTCGCTGTTCGCGTAACCGTACTTCCAGATGTTTGCGGGGGAGCAGCCGGATTGATAGCGGGTACCGCGACCATATTCGGATCAATCGTCTGCTCATCTTGCGAAGCAGGATCTGCAGAAGCGACGGTTTCGTCTTTCACCTTCGCAGGCTGATCGGCATTGGCCGCTTCTTCATTCTGCCCGCCAGAAGCTTCTTTGGGATCATTCGTTGGTGCCGTTTTGGTTTCATCCAGATCGTCGCGTGTGTTGTCACCCTTTTTATCGGCTACATCACGTGCCGGGTTGGCATCATCACCGGTGTCCGCTGCGTTGACATCGTCATAACGATCACGGTCATCATTATTGACAGGGGTATTGGTCCGCGGTGCATCGGGTTTGGTATAATCATCGCGCGACTTGCTGTTTGCGGTGTCGCTGCGTCTTGCCTCTATATTCTCGCGGATTTGTGCCTGGGCATTTTTTGCCGTGTCATGTTGGACCTGGGCGTTGCGTTCTGCCCAGTTGTCAGTGATCTGCTCCATCACGTCGCCAAAGGATACGTCGCTGCTGGCAGACGCAGTTTGGCCCGGAATGGATACGGTTGGAGATGCCGATCTGATAATCGCAGAGCTGTTCATGACATGGTCCTTCTTAAAACAGTGTCACAACATCTGCAAAAGACGGGCCAGTTTTGAGCGTTAAGAAACTGTATATAAAACAGCTACTTGGTCTATGGCTCAATCAGAAGGTATTTTTTGCCGGGCTTTCTTTTCCTTAAACGTCATCAACAAAAAAGCCCCCGAGTGGGGGCTTGAAATGGTACGCGGACACGGTACTACGCCAAGTAAATCTAGGCAGAAATTGACAAACCGGAAGGCCGCGGCCGATTCTGATTCTCGTCAGTAGATGCGTGGGAACGCTGATGCGGAACAGGTTGCGTTTGTGGACGAGGCTGGCTTTGCTGAACTGCCATAATAGCCTGGCGCATATCGTCTTCACTTTTGTCTGCAAGAGCGGCCCAGGAATCACGCAAAGGCGTCAAAAGGCGGATAACTTCATTTGCCGCGTCGGCGCTATTGTGGCGATCAACATCAATCAACCGGATCATACAGTGGGTATATAAACGTTCAAGGTTGGCAGCGATTTCACCACCTTGATCCATATCCAGTGTGTTCGACAGATGTGCAATAAGTTCCTGTGCCTTGCAATTGGCATTGCAGCGTCTTTGGATATCTTTGTCTTCGATCGCGCGAAGAGCTTCCTGCAAGCACGACAGCGTCTTCTCAAACAGCATGAAAACCATCTTGGCGGGGGATGCTGTATTGACTTGCTGATTCTTGTACGTCTGTGCTGCACGTTCGTTCATGCTACACTCCTTGGTCTGCTAGGCGTCCTGTCAGTGTGCATGTATGTCAGCAAAAAGTTAATTATTATCTTTGCCCGCTGCCATCAATTCATCGAGAGAACTCTGGATGTTCTTCATGCGGGCCAAGGCAGTTTCCATGTTGATGAACCGGTCCATCAGGTTTTCACGCTGGCTTGCCAGACGCTCATCAATCCGATCAATCTTGTCTTGATAGGATGTGTTCTGGGTTTCGAGTGCAGTGATTTCCTGGCTTAGGGTGCCGGATTCATCTTTCAACAGCGAATCGAGTTCGAAAAATATCTGAGCCCCGATGCCTTTGGTTGTGTTCACTGTTGCGGTGCTTGCGGCATTGCCATCACCGCTATAGATCAGTCGTAAACCATCGACTGTTGTGATGGTATTCCCGTTAATCGTGGCGCTCTTTCCTGTGGTTGTAACACCGTCAACGGTAATATCATATGTAACACTATTCAGTGTGCCACCGGATGCATCTATATTGAAGCTGTATTCCGCAGCATTAGTTTTCCCACTGAAGCCTGTCATGGTCAAATCCGAATTGTCGGATTTGCTGCGGAACAGGAAGAGCTCCATGACTTCATCGGGCTCTTTAAGAAGAGCATCGTTCAGTTTGGTTTCGTCAATCTGCAGTGTGTTATTGAGCAATGGATCCTGGTTCGTGCCATACGCAATAAAATCAATGCCGATTTCAGCCAGAACCGAATAATCATCCTTGTCGGCCCTGTCGGTCACGCCCTGGGCAAATGAACCTGCAATTTGCTGTAACGCGGATTCAATGGTTTTAACTGTCGAATTGCCCAGCAGAGTAGCATCTTCGGATGCCTCGCCTGTGGTCGGATCAACAAATGTTTTTTCGTTGATAAAGGATTGCACGGCATTATATGCGTCAACAAAACCCACGATGGCCGTTTTGGCCTGATTCAAGTCCTGTTCAACATCTATTTTGATCTTTGTTCCGGGTTCCGCATCATAAAGGCTGATGCTCAGCCCGTCGACAAGATCCGAAAACTCGTTTGAAGAACGGCTAACTGTAACCCCGTCAAGTTTGATCAGGGCATTGTTTCCACCATCAATCACGTTTGCCGCGTTGATGGTAGTTGGATCACTTAGAACGCCAAGATTTTGCAGAACTGCACCAGTGTCATCGCTAAAGGAAATCCGATTGTCTTCGCCTTCTGATGTCGAAGTAAAGATCAGTGTGCTTTCCGTCGGCGAGACTTTGATTACAGAGGCCTGAACGCCTGTGCTGTCCTTGAGGTTGTTAATCTTGTCGCGAATATCCTGCAAGGTATCACCAGCATTCACGGTAATTTGCGAGCTTCCTGTGCCGCCGGTAATCGTAAATTGGCCTGTACCGGATATTCCTGTCGCATCTGCGCCAGCTGCGACACCAATCGTGTCACTTGAAAGCTTGTGTTTGGTCGCGATTTGATCGACTTCAAAAGAGTAGGAGCCGGTTGCCGCAGCATTGGATGCGGTGATACCGATCAACTCGCCTGCAGTGGTCGAACTGTCGGTCGATGCATATATCTGTTTTGACTCGAAAATATTCTTCGATTTGTCAAAGCTGGTCGCCCCATAAAGATTCGCCATGGAATCCTTGAGCGTCCCCATCAATTTCTGAAGATCTTTCAGAGCTTTCAGTTTGTCGTCATTGGACTCAATCCGTTTTTCCAGAGAGTCCGCAGGAATGCGACGTGCAGCGATCATCTTGTCGACAACATCAACGAAGTCGATGTTCGAAGATCCGCCCGAAAGTTGGATTCGGCCGTTGTCGCCAACATAGATGTTATTCAGGTTTACGCTGCTCATTTGGTTAGCTCCCTGGGCACGTCGGTAGGCAACTATTGCACTTCTTGCCTTAACACGGTTTTCTACGCAAGAAGCGTGCCTTTTCCGGAAAGCCCGATCGCTGAATTAAATTTCTTCGTCAATGATACTGCCAAGATATTCCCGGATTTGCGAGAATAAATGCTGCAACTCTTTTGACGGAATTTCACGAAGAACTTCGCCGTTTGACCGATCCGTAACTTTGGCGATGACACGTCCGGTATCCTGATTGAAGTTCAGTTCGATACGGGCATTGGCATCGGCAAGTTCAGGGATATCAAGTGACGACAAAGCTTTTTGAAGTCTGTGTCCGGCATCTGCCTGAGCGGGGCCTTTGGTGTCGAATGAAGGCTTTGCTGAAATCGAAACAGACTGGCCAGCTGCATTGTTTGACGCAGTAGGTGCTGAACCAGAAACTGATCCTGCAGAACGTTGGTTTTGATATGCGCTTACAATTTCCATCTGACCCTCCTATGCCGCCTTTGCGACAAAGGATAATCCGGATGAAGGATGGGAGGTAAACTCCCATCCTTCCTCGGATATCCGGATTACTGCAGCAGACGCAGCAGGTTCTGCGGCATCTGGTTTGCCTGAGCCAACATCGCAACACCAGACTGAACCAGAATCTGTTTCGAGGTGAACGCAGTCATCTCGGCAGCAACATCAAGGTCCATCAGGGTGGAACGAGCCGATTCAGTGTTTTCCTGCGTAGAAGCAAGGTTCTGACCGGCGAAGTCCAGACGGTTCTGGTAGGTACCAATCGCAGCACGTGCGCGCTGCAGATCGTCGATCGCGGTTGTGACAACTTCAACAGTCGCCTGGGCACGTGCGGCCGTGGTGATGTCCACAGTAGCAGCATTCAGGGCCGTACTGGTACCAGCGGCACCCGTGCCCAAGGTTGCAGTGTCAACTGCCGTCAGGGTAATTCCAAGACGGTCGTTTGCTGTGTTACCACCGCCGACCTGGAAGTCGATGCTTGCGGGCAACTGCTGACCACTATTGGCAGCCATGTTGACCGTGCTAGCCGTTGTATTAATAACCGCACCACCAATGGTAAAGCCGGTTGCTGTGCCGAAGTCATTCGCCCCGCCAACGCCAGCCCCAACAACGTCAACGTTATCGGTGAAGTTATCGTTGATGTCGATGGTCAGGCCAAGCTGGTCGAAGTTCAGGGTGCCGGTATCACCTGCGGTCATGGCTTTGCTGCCACCGGTCAGGTAATCGGTCACATCAATCGACTGGGTCAGCGGCGCATCAGCACCGGCAGTCAAGTCGATATTTGCGGTAACGGTCATGATGATCTGGGTGCCACCACCGCCGACGGTAACTTCGTTGATCGAAACCGAGAAGTTGTTGTCGGTTACACCGTCCTGTTCACCGTCCGATGCCCACAGATTGTTATCGGTAATGCCAAAGCCGCTGAAACCGGTTGCCGGGGTCAGTGCCGCACCAGAGCCACCGGTATCAAGATCGGCATAGTTAAGGGCAACATCGCCACCATCGCCAAGCAGCTGAATGCCGTTGAAGTTGGTCGAGGACGAAATACGATCAATCTCGTCACGGAGCTGGGTGAATTCGTCGTTGAGGAAGCCGCGTTCGGTATCGGACAGGTTGCCCGAGGAAGACTGAACAGCGAGCGTTTTCATGCGAACGAGAATGTCATCAATGGTTGCCATGCCGCCATCGGCGATCTGCAACATCGAGTTGGCCTGGCCAACGTTGGTGGATGCTGTTTTGAGTGCCTGAGTGGTTGCATTCAGACGGGCACCGATAGCCATGGAAGCCGCATCGTCACGTGCGGAAACAACACGCGTACCAGACGACAGTTTCGACAGCGAACGGGTCGCCATTTCATCAGAAGCCGAAAGGTTACGGTGAGCAACGTTGGCAGCATAGTTGGAAATAATATTAAGAGCCATGGTGTAATCTCCTACTTGGATAGCTCGGAACGGCATCTTGCCATTCTTGAACCTGGCAACAGCGCCAGATAGTTCCCAAGGATCTTCCTGATCAATGAAAACTGGACTTCTTGTATTTCGAAATATACCTATGGATGGGGCGCCTGTCCAGAGAAATTTTTCTTTGTGATTCGTCTTTTAAAATCAGTTGCTTGCGGGTTTTTGGGGAAGGTGTTTACCGGATATTCTCTCAACGAGAAGGCGTATTTTGCTGTGGATAGTGGCGTCGTTTTGTGTGGTTTTGCGAATCGTGACCAATGCCTATGTATAGGGTCGCTTGGTGTTGTCGCCGATTGCTAATGAAAAAGAGCGACAGCATTTGCCATCGCTCTTTGTTGGTTCCAGTTTTTAATCCGGTATTAATTAACCTTGCAGCAGACGCAGCAGGTTCTGCGGCATCTGGTTTGCCTGGGCCAACATTGCGACACCGGACTGGACCAGAATCTGTTTTGATGTGAACGAAGTCATTTCCGATGCTACATCAAGGTCAAGCAGGGTAGAACGAGCCGATTCAGTATTTTCCTGCGTAGAAGCAAGGTTCTGACCAGCAAAGTCCAAGCGGTTCTGATAGGTGCCGATACCTGCCCGTGCGCGCTGCAGATCATCGATTGCTACGGTTACGACTTCAACAGCTGCCTGGGCGCGTGCGGCTGTGGTGATGTCCACAGTAGCAGCATTCAGGGCCGTACCTGTACCGGCGGCACCCGTACCGAGCGTCCCGGAATCAACAGCTGTCAGTGTAATTGCCAAGCGATCATTTGCGGTATTGCCCGCACCAACCTGGAAGTCGATGCTTGCAGGCAGTTGCTGGCCATTGTCGGCGGCGATATTGACCGTGCTGGCCGTCGTATCAATAACCGCACCGCCAATGGTAAAGGCGGTTGCTGTGCCGAAGTCATTCGCCCCGCCAGTGCCAGCGCCAACAACGTCAACGTTATCGGTGAAGTTATCGTTGATGTCGATGGTCAGGCCAAGCTGGTCGAAGTTCAGGGTGCCGGTATCACCCGGGCCCATGGCTTTGCTGCCACCGGTCAGGTAATCGGTCACATCAATCGACTGGGTCAGCGGCGCATCAGCACCGGCAGTCAAGTCGACATTTGCGGTAACGGTCATGATGATCTGGGTGCCACCACCGCCAACAGTAACTTCGTTGATCGAAACCGAGAAGTTGTTGTCGGTTACGCCGTCCTGTTCACCGTCCGATGCCCACAGATTGTTATCGGTAATGCCAAAGCCGCTGAAACCGGTTGCCGGGGTCAGTGCCGCACCAGAGCCACCGGTATCAAGATCGGCATAGTTAAGGGCAACATCGCCACCATCGCCAAGCAGCTGAATGCCGTTGAAGTTGGTCGAGGACGAAATACGATCAATCTCGTCACGGAGCTGGGTGAATTCGTCGTTGAGGAAGCCGCGTTCGGTATCGGACAGGTTGCCCGAGGAAGACTGAACAGCGAGCGTTTTCATGCGAACGAGAATGTCATCAATGGTTGCCATGCCGCCATCGGCGATCTGCAGCATCGAGTTGGCCTGGCCAACGTTGACGGTTGCTGTTTTGAGTGCCTGGGTGGTTGCATTCAGACGGGCACCGATAGCCATGGAAGCCGCATCGTCACGTGCGGAAACAACGCGCGTACCGGATGACAGTTTGGACAGCGAACGGGTCGCCATTTCATCAGAAGCTGACAAGTTACGATGCGCAACGTTGGCAGCATAGTTGGAAATAATATTAAGAGCCATTTTTCCCTCCTACATGGATCCAAAAGAATGGCTCCAAGCCATCCGATCCGTCGGCGTCATTGCCTTGCATTCTTGTCAGCAAAGATCGTGCCAGTTGAGCTAGGCAAAAATTACAGGTCGTGTTGTACCGAGTATTTGTCGTTAGGCATGATGTGCTGCCATGCCACCTGTCGAACGGTGTCAATCAGGATTGGTGCGCGCAGATTGGTCGACATTGTTATGCCTTTGCCATCCGTCGCACTTCTCACTGTCACAACCATAATAATTGCAACATCTTTATGCTCTATCGCCAAGCTCTTCAGCGCGATCTCCAAGTCCTTGTCCGAATAGACACCGCTTTCCATATTATAGGGGGCTACGATAAAGGATAGATTGGCGTCTGTGAGGCTTTGGTAAAGTTTGAATTGATCCAGCGACGTGTTGGGGATGTTGGCGATGCCAAACACATGATGTTCGGGAAAACCAAGCAATCCGACGGGCATATAAATGCCCTTGTCCCAACTGAATTCGATATTGCCAAAGCGTGTTTCAACAATCACGGACTCAGGTATTTCTTTTTCGGCGACTTTTTCGGAATCCATAACCGATTTTACTCCGGCGTTTAGAAGTTTCGGCCTCGCATGGCCGTGAAGTTAATAGCCCACGATAATCCGATTATGGATCATTAGCGCAAATAGTTGGCCAAGGACAATTCTGAAGCACGCGAGATTGCGATGAAGCTGGCGTTCAACGCCGTAGAGTATTGGGCTGATTCGGCCACCACTAACGGTACATCGACACCTTCAATGTCACTTATTGCCTGTGATGCAAACACTTTGTAATCTTGGTGCCGTGTTTCAACACGTTCAATATTTGCGATGTTAAGGCCAATTTTTCCCTGAACATTTGGCAGATTATCGATAGCGTCGGTGATATGACCCAGTGCAACATTAATCGCATTCTGGTCGGTTGTGCCTGCCGCAATCCCCAAGCCCTGGATCAGGCTTTGGAATGCGGGGTCATCGGCAAGTACGCCATAAGAGACATTATAACCATCATCAACGCGTGACGAGAGGATCTGTTGGTCGCCAGCATAATAAGAAGTATCCGGGCGCGGGTTGGGGATTTTCGTCATGCCCAGCACGTCAAGCAGGTCGCCACCGGCAATTTCGGTGATTGTGATTGACCCGTTGCCCACATTTTCGATGTTCAGCCGCGGGCCTTCATGTTCGTCGAGGCCGCGTAACGTTGCAATTGCACCATCGGTTGTGTTGCCATTGATCGCTGCGCGCAAGTCGCCGATTGTCCATGTAGCCGGATCATAGTCAACAGTTGATGTGACGCTGTTGCCGTCGATATCCGTACTGACAATCTGGAGTTCGCCATCCGTAACGCCGAGGGAGGCAAGAGTAAGGCCATCTGTGATGGTGGTGCCGGACTTGCTCATGTAATTGTCTGGAGCGTACATCTTGTCGATATCGACAGCCGGTAATTCCGAGCGTCCGCCGGCGAATAAATATCGCCCATCAAGGTTGGTATTGAGAAGGCTTGCAATCTGCTCCATCGCCTGCTTGGCTTCGTTGTCAAGGTTGACGTCCGCAGCCTGATTGGCGTTAAGCGACTGGACAAGCAATGTCTTCATCTTGACTGCAATGTCCATCATTGTGTCAACGGCGCTCTCCATATTCTGAAGGCGAAGCTTGGTCTGCGTGGTGTTACGCAAATATTGCTCTGTACGGGTATATTCCGCTTCGAGGTTCAGAAGGCGCTGGGAGCTATCGGCAATTCCGGAATAATTGCGTGATTTTTGCCCGCTGGATTGCTGGGTATTAAGGTCAGCAACCTTGGCTGCGTTTCTCAGCGCCAAGTCGGACAGTAGCGTATGGTTTGTATATGTAGCTACGCGCGTTACCATTTTGCCCTCACAAATCCTTGTCGCAGTTTAAACTGCATTCAGCAGCGTATCAAACAATTCATCAACCGTGGATATGACCCGGGCAGATGCACTGTAGGCGCGTTGGAAAATAATCAGATCCGACATTTCTTCGTCCAGGTTGACGCCCGCTTCATTCTGGATGCGGTTGCCCAAATCTGTAACGAGATTGGACTGAAACTCGTAGCTGTTGCTGGCAACCGATGCCTTGGTTGCGGCAGTTGCGATGATGCCAGCGGCAAAGTCGGTCAAAGAAGTTCGTTCTGCCGATAGCCCGCCCGCAGATTCAAAATCAATGTCGGTACGTTCAAAGGTTTGGCTCAGCGCAAGTGCAGCACTGTTGTCGCCCTCGTGCACGCCATGCTGAATGCCCAATCCCAGAATTTCTGTCAGACTGTCGCCTGCTCCTGCGCCACTGTCCTGGAAGAAGAATGGGTCGCCATCGGCATCGGTGACACGCAACTTGTATCCACCCAATGCACTGTCGAAAACGACCTGTGCATTAATGTTGTTGTCTGTCAGTGTGGCGCTGTTGTTGATGGCATTTGCGATGTCTTCGAGCGACGAGTTGCTGTCGTAATTGATATTCACACTCGTGAAATCGCCAGCAACCGTAAGTGTATAGTTGACGGGTGGGGGGACAAGTGGCCCCAGCCCCGGAATAGCGGTTGCTGTATCGACAACCGCTGTAGATGTTTCATACGTGTCGGCATTCAATTGACCGCGGACAATACGCGCCGGATCATTTTTTATGCTGGAGGCGACGTCCATATTCCCGGCAAGGACAGGCATGTCCTCGGTCATGCCAATCGTCTTGGACATGTTGCCGGAGTCAGTGATTGTCATGTTGGATGTATAACTGATCACGAGACGATAGCGATCGCCATCCTCAACCAGATACGCGGTTTCGGCGGCGTCGGCGGCGGTCATGCCGGCACCCTGAAGGGCAGTCCGGATCGCGTCACGTACATCCGTGAGGCTGTCATTCGCGGTGTAGTTCACCGTAATGCCGGGTGTGGTCAGAACCCCGCTGCCAGCACTGATAACCATGGAGCTCGCCGTGACGCCAAGAGTCGCGGTTGCACTGTCTTGTGCCGAAGAGGTCATTGTATCGGAACGTTTTACCGTCGCCACGAAGTCGTTCAGGCCAAAATAGTGTGACATACCCTGGCTGCGGCCATCGCTCGTGGTGATTGAGCTGGTCATTTCATTGATAGAAATGCGGTTGCCGTCCAGTCCTTCGATAACCATCCGGCCATCGACCAGAGATGCGGTAAGATAAGTACCTGCGGTGGAGCCGTTTATCGCGTCGATCATTCCCTGAACCGTAGCGGGAGCAGTCGGCAGACTGATATCGGCCCAGCTGTCTGTCGCGGTCAGGTTACCATCTGCGTCAAGTGCGGCAATACGGAAGGTTCCCGTTGCCGTCAGTGGATCGTTCGCAGCAACCATCCGGGTGCCCGACAAGTTGGCCGGAGGCGGGAAGGCGGTGCCTTTATTGTGTTCTTCGTTAATGGCGTCCCGCAATTCACCGGCCAGTTCGTTTATCTGGTCGTTCAGGCGCGGCAATTCCGTGTCGCGCATTTCAAGCAAACCCTTGATTGTGCCATTCTGGATGACATCGGTTACATCCTCTCCGTTCAGCATGATACCGGACCCGCCAGTGCCAGGTTCGAAACCGGCGGTGGGGCTGAAGGAAATGGTGGCAGGGGTTCTATCGAGAAGTGTGCGATTGCCATTGGCCGTAAACAGAACCATGGATCCGTCACCACGGTTATACGTGGTCACGTTCATGATTTTGGACAGCTGGTTAATTTTCAGGTCGCGCTGGTCCTCAAGTTCGGTGGTCGGCTGCCCAAGGTTCTTCTGGCGTACCACGTCCGTATTGAGTTCGGCGATTTCATTGAGCAAAGTATTCGCGCGGTCGACTTCGTCAGAGATATTTTTGTCAATATCGCCACGCATATGCTGGATCTGTTCGGACAGGTTCTCGAACGCGTCCATAACCTGAATGGCGCTTTCGATAACTTCCACTTTTGGGGAATTCTGCTCGGGCGTATTGCCAAGTTGCTCGAAAGCGTCGGCAAGGTCACTGATGCGTTGGCTTATCGCACCGTTGGACTGAGGTGTTCCGAACAGAGTCTGAATGCGTTGAAAGAATTCAAAGCGTACTTCTTCCCGGCCAGCTTTGCCAAGCTCGCCGCGCATTTCACGCACAAGGCCTTCGTTGACGTTGCGATAAAATGTCACCGATCTGCGAACCTGCGCCAACCCCGTCTAGCACCAGGGTTTCCTGTCCGGCTATCTTTTTCGAATAGCCGGGGGTATTCACGTTCGAGATGTTCGAGGACGCGATGGAAATCCGGGCCTGGGCAGTGTTGAGGCCAGAAATTGCGCTATTGAGTGCCTGAGTCAGTGACATGATCTTCGCCTTTACCCTTAGAGCGTTTCGTTAACGCTGTAAGACGTGCCGGGTTTGCTGGTCGGGCGGCCGTAACCGCCAATGGATGCCTTGCCGGTCTGGCCAGAACGGTTATAGGTTGTGCACTCTTCCTTGGCTTTGTCATTCACCGCGCGCACGATGGCATTGACCATGCGTTCATTCGTGGCCTTGGCGGCCTGAAGGGCGGTCATGTTACGGCGGGCGGCCTGCTGGAATTCAGCCTGAAGGTCGCGAAGTTCGGCTTTGTCGTCTTCGGGAAGCTGGCGCAGTTCGGGACCGCGCGCGCGCAACTTGACGACCAGCTGTTCATACTGCATCGACAGGGCAGATTTTTCCGACACGAACTGCTCATACTCGGCAATTTCGAGCTTGCGCAATCCCTGGGTCTCACGCTCCAGCAGGGAAATCAGGTCATAAGTGACGCTTTTGAGTTCGATAACCATCTGTTCGGTGGTCATGGTCATTATCCTTCCTGCACCTTGAGGATTTCGCGTGTAACGGCATCTGCAATTCCGATGCCACCCGCGCGCGTCATTTCTTTGGCATATTCATCAACAAGCAGGGACCGCATCATGGTTTCGCCATGACCGCCGCCAAAGGTTTCGTTGGTTTCGATACCTGCAAACATGTGGCTCAGCATCTGGCCTAGAAACATTGATTCAAATTCCTGGCCTGCTTTACGCGCCTGGGCCTCGGTTTTGATATGTCCGTCTGTCAACTGGCTTGCGCGGTTCGAGACATTGTTCTGACTGCCGTACTGGGCAGATGCCTGCGCCTGCGCCATCAATGCATTGGTGCTGTCGATCATCATCACATCACCTCGATTTCGGCTTGAAGTGCGCCGGACGTTTTGATCGCCTGAAGGATGGTGATCATGTCGCGCGGTCCGACGCCAAGGCTGTTCAGGCCATTAACCAGTTCCTGCAGGCTGACGCCGCTTTCAAGAACGCCGAGCTGGTTATCCTCGCCTTCATCCACTTCGATATTGGTTCGGTCGACGGTTTCGGTCGTGCCGGTTTGCGAGAAGGGAGAAGGCTGAGAGACTTGCGGAGTTTCAGTTACGCGGATGGTCAGGTTGCCCTGCGCGATAGCCACGCGGTTGATGCGAACATTTTCGCCCATCACGATCGTGCCGGTGTTTTCATCAATGACGACACGTGCGATCTGATCAGGTTCAACGCGAAGCTGTTCTATGTCCGTCAATAAAGCCACGACATTCTGATTGTAGCGTTCCGGAATGTTGATGCGAACTGTGCCGGGGTCGCTTGGGCGCGCAGCGATTTCTCCAAGATAGGCATTGACGGCTTCGGCAATGCGGCTGGCTGTGGTGAAGTCCGGGTTGCGCAAGACAACCGACATGTTCTGCATGGAATTGAGATTGAAATCGATTTCACGTTCAACGATACCGCCATTGGCGATACGCGCGGAAGTCGGAACACCCTTGACCACGGTTTGAGCATTGCCGCCAGCAGAGAACCCGCCGACTGCAAGGTTGCCCTGGGCAACGGCGTAAACTTCACCGTCAGCACCGACCATGGGTGTAACCAGAAGGGTCCCGCCCTGGAGGCTTTCGGCAGTGCCGATTGCGCTGATGGAGACATCAAGGCGCGACCCCTGACGCGAGAAAGGCGGTAGGGTGGCGGTGACCATCACGGCTGCGATATTGTCGGAATCAATGTCATCGATCTGGCTGCGCACGTTGATGCCGAGCCGTTCAAGCATGGCCACAAGGCTTTGGCGGGTAAAGTCGGCATCACCAAGATCGTCACCCGTGCCGTTCAAACCGACAACCAGACCGTAACCGACCAGCATGTTGTCACGTACGCCTTCAAAATCGGCGATATCCTTGATGCGCGACTGGGCGTTTGCCGGAGCAACCTGCGTCAGGGCGATCATGCCGAGCACTGCTGCCTTTAGTGCATATTTGCCTAGACCTTTGATCATATTCTTTGTTCCGCTTCCGGGGATGGGGTTGCCACCCGATACAATTTGCAGACACTTCTGCGAAAACCGTGCCAGATGGCAGAAAGCCAAAGCTTTGGATCACTGATTGCGCAAGTTGCCGGAAAATCGGTGTGTTTTTGACGAGCAGACGAACTGCACGGCAATAGTGGAGTGCAGACCCGGCATTTTTTTCCCGTTGCGTCAGGCAACGCTTTGGGGGAGACTCGGCCTAACGGGATCACTGTCAAAGGGCTGTGCGGATTGAGCCGACAGGCTTTACACAGCTGATTGACGTAGTGATGGCTGCATGTTCGATCCCGGCAAGCTTACCACATAGCAGGCGGAAGTGAAAAATGAAGGTCAGCGGATCCAAAGCGACAGGCACGAATAGCACGACACGCAAGAAAACATCTGGCGGTGGCGGTGCGGGCGGTTTTGCTGATGCAATTCGTTCACTCGATTCCGCAGGCGGAGCAAGCGGGGCAGGTGGTGTGCATAGTGCGGGAACGGTCAGTGCGCTTGATGCATTGCTGGCGTTACAGCAAAGTGGTGATGCACTTGATTCCCCGAAAAAGCACGCCGTCCTGCGGGCCGAAAGCTTGCTTGAGCAGCTTGAAGGTGTGCGGGATGCTCTGTTGAGCGGGACTTTGCCTGCCAGCCGACTGCGCCAGCTTGTCGGGCTGTTGGATCAGCAGCGCGAAAATATCTCCGATCCAGCCCTTTCTTCTGTGCTGGACGAGATTGATCTGCGGGCACAGGTCGAGCTTGCAAAGCTTGAAGTTTCGGGTCTGGCCTGAAAATTTAAGGTTTGGGCAATAGCTTTGGTCGCAAAACCCAAGGTTATGAAGGCTTTCAGGCTAATTCAGATTTATTTACTCAATCAGCTTGCACCCATTGCGCGCGCCCTCTATATTGCCGCGCGTTCGATGAGTCCTGTATAGAGGGCGTACATGACTATCACGCTACCACCAGACTATCGTCCCGCTGAGGACGAAGAGTTCATGAACCCGCGCCAGCGGGAATATTTCCGGCAGAAGCTTTTGGCCTGGCGGGCTGAACTGCTGCAAGAATCTTCGGAAACATTAGCGAGCCTGCAGGATGGCGGGGGACTTCAGGAACCGGATTTGACCGATCGTGCATCGGCCGAAACAGACCGGGCCTTGGAACTCCGCACTCGTGATAGGGCGCGTAAGCTGATTTCAAAAATTGATGCTGCTTTGCGTCGAATTGAAGACGGATCATATGGTTACTGCGAAGAAACCGACGAGCCGATCAGCCTTAAAAGACTTGAAGCTCGTCCGATTGCGACCCTGAGCATTGAAGCTCAGGAGCGCCACGAACGGATGGAGCGTACTCGCCGCGACGACTGATCGCGTCGGGAATAAACACGGGTCGCGCCTGCGCGGATCCGGTCAAATGGCAAAAGCCAAGGCTCTGTTGGGGAATACCGGTTAGGGATAACCAAAATCAAAGGTCCGGCTGTAATTTGCAGCTGGACCTTTTTTTGTTTTGGCCTGGTTCAGGCGAAACAAAACCGGCCTGTGGCAGGCCGGTTTTGGTCAATCGTGATTGCCCACGGGAATCCAGGAAGGCGCAGGCGATCAGGATTAATCAGAACGGTAGAATGACATCCATGATTTCGCTGCCGTAACGCGGCTGCTGTACATCGGAAATCGTACCGCGACCACCATAAGAAATACGGGCTTCCGCGATTTTGTCATATTCGACTTCGTTGGACGAACTGATGTCCGCGGCACGTATGACGCCCGCGATCTGAACTTCACGGACTTCGCTGTTTACCCTGATTTCCTGACGACCATGAATGACATAATTTCCATTCGGAAGGACCTGAATGACGATGGCCGCCACACGCAGGTCAATCGCTTCATTACGGTCAAGCGTGCCACTGCCTCTGTTGGACGTCGCGCTGTCCATATCGAACATCGATGACGGGTTGATCGTTTCCGGCAGTACTTTGGTGAGTTCGGACTCGAGGCCAAAAAGGTTTGGTACCGCCAGATCCTCGCTATTGGTGCGGGAACGTGCGGTGGTGTTGGCCAGTGCCGCACTGTCCTGCATATCGACAACAACCGTCAGAATATCACCAACCTGATTGGCGCGCTGGTCCTTGAAGAATGAACGTGCTCCGGACCGCCATAGCGAGTTCGGATTGCTTTCTGCGACCTGCGGTGCAGGCATTGGCAAGCTTACCGGTCGATAGGTTTCTGACTGCGTGGGATTGTCGATTGCCGAGAGCCTCGGTGCCTCGCCGACTTCGGAAAGGCGTTTCATCGCGTTGCAGCCTGAAAGCAGTGCCGTAGCGCCGATCAGGCCGGTTACAATTGCCAAGCGGCGCATTGAAATCTGCATGTGATTAACGGGCATTTATTCCTCCTGGAATTCCTGCCTGTATCTACGCAATCCTCATGCCAGATTGCGGCTCCTGAGCGGGCAAAGCTTGCCGGGTCAGCAAGCCTTTGTCTTTCATCGTGAATTGCGCGAAATCGCAGTGTTATTGCGACATTGCGGGCAAAGCGCGAACTTCGTTCTCGGCAACAACTTCCACTTGGATGGTTTTGTTGCTGGTCATGTTCATGACGCGAATGATCGCGCCTTTTGCGCCGTCTTCAAGCGCTTTGCCGCGCGCGGTTAGCGACATGTTGGCGGTGAACAATCGGATCGTAACCAGTGCGCCGCGCCGAACAAGGATCGGATTGGAAAAGTCGCGGAACATCAGGGGTTCGTCTGATTTGATCGGGCGCAAAGCTTCTTTGCCGATAACATCGTTGATGTCGCGAATGGCCCCCGCTGGAAGGCGTTCCGAGCGGACATTTCGGTATTCAACCTGATCCGGGCGCACGATCTCGCCACGCCGGACGGGCTCGATCACAACGGGAACCTGTGCCAGAGGGAAATATCTGCCGCTCATGCGGTAAGTGCGGCGCTGGGCTGTTTGCGTGCCGGTGGTGACACTGGCAATAAACCGGTTTGTCCGTTGGTTGACGTCAAGACCTGTGATCTCGACTTCGGCCGGTACATCGACAGGCAAATGGATTTGAAATGTCTCGCCGGAAAGGTCGACAGTAAAGGGCGGCTTTATTCCATGGTCGACAAGCGCATCTTTGATCGCTTCGGAAATTTCGTCGATGGAAATTGTCTGGCTTGCGCGGGTGATGACGATCTGGTCCGCCGTCGTTCGGGGGCGCCATGCAATTTTGTTTCGCTGCGCGATGCCATAAAGCCAGCGGTAATCAAGAACGGTTTGCCGTCCGGGCTGCGGGGAATGGGAAACCGGAATATCAGCCTGTTCAACGTCGATGCCGCTGAAAATGTCTCCCAATGTCACATATTGCCCTTCGACAACCGCATCAGGGCGCAGCAGGATATTGGTATCCAGTTCTTGGGAACTGGACGACGATTGCGCGTGCGACGGTTCCGGGTTGCTCAGCAGTACCGGAAGCAAAAGGGCAAGGACAAGAAATATTTTCTGCATTTTCATCCGCCAACCATAGCACGGAACTGTATAAATCGCGTAAACGCAGTTAACGCGGGAAACCACTTTTTCCAAGGCTGCCCGCGCATTCATTTTCCAAGAAATTTTATCAGTTCGGAACCGTATCGAATTAACGCAGGTTGCTGACGGAGCTCATCATTTCATCCGTGGTCGAGATCGATTTGGAATTCATCTCGTATGCGCGCTGTGCCTTGATCAGGTTGGTGATTTCCTGCACCACGTTGACGTTTGAGGATTCCAGATACCCTTGCTGCACCGTGCCAAAGCCAACGGCCCCCGGGACGCCGGTCGTGGCATCGCCTGATGCCTCGGTTTCAAGGAACAGGTTATCGCCAAGCGCATCAAGCCCGGCCGGGTTGATGAAGGTTGCAAGCTGGATCTGTCCCAGGTTCTGCAGCGCAACCTGACCATCGATTTCCGCAAACACCTCGCCTGAGGTGTTGATCGTGACCGATGTCGCGTTGTTTGGTACGGTGATGCCCGGCTGAACGGCAAAGCCATCCTTGGTCACAATCTGCCCGTTGGCATCAAGTTTCAGGGTGCCGTCGCGGGTGTAGGCCGTTTCGCCGCTGGGCAAATCAATCTGAAGGTAGCCGCGTCCCTGGATGGCGACATCAAGCTCGTTTTCGGTCAGAGATAGGGTACCTTGCCCCATATAGCGCCCGATGGCGGCGGTTTTTACACCAAGGCCGACCTGCACGCCGACAGGAACAATTGTCCCAGTATCGGATGACGGGGACCCTGCGCGACGCAGATCCTGATATAGCAGGTCCTGGAATTCGGCGCGCTGGCGTTTATAGCCGGTGGTGGTCATGTTGGCGATGTTGTGCGAGGTCACATCCACGTTGGTGGATTGTGCCTGCATGCCAAGAGCTCCAATATCAAGTGACCGCATCTTCTGTCTCCTTGGTCTGCGCCACGGGCGCATATGAATTCTTTAGGGCGGGCGCCCGTTTAATCAGGCGCGAACATCGCCCAGTTTGCTAATCATGTTACGTTGACGCTCGTTCTCGCTTTCCAGCGACCGCGTCACGGACTGATAGGTGCGCAACACATCAATCATCTGTGTCATTGAACTGATCGGGTTGACGTTGGATTTTTCAAGGGCACCCTGAACAACGCCGGGATTCTCAACCGGCTGGGCGCCATCGGGATCGTTCGGGTTTTCTTTTACGACGCTGTAAAGCGAGCTTCCAGTCGTGTTCATTGCCTGGACATTGTCAAACGTGACGACCTTGAGTTTCCCGATCTGACCGATATCGGTTGTCACCGCGCCATCACCCTTGATTTCGATCTGGCCGTCGGCTTCGTTAAAGAAGATAGGCTGGTCGGCATCACTTAGAACGGGATAACCTTCGTTTGTGATCAGTTGTCCGCCGGGATCTAGGCTGAAGTTACCATTTCGGGTATATTGGGTGCCGCTTGGGGTTTCGACGGCAAAAAACATGTCCGGTTGGCTCAGAGCCACATCAAGCGGACGCTCGGTATGTTCAATGTTGCCTACGCGTGTGTCGCGAAACTGAGCGATGTCCTGAACAAGCGATATTTCACGCTCGCCGCGGAAAGGCGCGTCCTTGTTCTTCGCAACCCAATCGGTGAACATCATCTTTTCTTCCTTGTACCCGGTCGTGTTCATGTTCGCCAGGTTCTGGGAGATATTGTTCATCATGCTACGGAGCGTCTTTTGACGCGACAAAGCGATGTAGGTAACGTTTTCCATAATTTTGCTTTCCCAAATCGGGTCGGTGTTCTGAACAGGCTAGTAGCGAAAGTTATGCCAGTTGTATTAAGTTAATGAAATTAAACGATAAAATTTTGATCGGCATTTGTTGCCGCGCATCTTCTGAGCCTGCTTTGGCAGAACCTGCCGTGCATTATTGCCGGGTCATCTATGCCGCGGGTGATAATCGGTGGTTCCTGAACTAATGTACTTTACAGAGTCGCTTGCATGGAAAGAGGCGGGAAACGGAATTTTAACGTCGAGGTATTATGTCTCATCATTCCGGCATAGTGTTTGCTGGATAGACAGGGTAACGGTTTTGAACGCAGGGTAACGCAGGCCGATGGGTGATGATGTCGACGAAATAGAAATGGATGGTGGCGGGGGACGCAGCAAGAAATTGCTGGTCGTGGTTATCCTGCTGGTACTCCTGCTATTGGGTGGTGCTGCGGCGGCCTATTTCACGGGGCTTCTTCAGCCTGTGATTGACATGGTGACCGGCGGCGGAGGGGATCACACCGAAGAAGTGATTTCCGAAAGCGCCATCGAAGAGGCGCCGGGGGTTCCGCAAAATGTCGGGTTTGTCGATTTGCCGGAAATTCTGGTGAACCTGAACGCCGGAGGCGGTAAGCAAAGCTATCTTAAAATACGCGTCAGTCTGGAAGTTGCAGACCAGAGCATGTTGCCCCAGATCGAGCAAATGATGCCGCGTATTGTTGATAACTTTCAGGTTTACCTGCGTGAACTGCGACCGGAAGACTTGGCTGGCTCCGAGGGGATGTTCCGCCTTCGTGAAGAATTGCTGATCCGTGTCAGTGCTGCAGCAAAGCCTGCAAAAATCAACGACGTTCTGTTCAAGGAAATGCTGGTACAATAAGGTGCTGGCGGCAATGCCAGAGACACCATACAAGAAAGTATATGGGCAAGAAAGTAGTGGGCCAGAAGGGCCAGGGACAAATCGCCGATGGCAGATGAAGATGATGATGACGCACTTGCCGCTGAATGGGAAGCCATGGCAGGCGGTGACGAGGATGGAGACGACGGTGGCGAGGATATGGCCGCCGAATGGGAATCCATGCTTGGCGATGAAGATGGCGGTGGCGAAGATGAGGATGTTGGCCCCGGATCTGCGCGTGTTCTGAACCAGGATGAAATTGACAGTCTGCTTGGTTTTGATGATGGATCGGGCGCGGGTGACCAATCCGGCATTCAGGCGATCATCAACTCGTCGATGGTGGCGTATGAACGTCTGCCGATGCTCGAAGTTGTTTTCGACCGGCTGGTGCGCATGATGTCCACCTCGTTGCGTAACTTCACATCCGACAACGTTGAAGTATCGCTTGATAACATCCTGTCGCTGCGTTTCGGGGATTATCTGAACTCGATCCCCTTGCCCGCCATGCTGGGTGTTTTCAAGGCCGAGGAATGGGACAACTATGGGCTGCTGACGGTTGATTCTGCGCTGATTTATTCCATCGTGGATGTGTTACTGGGCGGGCGTCGCGGTACGGCGGCAATGCGTATTGAAGGTCGTCCCTACACCACGATTGAACGCAATCTTGTCGAACGCATGATCCATGTGGTTCTCGGGGATTTGTCGGCGGCATTTGATCCATTAAGCCCGGTGACCTTCCGGTTCGAGCGCCTTGAAACCAACCCGCGTTTTGCGACCATTGCCCGTCATGCCAATGCTGCCATCGTCGCAAAGCTGCGCATTGACATGGAAGATCGCGGTGGTCGTCTGGAACTGCTGATCCCATATGCAACACTGGAGCCGGTTCGTGAACTGCTGCTTCAGATGTTCATGGGGGAAAAATTCGGTCGAGACTCGATCTGGGAAAACCACCTGGCGAACGAGTTGTGGCAAACCCATGTGAATCTTCTTGCGGTACTCGACGAGCAGATCATGTCGCTTGGCGATGTGATTAATCTGGAAGTTGGCAACCGTTTGGTTCTTAATACCAGTCCGACCTCGCCTGTCGAGGTTCGGTGCGGCGATGTGCCCCTGTTCAAGGGGATGATGGGGCGCAAGGGGGACAGGATCGCGATTCAGGTTCGTGACCGGGCGCGGCATAACGAGGACGACAGTTGATGGACTATGCCATCTATCTTGATCTGGTAATGATTGTGTTGCTAATTGCGACGATCATCTACGCCATGATCCTGAGCCGTCGTTTGGCGGCGTTTCGTCGCAATCGCGAAGAAATGCAGAACTTTCTGACGGCTTTCAATGCGGCAAACGAACGAGCCGAAGTTTCAATCCGCGCGCTGAAGGAAATGGCCGAGCAATCCGGCGAAAAATTGCGTGAAGATATCGAAAAGGCCAGTGGGCTGCACGAAGATCTGTCCTTTATGGTAGATCGGGGTGAGAGCATTGCCAACCGACTGGAAAAGGCGGCAAGTGATGTCAATGCCACCCGCCGCGGTGCCGGCGGGGCAAAGTTTGCCGATGCCGGAAATGTTACCGGTAACGAGCGAAACAACGTTGTTGATGACAGGCAGGGTGTTGAAACCCGAGCAGAGGAACTGGCTGCCCGGTTGATGCGTGATGTTGAACGCGGCGCAATGCCTGGCGCATCGACGTCTTCTTCGACCGAACCGTCTGGTGGTGGATATGGTTCGGGCATGCGATCTGGTGGATCGCCCGTACACGAACCTGCTTCTGATCCTTATGAACAAGATGAAGATGCCGGGCGCTCCGAAGCCGAACGTGAACTTCTTGCCGCTTTGCGGTCTGTCCGTTAGTGGCGTTGCGGATAGGATCAATCAGATAAAATCGCCATGATTGCTAAAAATCAGGTAGGGCGTCTTTTTTCGACAAATTTGGTACCTACCTGTTAGTATATGATTTGAAATTCAATATGGGCGTGCAAGCGTCCCATTTGCCGGGTGAATGAATGTCTGCTGTGCGTATCCTGCCGTTGGTGGTCGTGGTTGGTTTTGTCGTTTTAACGGTCAAGATCGTCGGACTGTTTTCGGATGAGCCCAAAGGCGATGAAGCTGCTGATGCATCGGGTATCAGTGTGGTTCAGGTTGCGCGTGCCCAGGCCCCTGATCCGGCGGCGGCTCCGGATCAACCTGCGGAAACAGGTGCGCCCGGGCTTGATGACCCGATGGGGATGATGGAAGGTGACGGCACTGGTGGTATTGATGGCGCAGGTGATGCGCCGCCGATGCTGGGCGGTGATCCGACCCTTTTCACACAGGAAGAAATCGATCTTTTGCAGAACCTTTCGGTGCGGCGCTCGGAACTTGATCGCAAGGAACAGCGCCTTGATGAGCGCGAGAGCCTCCTTGCTGCTGCCGAAGCCCGGATTGACGCCAAGATCGAAGAAATGAAATCGCTTAAAACTGCGATCGAGGATTTGGTGGCAACCAAGGAAGAGCAGGAAAGTGATCGGATCAAGAAGCTGATCAGTGTCTATGAGAAAATGAAACCGAAGGATGCCGCCCGCATCTGGAACGATCTAGATATGGAAATCCTGTTGCAGGTTGCACTTGGTATGCGCGAGGCAAATACTGCTGCTGTTTTGGCGGAGATGTCGCCAGACCGCGCACGTGCTCTGACAACAGAGTTGGCTTATAAACAGGATATAAACATGTTGCCGCTTCAATAATCTCAAATGGTGCTGATCCGAGGCGCTGACCGTTATCTGGAAGGGCATCAACCAGACGATTATTACAGTGTGTTCAACATGATGGGTGTTATTAGGGAATTGTGAAAAGCCTTGATTAACCATTGTTAAATAGGTACATCACGATTATAGGGGCCTTACCCTTATGCACAGGGAATACAGGGGTAAGGGTGAGAGATTTGATAGCATGATGGAGTGGTGAATGGCCGTCGATCCGAATATGCCGATCCTGATTGTGGATGACTACAAAACCATGTTGCGTATCATCCGCAATCTCCTGCGGCAGTTGAACTTTACGAACATCGAAGAAGCGACGGATGGCAGCATGGCTTTGCGCAAACTGCGCGAAAAGTCGTTCAGCCTTGTGATTTCTGACTGGAATATGGAGCCGATGACCGGTCTTCAGCTTCTGAAAGAAGTTCGCGCTGATACAAAGCTGAAGGATCTGCCCTTCATCATGATCACCGCAGAGGCGAAAACCGAAAACGTTGTCATGGCAAAAAAAGCCGGCGTTTCGAATTATATCGTCAAGCCGTTCAACGCAGAGACGTTGAAGGGCAAACTCACCACCGTGATCGGTGAGTTTTGATTAGGGGCGCGGGGCTTTAGTCCCGCGATACCGTAGATGTCCAAAACGTCCAAAGACGAATTGCGGCAGCTGTTGCTGGACCTTAAAGCGCGCCTTGATGGCGATGAGCTTAAGGTCGAGCAACTGTCTGACCTGATGGATCAGCTTTCCCGCTTTGTTTCGGAAGGTGACAAGCCATCAGACGACCAGAAACGCCTGTTTGGTGAACTGGATGAACTTTCGGGCATCATTCGCAAGATGAAATCCGAAATAGCATCTTTGCGGCCGGACGATATCAAGGCGGAATATATTCCCAACGCAACGGACGAGCTCGACGCGATTGTCGATGCAACCGCCGGTGCGACGCATGAAATCCTTGATGCGATGGATACGCTTGAGGAATTTGCTGCAAGTCTTCCCCCTGAGCAGGCTGAAATCGTAACCAGCGCGACCATGCGCGTTTATGAAGCCTGCAACTTCCAGGATATCACCGGTCAACGTACGACCAAGGTGATCAAGGCCCTGAAATCAATCGAAGAAAGGGTCGAGGGACTGGTCAAGGCATTTGGTGATGAAATTGCCAAATATGCTGCGTCCAATCCGCGGAAGAAAAAGGAACCTGAAGGCGAAGAAGCCTTGCTGAACGGGCCGCAGCTCGACGGCAAGGGGGTTTCGCAGGCTGACATCGACGCGATGTTTAGCTAAATGGGACGGTTATGGCGGAAATAGAGGACGACGGACCAAGACCACCAAGCCCGCCCGCAAACGGTGCCGTAGCACTGTTCCTCGCCCTCTATCTCCTGCTTCTGGCGTTCTTCATCCTTCTGAATACGATTTCGACATTCGAAGAAGTCAAAACCCGCGAAGTACAGGAAAGTCTGTCTTCCGCGTTTGCGGCCATTCTGCCGCCAACCACCAGTCTGCAAACGGTAACCTCGATTGAGGGGCCGGTGGTTTCGGCCGAAGATACCCAGGACAAGCTGGGATCATTATTTCAGACAGCGATCAAGGTCGTGCGCGTCCAGGTGATACAGCCGGGCACGCTGATGGAAGTCATCATGCATGTCGACCAGTTGTTTGAACCCAACTCGATTCTAATCAGGGACCGTCAAGGCGAATTCATGGATCAGCTCGCGGAAGTGCTGGCCGATGACAGTGGTTATGCGTCCTACGAGATGGAAATGGTCATGGGCAGCGAGGTCGGTTCAAAAGGCACTGTCGAGATTGCAAACAACCTTCAGATCGGTCGGGCAGGTGCATTCGCCCGCGACCTTATTGATCGCGGGGCCCCAGATAAAAATCTTTATGTTGGCATCGATCCGGGGGCTGATCCTTTTATCGTTACTTTCCGTTTCTTCTGGAATTTCGGGCCCAAAGAGCCACCAGCAACGGTAACGACACCAGCCAACGCAGGCGGCACCAGCAATGGTGCGATACCGGCACCTGCGTCGAATGGTTCGGGTAACGCTGGCGGTGGAAAAATGCTTATTCCATTGCCTGGCGCAGGCCAGCCAGGGATAAACGCACCGATTCCCTTGGCTCCGCAATCCGGGGGGAACGGCTGATGGATGAACCAAAGCGCGATGATGGCCCTAAAGGGCCGCCGCCATGGATGCTCAGCCTTGCGGATCTTATTTCGCTTCTGCTGACGTTCTTCGTGATGCTGTTTGCAATGTCAAAGGTCAAGATTGACCGTTGGGACGAGGTTGTTGATTCTTTGTCCCAGTCAATAAAACCGTCACCGGTTGAAGAAAGCGATGAGCCCGTTGCGCAGCTTAATATCCCGCGTGTGTATCGCAAGCCCGCGATGAATCTTGATTACCTGAGCGCTGTGATCGATGACGCCATCGATGACAACGATGTACTGGGTGATGCCACGCTGAGCCGTGAAGCAGATAAGCTTGTGATTTCGTTACCCGGGGATATCCTGTTTATCAGTGGCAGTTCCGAGATGACGGATCAGGCCCGCAAGGCGCTGTTTGTCCTTGGCGGAGTACTTGGGAACATTGGGAACCGGATTGGTGTGCAGGGGCATACTGACCCGCGCCCGGTCAGCGGCCGCGGACTTTATGCTTCAAACTGGGAGCTTTCCCTTGCTCGTGCTGCTGCCGTTGCCAATGAACTTAAAAGATCGGGCTATACAGATTACATAAATATTTACGGATTTGCGGCATCAAGATACGACCAGCTTCCGGTTATGGCAGACGAGCAGACACGTTTCACAATGGCTCGTCGGGTCGATATTGTTATTGAACCCCATAGCGGAAGCGGGATCGGAGGTTCGTAAGAATGCTTTTGGTCGTAGCGCGTTTCCTGCTGGCTGCCGTGATTGTGGTAGCCAGTCTGGCAGTATTGCCAGTTGCCGGAATGCGCCCCGCACTCGCTCAGGCGGCAGATCCCGTGATCATCCGCTCGGGCGCACATAGTGGCTATGGACGTATCGTTCTGCAATGGAACAAGCCCGTCAATTACACCGCTGAAATCATCGGTGACCAACTTGTTGTGCGTTTTGACCAGCCGCTGGTTGCTTCCATGCGCGGTGTTCTTGGCCCCGTATCCGATTATGTCAGCGATGGTTTTTTTGATCCGGACGGACGTACGGTCGCCTTCGTCCTACGAGACGATTTCGAAGCCCGTGTTTTCAATGTCGGCACTAATGTCGTCCTTGATATTCTGGATAAACCGGCTCTCGCACCTGCTCCTGTGCAATCTGCGTCACCCGCGCCAACGCCGCCGCGTCCTGCACCAAACCCACAGGGGGAAGTTGCGTCCGAACCATTCCCAACACCGCAAACCCGGCCGGATACTGCGTCTGTACCTGCAGTTGTTACACCTGCCGCCACCGCGCCGGAGCTTGAAATTCGGGTTGGGCGGCACCCGACATTCTACCGTCTGGTTTTTGATTGGCCCACCCGCACGGATTATGTGTTGAATGGCGATCAGGGTAATCAGATATTGGCCTTCACCAGCCCTGCCCGCATCGATGCTACTGGTGTAACGCGTCGGTTGCCGGAAGGTGTCACCTTGCGCCAAAGTGCAACAGATCCTTTATCTGTTGAAATCGCGACAAATCCGCCGCGCGCGTTGCGTCATTTCCGTTCAGGCAACAAGGTTGTTGTTGATCTGATGGGAGTCCAGGGAGACCCTGCCGACTCCAGTGCATCGACAGCCGCTGCGCCGCCGGCCACGGCAGCCAGACGCACGTCATCCCCAAGCCCCGCACCTGCTGCGCCTGCCGCACCAGAAGTGCCGTCGCAAACAACTGCGGAAACGCCCGGTGCTGCTGAGGCAGCGGGGGGAAGCCCGTCGTCCCCTGCGAATGATCCGATTGCACGTGGTTTGGCGGAACAACCCGATATTCCGATTTCGCCAGATGCTGTTGCGCCAACGCGCGAAAGCATTGGCAATCTTGCGGTGACGGTCGCCCAGGATGCAACCAAACTGACACTGGGCTTCCCGTTCAACCGTCCGGGGGGGGCTGCAATATGGTCGCGTGCCGGCTTCCTTTGGATGGTTTTTGATGTTCGCGCGAACCTTGATCTGGATGCCGTACGTCAGAATGCCGCCCAGATCATCGGAGTGATCGAACAGATCGACAGTCCTTATGCGACGGTATTGCGCATGACCATTCCTGACGGCGTGGGGCTTTACAGCACACCATCAGAAAATGGTGACTGGGATGTAACCCTGCAGCAGGGCTCCATGCAGCCGATCGAACGGCTGGGACCTTCTATTGAGCTCGATAATCAAACTCGCGCCCGCCTTGTTGTGCCGTTGATCAATATCAGCCCGACAATTCCGATTGAAGACCCGGAAGTCGGTGATTCGCTTCGCGTCGTGCCAACACGGGAAATGGGGTATGGCATCGAGACAGCGTTGCGGTATCCGGATTTTGAAGTTCTTCCGTCGGTGCAGGGCGTTGTCGTCGCACCGGTTAACGAAAGTGTACAGGTCACGAACCGGGATGATGGAAAGGCGGTTGTGGTGACGGCTGCCGACGGTTTGAATATCTCGCCCGAGGGGGCACGCCTTCTGGCATCGGCAACCGGGGTGCGCGCACGTGCGGGGGATGGCCGCGAAGGTCTGATTTTCGAACTGGATGATTGGCGCCGCGGTGGGCTTGATAACTATAACAAGGCAATTCATCAGTTGCGTCGCGATCTGGCCGAAAGCGGTGATGAGCATCGGAACAAGGCACGTCTTGAACTGGCGCAATATTACCTGGCAAACGGGCTTGGCCCCGAAGCAGACGCGGTTGCCTCTACAATGGAAGACGACGACCCGCTGATTGCCCAGAAACTGCAGTTCCGTGCACTTAAGGCAGCAATCAAGTTTCTTGATCGCGAATATGACGAGGCGGCCCGCCTTCTGGAGGATGAGCGCCTGCGTGCCATTCCCGAAATGCAGTTGTGGCGTGCGGTGACGTTTGCTGCGCGTGGTCGTCCGAATGACGGGGCGCGGGATCTGCTTGAAAGCGTTCATATCCTTGATAACTATCCGCCAGAATTATTGTCGCGGCTGGGGCCACTTGCCGCGGAGCAGGCCCTGATTGTTGGTAATCCGGACGCGGGTATGGACCTGATCGAGAAGATGCTTGTGACCAAGGGGATCAACCCGAGCAAGATCAAGGATGTCGGGTATCTGAAGGGCATTTTCGAAGAAGAAGCAGGCGAGTTTGAACAGGCTATCGCAACCTGGGACGAGGTTGCCGAGGGCAGTAATCGCAAAGCGCGGGCGCACGCAATATTTGATCGCACCGAGCTTTTGATGCGGCTTGAACGGCTGACACTTGATGATGCGATCGAGCAGCTTGAAAAACTGCGTTTTGCATGGCGTGGCGACGGGTTTGAGATGGCATTGCTGCGCAGACTTGGCGAATTGCAGATCAAGAACAAGCAATATCGTGAAGGCCTTAATACCCTGCGTCAGGCGGCGATCTTCTTCCCCAACAGCCCGTCGGCGACCGAAGTCACCGATCTGATGCATAACACGTTCGAATCAATTTACCTGGGCGACGAGATCAACAACATCTCGGCTATCAAGGCTGTCGCGCTGTATGACGAGTTCCGCGAACTGACCCCGGCCGGAGAAAAGGGCGATGAGCTTATTCGTCGTTTGGCTGACCGCATGGTTGACGTTGAATTGTTCGATCGTGCCGAAACTCTTCTGGAACATCAGGTCGATTTCCGCCTGACAGGAACGGAAAAGGCACGCGTCGGTGCACGTCTGGCGTTGGTGTATCTGCTTGATAACAAGCCCGAAGAATCCATCCGCGTGCTTGATAACAGCGACGTTCCCGGGGTATCCAGTGAATTGGAAACCCAGCGCCGTCACCTGCGTGCACGCGCGCTCCTCGATACCGACCGCGGGGCCGAAGCCATGGCATCGCTTGAAGGTGATCTGTCCAAGGATGCCGAGCTTTTGCGTGTCGAATATTACCGGGATACCCGTGACTATCTCTCTGCTGCCGAAACCTTCCAGCGCCTTGTGGGCGAGGATCAGGGCAATGTCATTGAGAATTTTGGTGACGAACGGGCCCGCTATGTCCTGAACTGGGCTGTCAATCTGGCGATGGGGGGGCAGGAACGCACGCTTAATATGTTGAAGCGTCGCTATGGAATTGTTATGGCGCAAAGTCCGTATGCCGAAGCCTTCAGCCTGATCACTTCCAGTCCGTCTCAGGGCTTGATCGACTATCGCACGTTGGCAAACAAGGTTGATGAAGTCGAGAGTTTCCAAGGATTTCTGGGCAATTATCGTGATCAGTTGGAAAAGTCACAGCTTAGTGCTATAAACTAATAGTGATATTAATGTTTTGATTGGTTTTCTGTGCCTGTAAGGTTCGGAAGCCGGGTCTTGTCCTATTTGGTGGAAGCAGTGCTGTGATGGATCGTGCACTTAAAAATGGTCTATTACGATGACGCGAAGGTTGAGCGTGATATTTTCGCGCAGCTTTCGCTTGCGCTGAGGCATTTTCGCGGCGTTGGTATGCCGCGCGACGAGGGTGCCACCCGCAAAATTCTTGATCAGATTCACCGTCAAAGCCGTGCCTTTGCTGCCATTTGCTATGGCTTCATGCGTTCCAAGGGAATCGGTGTGGCCGAGGATCAGGGTGAAGGCGAACAGTGGTACCGCGAAGCGGCATACTGGTTCCGCGAAGAGGCACTGGGTGGTGAAGGTATTTCGGCCAACAATCTTGGTTATCTTTATGCCAAGGGGCTTGGGGTTCCTGAAAACCCGGAAACAGCTGCCGAGTGGTTTGAACAGGCTTCGGAAAACGGTTCGATCGCTGCCCTTTATAACCTTGGGGTCTGCTACCTCAATGGATGGGGGGTTGATCAGAGTGACGAGATGGCGGTTGAATATCTCTACCGCGCGAGCGAGCAGAATGATCCCTCCGCGGCCAGTGTTCTGGCCTATCTCTATCTTGAAGGGCGCGGGGTAAAACGCGATCCGTCGAAATCGTTTGAATATAACCTGCGCGCGGCACGTGCCGGCAGCGTGGAGGCGGCATCAGCACTTGGTTATGCGCTTGGCGTTGGGCTGGGTGCGGAGCGCAATATTGCCGAAAGCATCAGCTGGTTTGAAATGGCCGCGAATGAGGGCGATACCTATGCCCAGGCCAATCTCGCCATGTATTTCTGTCATTCGTCGGATCTAAAGCTGTTTAATCGTGGCTGGACCATGTTGATGAACGCGTGTGATCAGGGCGATATTTCTGCCAAATACCAGATGACGCAGATATTGATCTTTGGCGTCGCCCATCGTGAGCCGGATTATGCCGCGGCACTTGATCTTGCCATGGACCTTGCTGAACTTAGCCACCCGGGCGGTTATCACCTGATCGGTGTGATGTATGAACATGGTCTTGGTGTGCCGGTTGATATGGCCCGTTCGGCAAGCTGGTATGAGCGGGCCGCACGTAAAGGCTCGGCTAACGGGCAGGCGGCCTTGGGGCGGCTTTATGCGATTGGTAGCGGTGTCGATCAGGACAACATCATGGCTTATTACTGGCTGCGGATGTCAGCACCCTCGGCAGGAAGCCAGGCTTACCGTGAAATGGAAGCGGTGCGTGCGCGCATGAATGAGCGTGAACGCCAGCAGGCGGACCGCTACGTTGCGGATAACCCTGCACCGCGCCGTGGCAGCTTTGGTCTGAAGCCACTTGAAAAGAACGTTTTCAAGACGGGTAAGCGCTCTGCCTGACGCAGGTCCAAGTCATAATCAAAAAGCCGCCTGCTTCTGCAAGGCGGCTTTTATTTTGTTGTTCTCGTAAATGCTGGCTACCCGCCGAAACTTTCGACCAGTGACCCCGATATCAGATACCATCCATCGACCATCACAAAGAATATCAGCTTGAAGGGTAACGAGATGATGACCGGCGGCAGCATCATCATACCCATCGACATCAGGATACTGGCAACCACCATGTCGATGATCAGGAACGGGATAAACAGCAGGAAGCCGATTTCAAACGCACGGCGCAGTTCACTGATCATGAAAGCCGGGATCAGAGCCCGCAACGGAATGGTTTCTGGTGCGGTGACTTCGACATTTGCAAGATTGACGAACAGTTCAAGGTCGCGGTCGCGGACCTGCGTCATCATGAAGTCATGAACCGGTCGCACCGATCTTTCCATGCCTTCAAATTCGTCGATATCGCCGTTGATCATCGGTTGCAGGCCTTCGTCCCAGACCCGCTCCATCGTTGGCATCATGATGAATAACGTCAGAAACAGCGCCAGACTCACCATGACCTGATTGGGCGGCGATTGCTGAATGCCAAGGGCAGTACGCAGCAGGCTGAGAACCACCACGATCCGGGTAAAGGATGTCACCATCATCAGGATAGCGGGTGCAAGGCTAAGCACCGTGAGCAGACCGATAAGCTGGATCATCCGGCCAGACGACGTTACACCCGGACCATCCCCAAGGTCGAAATTGAATGTCTGCGCGTGAACGGTATCACCACCAAATCCGATGGCAATCAATGGCACCAGCGACCAGATCGCGATCAGAACCAGCCAGCGCGGCACGTAACCGTTACGCGCTTGATGCTTCTGTTTGGTTTGATCCTGTCGGGAATGCGAAATGGGCGCGATGGTCATGCGGGTTGTTTCCCGTTGGTCTTTGTCGGCGGGGTATCGATTGGTGATGCATCCGGCAGGCCGTCGTCACTGTGAATGCGGATATCGTCGCTGAGAACTTCGGAAAAATGGGTGCCGATATTGCGTTCGATCACGCAATCGCCGGACGGCCCCAGCAGGACCAGATGTTCCGTGTCGTCGCGTTTAAAAAGAACCAGACGTCTTTTTGTATCAACAGGAACGACTTCCACGATGGAAAGTCGGCGCTCCTTGCTGCGGCGGTTGATGTTGCGCGCACCGGGGATAAAACGCCGTGCCACCAGCGCCAAAACCCCGATCATGCCCAGCACAAAAACCAGAGCAGCCACAAATCGGAAATAAGCGCTAAATTCCATCAGGTTACCTTCCCCGCGACGGACCTGTTGCATTGTCCGGTTCTACAATCCCGAACCTTTTCTGTTTACCGTGCACAGGCCATGCAGGCAAGTAACCATCGGGCGCTTTGCGATCTGGCACCGCATCGCAAAACATTTTGTTTAGCTTTGCTCAGCGGGTGGTCCGGGCTGCATGCGCATAGGCATTGGTTGCCTGTGCGTTATTGCTAAGGCCGCGCAACTGGCGTTGCAGTTCGGAATATTCCTTGTGCATCGTGGTTTCGAGACGTGCCAGATCGTCGGTCAGAGCCGCCAGAAGTGGTGCGATCTCGCGGCGCTGTTCACTATTCATGGCACGTGCCTGCACACACAGATCGGAAATTTTGGTTTCCAGTGTGTTCAGCTCGACCACTTTGCCGTCATCGACAAATCGCTGACTGGCCGTGATCAGGGACAAAACACGCTTGAGATCTTTTTTGAACTGATCGGGTTTGAATTGTTCAGGGCTCATTTGGATCTTCCCGGTTGCGATCTGCAAAACTGTTTGCCGACACTTGGTCGATATTCGACGTTGTCGGTCGTTTCTTCGCCGGATCACCGTAAATCCGGTTGATACGGTATATATAGTTCAGAATCTCGGCGACGGCAGCGAACGCTTCGAGCGGTATCTCGCTATCGACGTCCACAGCCATCAGAATTTCTGCAAGATCGCTGTCTTTGCGGACTTTGATCCCGTTGGCAAAAGCGAGTTGCAATATCTGTTCCGCAACACTGCCTTCGCCCTTCGCACTTAATATCGGCGCGTTATCCCGGCCATGGGCATAGCTTAGCGCCACGGCTTTTTGGTCGTTGGAACCGGGCGCGGCAAGATTTTCCGTGCGGATTTCGCGCGGATCGGTGATGTCGACCTTGGGTCGGTTACCGGTCATTCTTGCCCATCTCGTCAAGTTCCCGCATTTTGCGCGGCTCTATCGCCCTTCACAAGCCTCGACCATAGCCAGAAGATGGTCAACAAATCGTTGCCGTCATATGCAACCGGTCAGAATGTTGATGATGCTGTAACGGAGCAGGTAGGGGACGGCATAGGCAAATCCGACAGATGGGGTCAATATCCCGGCTACCTGCCAGGAGGATGACGAGATTGCCTGTCGTATGTCGGTAGTCTTGCATCCCCGGCCCATGCCGGTGATTGCGCGACCGGAAAATCAGTCTTTACCGTCGTCTTTGTCGGCGTCAGGACTGTTTTTCATATTGTCGGCAACCGCATTGGCCACCTGCCCCAACTGACGCACAAGATCCGCACTGGCCGCAGCCGAACGGTTTTCTTCCTGAATGCGATCATAAAGTTCGCGCCGCAGGACCTGCACATCTTCGGGAAAGGTGAAGCCCAGCTTCACGGTTTTGCCGCGAACCTCAACGACGGTAACTTCGATGTTGTCGTCAATAACAACGGAGTCGCCAACTTTTCGTGTGAGATAGAGCATGAAATGTCCCGGTTTCGATAGATGGCGAAAGAAATTCGCCAGACGCGACACAATATGCCCGCTTTGTCCGTCGCGGTCCAGTGCCACCGATAGTAACCCGGCCCGGCATTGTAATTTAACGCTTTTCCGGCTTTTGGCACGCCTCATGCAAAGTAGTTTTCAGGATCGAGCCGGGCGGCAAAAATCACCTTTCGCAAGATCCGGGGCCCGATCCGGGCACGGCGTTAACTTCGACTTTACCGGCCCGCCCAATACTGGGGGAGCGATAACAGGAGCAGGCAATGGATATCGGCAAACTTGGCATGTTCGCCAATCTGAAAGAAAAGATGGACTGGCTGACGCAGCGTCAGGAAGTCATCGCGCAGAATATTGCCAACTCCGATACGCCGAATTACCGCGCCAACGACCTTAAAGAATTCGACCCGAAGACCATCGGTCGCGACCGCCAGTTCATTCTGGCGATGCAGGCGACTGCGCCGGGTCACAGCCAGGGCCTGCACAAACCGCAGAACTTCAAGGACGAGGAAGTGCGCAAGAACTATGAGGTCGCGCCCGGCAAAAACGCAGTCATCCTTGAAGAGCAGATGGTCAAGATGAACGAAAACCAGGTCGATTATCAGACCATGACCCGACTTTATGCCAAGCATAAGTCAATGATGATTTCGGCTTTGGGCCGCGCATAAGCAGCGTTGAAGGAATAAGCGATCATGGAACTTTACAAAGCTTTTAAAATTTCCGCTGCCGGCATGCGCGCACAGGGTACCCGACTTCGTATCGCGGCTGAAAACGTTGCCAACGCAGACAGCCTTCCGACCGCACAGGGGCAGGACCCGTATCGCCGCAAGCTGCTGACTTTCAAGAATGTGATGGATCGCGAAATCGGCGTCGAGCTGGTCAAGGTCAATAAAGTCATGACGGACAAGTCCGATTTTGGTATGAAATACGAACCGAGCCATCCGGCCGCCAATGATCAGGGTTATGTTCAGACCCCGAATGTTGAAACGCTGGTCGAAATGATGGATTTGCGCGAAGCACAGAGAAGTTATGAAGCCAACCTCAATGTGATACAGTCTTCGCGCAGCATGCTGCTCAAGACCCTTGATATTCTGCAGTAAGTCACAAAATATCAGGTCTGCGAACGCCGCTTTAAGGATACGAACCGATGGTTGCCAGTTTCAACGATGCCATTTCTGCCTACCGTAACGCTGCAAGCGGTAAAACCGCGAGCGTGGCCGAGCGTGTTGGCGGTAACGGTCAGACCGTCAACCCGGGGGAAAGTTTTGCCGACATGGTGAAGGGGGCGGCAATTGATGCCCGTGCAACCATGGTGAACAGCGAACAGATGACCCAGAAGGCCATCGTTGGTGACGCAGAACTACATGAAGTGGTGACCGCTGTTTCGGCTGCCGAAGTCACGCTTCGTACTGTGGTTAGTGTTCGTGACAAGGCCGTTGAAGCCTATCAGAGTGTATTGAGCATGCCGATCTGACGGTTGATTGAATTGTCAGATGGATGTTTTGGACAAGCCGCACGATATTCGTGCGGTTTTTTGTTTTTGCGGCGACCGAATTGAAATTGCAGGAAATCATGGCCCATCATCGGTCTTATCCTGTATGAATGATGTAACGTGACGGAAGACGAGGCAAGAAGACCAGATGGATCAAGCGGAAATCATGGACGTGGCCTATGATGCCGTATGGACGTTGATAAAGGTTACCGGGCCTTTGATGCTTATTGCATTGGGGGTTGGCCTGATCATTGCCTTGTTTCAGGCGCTTACACAGATTCAGGAAATGACCCTGACTTTCGTCCCCAAGATTCTGGTGATCTTTGTTGCGTTGCTCGTCTTGCTGCCGTTCATGATGACAGAGCTGACGGAATTCATGGGGCGCATGGTGGATCACTTTATCGGGCTTCCGAATTAGTTTTACGAACCCAACACAGGACATCCTGAAAGAAGATGGATCTCGAAGGTCTTCTGACACTTAATGTCTATGTGGTCCTGATGAGTTTCGCCAGGGTCGGGGCGGCGTTCGCCTTTATGCCGGGCATCGGGGCACGGGTTGTTCCGGCGCGCGCGCGGCTGATTTTTGCCTTTTGGGTTGCTGTGGTGATTTCGCCTCTGGCTGGGCCTCTTATCCCCGCACAACCCGCAGATGCTCCGACGCTTTTTGTGCATTTGGCTTACGAGTTAACCGTCGGGGCGTTTTTTGGCCTGTTTGCCCAGGTCATGATGGCTGGCTTGCAGACCGCAGGATCAATCATTGCCTATAGTTCGTCGATGGCAAACGCCTTTAGCGGTGATGCCTTGTCCGGGGCACAAAGTGCGGTAACGGGTAATTTCATTACGCAAATCGGTATGGTGCTGATTTTCGCCACCGGGCTCGATCATCTGATGATACAGGCCGTATTTGAAAGCTATTCCCTGTTTCCGCCGGGTGGCGTTTTACCGGTTGCCGATATGAGCGAATTTTTTGCGCGTGCGATCAATGAAAGCTTCGTCATCGCGATGAAAATCTCCGCGCCGTTTCTGATTGTAGCGATTGTGTTGCAGGTGGCCTTGGGACTGTTGAATAAGCTGATGCCTCAGTTACCGGTATTCTTTGTGGCGATGCCGATCCAGATCGGATTGGCTTTTATTCTGCTGGCACTGGCATTGCCAACCATGATGATGGTATTTTTGGAATATTACGAAACCGGTTTGGAAAGTTTCGTCAATCCCTAGACGCGTATCGGGCCTGTTCCGGCAATGGTGTCGGGCCGCCCTGACATGGTGTGGAAATGTCAGAAGAAGACGACAGTCAAAAGACAGAAGACCCCACAGGCAAAAAGCTTGAAGATGCCCGAAAGAAGGGACAGGTGCCGGTTTCCAAGGAAGTCGGCAGCTTCATGCTGTTGTTTGGTGGTGGTCTGGTGGTGGTCATGATGGCGCCCGATATGGCGCGATCTGTTCGTGACCTGTCCTTGGGATTTATCGAACATCCACATATGTATGACGTCAGTCGCGCAGGGTTACCCAAGCTGATGCAGGATGTGATGCTTGGTATGCTTTATGTGCTGGGCATTCCGTTTGTGCTTCTGATGTTTTTTGCGGCCGCCGGGCATCTGATGCAGAACGGTATTGTCGTGGCGGTCGAACGTATTTCGCCAAAGCCTGATAAACTCAATCCCCTGAACGGCTTAAAAAACCTGTTCTCTATGAAGAACATGGTCGAGTTTGTCAAAAACGTTTTCAAAATTGTTCTGGTCGGGGCGGTATTGGGGTTCGTCATCGTTCCCGAGCTGATGGATGTCGAACTTTATCCGCAGATTCCGATCGAGCTGATGCTCGAACGGCTTTACGATATGATCATTATTCTGATGATCGCAGCCATTTCGCTGACAGCCGTGATTGCAGGGCTCGATTTTGCCTATCAGCGCTATGAATTCACCAAGCAGATGAAAATGTCCAAGCAGGAGATCAAGGACGAATACAAACAGACCGAGGGCAGCCCGGAAATCAAGGCCAAGGTCCGCCAGATCAGGATGCAGCGCGCCCAGCAGCGCATGATGCAAAATGTGCCCAGTGCCGACGTCGTGATCACCAACCCGACGCACTATGCGGTGGCGCTGAAATATGATGTCGGTGTAATGGAAGCCCCGATGTGCGTTGCCAAGGGGCAGGACAATATCGCGCTTAAAATCCGTGAAGTAGCCGAAGAAAACAACGTCACCATTATGGAAAATCCACCAGTTGCGCGTGCCCTGTTTGCAACAGTGGAAGTCGATCAGGAAATCCCGCCCGAACATTACAAGGCGGTTGCCGAAATCATCTCGTTCGTTTTCCGCCAGCGCGGCAAGAAGCTGGGTTGAGTGCAGGCCCAGATGGCCACTCGCAAGTTCGACCTTTCGACATTATTGCGCCAAAATTCGGCCGTTAATCCCGGTAACAAGCAGCCTGCCTCGTTATCTGTTTGTTTTTGTTTCCGGGAAGTCTGCAAAATATGTCTGCGTTTAAAAAAGCCGTTCTGGTATCTGCTACTGTTCTATCGTTGCTGGTGCCGTTCGGGATGCCGATGGCTGCATCGGCTAATGATCGCCTGACGGATGCCATTCACGCGGTTGAAACCCGGCTTGATGCGAGGGTTGGCGTAAGTATTCTGAATGTAGAAAACGGCCGGGAATGGCAATATCGTGCAGATGAACGTTTCCCGCTGACAAGCACGTTCAAACTTCTTGCCTGTGCGGCGATACTCCACAAGGTCGACCTTGGAACAGAAACGCTTGATCGCCGGATTATCTACGGCGTCGAAGATCTGGTGACTTATTCACCGACAACCGAAAAGCACGTTAATGGCGGGATGACGATCGGGGAATTGTGCGAAGCCACCCTGCATCTGAGCGACAACACAGCCGCCAACCTTATCCTTGATACTTTGGGCGGGCCGGATGAACTGACTGCCTATTTGCGGGATATTGGTGATGATGTGACCCGACTTGACCGGATCGAACCCGATCTGAATACCGCAAAACCGGGCGATCCGCGCGATACCACAACACCCGATGCCATGCGCGCTTCGCTTGCCTATCTATTGCTTGGCGATGCCCTGTCCGCAGATTCCCGCCAGCTTCTTGAAGACTGGCTAACGGGTAATCAGGTCGGTGGTCCGTTGCTGCGGGCTGGTTTGCCCGACGACTGGAAGATTGCGGACCGAACGGGGGCAGGCGGGTTTGGATCGCGTGCGATTGTGGCAGTGATCTGGCCGCCGGAACAAAAGCCGGTGATTGTTGCGATCTATATAACCCAAACATCTGCATCAATGGATGAACGCAATGCTGCGATTGCCGATTTGGGGCAGGAAATTGCTGCTGCGATCATGCGCTAGGTCTGAGGTCCGGGCAGAGTACATTATGTCTTCCGACTAATGTAAAACTTGCCGGTAGCCAGTCAGCCCAATAGCAGCTAAAAGTATAGAGCAATATTGTAAGTTATTGGCGTTAAAGGCGGTCGCGTGCTGTTTCGGGGAATTATCCTTGCTGTAAGTGTCGCATTTGTCGCTTTTGTTTATGTCCTGTTGCAGGTCATGGCAAAGGCTGGCCTTGATGTGCGTATCATGTGGATCATCGGGTCCATGGTAACGGGGGTGGCGATCGTTGCGGTGGCCGCCCTGTCACTGTCTGCACGCTGGCGATCAGCCGGTGATCGTGATCTGGCACCATTACTGAATGGTCTGGCGCATTCCGATATTGGTGTTGCTCTGATCGATGCCTATGGCCGCACGCTTTATGCCAATCCTGCCTTTCCCCGCAAACTCGGTATCGAACCGGGCGAAGACATGCTTGCCGCACTTGAGGCACGCCTGAGCTATCTGGATGTCGGCAGTTCCGAACTGGCCGATTTGCGTACGCGTGCAATGCGCGGCGAGGCCGGCGAGATTTATGTCGATTTTTCCCAGTCCAAAAAGCCCGAGCAACTGGCCCTTGCGGCTCCTGCCGAGCCTGCGGACAGTGACGCAATCGGGAATGATACCGGTAACGACGACGCATCGTCAGAAGACATTGCTGAAGAAACCTACGAAGCCGGAACGGCCTGTCTTCGCATTTCAGTAACGGCGGCAAATGCCCGTGCGGGTCAGATGCTTTGGACTGTTGACGGTATTGATCCCTCTACCATGCCAGAACCGGGTCGTTCACTTGTTATTGCAGAACAGTCTGCTGCTTTTGGTGCGTTTGTTACCGGTTCGGATGATGAAATGACCGTCGGCGGAGTGGCCTCGAGAATGGCTGATGGTGCCGGAAGCGAACAGGCCGACCAGATGATTGAACGTCTGCCTGTCGGTGTCTGCGGTCTGGATGAAGAAGGGCGCATTCTTTACCTGAACCGGCGTCTGGCAAGCTGGCTTGGCGGTGAACCCGAAGATTTTGCCAGCGGCACGCTGGAACTGGCTGATCTTATTGTCGGCGATGGCATGAATGGCGAGGTAAAGCTCAAGGTCAAGGGCGGCGAGCCCATCAAATGCTTTGTCACCCATTCGATCAATGCATCTGGCACCGGCCCGATCCGAAGTCAGGCGGTGGTCTTCCCTGATCCGATGCCGGCTCATGAATGGGAACATGCGCTTGCGGAAACTGAACGGCGGGTGCGCTGGTTCTTTGATGACAGCCCGCTTTCGATTGTTCTGGCCGATATGTCCGGTACCGTCACCGACGCCAACCGCGCCTTTATCGAGACGGCGGGGCAGCGTCATGAACGGGTGATCGGTCGATCCATTCTTGAACTGATCGTTCCCGAGGATCGTGACGAGGTCGCCCGTTATCTGTCCAAGGCCGTCATGGGTATGGGCAAGGGCGGTCAGATCGAAGCACGTCTGCAGGGTTCGCGTGGGGTGGCCGCACAGATTTACCTGCAGCGTGTGGCCGGACGCTCGGGCGAAGCAGGTGCGCTTCTGCTGAACTTCCTTGATACGACCGAACAAAAGAACCTTGAGGAACAATTTGCCCAGTCGCAGAAAATGCAGGCCGTCGGCCAGCTTGCGGGCGGGGTTGCGCATGATTTCAATAATCTGCTGACTGCGATGATCGGTTTCTGCGATCTGTTGCTGTCGCGGCACGGGCCAGGTGACCCAAGCTTCGCCGACATCATGCAGATCAAACAGAATGCCAATCGTGCTGCCAATCTCGTCCGGCAGCTTTTGGCGTTTTCGCGCCGTCAGACATTGCAGCCGAAAATCATCAATATTACCGATGCGCTGGCAGAAATGTCGAACCTGTTGCGCCGCCTGATCGGTGAAAAGATTGATCTGAAGGTCAGTCACGGGCGCGATATCGGGTTGGTAAAGGTTGACCCGGGGCAGCTTGACCAGGTGATTATCAACCTTGTTGTCAATGCGCGCGATGCCATGGCTGCCAATGGCGGGACATTGACGGTTCAGACCGGTACCGAGATTGTCGACGAGGCGCGTAATACCGGCACCGAACTGATCCCGCCGGGGGATTACATCCGGATCGAGGTTTCCGATACTGGAATCGGTATTCCCAAGGATAACCTGACGCGTATTTTCGAACCCTTCTTCTCGACCAAACAGCGCGGCGAAGGAACGGGGCTTGGTCTTTCGACCGTTTACGGGATCGTCAAACAGACCGGTGGTTTCGTGGCCGTCCAGTCGGAACCCGGTGTTGGCACGACCTTTACGATCTATCTGCCGCGTTACGAAGCGACGGAGGAAGAACTGGCCGAAACCCGTGCGGTGGCCGAAGAAGCCCCCTCACGCGATCTGACCGGTACCGGCGCGATTCTTCTGGTCGAAGACGAGGACGCGGTGCGGACATTCGGTGCGCGTGCGCTTCGCGGCAAAGGCTATGACGTGCTTGAAGCTAATAATGGCGATAACGCGCTTGAGGTTCTGGCCAAAACCGACAAGACCATTGATCTGGTCATTTCCGATGTGGTGATGCCGGGGATCGATGGCCCGACATTGATCCGGATGCTGCGCGAAAAGCGTCCGGATTTGCGGGTCATCTTTATTTCGGGCTATGCCGAAGATACCTATCGTGACGAACTTGACGAAGAAAACGGTGTTCACTTCCTACCCAAACCCTTTTCGCTCAAGGATCTTGCGACCAAGGTCAAGGAAGTCCTGTAATCGATATTCCGTTGGCTTGTTTACACAGTCTTTTGGTCTCAGAAGTGAACAGCTGAGTATTCCTCGGCGACCATATCGGTGAACAGGCGTACTTTTGATGAAAGGTGCCGGGTAGGGGGATAGATGACCTGCAGGCAAAGCTTCGGCAGTTCGTAATCCTCAAGCAGCTTGACCAATCTTTTGTATTTGAAAGCCTCGCGAAGGGCATATTCCGGAAGCACGGATATGCCCAGACCGTTTTCGACCCAGACCATCAATGCTTCCATATTGTTGGTCTTCATCGCAGATTCTGCTTTGATTTCGACCCGGCCATTGGCTGTCTGATAGACCCAGTTCCGCATGCGATTGCGGTTTGCGTAGACAATCAGCTTGTGATTGCGCAGATCGGCTGGCGTTTGTGGCATTCCGTATTTTCGAACATACATCGGCGCCGCACAGGTGACATATTTCAGCGTCGCAATGCGGTGATCAACAAGATTGGTTTCTTCATCCGGGCGGGCGATTCGCACGATCAGGTCATAGCCTTCCGATACCGGGTCGACCAGTCGGGTTTCCAAATCCATTGAAACCGTCATATCCGGATAGACTTTTACAAAATTCGCCACGGTTTGGGCGAAGTTGATACCCTGAAAGGGCAGGGGCGCACTAATGCGCAAATGTCCTGACGGTGTCGAAGACGTTGTCGTAACGGCAAGGTCAATCTCGTCAAGATCATCAAGTACCTGCCGGGCACGTTCATAATAAACCTGCCCCGTACTGGTGGTTGCAACGCTTCGCGTCGATCGCTGAAGAAGCTGTGTATTCAACCTTTCTTCAAGACCCATGACCAATCGGCTTACCGTAGACCGGGGCAGGCGTGATGCCCGTGCCGCTGCGGTAAAGCCGGAATTCTCAACCACTGCGACAAAAGCGCGCAGTTCAGCAAAACGATCCATCGTTAATTTGTCTCAAATTTGGGATAATTTGTCTCAAAATAGCAGAATTGTTCCATTTTTGAAAGATGTCATTATCTCCTCATCACCCGAGCACAGATGAAAACGGGTGGGGATCAACAGACAAGACTTACGTCATTCACAGGAGAATTATCATGTCGCAGCTCGAACTTCTTACCCCGAAAAATTCGCAGATCATCTTCATCGATCATCAGCCGCAAATGGCATTCGGCGTTCAGTCGATTGACCGCCAGGTTCTGAAAAACAACACCGTTGGTCTGGCGAAGGCTGCCAAGATTTTCAACATCCCGACCACGATCACGACCGTCGAAACAGAGAGCTTTTCGGGCCATACCTATCCGGAACTTCTGGCAGTATTTCCTGAAAATCCGCTTCTTGAACGTACCTCAATGAATTCCTGGGACGATCAGAAAGTACGCGATGCACTGGCTGCAAACGGCCGCAAAAAAGTGATCGTTTCCGGCCTGTGGACCGAAGTCTGTAACAACTCCTTCGCGTTCTGTGCAATGCTTGAAGGCGGTTATGAAATCTATATGGTCGCCGATGCATCCGGCGGTACGTCGGTCGATGCGCATAATTATGCGATGGATCGTATGGTGCAGGCCGGTGTCGTACCGGTCACCTGGCAGCAGGTTCTGCTGGAATGGCAGCGCGACTGGGCACACCGTGAAACCTACAACGATGTAATGGCACTCGTGAAAGAACATTCCGGCGCATATGGCATGGGCGTCGATTATGCCTACACCATGGTTCACAAGGCACCGGAACGTGTCGAACACGGTCCGCGCCTCGCACCGCAGGCTGCTTCCTGATGTGAGGGCACGACGGAAAGGGGATCTCCGTCGTGCCTTTTCTTTTTGGCAGTGGACCGGTCAATCGCTTGTCTCAGGCTGCCTTTTTTGCAGGGATCAAATCAATGAAACGCCGGACTTTCGTGAAAGGTGTTGCCGCCACGGCCGCCTTGTCGACTTTGCCGATTACAGGGATCAGGAGCCAGCAAATGAAAGACACCGCCGACACCATCATTTACAACGCCAAGGTCACGACACTCGACCCAAAGACTCCGGAAGCAGAAGCCATCGCGATTGCCGATGGCAAGGTTCTTGCGGTCGGTGACGAAGCCGGGATACGCAAACTGGCCGATCGCAAAACCAAAATGATCAATGGCGGCGGCCGTCGCATCATTCCGGGGCTGAATGACAGCCATACCCACCTTATTCGCGGTGGTCTTAACTTCAACATGGAATTGCGCTGGGAAAACGTGCCGTCCGTTGCTGACGCGCTACGCATGCTTAAAACGCAGGCGGCTGTCACGCCAGCCCCGCAATGGGTGCGTGTTGTTGGCGGCTGGTCGGAATTCCAGTTTGCCGAACGCCGGATGCCAACCCTTGATGAAATCAATGCTGCCGCACCAGATACGCCGGTTTTCATCCTGCACCTTTATGGGCAGGCCCTGCTTAATCAGGCCGCCATCAAGGTTCTTGGTTTTGATAAGAACACGCCAAACCCGCCCGGTGGCGTGATTGAAAAGGATGCCAAGGGCAATCCGACCGGACTCCTGGTCGCCAAGCCATCCGCGCTGATCCTTTACTCCACGCTGGCCAAGGGACCGAAGCTGCCGATCGACGATCAGATCAATTCCACCCGTCACTATATGCGTGAAATGAACCGGCTTGGCATCACCAGCGTCATTGATGCGGGCGGCGGCGGACAGAATTATCCCGAAGACTACGATGTCATTCGCCGTCTGCATGATGACGGGCAGATGACCGTCCGCATCGCCTATAACCTGTTTGCGCAAAACGCCGGGAACGAGCTTAGCGATTATGAACGCTGGGTCGGAATGACCGAACCGGGTGCTGGCGATGATATGTTGCGGATGAACGGCGCCGGTGAAAACCTTGCCTGGTCGGCAGCAGATTTTGAAAACTTCCTTGAACCGCGCCCCGATCTGGCGCCGGTCATGGAAAGCGAACTGGAACCCATCGTCGAATTGCTGGCCGAACGGGAATGGCCGTTCCGTATTCATGCGACCTATGACGAAACCATCGACCGTTTCCTTGGGGTATTCGAACGGGTGAATGGCAAGCAGCCGTTCAAGACACGCTTCATCATCGATCATGCCGAAACCGTTTCCGAACGCAATATTGAACGAATCAAGGCACTGGGCGGGGGGATTGCGATCCAGCATCGCATGGCATTCCAGGGCGAATATTTCATCGACCGTTACGGCAAGGATGCCGCCATGGCGACCCCGCCGGTCAGCAAAATGCTGGAATATGGTCTTCCGGTCGGGGCGGGAACGGATGCGACCCGTGTTGCATCCTATGATCCCTGGGTCGGGCTTTACTGGCTGACCACCGGCAAGACGGTTGGCGGTATGTCGCTTTACGACAACGACAATGTCCTTGATCGTGAAACCGCACTTATGCTGTGGACAAAGGGGTCGGCATGGTTCTCGGGCGAGGCGGATGTCAAAGGAACGCTTGCACCCGGACAATATGCCGATCTGGCAATCCTGTCCGCTGACTATCTGAGCGTTCCGCCCGAAGAAATTCGCCGGATCAATTCGGTCCTGACCATGGTGGGCGGTGACGTAGTCTATGGCGAAGACGGTTATCAGTCCCTGTCGCCGGAAATACCACCAGCATCTCCTTCCTGGAGCCCGGTTTTGCATCACGAAAGCCCCGGTCAGCGCCCGGAATTCCATGCTCGTCACGAGGAGCGCGCATGTCATGACGCTTGTAATCATGGCTGCGGTGTCCATGGACATGATCACGGGATTGCCTGGAATAATCCTGTACCTGTCGCGGACGCGAAATCGTTCTGGGGAGCACTTGGCTGCTCTTGCTTTGCAGTCTAGTGCCGTCATGAACCGGGCGGGACAATATAACTCGCCCGGTTCCCACCGGCAGAGCCGTTGATGGACGGATGCCGAAGCGGATTGAAAATCATGAAAATCGTATTTGGACTTTTACTGGCAATCCTGATCGGTATCGGGTGCCGGGTGATCCATATCCCGGTTCCAGCACCACCGGCTATGACAGGGGCCCTTCTGGTGCTTGCCATGACGATCGGCTATCTGGCGGTGGATCGGTGGTTTCCGCATCGGCGCTGTGACAACCGCAAAAATTGCGCCGGGCCGACCGGTCATACTCCAAAAGCAGGAGAATAGGATCATGATACAGCTTTTGACGGGTATTGGATTGGGGCTTGCGATTGGCGGCGGATGTCGATGGCTTGATCTGCCGCTGCCAGCACCCCCCAAAATTGTCGGGGCACTTTTGGTTGTGGCGATGACGGCGGGATTTGTGATCACCGATCACATTCTGGCTGGGCAATAGGGAACGGATAAGATGAACACACAAAATTCAGAAAACGCGACCGCGACCAAAATCGTAGCAGGCCCATGGTCGCCTTTCCGCCATCGTGCTTTTGCCTTCCTATGGGTTGCAACAGTTGTTTCCAATATTGGCACATGGATGCATGACGTTGGTGCCGGTTGGCTGATGACCGAACTTTCGCCATCGCCATTGTCCGTGGCACTAGTACAGGCCGCAACTACGCTGCCGGTGTTCCTGTTTGCCATCTTTGCCGGGGCGGTCGCGGATCTGATGGATCGTCGCAAATTGCTGCTTGCCGTCAATCTGGTAATGGCAGGGCTGGCAGCAGCTTTGTCGGCACTTGTTTACCTCCAGCAGGTAACGCCGTCGATCCTGATCGCCTTTACCTTCATGATGGGGACATGCGCGGCACTGATGGCACCCGCATGGCAGGCTATTGTCCCGTCTCTGGTTGATAAGTCCCGTCTGGCACCGGCGATTGCTCTCAACTCGATGGGGATCAATGTCAGTCGCGCAATTGGTCCGGCATTGGCCGGGTTCCTGATTGTTGCTGTCGGGCTGGTCGCGCCCTTTGCACTTAACGCGATCAGTTTCGTCGGTATTCTGGTTGTTCTGTTCTTCTGGAAACCGACAAAGACCGAACAGATCATGCCGCGCGAAAAGGTCTTTGGGGCCATGCGTGCCGGGCTTCGTTATGTGTTCAACAGCCCACCGGTAATTGCAACGCTGGTACGGGCGGTGGCGTTCTTTGCCTTTGCCAGTGCCTATTGGGCGATGTTGCCACTGATCGCGCGCGAGGTACTGGCAGGCGGCCCGCAGCTTTATGGTATTTTGCTTGCCAGTGTCGGAACTGGGGCGGTTATCGGCGCTGTTGTGTTGCCAAGGATCAAGGGCCGTCTGGGCGCGGATAAAACCGTGATGGTCGGAACGATTGGCACAGCATTGGTTCTTGTTGTCTTTGCCCTGATCCAGCAACCGGTTGTTGCCGTGATTGCGTCCTTTGTTGCCGGGGCATCGTGGATTGCGGTTCTGTCATCCTTCAACGTTTCTGCACAAACGGCATTGCCCGATTGGGTTCGGGCACGCGGCCTGTCCGTCTTTCTGACACTGTTTTTCGGGGCGATGTCGGGGGGCAGTATTCTTTGGGGCTGGGTTGCCGAACAGTTTTCGATTGAAACGGCTTTGCTGTGTGCAGCGGCCGGGGCGATTGTCATGATGTTTGTCACCATGCGATTCGCCCTTAATCAGGGGGCAGACCTTGATCTTGCGCCGTCCATGCATTGGCCCGAGCCAATAATCGGTGAGGATGTCGGGCATGATCGCGGTCCTGTCATGATCCGCATTTCCTATCGCATTGCCGATACGGACCGCGGGATTTTTAGTGACCTGATGAAAGCCATGCGCAAGGCGCGTCTGCGTCATGGTGCCTATCACTGGAACCTGTATCAGGACAGCAATCAGGCTGATCTGTTTACCGAGGTCTGGTCGGAAGGCTCATGGATCGAGCATCTTCGCCATCACAAACGGGTAACCGGTACTGATCGCGTCCTTCAGGAACAGGTCAACAAACTGCATCAGGGGGAAGGCAAGCCGTTGGTTGAACATCTGATCGCTGCGCGGTGAAACCAATACGATTTGTGCTTTTTCTCAATCTAGAATTCCCCCACGCCCTGAATTTGAAGTAAGTATGATGATTACAGGCCGGGGCCCGTATTATTGGGTGCCCGGTCTGTTTGATTTGGACGCCATTGGTGTCCCGGGGTGCTTTGGGAAAGTGGCGATGACGTTTTACGAAAAGTTCAGGACAGGTTCATTCGGCCTGACCGTTTTGGTTTTGATTTCGATCCTGAGCCTTTCGACATTAGTCCGCGCCGGTGAACCGTGCCTGTTGATTGCCATGCCCGAAGTCCGGATGACCGGGGATGGCATCGAGCCATATCGTTCTGCCATGCAACAGGGAGGGCTATGTGTCAAACCGGCGCGCATGCCTCTTGCACGGGTTGCTCAGGCTTTGTCCCATGGCGAAGTCGACGGTGTTTTTGCCGAGCTTGAGGGATTTCAGCAAAATGTTGACCGGCCGATCCTAAGGGGAAATATACGTGTTGGTTTGGTGGACGGAATGCTGGTTGTACCGTTGGGAAAGATATCGGGAATTGACGATTTAAAGGATGAAACCGTTGGTGTTTGGCTGGGGGCGAAGTGGTCTAACGCACTTTTGGCTGATTATCCCAATGTCGTGCATGTTCCGCGCGGTCCCGAAATGATGCAGAAGATGCTGCGATACGGGCGATTGGATGCCATTCTGCTTGATAACTATTCGTTGTCGGTCACCGGCGGTGTCCCCGACGGATTTCAGGCTGTTCCTGTCATGAGCCTTTCAGTTTACAGCTGGCTTGCTGCGGACCATGCCGATTTGCTCCCAGCTTTTGATAAGGGCACGGAACTGTTTTTACAGACGATCATCGAGTGGCGCCAAAAGGGAAAATAACCTGCGGACATTATCCGTTGGCCTATCCCGAAAGATAAAATATCGACATGCCATAAAGGCACAGGATTGAAACGCTTTCCCAGCCGATATTGGCAATTCCCCTGCGTTCGCGGTTAAGCATGCCCAACAGAAGGATACCGGTCATCAGGATGACAAGGGCAATGGTAAACAGATGTTGCGGGTTGAAGGCTGCGTAAATCGATCCGTCGCGATAAGCAAAGTCTGATGCCGCCAGAAACAGAACATCAAACGCATTGCCGCCGATGATATCTCCAACTGCCAGATTGACCGCACCCATGCGGACAGCCGCAATTGCCGAAACAAGTTCGGGAAGTGATGTAGCTATCGCAGTCAGGAAAGTACCCACGGCGGTTTCGCTGATGCCGGTTTTCTCGACGATTGCCAGTCCGCTTTCACCAATAGTGTAACCCGCGATTGCTGTTATCGCGGCAAAGCTAAGAAACTCCGTCCAAAGGCGAAGTGTGCTTTCGGGATGGTAGTCTGCATCGTCTTCCTTGGCGTCCTCGTCGGTCAGGTCGGTCCTGCGAGGTCGCCACATCGGTTGATGGCGGATTTCGGCAAGCAATGACAGGCCAAAGCCATACAGAATGAACAACAGGATCGATACCGGGTGGATGTGAAACACCATCCAGTCCGGTCCGCCATAGGCCAGAAGCGGCAGGGCAAGCATACTGACCAGAAGGGTCGCCTGCGCCAATCCCGTGGCGCTGGCGGCGGCATGTTCCAGATTGCCCTTGCGATACAGAAAATCAGCGATTGCCAGAAAGGTCGTCTGGGCCGCAATGCCACCCAGCGCATTGCCGATGGCAAGATCGGTGTGTCCTTGCCACGCCGTCGTTACCGAAAGCACACTTCCGGGCAGGCTGGTCGACATGCCGACAAAAACAGCACCGGCTATGATTTGTCCCATGCCGGTCCGTTCGGCGAGTTTGAGGGCAACCGTTGCCAACCGAGTTCCGGCGAAGCCGATCACCACTGCACAGATTGAAAACAGTCCGATAATGGACCAAAGCGGAAGGGTTGCAATTGCAGGCAGCATCAAAACGTCTTTTGTTCGGATCTGGCCGCATTTGCATCGGGGCGGCTTTACCTGAACTTTAAGACGCGTCGGGTGCTGTCATGTTCCATGATTGTGTAAAGTTAAAACACTTCGCCTTCCGGGCGTGCCAGCGGTTTGTTTTCTGAGTGTTCTATCGCTTCTTCGCGGGCGCGATGCGTGATGTCAATCGGCTCGCCCTGCCGGTTATCGGGGCGAACGCGTCCAAAGAAATCGGAAAGTTCCTTGGCAACGGTTTCCGGTGACGTGACCTGACGCAGTGTAAAGCTGTGCCCCAGCCGGTCGGTAACATGCAGATCGCCATAATCAAAGATATTGCCGATTACGCTTTTGCTGATCTGGGTGCTTTTGATCGACTCAAATCCGCGGTCATCCTGATCCTTGCGCAACACACCGCTTCGCGTGACGATGCGGTTGTTGGTGATAACGCGTTCAAAGAAAAACAGATCGCGAATGGCGGTCAGGGGCAAAAGGATGCTGTCGCGCGCCGCGCGCGTTGAAACGCCAAGGGCCCGTTTCAACAGCTTCCAGATAATCGAAATCAGCGCGATGAACACACCAAACAAGGCAATCGAAAAGACGAATTCATATTCTTCCCAGACCCGGTCAAGTGCGGCAAAGGCTTCTGGCCCAGTCAGAAGTGCGCGGGCCTGTGGCATCAGAAAATCGTAAATTGCGCGCCAGTGGTAGGATGCGTAAATCAGCACCGCAATCCAGATGATCTTGATGAGACCGGGGACAAGGATCGATACAGGAGAAATCGGCAAATCCATGATGACCACCTCGCCGTCATGTAGATGGCGGCGAATGCCCTTGAACGGTTTGCTTTCCGCGGTGCTGTCGTTTTTCCGGCTCATGCAGTCTGTCCTGTTTTATGCAATCGGTCCAACATAGGCCGCGATCCGAAGTTGGCAAGATACAGAAGGATTTACCCGGTCAAAAGGCACTGTCTGTTGCAAAATATTCGGCCATGAAAGCATCGCGCGCATCAAAACCGGGCGATTTTGCCGGGCGCGTGCTGTCATGGGTCAATCTGGCGAAGGCGACAGTCTGGTCGCCGCGTGTTGCCCAGCCCACGAACCAGCCCCACGGTCGCCCCTTGATCGGGCGGCCATCGGCATTTTGCGACAGGCCTGCGCCGGTTTTACCAAACACGTGCCAGCCATTTGCCTGAACACCCATGTCAAACAGCCCCATTGCCATTTCGCGGGCTTGTTTGCTAACGGGCAATTCGCCCCGGATCATTTTTGAAACGAATTCGATCTGTTCGGCAGGTGAGATTTGCAAGGACGAGCTTAGCCATGATCGCATCAGGCCGTTCTGTTTTGCAACGTCCCCTGATACATCGGCATTCCCGTAATCAAAAGACGTGACATAGTCACGAAACTTTGCCTCTCCCAGCCTGATATTGATTTGCTGCGAATACCAGACCACGGATTGTTCGATCCAGTATTGCGGATCAGTATCCTTGCGCCATGCCGCGCGCCAGTCGGGATAGCTTTCCTTGAACGACCATACGGGATGATGGGCATCGGTGAGGATTCCGCTATCGAACCCCATCAGGCTGATGGCGATCTTGAAGGTCGAGGCCGCCGTTGCGCGGGTTTCACATTTGCCTTCCTGAATAATGGTCTTGCCGGTTTTTGCATCCGAAATCAGGGTGCAAACCGTCGTGGTTTCCGCCGTGGCATTGAGGGGAACGAACAAGACACCAAGAAGCAAAGTCAGGCCGGTACGTTTCAAAACGCGATCCTTATGGACGGGTAAAATTCGAAGAGTAGGGGCGAATGCTGAAGGTTCATTTAATCGCTTAATCCATCCTGTTCCGGCTGTTATCTGCTGGTGGAAATTCAGATTGCCAAAATGCGGCAAAGCGGGTTTATGTTCCCGGTCCGGTTGCGCCACAATCCGGCAGCCAAAAAACAACAACGTCCAAGCAAGAGCCCCGCATGATCCCGTTCTTCGGTGAAGCAGCCGCCTTTACTGCCGCGATGGCCTGGGCGACGTCGAGCATGATTTTTTCCAACATTGGCGGCAAGGTCGGCGCGCAGACGGTCAATCGCGGGCGTCTGGCCTGCTCGATTACCTGTCTGACGGTGTTGCACTGGCTATTGGAAGGCCAGCCTTGGCCGAACGCGGTAACGTGGGAGCAGCTTGGCTGGTTGTCACTGTCGTCGGTTCTTGGCCTTGTGATTGGCGATGCCATGCTGTTTCAGGCCTTTGTGACCCTGGGGGCGCGGTTATCGATGCTGATGATGTCGACCGTGCCGATCATGGGGGCGGTGTTGGGCTGGTTTCTGTTTGACGAAGTCCTAAGCCTTCAGGAAATGTCGGGTATTGCGCTTGGCATTGGTGGCATTCTTTTGGTCATCATGATGAAAAAGGGGCGTCCTGTCGGGTTGGAAGGACGCAATTATCTGGTTGGTATCTTGTTTGGACTTGGCGGTGCCATTGGTCAGGTCGCGAATCTGGTGACGGCGAAATATGCACTGATCAGCGGTTATTCTGCGCTGTCGGCCACATGGATCAGAACCTTTGTCGCGGTTGTGATCATGTGGGGAATTGCGATTGCCATGGGGCGTGCTCGGCGCACGATTGTGGCGTGCAGCGCACCTGATGTCGGGCGGTGGCTGTTCCTGGGGGCTTTTATCGGCCCGGCGCTTGGCGTGTGGCTTTCGATGGTGGCGGTTCAGAATGCCAATGTCGGTATCGCATCAACGCTGATGGCGTTGCCACCGGTTTTGCTGATTGTCTATGAAGGTGTGGTTCTGCGCCGCCCCGTTGGCCTGCAGGCCATCGTCGGGACCTGCATGGCCTTTGGGGGGGTTGCGCTTTTATTCCTGCATTAAGTGCGATTTTCTCTGCCTTTTGATCCTGGTGATCCAGCCCGGCAGAAATGCAAGATTGGTTATCAGGCTGAAACCGAACAGGATTGCAGCCCAGACCGGCAGGTCAAGCAAGGCGCTGTTTCCCTGCAATCCGGGGGTTGGGGCCGAGGATTGTGTTCCCGGTGGCGGTATTTTTTCCGATGAGTGGATCAGGACAACCTGATGACCCATGCCGTCTGATACCATTATTTTCCAATGCGCATCGGTATCATCTTCAGGGCGTAATGCCGGAACCACGACGGCAAGGCGTCCGTCACGATCAGTTCTTCCTTTTTGCCAGGTTTTCCCGTCCGGTGACGTCACCATGGCTTCGGCAAATATCATTGGTGTGCCATCTGTATAGCCGAACTGATAGATGGTGGCGGTCCGGTTCTGGTCAATCTGCCATCCCGCCCCGTGGGCAATCGCCGGGAGCGATCCTGCATAAAGCAGGATCGCGCAGGCAATTGCCGCGATCATCAAACGTCCAAACGATTGCAGCATGTGGCGGCCTATTGGCTGACATCGAAAGTCAGGGTTGCCCGCAGGTTATGTACCCGGACAGATGCATCAGAGTCCGGGACATCGGCCGCAACCCGAACTATCCAAAGACCCGGTTTCGTAATCCGGATTTTGGCAATGCCGCTGCCACGATCATCGCTGAAAGTTTCGGTGTAATAGGCATAAGACGATGGCGTGTCGGTAAATCCGGCATAGGTTGCCAGGACACTGGTCGAATAAGGTTGCCCGTCCAGCAGGATTTGAACCGCAACGTCTTGGCCGATTGCCGTCATGCGCGGATCGGAAAGCGGCACGATTTCAAGTTTGTGCCCCAGAGGGGAAGAAATAAAATCCGCGTTTTGGGAGCCTCCAGTCAGGTTTTTGGAAAATTTTTCAAATCGGGATGACGCAACCGCATCGGGATGTGCGTCCGGCCCGCCTTCTTTCCAGCCATCGGGCGTTTGTGACCAGATCACCGGCAGGCGATGCCCGACAAGCCATGCGGGTTCTTCTTCGGAAAGGGTGAATGTGCCAGTCAGATTGGGGGCATCCGCATTTTCAGTGACATCAAGTTCGGTGGTGGCCGAGGGGGTGATCAATTGTGCACGGACATGCTTTGGCGCTTCGGCTTCTTCCGGGGTGCCGAAAACATGGGTCGAATCGAGGATGAAGGCAGCAGTGTCCTTGCCATTCGCGGGGGTGGTTTTGCTGCTGGCGACAAATTCATGGGCCACTGCGCCAAAGCCGATCAGGCACCCCAGTGCGGCAATTGCAAGCGGGGTTGTGAACTTTGATTGAAACATCTGCTATCCTTTGGGAGATTAGGGAAGTTGAAAGGCAGTATGAATTTTTCAAAAATGTTCATACGAGTCAAGCTGATGATTATGAAAGGGAATTCGTATGACCCGCGTGACCGTATCAATCGAAGACGATTTGATGGAGGCGTTCGATGCTTTCCTTGAGCATCGCGGCTACACCAACCGGTCAGAAGGTTTTCGTGACCTGATCCGGGAAAAGCTCCAGAATACCAAGCTCGACGAAGACACCGGCGGCGTTGGCATAGCGGTTCTGAATTATGTCTATGATCATGAAGAACGCATGCTGGCATCACGGCTGATGAGTGCGCAGCACGAACATCATGACCTGACCGTTTCGACCGTGCATTTCCATATTGATCACGATACGTGCCTTGAAAGCGTAACCTTGCGCGGCAAGCTTTCCGATATTCGCAAATTCGCCGATCAGGTTCTGGCACAACCTGGCGTGCGCCATGGGCAGCTTTATTCGGTTCCGGGTGAATTGCATGTCGAAACCCATCATCACGGCGATGACGATCATGGACATGCACATCGGCACGAACATCTGAAAATCACGACCTGAACCGGGCTTCTCCGAATTGTTTTAAAAATCCCGGCACAAGCCCGGCGACAATTTTATTTATCCGGGTTTGAATTCTTACCCACCAAAATGAGAACAAACTTGCAACATCCATTTTTTTGTGCAAGTGTTCACATTATGTTCTCAATGCGTTTGCCGGAAAATGGTTGGCGTGATGTCAGTTATCCGGCGGGGCACCTAGCGGTGGCGTTCCGCATTTAGGACCGGGGAACCGCCTGCGTTGCATCCTACCCGGCCCTGTGGAATAAGAGAGTTCGAAAAATGATTCAGACCGCGCTGCATTTGGTGGATAAAGATACGATGGATAAGCAGAAGGCACTCGAAGCCGCTCTTGGGCAGATCGAACGCGCATTTGGCAAGGGCTCGATCATGAAGCTCGGCCAGCGCGATAGTGCGGTGGATATTTCAGCCATTTCGACCGGGTCGCTTGGGCTTGATATCGGGCTCGGGATTGGCGGCCTGCCGCGTGGCCGTATCGTCGAAATTTACGGGCCGGAAAGCTCGGGTAAAACCACACTGGCTTTGCACACCATTGCGGAGGCCCAGAAACTTGGCGGGACCTGTGCCTTTGTCGATGCCGAACATGCGCTTGATCCGGGTTATGCCCGCAAGCTCGGGGTGAATACCGACGAACTCCTGATTTCGCAGCCTGATGCGGGTGAACAGGCGCTTGAAATCGCCGATACGCTGGTGCGTTCCGGTGCGATTGATGTGCTGGTCGTCGATTCGGTTGCCGCCCTTGTGCCACGTGCCGAACTTGAAGGCGAAATGGGTGACACCCACGTCGGCCTGCAGGCCCGCCTGATGAGCCAGGCATTGCGTAAACTGACCAGCTCGGTCTCGCGTTCGAACTGCATGGTCATCTTCATCAACCAGATCCGTATGAAGATCGGTGTGATGTTTGGCAGCCCGGAAACCACCACGGGTGGTAACGCGCTTAAATTCTATGCGTCTGTTCGTCTTGATATTCGCCGGATCGGTCAGATCAAGGACCGTGACGAAGTCGTTGGCAACCAGACTCGTGTGAAGGTCGTCAAAAACAAGATGGCCCCGCCGTTCAAGCAGGTCGAATTCGACATCATGTATGGCGAAGGCATTTCCAAGATGGGTGAAATCCTTGATCTTGGTGTCAAGGCGGGCATCGTTGAAAAATCCGGTTCCTGGTTCTCGTATAATTCGACACGTATCGGTCAGGGCCGCGAGAATGCCAAAACCTTCCTGCGTGAAAATCAGGAAATGACCGCCGAAATCGAACGCAGCATCCGCGAAAGTGCAGGTCTGATCGCCGAGGCGATGACCAGCATGAGCGAAGATGAACCGTCAAACGATGACGACGCGTAATTAAAAGCGGACTGAATAATCAAACGGGCGCTTTGGGCGCCCGTTTTTGTGTCTGATCCGTTTTGTTGGCGGCGTGTGTAACGCAGGCAGGTATGGATTTCGCGATATGGCGCGAAGCGGGAGTCAGGGTTGCTGTGCTTCCTGTTGCCATTGGCTGGGCGTTTTGCCCGTTATCCTTAAGAATTCCCGATTGAAATTCGACTTGGTGTTAAAGCCGCTTGTCAGCATGGTTGTTGTGACAGTCTCGCCCTTGTCCAGTTCGCGGCAAGCATGTTCAATCCGGTATTTGTTGATAAAGCGCGAGACATTTTCACCGGTCGTGGCGTTGATCGCGGTCGAAATCTGTTTCAGCGGGACGCCCATACGCCGTGATATGCGTGCAAGCGTCAGATCCGGGTCAAGATAAAGCTGTTCGCGTATCTGCAAATCTTCAAGCCGGGTCATTATGGTCCGATGTTCCGGGGTGCTGGGTGTTGCCGGCACGTGATCGGAAGGCTGATTTTGATCCACTGATTGGACATCCACATCAACATCAATTGCAATGTCGGGCGACAGAGACAGAAAGCCGATGGTCAAGAGTGCCAAGGATGATGTGATGCTCAGGATCAGGCCGACAATCTGATCGTTTCCATCGATCTTGGCGACGATGATCAGCATGTCGCTGATGGCCGACGCGATCAGGGCGAAGGCGATGAAGCGCCAAACCAGTGCCGGGATATGGCCCGAGGTCAGAGGCATATGGGCAAAATCACCGCCCTGACGATGAAGCATCACCAGAATTGCCGCCCCGTATCCGACAAAAAGGCTGCAAAGCACAACATCAATGATCGCCGGTAAAACAAACACGCATAGGGCAACGATCGCTGGTACCGAGAAATGCACCCAATCCCGTATTTGCAGGCGCGCACGAAGACTTGCTTCCAGAAAGGCCATCCAGGCCAGAGCCGGGATAATGGATGCGGTGATGGGTTGAAGCCATCGCAGGCTAGCAAAGCCATAATACTGAACAATCCCGACCAGAACGCTTTGTCCGGCCGCGGCAAGCAGCAGCGCCATAAGCATCCTGGGTGTTCTTCCGCCCACAACCGCGCGGACAAAGATAAAGCCTAAAACCAGTGCAACTATAATTGGGACGGGGAGGACAAGCATCGGACAGTTAGTTCCCGACAAAAGGTATCAAAACCGGTTTTGGGACGTTCACAAACCCGTTTGAGGACGCAGGAAATCCTGTTTTGGGCAAAAACGTTCCGGCACGCTTAACTTAGGACAAGGATCCTGATGATGAAACCGATATATCTTGCCGTCGCCTTCTTTCTGGCCGCGGGCCTGAAGACATCGCCTGTCTTAGCGGAACCGCAAACCGATTATGCCGGATATGACCGTTTTGATGTGCGCGCAGTCCATCGTTCCATGCCAATCGCGGCCTCGGTCTGGTATCCGGCAGATACCTTTATCTATCGTGCGCCGGTCGGCCGCAATATCATCTGGAAGGGAACAGACGCGTATGTCGGTGCGGCAATTGCGCCGGGGCAACATCCGCTGGTTCTTCTTTCCCATGGCTCGGGCGGCAATATGGATGGACTTGGCTGGCTGTCCTCGCAACTGGCGTTGCGCGGGGCGATTGTTGTTGCGGTCAACCATCCCGGTACGACATCGGGGGATTCGTCACCGCGACGCACACCGCTTATCGGCGAACGTGCCGCAGATATCAGTGCCACCCTTGATCAGGTCCTCTCCAATACGGCTTTTGCCCCTTACATCGATCGTCAGAATATTTCCGCGATCGGGTTTTCATTGGGGGGTACGACGGTTTTAAACCTTGCGGGGGTACGGTTTGATCAAACGCTTTATGCGCAATATTGCGACAAATTCGGCAATGCGGCCCAAGATTGCGATTTTTTGCGCAAAGGGGGTGTTGATCCTGATCATCTTCCCGATGACTTTGCTGCTTCCAGCCGGGACGACCGGATTGTTCGCTCTGTCGCGATAGAGCCAGGCATGGGGTTTGCCGCGACACAAACCAGTCTGGCGGAGGTAACTTCTGCCATGCTCTTTATCGGCCTTGGCGAAGAAAACAAATGGGTGGCTGCTGATTTTGGGCCGAACGGCAGTAATCTCGTCGCGCGGATCAAAAACGCATCTTCAGCAACGTTTGCGCCAGCATATCATTTGACGTTTCTTGGCGAATGTATGCCGGGGGCTGCCGAGATACTTAAAGAAGAAGGCAGCGAGCCAATCTGCTCCGACCCTCCCGGTACGGATCGCGCCCAGATTCATCAAAAGATTGTTTTGGCGATTGCGGAATTCCTGAACTTGGCCGGTTCCTGAGCGGAGAATAAAGCTTAGGAAATGGGAAAAGAGGGCCTGAAACGTCCTCTTTCTCAATTTGCCCCAAAATGATCACGATTGGCTACAACCCGCAAAAATAAAGGCGTTTGATCTGCCTTAATTGCGTCAGATCAGCAGCTTGGCAGTAGCGCAAGGAACTTTGTCTTTCCGGCTCCGTTATGGATGGTGTGAACAAAATCACGTCGAGCAAACTAGGAGAAACCGAAATGTCCGACTTTTGGAAAAAGATTTTCGCCGTTGCTATGATTTCCGGCATGGGCCTTGGCCTTGCCGCTTGTGAAACCGCCGAAGGGTTTGGCCAGGATATGGAAAATGCTGGTGAAGCCATTCAGGATGAAGCCAGCGAGTAAGGCATCATCGCGGATTTTTCGTTCGCTGACGGGACTTTTGGATCAACTCCATCACCCGCAAGCAGCCAAAGCCTAAATAAGGAGATAACATCATGTTGGGTTGGGCAGTCTTTTGTCTCATTCTGGCGCTTGTCGCCGCCGTCCTTGGTTTTGGCGGCTTGGCAGGGACGTTTGTCGGGATCGCCAAGATCCTGTTCTTCGTCTTCCTCGTCCTGTTCGTGGTTTCGCTTCTGGTCAACGCGCTGCGTGGCCGTCGCCCACCGGTCTGATAAAGTACGCTAACGCTTTTTGATCCGGGTTTTAGCCAATCACAGCACCTTAACCCGAGACGAACACGACAAACTGTTAAAACAGGGCTTTCATGAACGCCCTGTTTTTTTGCGTTTTACTGATCTGAATTATGGTCGAACCGGTATCTTGGGGGTTTAATGTTTGCTGCTCAAAAACGGTCCGGATTTTGGCGATGGCCTGATTAACTGCCCGAAAACCCCTGCTTCTTTCTGTACGGGTCAAAGTTCATATTCTTTCTGGCAGTTCACGCAGCATAGTGTTGATCGAATTGATCCCGTTTGTTTGAGCAAACAGGAGAAGACCATGTCTGACATCTGCAAGAAGATTTTTGCGATTGCCCTGATATCATTTATCGGATTTGGCATTGCGGCGTGCGAGACGGCAAACGGCTTTGGCCGCGATGTCGAGGATGCCGGAGAAGCGATCCAGAAAGGGACCGACTAGGAGCAGGTTGATCTACTGCGCGGTCGCGGTCTGACGATCTGATCGTCGTCAAAAGACATGATGCGGGTAAATGGGAACGGGTATGTGAATACATGCCCGTTTTTGTTTGGCATTTGAATTCACGCTGAAGGAAAGAGTTGCCAGCAGCACGTGACCCCGACAAGATAGCGACTGATTTCGGAAGCCACATGCCTTGCGTCAGAAGCAGGCCGCGGCCACCTTCAAAATCAACATGTCGTTAAAGGCAGGAGCATTCAAACAATGGCTATTCTTGTAAAACGTATTCTGGCACTGGCCCTGATTGCGGGCTTTGGCATGTCGCTTGCGGCGTGTGAAACTGCCGCCGGATTTGGTCGCGATGTTGAAAAACTGGGCGAACAGATTCAGGAAGGCGTCGAAAAGTAACCCATCCTCAAGTTCTGGAAAGTTCCCGCCGTGATCACCTGCTATCTGAAATACGTTATCGACATGCATAAAATCCCTGAATTCGAGGATTATGCCCGTCGCTGGATTCCCATCGTCAATCGGATGGGCGGGACGCATCACGGCTATTTCCTGCCGCATGAAGGCGCCAGCAGCATCGCCTATGCCCTGTTCAGTTTCCCGAGCCTTGCGGCATACGAAGATTACCGCAATCGCATGGCCGATGATGACGAATGTGTTGCAACACTCGAACTTGAAAAACGCAACCGCAGCATCATCAGTTACGAACGCAGTTTCATGCGCCCGGTTCTTGATTAGGTCGGCATATCTGATCAGGGCGTTGTGGCGTGCCGGTGCGGTGCCGGATGCATAAATCGTCACTTAAACACCGCAAAGCCTTTCCCCGACTGGACAGCACAGGGCCGAGCCGCTAAATAGGGCAGTCGCGCCGCAAGTTTGCGGCAGCGTTTGTTCCGCGTTTTCCGGGTTGGAGAGAGATGCAGACCGTTAACGATATCCGCACCACGTTTCTGGAATTCTTCCGCAAGAATGGCCACGAGGTCGTATCTTCCAGCCCGCTGGTGCCGCGCAATGACCCGACCCTGATGTTCACCAACGCAGGGATGGTCCAGTTCAAGAACGTTTTCACCGGTCAGGAACACCGCGATTATTCGCGCGCGACCACCTCGCAGAAATGCGTGCGTGCCGGTGGCAAGCATAACGATCTTGAAAATGTCGGTCATACCGCCCGTCACCACACCTTCTTTGAAATGCTCGGCAACTTTTCGTTTGGCGACTATTTCAAGGAAAACGCGATTGAATTCGCCTGGAACCTGATCACCAGGGAATATGGCCTCCCGGCGGACAAGCTGCTGGTTACCGTTTATCACACCGATGACGAGGCCCATGGTCTATGGAAAAAGATCGCCGGTCTTTCCGATGACCGCATCATTCGCATTCCGACCTCGGATAACTTCTGGTCGATGGGCGATACTGGTCCGTGCGGCCCTTGTTCGGAAATCTTCTTTGACCATGGTGATAAAATCTGGGGCGGTCCCCCCGGCAGCCCTGAAGAAGACGGCGACCGGTTCATCGAAATCTGGAACCTCGTCTTCATGCAGTACGAGCAGATGGCGAATGGCGAACGCGTCAATCTTCCAAAGCCGTCGATTGATACGGGCATGGGCCTTGAGCGTATCGCAGCCGTCCTTCAGGGCAAGCACGATAACTATGATATCGACCTGATGCGCGCCCTGATCGAAGCATCGGCCGATGCCACCAGCACCGATCCCGATGGACCGCACAATGTGTCGCACCGCGTGGTTGCCGACCATCTGCGTTCGACCAGCTTCCTGATTGCTGATGGTGTTCTGCCGTCCAATGCCGGGCGTGGTAACGTTCTGCGCCGTATCATGCGCCGCGCAATGCGTCACCTGCACATGATCGGCACCCAGGACCCGGTGATGTATAAACTGGTCCCGGCGCTGGTGCGCAAAATGGGCGGTGCCTTCCCGGAACTGGTCCGTGCCCAGGCATTGATCGAAGAAACCCTTAAGCTCGAAGAGCAGGGCTTTAAAACCATGCTTGATCGCGGCCTCAAGATGCTTGATGACGCGACTGATGGCATGGGCGAGGGTGCGACCCTTTCGGGTGATGTTGCCTTCAAGCTTTATGACACCTACGGCTTCCCGCTTGATCTGACGGCGGATGCGCTTAAACCGCGTAAGATCGGCATTGATGAAAGCGGTTTTACCTCCGCCATGGAAGAACAGAAAGCCAAGGCCCGTGCCGCATGGTCGGGTTCGGGCGAAGCTGCAACCGAGGAAGTCTGGTTTGACATCAATGATCGCGATGGCGCGACCGAATTCCTGGGCTACGAAACCGAAAATGCCGAAGGCGTTGTCACAGCCATGATCAAGGATGGTGCGGAAACCAAAACCGCGACCAAGGGCGATAACGTTGCCATCGTTGCCAACCAGACCCCGTTCTTCGGGGAATCCGGTGGTCAGCAGGGCGATGCCGGTGTGATCAAAACCGAAAAGGGTGCCGTGATTGAAATCACCGACACCCAGAAGAAACTTGGCGCATTGCATGTGCATCTTGGCAAGGTTGTCGAAGGTGATGTTTCGGTTGGCGATGCCGCCGAATTCCGCGTCGATCATACCCGCCGTTCGGCCTTGCGCGCCAACCATTCGGCGACCCATCTTCTGCATGCGGTCATGCGCAAGCATCTGGGCGATCACGTCACCCAGAAGGGATCGCTGGTGGCCAAGGATCGCCTGCGGTTCGACGTATCGCATCCCAAGCCGATCACCGCCGAAGAAGCCGCTGTGATCGAATTCGACGTCAACCGTCTGATTCGCGAAAACAGTGAAGTCACCACCCGTCTGATGACCCCGGACGAGGCGATTGAACTGGGTGCGATGGCGCTGTTTGGCGAAAAATACGGTGATGAAGTCCGCGTTGTTTCGATGGGCCTGCCCGAAGCGAACGAACATGCTTATTCGCTTGAACTTTGCGGTGGTACGCATGTCAAACGGACCGGCGATATCGGTATGTTCAAGATCGTATCCGAAGGTGCGGTTTCAAGCGGTGTCCGCCGTATCGAAGCCCTGACCGGTTCGGATGCTGCAAGCTATATGGCGGCCCGCGATCAGCTTCTGCAAACCATCTCGGCCGATCTGAAAGCCGTTCCCGAGGATGTTCCGGCGCGTGTCAAAGCCTTGCAGGAAGAGCGCCGCAAGCTTGAACGTGAGGTTTCCGACCTGCGCAAGAAACTGGCGACCGCCGGTTCGGGCGGGGCATCGGGTGCGGATGCGTTCAAGGAAGCCAACGGTGTCAAACTGGCCCTGCGTGTTCTGGACGGTATCCCGGCCAAGGAACTCAAAGGGATGGTTGACGAATTGCGCGATCAGATGGGATCGGGCATTGTTGCCCTGATCTCGACGGACGGCGGCAAGGCGTCCATCGTTGTCGGCCTGACCGAGGACCTTGCGGGTAAATTCAGCGCGGTCGATCTGGTGCGTGTCGGTGTCGAAAAACTCGGCGGCAAAGGCGGCGGTGGCCGCCCGGATATGGCGCAGGGTGGTGGCCCCAACGCCGATCAGGCCGAAGCGGCACTTGCCGCGATTGAGGCAACGGTTGCTGCCTGATCCGGTACGTTCGGATATGGAAACGAGAAAAGGGGACCTTCGGGTCTCCTTTTTGCGTCTGGCGTCGTGTTCTGAATTATCCGGCTGTATGATGGACTGGCTTGGTTTTGATCAGTTCCCAGCCAAGGTTCAGGCCGCTGAATAATCATCTTTGGCCTGTTGCTGTCGCAGGACGCGGTTAACGGCGCGTTCAACCGCCCTGCGGTCCGTCGCATCGGGGACATCGCGCGCAGCTGCGCGTTCGATGAGACGGGCATGTTCGCGCAGGATTTCCTGCTGTCCCGGGTGGCGGGCAAGCCCGACGAGGCTTTCAAGGACTTCTGCCATTGGCAGAAGCACATCGGGCTTGGCAGCAGCCGATTGGCGGATCTGATCGAATGCTGCGTCCAGCATGCCACCGAAATCCGAAAGATGGGCGCATATGCGTTCCTTACCCTGATCATCCTGCCAAAGTCCAAGTGGATAATGAAAGCGCATCGCCTGTGGCAGCGCCCGGCCCAGACGATAGATCACCGCAATGGCGGTAAACGGGTCGTTGATCCCCGGCGACAGGGCGCGTAAGGCAATCTCGACCAGCTGGCGCAGGGCGAATTCGATATCAAGCAGGGCCGTGCGCTGATTGCCGATCATGATTTCGGTGTCAATGTCTTCGCGGAGTTTGTCGGTGTCGATATTGCTGTCGCGGGCCGTCGGGTGGGGGCTGATTTCACCGATAATGTCACCGGCAATAACATGCTGCCCGGCGCGGATCGTCAGGGCGATTTTGATGTCGGCCCGGATGGCAAGTTCAAGCAGATCGTCATAGGCAATTCCCTGAACATATCCCGATTTGGTGGCTCGGATGATCCGTTCGGATTGGATCGAAGCCGCGTCGGGTAGCGCGCATTTAATTTTTGCTGCCCGTTCAATGGGGGATTTCAGGGTCTCAAGCGACGAGGAAATAGTGGTTTCCAGATTTGCGCCGACATTGTGGATCACCTGATCGGCAACGATGGATCGGCCAAGATGATGCACAAACAGGATCAACACAAACAGGCTGACGACAAAAAGCGTAATGCCCGCCATCGCGGCAATTTGGGGTATCTGATCGCCTTCGCCCTGTTCGCCCATGATGACAAGGGTGGTGATCAGAAACAGGATCGATCCGACAAAACTGCCAAGTGAGTTCTGGGTTTTCGGGTCCCCCATGAAATTGCGGATGGTGCGTGGTCCAAGCGACCCGGCAGCCAATGTCAGAACCACCATGGTCACCGAAAGAGCAAAGGTGGTCATCGTCACCAATGTTGCCAGCAGTGTCGATGTCAGGTCCTGCACGGTTTCAATCGTGCCAAAACGCGGCCAGAAATCCGGAAGGCTTCTGATCAAATCCTCGCCCGGTAACCGAATGGATAATAGGGCAAGAATAGCACCGCCAATCGCATACAGAAGCGGGGTAAACCACAGGCTGTGGCTGATCATTTCCCAGAGCCGGATAAAGCGATGAAACATTTTTAAAGGAACCCCGTTCTTGTCATGTGCTTTGCGTGGCGACATATGCCGCCCGTCGGCAAAGCCGGCACCGGGACAGCGATCATCATATTAACGTCTGACGTACAAAGCCGGTTCCCGACCGATGACGGGAATTCATGTCATAGCATATTACGGGAATTTCAGCGCCTTCATCACTGCTGGATGTCACCCATGCAAATTTCGCGGTTGCCGGTTGTTTAAAAATGAACAAAATTCGATTTTGCGTCATTTAATTAAACAGGCATTGCCATGACCCGGCAGGACATCCCGGAAAACCCACCCGTAACGCCACGGGTGAACCGCATAGAAAAGCGCCAGCAGCGCGAAGAACTGATTGTTCAGCGCGCGGGTGAACTGATTGCGCAATACGGATTTTTCGAATTGAAAATGTCCGATCTGGCACAGGCCTGTGATATTTCGGTCGGTACGCTTTATGCCCATTTCGCCAGCAAGGAAGACCTTTTGCTGGGGCTTGCCATTACAGCCGGGCAGAAACGTGCGCGGTTTTTTGGTCATGCGCGCGCCCATGATGGCAGTGCGATGGAGAAGTTCATTGTCGCCAGTTTGCTCGATATCCGCTTTTCCCTTGAACATCCCGAATGGTTTGAGGCGGAATATCTTGCGCTGGCGCCTTCGATCTGGACGCGCGCAACACCATCCCATCATCAAAGCCAGTTGGCCGAGGTTGGCCGGATTACCGAAATGTTCCAAAGCTTCCTGTCGGCGGCGGCCGATGAACTTGGCATTTCGCATGATGTGATTGCGCGAACACGCAACCTCAATCTTGGCAGTTGGGGGCTTTCATTTGGCATGAATGCCCTTGCAATGTCGGAAATTACCGACCGCCATTACGGCGCGGAGCTTCGCAACAATGCGATTGATATTTTCTGTGACAGTCTGGCCGATCTTCTGGCCGGGGCAGGATGGCATGTTGATGATGCCCGCCAGATCGTGCGCGACCTTGCCGCACGTTATGCCGAACTGCCCGAAGATGCGACATAGCTGCCAACCACGATTTCCATAAACCGCTGCCACCAAAAACGCCCACGGAGTATTCGCCCCATGCCCCAGGAAACCAAAACCATGACTGCGGTCTTTTTGACCGTGCTGTTCGGTTTTGCCGGGTTCAGCCTGCCTTATCCTGTTTTCAGCCCGATGTTCCTGAAACCCGAACTGGGGTTTCTTGATCCATCGGTGCCGACGGAATACCGCACGATGCTTTTGGGTGTCGCCATGGCGCTTTATCCCATCGGGCAGTTTATAGGCGCGCCGTGGCTTGGTCGGGTGTCGGACAAGCTTGGTCGTCGTCCGGTTCTGATGGCGTCGCTTTTGGGAGCGGCCCTTGGCTATCTTGTGACGGCCTATGGGGTGGCTGATGCCAATCTTCCGCTGGTTCTGGTCGGCCGGTTCGTGTCGGGCCTGTGCGAGGGCAATATGGCCATCGCCCAATCGATTGCATCGGATATCAGCCGCCCGGAAACCAAGGTGCGCAATTTTGGCCTGATCACGGTTGCGATCAATGTTGGCTGGATCATCGGCCCGTTGATGGGCGGCTTTTTCTCCGACCCGACCATTCATCCGGCCTTTAACGTGTCCTGGCCGTTCTACTTTGCTGCGGGCATGTATGCCTTTAACCTGCTGGTGGTGTTCGTGATCCTGCGCATCCCCGAATATGCGCGCCGTCGCGGCACGCCAAAGGGCATGACGCCACCCGCCACCCGCACCGTATGGGCCACGATCAAGGACCCGGACCTTTTGCCGGGTTATGTGATTTCGTTCTTCAGCTATATCGCGGTTTATATCTTCTTTGCCTTTTTCGGGGTCTATCTGGTGCAGAATTACGACGTCACCAGCAGCTTCCTTGGCATGTGTTCGGCCATCATTTCGATCCCGCTGATCCTTGCCGGATTGACGGTTGATCGCGCGCAGAAGATTTGCGGCCTGATCGGTGTCGGGACCCTTGGTCATCTGTTCTTGGGGATCGGCCTGATCACGTTCCTGATCCCCGATGGGCTGGTGTGGATATTTGTCCCGATGTGTCTGGCGGCGTTTGGCATTGCCTGGTGCGAGGTCACGACCAGCCTGTTTATTTCCAACGCTGCCGGATCGCATGAACAGGGGCAGGCGCTTGGCGTTTATCGGTCCGCCCACGTTCTGGCCGAAGCCACCGCTGTCCTGATCGGTGGGGTTCTGGCCGGGATCGCCAGCTATGCGCCGTTCTTCCTTGGCTTTATCGCGGCGATGCTATGCGTAATTGGTATTCTGGGCTGGCTGCGCATCCGTCAGACAACCGCGGACGTTCCGGCGGCATAAGTTCGCAATACAGACTCAGACATCAACCGGTGCATAGGCGGCGCAGGCAATCAGTTTGGCCGCCTTTTCGCTGTCTTTGCGGTCCTTGTCCGGCAGTTTCGCAAGGTCATCGGCAAGCGCGCGGGTTTCGTCGATCCCGTCGAGATCGGCACTGATTTCCATCACCCGATCCCAGATCGCCTGATCATCCATACCGCCCATCACCGTCAGGGTGATCGCCCGGTTAAGGGTGGCTTCGGGGTTTTCGGCATCTTGGCTCAGGATCAGTTCGAACGCCTCAAACGCCGAAATCAGATGACCTTCGCGCAGATGGATAACGCCCAGATCATTTTTTGCCGCAAGTGACGCTGGATCAATGCGTAAAAGCTGCTCGATTGCGCGTTTTTCACCTTCCGGATCGTCGTTGGCGCGATGTGCTGCGGCAATCAACTGATGTATTTTTGTATCACCCGGCCGGTTGTGGGCCGCGCTCTGAAAAGCACTCAGCGCATATTCGGGCTGTTCAAGGTCCAGCAATGCCTGCCCGCGCAGTACCAGCAAATCCGGGTCGGTCGGATGATGGCGCAAAACGATATCGACATGATTAAGTGCCGAACGGGCATCACCATTTTCAAGCAGGGCGCGTGCAATGTGATGCAGGCATTCTTCGTGGCCTTCATCAGATTGCAGCACAGTGCGATATTCGCCAAGTGCTTCGGTCAGCGAACCTTTTTCATGAAGGGCGCGCGCCAGTCCGAACCGTGCTTCAAGATTATCCTCATCCTCGCCAAGTGCCTGACGCAACATATTGATCGCGGCGTCATATTGGCGGCGTTTAAGCGCGGCAAGACCCATATCCGCAAAGGACATAGTGGTCATGCAAATTCTCCCAACCTTGTGGTTATCCCGTTGCCCGGAACATCAAATTTATCGAATTTCGATGGGATTATAGGCGGTGGTGCGATCATTTCCACCCCCGATCTGCATAAATTGAAACCTGCCCGTGACAACAGGTGATGGTCAAAGATTATTGTCGTTTGCGTAAGGTTTCGGAAGGCAAAACACCGAACTGTTTTGAATAAATCCGGGCAAACCGGCCGGAATGGGCAAAGCCCCACTTCATGGCAATCTCGGCAACCCCTGCTCCATCTTCGTCATTAAGAAGGTCGTTATAGGCGTTGTTCAGGCGCACCGATCTGAGATACGCCATTGGCGACATACCATAAGCGGCGTTAAAGGCCATTTGTAACGTCCGATAACCGCAACCCGCATGTTGTACTAGGGTTTCAAGTGTGATCGCTGTATGGGCGTAGGCATGAATGTAATCGCGCGCCCGTTTGACATAATGAGGAACCGCGTTCGATTTCGGTTTTCCATTTAGTTGCTCCGAACAGGAATTCGGAAGCATCATCAGGATATTTGTCAAAAGCAGATCCTGAAGACCGTTCAGGACAATGGCATTGTCGAGATTGTGAAGCGGACCATCAAGTGCTTGTGCGACGTAATTCAGGGTATTGCAGACATGCCGACCCGGCGCAGTGTCCAGATCAATGCTGATCTCGAACCCCGGGTCGATGTTTGGCATGTCATTGCCCAAAAGCACCCGGCAATGCCTTGCGACGACGTCTCTCGGCAAACGGACGCCAAAGCAGGCAAACCGGTCTTCGTCGGCGAAAAGCGGAACGCGCATGTCGCGGATTATTCCGCGTCTGGCCGAAATTGTGTAATTCTGCCCTTGATGCTGCACCGATCCCCCCCCTTCGGTCGGGATGATCATGAATAGGGCATCGTTATCGCTTTCTGGTGTTCGAAGCTGAATGCGACAATCCCCAAAGGACGAATGCAAAACTTGCAAATCGCCCAAGGCAACGCCATGGATCGAGACATCGAAAGATGCGGGGCGTTCGATCAGGTCCAGTGTATCAATGGAATTCAGTTCGGCCAGAAGAGCGCGGGTTTCATAAAGATCACGCGATGATAGAACCTGATAATTCTGAAGATACGTCACACAAGCTTCCCCCAGACGCATTGCACAATCGCAATCGCGCAGCTTTGTAACTCCCCCGTCACCAAGACTTTAATATAGTCTGGAATTTGTATGATTTTCACTAACCTTAGGCTATCAGCTTGAACTCTACAAGAACGTTGAAGTTGGCGGGTTGTTAAACTCGTCTCTTGCCGCCCGGCCCGCAACGCCCTAGGTTAACGTAAACGTCAACTTATGTTGCAGGGCAAAAATGAAGTTTCAGGGCACGGAAAATTACGTCGCGACCGAGGATCTGATGGTGGCGGTCAATGCCGCGATTACTTTGCAACGGCCGCTTCTGGTCAAGGGCGAGCCGGGAACCGGCAAAACCGTTCTGGCTGAGGAAATTGCAAAATCGCTTGGTAAGAAGCTGATTACCTGGTCGATCAAATCAACCACACGCGCCCAGCAGGGGTTGTATGAATATGATGCGGTTTCGCGCCTGCGCGATAGCCAGCTTGGTGACGCGCGCGTGCACGACATTGCCAATTACATCGTCAAAGGCAAGCTTTGGGAAGCGTTCGAGGATGAAAGTGCGCCGGTTCTGCTGATTGACGAAATCGACAAGGCCGATATCGAATTCCCCAATGATCTGCTTCAGGAACTCGACCGGATGGAATTCTTTGTTTACGAGACACAGGAAACCATCAAGGCGACCAATCGCCCGATCGTGATCATCACATCGAATAATGAAAAGGAACTGCCCGACGCTTTCCTGCGCCGCTGTTTCTTCCATTACATCCGTTTCCCGGATGCCGAAACCATGGCGGAAATCGTTGCGGTCCATTTCCCCGATATCCAGAAACGTCTGGTGTCCGAGGCTTTGAATCTGTTTTACGACATGCGTGATGTCGGAGGGCTTAAGAAAAAGCCGTCAACCTCGGAACTGCTGGATTGGTTGAAGCTTCTGATGGCCGAAGACCTGCCGCCCGAAGCCCTGCGTGCTAAGGATGCCAAAACCGCCGTACCGCCCCTGCATGGGGCATTGTTGAAGAACGAGCAGGACGTCCATCTGTTCGAACGGCTCGCCTTCATGGCCCGGCGCGAAGGGCGTTAGACCATCATGTTCACCGGCTTTTTCTATAAGCTGAAAGAGGCCCGAGTTCCGGTCAGTTTGCGCGAATATCTGACGCTGCTGGAGGCCGTCGAAAAGGGCCTTGCGAACTATGCGGTCGAGGATTTCTATTACCTGGCGCGCGCAGCACTGGTGAAAGACGAACGCCATCTTGATCGGTTCGATCAGGTCTTTGGCGCCCATTTCAAGGGTGTGATTGATCTGGCTGACGGCATGGATGAAGTTGCCAAGGCTGACATTCCCGAAGAATGGCTGCGCAAGCTTGCCGAAAAATTCCTGACCGACTCGGAAAAGGCCGAGATCGAGGCGCTTGGCGGTTGGGAAAAGCTGATGGAAACCCTTAAACAGCGGCTTGAGGAACAGAAAGGCCGTCACCAGGGTGGCAATAAATGGATCGGCACCGCCGGGACATCGCCCTTTGGCGCCTATGGCTATAACCCCGAAGGGGTGCGGATCGGGCAGGATAAATCCCGCCATCGGCGCGCGGTCAAGGTTTGGGACAAACGCGAGTTTAAAAACCTTGATGACAGTGTCGAAATCGGCACGCGCAATATCAAGGTGGCCCTGCGGCGTTTGCGCAAATGGGCGCGGACCGGGGCGGCAGATGAGCTTGATCTGCCTGGTACCATTTCATCCACTGCCCGTCAGGGGTGGCTTGATGTTCAAATGCGGCCCGAACGGCATAATGCGGTCAAGGTCCTGATGCTGTTTGATATTGGCGGGTCGATGGATGACCATATCAAGGTCTGCGAGGAACTGTTTTCCGCGGTCAAAACCGAATTCAAGCATCTGGAATATTATTACTTCCACAACTGCCCCTATGAGGGGCTTTGGAAGGACAATGCGCGCCGCCGCACCGATCAGGTTTCAACATGGGATGTAATCCGGACCTATGGTGCGGATTACAAGCTGGTGATTGTTGGCGATGCCACCATGAGTCCCTATGAAATCACCTATCCCGGTGGTTCGGTCGAACATTGGAATGCCGAAGCCGGGGCGGTCTGGATGCAACGTCTTCTTGATCATTTCCAACATGCCGCCTGGATCAATCCGCAGGCGGAAAACTGGTGGCAATATCACGGCTCGATCCAGATCATGCACAAGCTGATGGAAGGCCGGATGTATCCGCTAACCCTTGAGGGACTTGATCGGATGACCGGTGCGCTAAACCGTTAAATGCCTGTCGGCCTTTGCTTATCCGATATTTCAGGCAGGCCCCAGAAACAGATAGCTTTGGGTTTTGGCAATGCCTTCCATGGCGCGCACGGTCGTGACAACCTGATGAAAATCCGAAAGGGCGGGGACTTGAATTTCCGCGATCAGGTCCCATTCGCCATTGGTGGTGTGAAGGGCGGCAAAGCCAAGATTTTTGCGTAGGCTCGCGACCAGCGTTTTTACATTCTTGCCCGATAACTCGATCATCATCACGCCCCGGACGGTCCCATCGGCTGCGTCATCACGCAGACGTACTGTGAACCCGGCAATCACCCCCTGATCGATCAGGCGGTCCATGCGGGTTTTAACCGTTCCGGCGGCAACCCCTAAAAGCTGCGCCAGTTTCGGGACGGATGCACGCGCATTGATGCGCAATTCGGCAAGAAGGCGGCGGTCAAGATCATCCATAATTTCTTTCCGGTTTAATGATTTCGTCAATTATCCTGATGAAATCATCAATTTCCAATCGAAAATTGTATCAAACTGGCATTTTAACTGATTTCGGCAAAGCTTATTCTGCTGCCAAGTCATCAGGGAGCAAACAAATGACCATGCCGGAAGAACGATGGGCACCTTATGCCCGTACTGCTGAAATCGCCGACCGTCTGACCCGTTTTGGCAGTGTTACCGGCAGTGCCGGGGAAGCCGATATCGCAGGGCTGATCATCGATATTTTGCATGAAATTCCTTATTTTCAGGATAACCCCGACAATATCGCCGTGATCGACAGCCATCCGGTAGCGGGGGGCAGCCGGATGGCAAAAAGTGTTGTCGCACTGGTGCGGGGAACCGGGCGCAAGACAATGGCAATGGCCGGGCATTTTGATGTGGTTTCGATTGAAAATTATCATGATCTGAAACATCTGGCTTTTGAACCCGATGCGCTGTGCGAGGCCCTGATTGCCGATCTGTCCAGTCGGGAAAATCTTAGCGATGCCGAGGCACTTGCTCTTCGCGATTTTCAGACAGGAGATTTCATCCCGGGGCGCGGATTGCTTGATATGAAAAGCGGCGATGCGGCGGGCATTGCATTTCTGGAACATTTCAGCCAGCAACCGGATCGGCAGGGCAATGTCGTCCTATTCCTGACCCCGGATGAAGAACGCAATTCATGCGGTATGCGCAGCCTGCGCAATGCGTTGCCGGAATTGGCCGGGCGATGGAACCTCGACATTGTCGGCGGGATCAATCTGGACGCCAGCAGTGACCTTGGAAATGGCGAGGCAGGGCGCGCAATTTTCCATGGCTCGGTCGGGAAGCTTTTGCCCTTTGCCCTGGTGGCGGGTTTGCCAACCCATGTCGGTTATCCGTTTGATGGTGTTTCCGCCCATGTGATCGCATCGGAAATCATGCAGGCGATCGAGGCCAATAGTAACCTGTGTGATCGCGGCATGCATGAAACCGCACCACCCCCGGTCTGTCTTGAGGCCCGGGATGTGCGCGATATCTACGAAGTCACCACGCCTGAACATGTCTGGATGGCGTTTAACTGGCTGGTGATGGGGAAAAGCTGTGCCGAGCTGATGGGCGATTTCACCTCCATCGTAAAGGATGCCGGAAAACGCGCACTTGAACGATTTGCCAGCAACGCAGCCCGCTATGCCAAATCCAACGGGCAGGCTGCCCCGGCAGCTTTACCACCCTTGCGCATGGTAACGGTTGCCCAATTGCGTGATATGGCCTTTGCATCCGGCGGCAGCGATGCGCTTGACCGGATCGATGCGGTGGCCCTTGAAACGGCACAGGATAACAATCCGCTGAACCGCACCCGCATTCTGGTCCGTGCCATGCTGGCCGAGGCACATCTGCGCGGCCCTGCCGTGGTAACCGGTATGGCCGGTTTGCATTATCCGGCTGTTCATGTTGATCGCGCAAAGGATATGGACCGGCAGTTTCTGGATGCGATCAGCCGTGCCCGCGCCACGATAGAGGCCCGTCACGAAACGCAAATTTGTGACCGCGGTTATTTCATGGGTATATCGGATATGAGCTTTTTCGGTCATGCGACCGATGCCGGCGATACCGAAGTCATTGCCGCCAGCACCCCGATTGCCGAACTGGTGGATCGCCCGGTTGCAAATGCACTGAGCTATCCGGTGGTCAATATCGGCCCATGGGGCCGGGAATATCATCAACGTCATGAACGGCTTTATGCGCCTTATGCCTATCATGTGCTGCCCGATTTTCTTGCCGAAATCGCGGGCGAGCTTTTGGACTGATCAACCCGTTGCAAAGCAATCCACAGAAGGCAATCAAGCGTAACAGTTGCGTGAAACTTTGCGCTATCGCCTTCTGCCTTGTTCCTGCCGCATCGTTTCGTCACTATGCTGGGCAAAACTTATGCGGAAATAAGGAGTTATGGGATGCTGATGAAATCTGCGCGCGCGGCCATTCTGGGAGCTGCACTTGCCGTTCTGCCATTGTCGATTACACCGGCAATGGCACAGGACAGTACCCTTGAAAGGGTTGTGATCGCCCATCGCGGCGCTTCGGGCTATCTGCCTGAACATACCCTTCCGGCAAAGGCGCTGGCATATGGCATGGGGGCGGATTTCATCGAACAGGATGTGGTGATGTCCAAGGACGGCGTGCCGGTTGTCCTGCATGACATCCATATCGATACCACGACTGACGTTGCCAAGAAATTCCCCGACCGCAAACGTGAAGATGGCCGTTATTACGCGATTGATTTCACGCTGGAAGAACTCAAAAGTCTGAACGTTACCGAACGGTTCAAAGCCGAGACCGGTGAGCAGGTTTATCCGAACCGTTTCCCCGGCGAATACGCCATCTTCAAAATCCCGACCTTTGAAGAAGAAATCGCCATGATCCGGGGACTTAACAAATCAACCGGGCGCGATGTCGGCATCTATCCGGAAATCAAGGACCCGGCCTGGCACAAGTCCGAAGGGCAGGATGTGACTGCTGCGGTCATCAAGATCATGGAACATTGGGGTTATGGCACGCCGGAATCCAATTCCTTTGTTCAGAGCTTCGACTGGGCCGAAACCAAGCGTATCCGGAATGATCTGAAATATCAGGGCAAGCTGGTTCAGTTGCTGGGTGAAAACAAATGGGGTGCGCCCGACGGCACGGACTACGATTATCTGAAAACCGATGATGGTGTGGCCGAAATGGCAACTGTGGTGGATGGTCTTGGCCCTTGGTTGCCACAGGTCATCGAAGGGCTTAGTGCCGATGGCACAGCGATCATGACGCCAACGCTGATAGCCGCCCAGCGTGCGCAGTTGAAAGTCCATCCCTATACCCTGCGGGCTGACCAGTTGCCGAAATGGGCGGGCGATATGGATATCGCGCTTAAGGCGATCTTTGACGATGCCGGGATTGATGGCATCTTTACCGATTTCCCCGATCAGGTTGTCGAATATCTGGCGGTGCGACCGCAGCAGGACTGACTACGCTGGTATGTCGCGGTCTGGAACAGTTCCGGAATGCGCGCGTTCTGATCCGGGTAGGTTAAGCGAAATAGACTGTTTCCAATCTGACTGTTTCCGTCAGGCGGCAGTTGTCGCATGCTGATGGCGACGGATTTTCAACTCAAGGAGGCAAAATTGGCCAAGGTTCTGGTTCTTTATTATTCGATGTACGGACATATCGAAACCATGGCAAATGCCGTGGCCGAAGGCGCACGTGGTGTTGCCGGTACGCATGTTGACGTCATGCGCGTTCCTGAAACCATGCCCGAAGATGTCGCCAAAGGTGCTGGTGCCAAGCTTGACCAGGTGGCTCCGGTGGCGAAAGTTGACGATCTTCCGGAATATGATGCGATCATCTTTGGCGTTCCGACACGGTTTGGCAATATGCCCGGCCAGATGCGCACCTTCCTTGATCAGACCGGTGGTTTGTGGGCCAAAGGCAAACTGATCGGCAAAATCGGTTCGGTCTTTACCTCGACCGGGACCCAGCATGGCGGTCAGGAAACCACGATTGTCACGACCCATACGACATTGCTTCATCATGGCATGGTGATTGTCGGTGTGCCCTATAGCTGTTCGGGGCTGACCAATATGGACGAAATTACTGGTGGTTCGCCCTATGGCGCGGGAACGCTTGCCGGGGCGGATGGTTCGCGCACGCCTTCGACCAACGAGCTTGATATTGCAAAATTCCAGGGCAAACACGTTGCTGAACTGGCGGCAAAGCTGGCTGGATAATCATTGATTGCGTTCGATATCAGGGCCGTGCGGGTTATCTGCGCGGCCCCGATACATTTAGAGGCACGAACATTTGCTATGATGTTCGTGCCTTTTTGATTGATTGGGGTGTTATGGGAAACAATTCGATGCTTGATTGGCCATTGTTTCGCGACAGTTTTCTGCCAAATTGGGGGATATGAAGTTTCACAGATCGCAGCCCGATAGATTCCCGGCTGCTGACAGGAGGACCTGATGTCTGAACAGGGCAAAAAACCGCGTGGTGTTGCGCGCGTACTTCGCGCGATGGACACATCCGACGGGGCAGGCGTATCGCTTAAACGGTCGGTTGGATCGCCGCAGCTTGATATGCTTGATCCGTTTCTGATGCTCGATTCCATTTCAACCGACAATGCTGACGAATATATTGCCGGTTTCCCCGAACACCCGCATCGTGGTTTTGAAACCGTGACCTATATGGTCGAAGGTGCCATGCGTCATAAGGACAGCATGGGTAATGAAGGTGTTCTGCGTTCGGGTGGTGTGCAGTGGATGACCGCCGGCAGCGGGATTTTGCATTCCGAAAGCCCGGAACAGGAAAACGGTCTTTTGCAGGGGTTCCAGCTTTGGATCAATCTGCCGGCCAAGGACAAGATGGTTACCCCGCGTTACCAGAATATTGAAGGCCGCGACGTTGCCGAATTCAGCCCCGAAGACGGTGTTGATCTGCGCCTTGTCGCGGGTGAATTCATGGACAAAACCGGCCCGGTTAACGGGATTGCCACCAAACCGGTCTTTATTGATGCCAAACTGGCGGCTGGTCGCGAGGTGACCCTGCCGGTGCCTGAAGGCCACGCGGCCATGGTTTATGTCTTTATCGGGGATGCGATTGTTGCAGATAAAGCCATCACCACGCATCATCTGGCCGTGCTTGAAGACGGTGACAGCATCACCCTTAAAGGCGGCCCCGAAGGCGGGCGAATGCTTCTGATTGCGGCCCGTCCGCTGCACGAACCGGTTGTTCGCTATGGCCCGTTCGTCATGAGCAGCAAACAGGAACTGATGCAGGCCTTCGACGATTATCAGCGTGGCCGTTTCGTCCGTGCGGCGGCGGCTTCCTGAAAAAAAAACATCCATAAAATGCGACAAACCCCGCCAGTTCGCACCGACGGGGTTTCATCATTCTGGTAAGATGCCGGGCAATCAGCCCATGGCAACTTTCAGGCCTTCGTCAAGTTTGTCGAGGAACTGCGTGGTGGTCAGCCATTTCTGGTTCGGACCGATCAGCAGCGCCAGATCCTTGGTCATGAAGCCGGCTTCGACGGTGTCGACGCAGACTTTTTCAAGGGTTTCGGCAAATTTCACGACTTCCGGCGTATCATCGAACTCGCCACGGTATTTCAGGCCCTGCGTCCAGGCAAAGATCGACGCGATCGGGTTGGTCGAGGTTTCTTTGCCCTGCTGGTGCTGACGATAGTGGCGGGTGACGGTGCCGTGTGCTGCTTCTGCTTCTACGGTCTGCCCATCCGGCGTCATCAGAACAGAGGTCATCAGACCAAGCGAGCCAAAGCCCTGTGCGACGGTGTCAGACTGAACGTCGCCGTCATAGTTCTTACAAGCCCAGACGAAACCACCATTCCACTTCATCGCGCATGCAACCATGTCATCGATCAGGCGGTGTTCATAGGTGATGCCAGCAGCCTTGAATTTGTCGGCAAATTCGTTCTGGAAGACTTCCTCGAACAGATCCTTGAAGCGGCCGTCATAGGCTTTCATGATCGTGTTCTTGGTCGACAGGTAAACCGGCCAGCCAAGAGCAAGACCATAGTTCATGCAGGCGCGTGCGAAACCGATGATGCTGTCATCAAGGTTGTACATCGACATGGCAACGCCCGAAGACGGGAAGTCGAAGACTTCGTGTTCGATAGGCTCGCCGCCGTCTGCCGGCTGGAACTTGATGGTCAGTTTGCCTGCACCCGGAACCTTGAAGTCGGTCGCACGGTACTGATCACCAAAAGCATGACGACCGATAACAATCGGCTGGGTCCAGCCCGGAACCAGACGCGGAACGTTCGAGCAGATGATCGGCTGGCGGAAAACTGTACCGCCGATGATGTTGCGGATGGTGCCGTTCGGCGACTTCCACATTTTCTTCAGGCCGAATTCCTCGACGCGCTGCTCGTCAGGCGTGATGGTCGCGCATTTGACGCCAACACGATGTTCCTTGATGGCATTTGCTGCATCAATGGTGATCTGGTCGTTGGTTTCGTCACGTTTCTGAACCGACAGATCGTAATATTTAAGATCGATGTCGAGATACGGCAGGATAAGTTTGGTTTTAATGAAGTCCCAGATGATCCGGGTCATTTCGTCGCCGTCGAGCTCGACGACGGGATTCTTCACTTGAATCTTGCTCATGGAATACTCCCTTTCTGGCCGCGGCCAGGATACAGCGCGGCTGCCATTTGACATTTCATCCGGCGCGCGAGGGAGCGCCCTGGCCGCGTCGGGAGAGCGCAACATACAGGATGAAATCAGAAAATCAAAGAGGGCGGCGCAACATCCTTGTTAAGACTTTCGCGCAAGGCCGAAATTGTTGGGTTTTTGTGCCTTGGCCGATGTTGATGCTACTCTAGAAAACGCTGGTTTGCCCGATATTTACACCATTCCCTGAATTAATGCGCATCCCACGGGCAGGGGACATGGCATGTGACGGCATATGATCCTGATCAAAGAAAAAGGTTATGGAATGGGTCAAACTCGCATTTGTCGGGTTCAGGGGGAAGACTCCGGCACCGTCAAACCGGAACCATATGGGGGCTGCCATGAACCTGCCTTATGAAACCAACATCATCATCGCGCTCTGCATTGTCGGCTTCTGCCTTTTGGGCGTTGGATACAGCTTCCGCGACAGGGGATGGGGCCTTGCGCTTGTCTGGATCGGGGTGATCACGATGATGGGGCCGATTGCCTATCGCCTGCTGGTCATGTTCTGAACCGGAAGTCGTTCGGTGCGCAGGCTTATGCCTGCGCCGGGGTTTTCTGGTCAACCGTGGCCGGGTCTATTCCGTATCCGCGCAAGAACATATCGACCGCCGCAATTACATGGGTGTGCAAATCCTTTGCGTGTGGTTCCCAGCCGACATAGGTCATCTGCCGGAAATCGTAATCGGCCTTAAGCAGGCTTGTGAAAAACACGGCGGCCTGTTTCGGATCGCTTTTGGGGAAGTTGTCTTCTTCCATCTGGCGTTCGAAGTAGGATGTGATGATCCGGCGGCCGCTCATCAAGCCGCTTTCATAAAACACCTTGCCCAGATGCGGGAACCGCGGAACTTCGGACAGGAACAGCCGCATATAGCGAATGGTTTCCGGCGTGGTCAGAAGCGTCATCAGCGTTTCGCCAAAATGGATCAGGGCCGCCCGCAGCGGCATCTGTGACAATTCCAGATCGGCCATGACAGCAACCACACGTCCCGTGCAATTGCGAATCACCGCTTCGAATACACCGTCCTTGTTGCCGAACAATTCGTAAATTGTTCGCCGGGAGCCGCCAGCTTCGGCGGTGATCATTTCAAGTGTCGTGCCCGAAAGGCCATGTTCGCAAAAAAGTTCACGGGCCGCATCAATCAGCGCTTCGCGACGTTTCAGGGTTCTCGGGTCGATATTTCGCGTTTCGGACAAGCAACTGTTCCAATTCTGCACTTGACGTTTGGTACTGTTTGGTACCATAAGGGTTCAAATGGTACTAATCAATACCAAAAGGATCAAACAGACGATGAGTGTGAAAAAAGTCATACTGCCCCTGGTCGCTGTGGCGATTATCGGTGGCGGTGGGTATTACGGGTTCTACTGGGTGACTGAGGGTCAGTACCACGAATCGACCGATAATGCCTATTTACAGGCTGACGAAGTCGCAATTTCGCCAAAGGTTTCAGGATATGTCGGCGACCTTCGGGTTGCCGAAAACCAGCCTGTGCGCAAGGGCGAACTGATGTTGTCCATCAAGGACGAAGATTATCGTGCCGAACTGAAACAGGCCGAGGCTGCCCTTGATGCGCGCCGTGCCGCGGTTCGGACCATGGACGAGCAGATCACCCTTCAGATGGCCGCCATCGATCAGGCGGCGGCCAATGTCCGCATTGCAAAGGTCGAACTCGATCGCACGTCCGAGGATTATACGCGTTACGAGGATCTGGTGAAAAAGGGGGCGGCCAGCCGCCAGAAATTCGATTACGCCAAGGCCGACCGTCAAACAGCACAGGCACAGGTGGCCGCCGCCAATGCGACCCTTGCGGTCGAGCAGGGGCGGATCGGCGTTCTGCGTGCGCAGAAGGTCGAAGCCGAACGTGCCGTCTCACAGGCCGAAGCCGCGCGCGATATCGCGCAGCAGGCGTTGGACGATACCCGCATCTATGCGCCCTTTGACGGTGTGATCGGCAATCGGTCGGTTCAGACCGGCGCACTGGTTCAGCCCGGCGAGCAGTTGCTCGTGCTTGTGCCGCTTCCGGGTGTTTATGTTGTGGCCAATTTCAAGGAAACCCAGATCGGCCATATGGCACCTGGCCAGAAGGTCCGGATAGAAGTCGATGCCTTTCCCGATGCCGATATCACCGGCCGGATCGAAAGCTTTGCCCCTGCCACCGGTGCGCAGTTCAGCTTGCTGCCGCCGGAAAATGCCACCGGCAACTTCACCAAAATCACGCAGCGTGTCCCGGTGCGTATTGCCCTTGATAACAGCGACCTTGCCAAGGCCATGCGCCCCGGCCTGTCGGTTGTTGTGAATGTCGATGTGCGTGATGGCGACGGTGCTGAGCATGCGGCGGGTTCCGGCCTTGCAAGTGTTGTAACGCCGACCCCGGAACTCTCGGAGCGCAACTGAAATGAGCAGTGCCGCCACCAGCCCCGGTTCCATAGCCCGGCCCGATGATCCGGTGCAGCATGTCGATACCATCAAGTTTATTGGCTGGGTTGCGATGGTGGTTGGCATGTTTCTGGCGATCCTTGACATCCAGATCGTCGCAAGCTCGCTTGAAAACATTCAGGCCGGTCTGTCAGCAAGCCCCGATGAAATCGGCTGGGTCCAGACCAGTTACCTGATTGCAGAAGTCGTCATGATCCCGCTTTCGGGTTTCCTGTCACGCCTGATCTCAACCCGCTGGCTTTTTGTTGCCTCTGCAATCGGTTTTACGATTTTCAGCATCGCCTCGGCCTGTGCCTGGTCAATCGAAAGCATGATCTGGTTCCGTGCCGCGCAGGGTTTTCTTGGCGGGGCGATGATCCCGACCGTGTTTGCCACGACCTATATCATTTTCCCGGCGGATAAACGGAATACCGCCTCGGTGATGATTGGCCTGATTGCCACTATGGCGCCGACTGTGGGGCCGACTTTGGGCGGTTATCTGACGCAGTCGTTTTCTTGGCACTGGCTGTTTCTGATCAATGTTGTGCCGGGCATGCTGATCGCGCTTGTCGTCGCGGTAACGCTTGATGTTGATCGTGGCGATCGGTCGCTGCTCCGTGGCTTTGATCTGCGCGGATTGCTTGCGATGGCAGCCTTTCTCGGCAGTCTGGAATATGTGCTGGACGAGGGCCCAAAAGATGACTGGTTTGATGAACGCGCCATTGTTTATGGTGCCGTGATCTGCGTGATTTCGGGACTCTACTTCTTCCGGCGGATGTTCACCTATGATCATCCGATTGTCGATCTGCGCTCGTTCAGGGATCGCAACTTTGCCATGGGCTGCATCTTCAGTTTCACTCTTGGCATCGGGCTTTATGGCAGTGTCTATATCCTGCCGCTGTTGCTAAGCCGTGTGCGCGGCTATGACAGTCTGGAAATCGGCACCATCATGGCGGTCACCGGCATTTGCCAGTTCATTTCTGCCCCGATTGCCGGGAAACTGACGGCCAGATTGCCTGCGCGTGTCGTGCTGGGCTTTGGTCTGGCGTTGTTTGCGGTGGGGGTTGCCCTGAACGGTTTTCAGAACAGTCAGGTATCGTTTCACGAACTGATCCTGCCGCAGGCTGTGCGTGGTTTTGCCCTGATGTTCTGCATGCTGCCGATCACCAATCTGGCACTTGGCACCCTGCCAGCGGAAAAGATCAAAAACGCCAGCGGCCTTTATAACCTGATGCGCAACCTTGGCGGGGCGATTGGCTTGGCTGCGATCAACACCATGCTTGATAAACGCACCGACCTGCATTTCGCCCATCTGGCCGAACATATCAATACATCAAGCACGGCCTTCCAGAATTATCTGGCGACAATGACGGCACGATACGGTGCCATGGGGCTGCCCGACCCACAGGCTAGTGCGATGAAATCCATCGTCAATATCGTCACGCGCGAAGCCAGCATGATTTCGTTCAACGACGTGCAGCTTGCCATGGCGGGCATCTTCATTCTGGCTTTGCTGCTTCTGCCGCTCGCACGTCCGGCAGGATCGGGCAAACCATCCGTCGACTCACACTGAAAACAGGATATTCCCCAACCAGACAGAAAAGGCCGCACATCGTTCCCCCGACCCCGCAAGCGAAAGCTTGAGTGCGGCCTGACCGGTCCCCGTTCCCCCGGGGACCGGTTTTTTCTAGCCAACCAGCTTGATCACCTTCTGTGTGACACTTTCCGATCCGGGTTCGGCCCAGTAAAGGGTGGCGCTTATTTTGAGGTCACCATCCCGGCAATCGGCATTGATCAGCGCGAAATTGTTTTCCCCGGCAAAACGGAACATCTGTTCAAACCGACCGCCATCGAACCCGTCTATATCGGCCGATTTTTGCATGGCGGCGGTGGCAATGCCCGGTGCCGGTTTGCGTGAAATCGCACTTGACGTTACATTGAACAACCGTGCCCCGGGATAGGTTTTGCCATGCGTGATCTGAAATGCGCTGGCGCAATGGACATCCCCGCTCAGGATCACAATCGGGATGCTGCTTTCAGCGGATCGCGCCAGCAGCAATTCAAGCATCGCATTGCGTTCCTTGTGGTTGGTTTCATGGCCCCATTCATCCATGAAATCATCCTTTTGACCGCCAAAATCGAGCGTGTTTACGGCACTTTCCGTCCAGTGCACGACGGGCACGGGCGAACAGATAAAGATCGCCTTTTTCTTTTTGGTTGCGGCCGAATTGATCCAGCTTTTGAAGCGTTCGAACTGTTCCGCCCCCAATAATCGCTGTCCGTCGGGTAATTCACAATCGTGATGGCCGCGCACGTCAAGCATGTAAAAGCCATAGGCTCCCTGATCGAATTTATAATCCCAGTGGCTGGCATCGGGATCGCCATTGACGATCATGCTGTCAGGGTTATGCGCATGCTGATATTCAAGATAGGCCCGCGCTGCGGCCTTGAACATCAGCATTACAAGCGCGTAATTGGCGTCCTCGTCATCATCCTGAAAGAAATTGGCGAGCTTGGCCTTGCGCTCATCCGCGGTCAGCGAGCCCCAGCCGTCCATGATCTCGTGATCGTCCCATATCATGTATTGCGGGAAACGCCGGTAAACAGACAGCAGATGTTCGAACTGCCAGTAAATCCGGTAATAGGTGCGATAAAGCTTGGTGAAATAATCGATGATCGCGGGTTCGTCGAGGTTGCCATCAGGTGTGCTATAGGCGGCCAGCAAGGCGTTTTTGTTATTCTTTAGCCACACCCAGACGTCTTGCATGCGCGATGCGTGATTGGTATCACAATAAACCTGATCGCCGCCGCCAATGACAAAATCCGCACGGCGTTCGTTCAGGACATCATAAAACTTGTCCCATGCGCCTTCGCTGTTGGGTTTGACACTAAACGGGTCGTGGCAGGAATAAAACCCGAACTGCAATGACTGCGGGTTTTTGGGCAATGTCCGGAACCAGTAATCATGTTCGCCGCCCATCTCGATGCAGCGCTCAAGATCAAGCTTGTCCGATGCAAGGTAATAGTAATAGCGGGTATCTGGTTCAAGGTTGTCTACCTCGAACGTCATGGTCAGGTCGGTTTCACGGGTGAATTCGCGTTCTTCCATAAAAACGATATCACTGTTTGCGGCCTTCATAGCAGCAAGGCTTTTGCCTGACAGATCATAGGCATCCTCGGGTAGTTTTTGCACACTGACAATCAGTGTCCAGCGCCCGGTCATATAGGCCCTTACCCAGATTTTCGCCGTGTTGTCGGTGGTATGGCCGACGATGGCGGCCGTATCGATTTTGGATTTGAGTGTTTCGTAATTGTCCGGCTGTTGCAGACTTGCCATTGGAAATCCCCGCTCTGTTTGCGCCCCTTTTTTGGGTGCTTGCTTGGCCCGTTATTGCCCGGTCTTGGTGCAGACAGTTTAGGCCAATTTACGGCGGTATCAATTTCAAGTTTCAGGTGCTTGTTTGGGGCAATCTTATCGGGAAGTATCCGTTGCCATTAAACAGGAAACGCCCGGGCGGGGAACCCGGGCGTTTCGGTCCATCCGGAAGGGAGACCACCGGATGGAAACAGGGTCGGACGGCCAATTTTTTGGGAGGCTGGCCGTTTGGGGATGCGGTCAGAAGAAAGGGGCTCCTGACCGCCGGGCGACCCTGCATTGGTGGCGCAAGGGGGGCTTATTGTTCTTTTCGTTCTCAGGCCGGGGCAGTGGGGGCTGCCCCGGCCGGGGTGGTTGCACCAAGCGCCTTCAGGCGTCTGGAATGGCGACGTTTCGAATAGGTGATCTGAATAATGCCCAGCATCACCAGAAGGGCCGAAATCCAGAAAACGCTGTCATGGGTGGGGGCTGGCGTCAGGTCAAATCGCGCGGCCAGCATTTCAAGGCCCAGAAGGATGAAGGGCAGGATACTGGTCGCAAGAATGTATTTTTCGATCCCGGCGGTCTTGATCGACCGCAATGTCAAGACCATCGCCGGTCCGCGCAACAAGGTGCCAAGGATCAGGCCGGCCAGTATGGTTTCTGTCCCAAGGAACCCCTCAAGCGAGGTATAGGGGATCGGAACCGGGCTGATAAAGCCGATCAGCGGCGGGAAGATCAGAAATACCGATGCGGTAATCAGCAACAAAACCCCGGTAAATCGTAGATGGGACCACGCATCTTTGATCTGGTTGTCCGGGTGTTTTTCCGCCAGAACCGACGATAAAATCGCTGTGACCTCGGATGCCAGCATCAACCACACCGCAGGGTTGGCAAGGCCGTCGGGCAGATGCCACGCCAGAAAACCGGCACCGGCAAGCAGAATCGTGTGCCCGAACCATTCCGCCTTGCCCGGTGCGCGGCCAAGGATAAAGGCCGCGGCAAGGGCCGCCATCGGCATGCCGGTTTGTGATAAAATTCCGCTTTCAGGCGCGCTGATATAGACCAGTGCCGCGGTCCAGCTGACCCCGGTCAGAACGCGCAAAACCCCATATGCCCAGTTGATCGGCAAGGTGAATTGCCGCCACGGAATGAGCCTTCCTGGTGCCATCAGCACAAGTGCCAGCCCGCCGAAAACCAGCTGCCAGCAGGTCATGGCATAAACATCGACATCAAACGCTGTCAATGCAATCCGGTTGCACACCAGAAGCATCGCCCAGACGACTGTTGTGCTGACAAGCAGGATCAGAACCGGCATATGAAAAAACTTCAAAAGTTATGAACGCTGCCAGTCTGTTGGATTCAGGAATGAATAGCCATGCCCGATATTTAAGTGGCGTTATTCAAATTTGTATCGCCGGGTAAACGGGACAGCTTGCGGTTCATCTGATCCCGGCACGCAGAAATGCCTGAATGAACTGGCGCTGGAAAATCAGGAAGGCGATCAGAAGCGGCAAAATGGTCAGGATGGTGGCAGCACTGATCACCGAAATATCAACGCCGGTTTCTGGCGCACCGAACAATGAAAGCCCCACGGTCAAGGGCCGGGTTTCCGGTGAATTTGTCACGATAAGCGGCCACAGGAAATTGTTCCAGTGGGTCGCCACCGACACCAGCGCATACGCCAGATAAACCGGCTTGGCCGCAGGGACATAAACCTTCCACAAAACGCCCATCCAGCTGCATCCCTCGATACGTGCGGCTTCTTCAAGTTCAAGCGGTACGGATTTGAAGGCCTGACGCAGCAGGAAAATGCCAAATGCGCTGGCCATATAGGGCAAGCCGATGCCAAGGGCGGTATCAAACAGGCCCAGTTTGGCGACTATGGCATAGTTTTCGACAATCAGAACTTCTGGCAGGATGAACAACTGCAACAGTACCAGCATGAAAAGGGCATCACGGCCGCGGAACGGAAACCGGGCAAAGGCAAAACCGGCCAATGTGCACAAAACAAGCTGACCCATCAGGATCAGGGACACAAGCGTAAGCGTATTGACGAAATAGCCTATCCAAGGCACGGCATTCCAGACATCAATGAAATTTTGCAAGGTCAGTGGTGCACTGAAATCAAGTGCCAGTGCACTGCCCGACGGTTGCAGTGCCGCCCAAAGGGCAAATAACAGCGGCGCAATCCAGACAAGAGCAAGAACCCATGCGCCCAGTGTATCGAGAATCCTGGCAAGATCGGGGAACCGAATATGTGGTTGGGCGATGTGTGATGGGCGGGTGCCGAGATGTACGTTCATCGGTAATGGGTCCGTTTTTCAACCAGTCGGAATTGCACGATTGCGACGATACCAAGTACTAGCAAAACCATCATGGTCATTGCCGCTGCATGCGGGCGGTCGAAATAGGCGAATGCCATTTCCCAGATCCAGTAAAGGATCAGTTTTGACGCATTGTTCGGCCCGCCTTTGGTGAGGATGAACAGATGATCGATCAGTTTGATCGAATTGATCAGCGCATTGACAAAGACGAATATCGTGGTTGGCATCAAAAGCGGCAAAAGCACCCGTCGTGTATAGGTCCAGCGACCGGCCCCTTCAATGCTGGCCGCTTCGCGGAGGTCCGGCGGAATGGTCTGAAGGGCTGCCAGATAGAAGATCATGAAGAACCCGGCTTCTTTCCAGATCGTCACGATGATGACCGCGGCCAGTGCCGTTTCGGGCTGCCCTAGCCAGTTGGTCGGTTCCGCGCCGAAAAATCCGGTAATACGATCAATGATGCCAAGATCGGGGGTATAGAAAAACAACCATAAATTCGCCGCGGCAATCATCGGCAGGATTGTCGGCGTGAAATAGGCGCTGCGCACAAAGCTTCGTGCGGGAATATGCGCGTTGGCCCAAAGCGCCATGATCAGGGCAAAGATGATCGAAACCGGAATTGTAACCCCGGCATAAATCAGATTGTTGCCTGCCACGGTCCAGAATGTCGGATCGGCAAACAGATCAAGATAGTTTTCAAATCCCGCAAAGCTGCTGGGGCGGCGTGTTGTGCCACGGGTAAACAGACTGCCAAAGAAGGTCGCGATGGCCGGGTAAAATGCAAACAGGCTAAGCAACGCCAACGACGGTGCCATCAGCATCCAACCGTAAAGAGCAAGTTTGCGTCTTTGTATTGCTGCCAGATCGTTTCGAGGCTGATCACCCATCGAGGCCACGTCCTGAATTCAAGAGGATTTCAAATGAAGAAAGCAAAAGGGCCGGGACGGGGGGAAACCGTCCCGGCAGCAGATCGGCTTAGTTGAACGCCTTAAGAAGACGGTTGGCATCTTCCTGGGCGTCGATCAGGGCCTGTTTCGGCGATTTTTCTCCGGTCAGGGCCGCCTGAATGGCGTTGTTAAGAGATTCACGAACACGGGCCGTTTCATAGGTCGAGAATTCCGGGATCGCGACGTTAAGCTGATCGCGGGCAACCACAGCCTGCGGGAATTCGCTGGCATAGGATTTCAGCGCGTCGGTTTCGTAGGATGCCGGGGTAACGCCGACATAACCGGTTGCAATTGACCATTCTGCGGCACGTTCCGGCGCGGTCATGTATTTGATCAGGTCAAGCGACGCGGCCTGCTGTTCCGGGCTGGAACCCTTGAACATATAGAAGTTGCCGCCCCCGGTCGGTGAACCGGGCTTTTTGTGCGCCGGAAGCATGGCAACACCGAAGTCAAACTTGGCTTCTTTTTTGACAGCAGACAGGTTGCCTGTCGAATGCCACATCATGCCGGTCTGACCCTGCACGAAAGCCTGACGAAGTGTGCCCCACTCAATCGTGCCCTCAGGCATGATCTTTTCTTTTGTGGCGAGGCCGCGCCAATATTCAAGAGCCTCGATGACGGCAGGATCATCGAAATAGGTTTCCGTTCCGTCGGCATTCATCAGTTCCTTGCCATTCTGAATGGCGAAGCACTGGAACATCCAATAAGGATATCCGGTGGACGGAACCATCAGACCCCATTTGCCGTCTTTGGAAAGCGCCTTGCCCGCGGCAACCATTTCTTCCCAGGTCTGGGGTGGAGTTTCAGGATCAAGACCGGCTTCGCGGAACATGTCCTTGTTGTAGTACATGACGATGGTTGAACGCTGGAACGGGATGCCCCAGGTTTTGTTGTCGACTTTGCCATTGGCCATCAGCGCCGGATAGAAGCCGTTAAGCCATTCCTTGTCTTCTGCGGTTTTGACAACATCATCAAACGGAATGATCAAATCCTGTTCGATCAGGTCATAGACATCGATCGAAAACATCACCGAAAGCTGCGCCGGATCGCCGCTTTTGATTGCAGAAACCGCACGCAGTCGGGTGTCGTCATAGTTTCCGGCATAAATCGCATTGACCTTGACGTCGGGATGTTCGGCTTCAAAACCGTCAATCATGCCGTCGATTACTTCGGTCAACGCACCGCCAACGGCGATGGGGTAATACATTGTCAGTTCGGTTGCGGCAAAGGCCGGGGTTGCCGCCGAAGCAAGCAGACCGGCAGCAAAAGCGGCACTGGTAATGGAATTACGCATCGGTTTCTGTCCTTTTACGATGTCGGAATTGCTGAGTGATTGGTCGTCGTAACAAAAGATTTTTGCGTTGCATGGTCGTTCATCGCCGCCGAAAGACGATGACCGTGTTCGCGATCAAACCAGTGGGCAGCAACGCCAGCCCAACTGAGCGAGACTTGTGTCCCGGGCGAAAGATGCACACGACCGGGCAGGCGGGCCGTTGTCCCGTCGGTTCCGTCTATTGACAGATAGACAAAGGTTTCCGGTCCCAGGAACTCGCTGGATATGACCGTCGCGGAGAGGCCCGAAGCACTGTTTTGCTGGTCGGTATCAAGTTTGATGTCTTCGGGTCTGATGCCGACAATCAGATTGTCGGGTCGTGCACCGCTTGGTAGGGCGTCGGACGGGATTGCGGTTGCTGGCAATAGCCCCATTGGCGGGCTGCCGACAAAGCTTGCAGCAAAGGCGGTGGCGGGTTTCAGATAAAGGTCTGCCGGGGTTCCAGCCTGCTCGATACGGCCATTCTTCATCAGGATGACGATATCTGCCATGCTCATCGCTTCGGTTTGATCGTGGGTGACATACACCACCGTGATGCCAAGGCGTTGCTGCAGGTCGCGAATATCCTTGCGCACGGAATGCCTCAGTTTTGCGTCCAGATTGGATAGTGGTTCATCCATCAGGCACAGCGGATGCCCGGCAACGATGGCGCGTGCCAGTGCAACCCGTTGACGTTGTCCGCCCGAAAGTTCGGCAGGCTTGCGTTTCTCCAACCCTTCCAGTCCGGTCACACCGAGCGCATCGGCTAGGCGTTTCGCCATTTCAGCCTTGGCGCATTTGCGAACCTTCAGGCCAAAAACAATGTTTTCTGCGACGCTAAGGTGAGGAAACAGCGCATAGGATTGAAACACCATGGATAGCTGTCGTTTTGACGGCGGGACTGCGGTGACGTCCTGATCTTCAATCAGAATGCGACCCTGATCGGCGGTTTCAAGACCTGCAATCAGACGCAGCGTGGTTGACTTTCCGCAGCCGGAGGGCCCCAGCAGAACAACAAAGCTGCCGCGCGGTATATCAACGGAAAGGTCATGAACACCGTTTCCACCGTCAAAAATGCGTGAAACATTTTCGATCCTGATAAAGGGTCTTTGGGTGTCGGGGGTCTGAGACGTCATTTGAGAGTTTCGCCTTTTGCTATTTGCAGCCGGTCGAGGATGTCCTGGCGCTGGAACAGGGCGTTAAAATCACCACCGGGTTTTTGATCAATGACGATCATGTCGGGATCGGTGAGGTGCCCGCCCTTGGCCGGGGCCGGGCGACCGAATTTCGATTGATCGGCAACCAGAATGGAATTTCGGCAGTTTCCAATGATCGCCTGACGCAAGGCGACTTCGCGATGGTCGAAGTCGGTCAACGTTCCGTCGGTTTCAATTCCACCAACACCGAAAATACCGAAATCAGCTTTGTAGTTATGGAACATCTCTTCGGCGTCCGGTGTGATCAGGTCTCGATCAGGCAGACGCACAGTGCCGCCGGGAATAACGATCCGATTGCTGGTATTTGTGCCCAGCGCCATCGCGACATTCAGATTGTTGGTGATGACGGTCAGGTTGCGATGATCCGCCAGATTAAGCGCCAGCAATTCAAGTGTGCTGCCGATCCCGATCAGGATTGATGCCCCGTCGGGAATTTTCCCGGCAACATGCAGCGAAATGGCATGTTTGGCGGCAATGTTGGTCACCTGGCGATTGTCATATGACAGGTTCATGCCCGGCTCGCCGGCGTATTCGGCCCCACCATGGCGTCGGCGCACCAGATTGGCGTCGCTTAAAATATTGACGTCGCGACGCACGGTTTGTGGTGTGACTTCAAACTGGTCCGCCAATGCATCAATGGATGCAAAGCCATCACGGCGCAGAATATCGATAATATGGCGTTGCCGGATTGAGATGTTCATCTGATCGCTTGATTTGTTGTTTTGAACATAGCCGCGATCATAGAGAGCTTCGTTGTCACTAAGATTTCAGAAGAGTGACATTCGTATGAATGTTGTTTTCGGTCCTTCTCCAGTATGATTGCGGCCACCGGGATGCCCCGATGGCCGGGTGAAAATCATGTCGCGAGATTGCTGTGATTGCGTTTCAACTATGTAAAAATCAACGACTGATGCACCCCAACCCCGGCCAGAACGCCCGCGGCCGAGGCCAGTGTGGCATTGTGGCGCGCGGTGGCGGCATCACCAGCGGCAAAGACGCCGGGGATGCTGGTTTCCTGTGATGCGTCGACCTTGATGAACGGTCCGGCAAGGCCTTCTTCGAACCTGCAACCCAGCATTTCCGCAAGTGGATTGGTCATTGAAACAGTTGGCCCGGCAAACAGGGCCTGAATGGGTTTGGTGCGCCCGTCGGCCAGTTTAACGGCATCAAGTTCGGGGGCGGTGCCGATCAGTTCGACTATCGGGCTTTGTTCAATCGTGATGCCGCGCGTATCCATCTGTGTGCGGATTTCAGGTTCCGGTTCGTATTTCCCTTGGGTGAAGAAGGTCGTTGGGCCCCAGTCCGGGATCATCATTGCCTGATGGGTGGACATCGGGCCGGTTGCCAGCACGCCAAGTTCCCGGTCACGAACTTCGTAACCATGGCAATAGGGACAATGCAGCACGGTTTTGCCCCAACGCGGCATCAGACCGGGAATGTCGGGCAGGGTGTCAACCACGCCGGTAGCAAGGATCAGGCGGCGGGCCTGAAAGCGGCGGCCATCTTCCAGCGATACCTTGAAACGGTTGCTGTCTTCGTCCCCGGTTCCGGCGGTGTCCGGTTCCAGTCGGGTCGCGGTTTTTGCCATGCCATGCGCAATGCTGACGGTGGGATAGGCGCGAATTTGCCCCATCGCCAGACGGGCAATTTCATCCGGGCTTTTGCCATCCATCCCGAAAAAGCCATGCGATGCCGCGGCGAAACGGTTGCGCGGCAATCCGGCATCAATGATGCAAATCTCTTTGCGGGCACGGGCCAACTGCATGGCAGCGGATAAACCGGCAAAACCGGCACCGATGATGATCGCGTCATAAAGTTTTTGCGAGTTCGGCATCGAAACTGAATGGCCAGATGATGAGGGTGCGGATGTATCGGACATATCGGGGCTCCGTACGGTAACTGAAAATGAATCATGTAACTTTATAAGTATCGTGATTTTGCAATGTCAAGGGTCTTGAAACTTTTGGTGTTGCGAATATGCGCCAAAGCCCGATAGTCTGGCCGTGATATTGCCAGACCAAGGAAACCATCAATGCGCCGTGACAGTCGCCTTTCCCGCATGTTGCACGTCCTGATCCATATGGATCGGTTTGGCGGGGCGATGACGTCCGACATGATTGCCCGGATGCTTGATACCAATCCGGTTGTGGTTCGGCGTACGATGGCAGGGTTGCGCGATGCCGGTTATGTGCGATCCGAAAAGGGGCATGGCGGCGGATGGGTGATTATTCGCCCGCTTTCGGAAATCACGTTTCTTGATATCCATAACGCGCTTGGCAATCCGTCGATCTTTGCCGTGGGGGTTGCGGTCGAACATCCCGAGTGTCTGGTTGAACAGGCGGTAAATGCCGCCCTTGGCAGTTCGTTTGACGCTGCCGAGAAACTTTTGCTTGAACGGTTTGCGTCGGTCACGCTGGCCGATCTTGCCACTGACGTCGATCAGCGATGGCCGACTGAGCCCGATGGCAAATGGACCGGACCGGGCAGCATTTTTGAACATCTGCCTCAGTCCGGCGATACCGAATAACCATACCTTGCAAATACTTGTGGCTCTATGTCTGTGCCCGCGCAACCATGGCTTGCGGGATCGGTGGTGATCCAATAATGAATAACAACGGGATTTTTTGATGATCCGTTATTCAATCCTGTATCGCGCCCCACCACCAACCGAGGCCCCCGATGACAACCAAAAAACCGGACTGGGATCATATACGCGTGTTTCTTGCACTTGCGCGCACCGGCAGCCTCAGGGCGGCCTCTCAGGAGCTTGGCGTCAGCCAGCCGACATTGGGGCGGCATTTGTCCGCCCTTGAAGATGTTGTTGGTGTGGTGCTGTTTGATCGCCTGCCAGAAGGATTGCGCATGACCGAAGCCGGGCGCGATTTACGCCCGCGCGCCGAGGCGATGGAAGAAGCCGCCTTTGCCTTCCATCGGCAGGGTGATGCGATATCGGGCATTCGCGACCGGCAGGTCCGCCTGACCGCCAGTGCGTGGTCGGCCCTGTTTCTGGCAGGTCAGATTGATAGCAAACCCGATGGGCTTTACCTTGAAATCCGGCAATCCGATGATACACAATTGCTGACCAAGCGCGAGGCGGACTTTGCCGTCCGGCATGGTTTGCCTTTGACCGGGGATTTCATCACCAAGCGGCTTGGCACGATTTCATGTGCGATCTATGCGACCGAAAGATTGGCGTACGATATGCGGGGTATGGGACCGGATCGGGTATTTGCCAATGCACCGTGGATCTGTTTTTCGGAAGAATTCGACCTTTATGAAAGCCAGCGCTGGTTGCTGGCCCATATTGACGGCAATAAACCGTTATTTCGCGCGGGCAATACCGCGATGCTGCAAAATGCATTGCGCACCGGGATCGGGGCGGGAATTTTGCCGTGCTTTTTGGGGGACAGCGACCCGGCACTGGCCCGGGTTTCGCGCCCGATCGAGACGCTGGATTCTGATATCTGGCTGATTGTTCATCGCGATCTGCGTGCGGCCGAAGGTATCAAACAGGCGACCAACTGGGTTGCCGATATGTATAAACGCCGGGTGATGCAGTTATCAGGTGCACGGGCCTCTGGCGGCGAGGGAATGGAACTGAAATAGGCAAAAGAAATGCCGCCCGGGTTGTGTCGGGCGGCAGGTTCGCAAAGAGCGTGTCGGGGTTCGCACCTTTGCGGCTACTTTCTGCTTTTCCACACCCCTGTGGGATCAGTTTGCGACCATTGCGGCCGGTTTGGGTGTGGTTTTGCTGCTGACCGGCAGGATTGGATATTCCACCCGCGGCGCTTCCCCGGTCAGGGTCATGAGGAAGGCGGTAATCGCCTTGATCTGGCTGTTGTCAAGTTCAGCACCAAGCTGGCTTGATCCCATGATCGCAACCGCCTGCTCCAGGTCCCAGACCTTGCCGGAATGGAAATAGGGTGCGGTCAGTTCGATATTGCGGAGTGGTCCGGCGCGGAACACATAGTCATCCGTTGCCGTCTGGGTCACGGCAAAGCGGCCCTTGTCATCGGGCGGCAGGATTTCCGCACCCGGCTGTTCGACAACACCGAACGGATAATAACCGGTGCCACCGACATTCACTCCGTTATGGCAGGATGCGCAACCGGTATCGATGAACAGTTCAAGTCCGGCCATTTCGGTTTTGGTCAGGATGGCGTCATTGCCTTCCAGAAACTGGTCAAACCGTGATGCCGGGGTGATCAGGGTTGCTTCGAACGCCTCGATCGCCTTGGCCATGTTGTCAAACGTTACCGGGTCGCTTTCACCCGGGAAGGCGTGGACGAATTTCTGGACGTAATCGCCCATGCTTTTCAGTACCTCGACAACGCGTTCGGGGGTGCTTGCCATTTCAACTCCGGCCTGAACCGGGCCCTTGGCCTGTGCCTTCAGGTCTTCCGCACGTCCGTCCCAAAACTGTGCTTCGTTAAACACGGCATTCAGAACGGTCGGGGCGTTACGCGGGCCTTTCTGCCAGCCATGACCGATGGATGTTTCAAGGTTGTCATCCCCGCCCATGCCCAGATTGTGGCATGTATTGCACGAAATCAGCGCACTGGCCGACAGACGCGGATCAAAGAACAGCATCTTGCCCAGTTCGACCTTTTCGCGTGTGACCGCGTTGCCTTTGACGGCTGGTACCATTGACGGAATGACTTCGAAATGCTCAAGGGCCGTCTTGCGCAAGTCAGAAGGTGATGGTGGTTCTGCTGCAAGGACGTTCCCGGCGACCCCCAGCATGGCAGCAATGGAAACAAGGCTGCCGACCAGACCACGATACGATTTCATTTGCTCTCTCCCAAATGATGGTGGTTCGGGAAGTAAAACAGGCGGCAAATGCAATCACGATGATATATGTCAAGTACCTAAAATAAATGTAATATCAGTATGTTGATTAGAATTTTACAAAGAAAAATCCGCAAGAATCGATATCTTGCGGATTGGAGATCATGGCCGTTTAATCGGGCTTAAAGAAGCTTTTCACGCGGATCGAATTTTGGGGCGGGCTCGGCTTCAAGCTGTTCAAACACTTCATCCAGCGTTTCGGCCACCGTAAACAGGTTGCGGTTGCTTTCACGTGCAAAGCCGTCTTCGATAATGCCATCAATCATATCAAGGCATTTGTCCCAATATCCAAGGGCGTTCATGAACACCAGCGGCTTGTCATGGATGCCAAGCTGGCGCAGCGTTAGCGCCTCGAAGGCTTCGTCAAGGCTGCCAAGGCCACCGGCAAGGGTGACGAACGCATCCGAACGTTTGAACATTTCGACCTTGCGTTCATACATGGATTTGCAGACGATCAGTTCGCTAAGCCCCTTATGGCCGACTTCGATGTCATCCAGATGGGCCGGGATGATGCCGACCACCTTGCCGCCATTTTTCATGACCGCATCGGCAACTGCGCCCATCAATCCGATACGGCCGCCACCATACACCAGTGTTATGCCGCGTTCGGCCATCATTTTGCCAAACGCAATCGCGTTTTCCATGTGCTGGGGGTTTTTGCCGTTCGAAGCGCCGCAAAAAACACAGATCGATTTAACTCTTGTCATGGCAACCTGCCTCTTTGTTGTTATCTCGCAGGTAACTCTCGCCTGAACATCGCGCCATGTGGATGGTGCGTTTGTCGCCTGGCGACGTGGCCCGTCTATCTGCCGAGCATAGCCTATTGCGCGGTCACCCGGTCAATAGTTTCCTTTGCGAAGTTCCCGTGACATCGGGTTATCGATATCATGTGATCCTTGCCGCATTTTTGCCTTGGCAATCGCCATGATCGGGCGCGATAAGCCGAGGTGATTTTTTCGCCGATGGTTAACAGGTTCTGAACCTGATTGTGGGAAGGCTATTCGCATCTGCGCGCAGGCCATGTTCGCGCAGGTTGAAATGAAACAACAAGAAGGCAGGATCGCCCAACGTGTTTGTCGACAGTCCCTTTTGGCTCGCCATTCTGGTGTCCGGTGTTATTACCACGGTCTTGATGCTTGCCCTTTGGCTGGGCCTTGACCGGGCCCTTGCGCGGCGCATGGTGCTGGCTGCGGTTATTCCGGCAGTGGTGGTTGCCGTCCCGGCGGCCATCGGTTTGCCTGCAACCGCCCGGGGCGGTGTGGGGGCAGCACTTCTGATGCTGGTGCTGGGCGGCGTTTGCGGCGCTATCCTTGATTTCGCACATTTGCGTGCGCGCGCTTGCGCGATTGTCGCAATTTTGTTGATGCTGCTTGGCGGCTGGCTGGTTCTGGCGGCCCCGGTTACCGGGCTTTTGTATCATCCGGGCGGCTTGGTGACGCTGATGTGGATCACCTATATCCTGATCGGTGCATCCTTTTTGTGGGTGACGCGCCCCAATTTTGAAGAGGACGAAGACCCGGCTGTGACCAAGGGCAGGGGCAAAAAGAACGGCAAATCGGCAAAATCCGCCAAAACATCGACAAAATCTGTTGTTACAAGCGACGAGGATGCGGCGAAACCGGCCCCGGTTGCGACCTTTGTCGCGCTTGCCATCGGGCAGGGGATTATCGCCGCCCAGTTTGGTCTGCACGATCATGTGGTGTTTCAGGCCGGTCTTTCGGTGGCCCTGTTGGTGGCGCTGATTTCCGAAAAGGCCGCCCCGCAATATCGCGCCGCCTTGTGGTTGGCGATCAGTGCCGCCCTGATGGCAAGCGCATCGGGTGTGATGCTGGCGGTGCCGGGGGCGACATTTGCAATGGCGGTTCTGGTTCTGGTGGTGTTTGCCGGGTCGGGGGCGGCGCGGATTGCCGCCCATTTTCCTGCCGATATGGGCGCTAATGCTGGTGCGGGCGGTGCGGTTCTGGCGATGCTGGTGCGGGTATCGGTTCTGGCGCTACCAGTGCTTGTGGCGGCACTTGTGGCCTATATCGGGGCGACAATGCAGGCCATTCCGTAAGGAATTCGGCACAAGGCTTGACCAACAGCGCTGATTCTATTCATCTTTGCCTAACTGTTGCACTGTAATCTCGGTTTGTTACGTTATGGAAACTGTGTGCTGAAAGTAGTACAAGGTTCTAATTAACGCGTCGGGCGGGGCGTTTGGGGGACTTAATGACTGATAGTTATAAGGTTTCGACGCCGCCCGTAATAATCATAACCACCGTTCAAGGATATTACCGGTGAAAAGACCTTATATCCTCGTCATCATTGGCGTCCTGCTGATTGTCGCTGCGATCTCGTTGAATTATATGCTGACACAGTCGGCAGATGAAGCCGATACACCGGCAAGAACAACAGCACCGCCCGCCGTGACACCGGATGCCGCAAATACGCCGCAGGTCGCGCCGGAACAAACCGAAGCCGCACCCGAAGTTCGCACGCCGAGCTTTGACGTTGTGCGCATTGGACCGGATGGCAATGCCGTGATTGCCGGTCGCGCCGCTCCCAACAGCACCGTGCGCATCCGCGAGGGTGATGAAGTCATCGGGCAGGCAACCGCTGATGAACGCGGGGAATGGGTGGTTTTGCCTGATAAGCCGCTGGCAAGTGGTGACCGGGAATTGTCGCTTGAATCCGAAGACAGCACTGGCGAAGTCTATAAGGGCGATGACAATGTCGTGGTTCTGATTCCTGAAAAACCGGCATCAGGCGAAGCCGTAACGGCCGAACAGTCCGGTGACGCGGCAAAAGACGATGACAAGGCAGAACAGCCGATCATCGCCATGCGCGTCCCCAAGAAAGGTGGTGCCGCGAGCGTCATGCAGGGCCCGGCCCCCGAAGATATGAGCGAAGAAACCGCGCGCGAACTGGCCCAGGCGATGCCGGAAGGGGCGGAAGTTCCCGCAGCAGCGATGCCGCGCCTGTCGATTGATGTTGTCGACTATGACGAACAGGGCCGGGTTGCCATGTCTGGCAAGGCCGATGACGACACCAGCATTCGCGTTTACCTTGACAACAAATTTGTCGGCAGTGCCTCGACCGGGGATGACGGCAACTGGGCCCTGACAATTGGCGAACCGATTGAGCCGGGCCAGTATCAGTTGCGCGCCGATCAGCTTGATGCGTCCGACAAGGTGACGGCACGTGTTGAACTGCCGTTTGAACGTGCCCGCCCGGATCAGATTCTGGAGCCGGGGACACGTTATGTCGTTCAACCGGGCAACAGCCTGTGGCGGATCGCGCGCCGGACCTATGGTGATGGCCTGCAATATTGGGTGATTTACAACCAGAACCGCAAACAGATCCGTGATCCCGACCTGATTTATCCGGGCCAGATTTTTGCGCTTCCGGAAAATGGAACCGCCAAGCAGTAATTGCTGTTCTTTGCGAGGGGCAAAACACATGATAATGGTGTTTTGCCCCTTTTTTTATTCAGGGCCTTTCGGGTTGCGTTGCCCTTTGTCATCACTAGATGCTAAGAACGCGACCAACCGGTAGTATCGATACCGTCATTGTTATGCCCATACCCATGGCAACCAGGGAATAAAGACTTTGAAATCCGTTCTTGTGCCGATCAATCCCGAAGGCTGGAAATTCGTTGCGATTTTTGCAGCGATCACCGTGGTTCTGTTTCTGATTGCCGAACCGCTGGGCTGGATCGGTGTGATCCTGACACTCTGGTGTGCTTATTTCTTCCGCGATCCGGATCGTATTACCCCGGTTGACGAAAATCTTGTCATTTCCCCGGCGGATGGCCGCGTCTGCATGATTTCCAAGGCACCACTGCCCAAGGAACTTGAACTGGACGACAAAACGCCGCGTACCCGCGTTTCGATTTTCATGAATGTGTTCAACGTTCATGTGAACCGTTGCCCGGTCAATGGTGAAGTCGTCGGCGAGGCCTATGTCCCCGGCAAATTCGTTAATGCCGAACTCGACAAGGCATCGGAAAACAACGAACGCCAGATCCTTCTGGTGCGTGACAGGGAAGGTCGCGAGTTCGGTGTTGTCCAGATCGCGGGTCTGGTAGCACGTCGTATCCTTTGCGATGTCGGTCGTGGTTCGCAGCTTAAGGCGGGCGAACGTTTCGGCCTGATCCGTTTCGGATCGCGGGTTGACGTTTATCTGCCCGAAGGTGTCGAACCCAAGGTCATCGTTGGCCAGACCACGATTGCGGGTGAAACCATCCTTGCCGATATTGCGGCCAAGGGGGTTGAAGCGGCCGTCGGGGAGATTCGCTAATGGCAGGCGGCATCCGGCAAGATCATCGCCCCCGTCGGTTCAAGGCATTATCGCTCAGCCGTCTGGCGCCGAATGTCGCGACCCTGATGGGGATGTGTGCGGGGCTGACGTCGATCCGTTTTGCGATGCAGGATCGATGGGAAGCCGCGGTTGCCGCCATCCTGATCGCCGGGATCATTGATGGCCTTGACGGTCGTCTGGCCCGGATGCTGAACGCATCAAGCCGTTTTGGGGCCGAACTTGACAGTCTTTCGGACTTTGTCTGCTTTGGCGTTGCGCCAGCGATGATGCTGTATTTCTGGTCGCTGCATGAATTCGGACCGGTCGGCTGGGCCTTGTCGCTTCTGTTTGCGGTGTGCATGGCATTGCGTCTGGCACGGTTTAATACCCAGATGCTGGGTGAACCGGAATTACCGACATGGGCTTATCGCTTTTTCACCGGCGTTCCGGCCCCGGCGGCAGCCGCCCTTGCGATGTGGCCGATTGTTCTGACCTTCCAGTTCGGGCGGGGCGTTTTTGACAGCCCCTATATCGTCGCACCATATGGTGTTCTGATTGCCGGACTGATGGTTTCGCGCATGCCGACCTTTTCTTTCAAAAAGGTCAAAATTCCGCGGGCGTGGGTTTTGCCACTGATGCTGGCATTCGGGGCGTCTGTGGCGTTTCTGGTGTCCTCGCCTTGGTTGACCCTGTCGGTGATTGCCGCGGTCTATTTCGCAACCTTCCCGCTGTCCTATCGGTCCTATCGCCGGATGGGTGTTGAAAACCAGCAGGAAGAAGTCCGAGCCGAGGAAGAAGACGATGACGGTGAACCCGACGACGATCCCGACGAGGGACTTAACAGGGTCCACCAGAACTGATCACACCCGATCAAGACTTTCCCAGGCACCGTTTTTACGGTGCCTGTTTTGTTTTGCGGATGTCATTGCATCGCGGATGCAGGGACATCACGCGTTGTTTTGAAATCACGCAGTGTTTCCTTGAAACGGGCACGGTCGGCGTGACCGAGATAATCGACATAATATTCAAGCCACGGCATGTCAGGATTGCTGGCAAGGATGTCATTGATCTTGGTGATCGCACCGATCCCGGTTGATGACCGGTTGCACGCAATGGCAAGATCAAGCAATCGCGGCATTCCCCCGATAGGCAGTGCAACCGTATCGGATGCTTTACCCTGTGCCCGGCGATGGAACTCGATTTCCACCGGAAAGGCCAGCATCCAGTCGATCCTCCCCATTTCCAGCATCAGAGGAAAACTTGATTGATTGTCGGTGCGCAGAACATTGGGGGAATCAATCGCCTCTGCCAGGATGCGATCTATATCGGGTCCATAAGACCGCGATTTTGCCAGCGCGGTATAGCGCGACGTGTCTCCCAGCAGGGCTTCAAGGTCAATCGTGCCGTCCCCGAACATATAGGGCTTGAATGACACCAGCGCGCTGTCGGGGACGACAACCGACAACGGCAGAAGGGGGGCGACGGTGTTGCTCAGGATGAATTCGCGCGCCCTTTCCGGGGTATTTTGCGTTCCGGGAATACAGACCGTCTGGCCTGTATCGTCGGTCATGCGCATGGCGTCATATGCACTGCGGCGTGGCAGGATTTTCATCAAATGATGATATTCGGGCATACGCACGATAAACCAGTCCAGCATCTGCGCGCCATAACCATTCAAGCGGTTTTCGACCTTGATGAAGCCGGGCATGTCTGCATCAATCGCCCAAACGATATCGGTTTTGGTTTCAGGGGCTGATGGTCGCACGTCCTGCGCCATCACGCCCGATGGCTTCAAGGCCAGCAATGCCAATAATGCTGCAATCATCAGAGAACTGAAAAGTCGTCTGCCCATGCCAATTCTTCCGATCGCCAAGATGCGCGGTTCGATGTTTCGATTTGTGCTTATCCAAAGGTGGTGGGTTGGCGGTAAGGATCAATAGCCACACGACAGAAAATTGCGCCATAAATCCCATTGTTATGGAATAATTGCCGGTTTTTTTGGGGTTTTGATGATCGGAATGCGCATGGTTTTTCCAGCCCCATTTATGTCATGTCGGTCACTTTAGGATAGGATGTGCGCGCATTCTGTCACCGGCTAACGCGACGCTGATGCTATTTGGTTGGTTGCAGTAACGCTTCGAACTGTTTGGGATCAATGTATTGCGCGCAGGCCGAAAGGAACCATTCGCGGTCCTGGGGGGAAAGCCACGCGGCATAGAAATTTGTCCAGGGCATATCAGGATTGGCATCGACAATCTGGTTGATCCGGGTGATGGCCTGTTGTCCGACCGGTGTTTTGGCGCAACCGATTGTGGCTTCAAGCAGATTGGTGTTACCGCGGATTGGCAATGATTTGATCTGCTGGTGTGGTGTGACATCGCGGCGGTAAAATTCAGCTTCGGACGGAAAATAGAATATCCAGTCGATCCGCCCCATTGCCAGCAACTTTAAAAGTTTGCTGTCGTCGGCCACCGGCATGATTTGCGGGGCTTTGCGATATCGTTCGACATAATTGTCAATCAGCGCCCCGTAGGAGCGCCCGATCCGAAGGGCGGTGGCCATCTCCGGGTTTGCCATCAGCTGTGCAAGCTGAATATGACCATCTTCATCCATGAACGGTTTGAAATTCTGCTCGTCCCCGGCGCGGATAACGACCGAAATCGGCAAGTGCAAAAGAATGGTCTTGGCAAAGCTGATATAGTTGCGGCGTTCGTCGTTCGGGATCAGGGTGGTGCTGCATCGGGCATTGTTGTGCTCGTTTTCCGGGTTGCTGCTATCACGCATTTCTGCCAGAAGCCGTGCTAGGGGGACTTCCTGAATTCTGTGCTGATAATCCCCCAGTCGCGCAATAAACCAGTTCTGGGTATCTGCGGCATATCCCGTCAGTTTACCATCTTCGGAGATGAAGGCGGGCGCAAATGGCGGCACTGTCCAGATCAGTGTACCTGGCACATCGGCATTGGCCGTTGCTGCCATAAAGGGCAGGGCTAAAAGCCCAGTCAGGCCGGAAATTGCACCACATCCAAGCCGGAACTTCATCCGCAATCCCATTTTCAGTTCCCGAGTTTACAAGGATCTTTATTGTTTTGTCGTCAGGATAGTACCCAACTCATTATCAAATTATGTAAGGGGTCCTATCCGAACGAAGGATTTATCCTATCACTTGGGGCGGTCTTGAAATGCGGTGAGTGCTCCATCGAACTATGTCCTGACGCTCTGGATTTTATGGTGTGCCGTCCCCCCAAAAAAAAGCGACCGGCCCCCGGTGCGTAGCTGGGGGCCGGTCAAACCGCGCGGCGGGGTCGGGGGGAATGTCGCGCGGTTTTTACTGTTATGTCTGGCGTGGCCGGGATTATGACCTATGGTCGGCAGATTGTGGCGTGCCGCCCTTGCCAAATTTATCCGCCATCCGTGCCTTTAGCTTCCGCCAACCGATCCCCGACTTGTGGCGCATCATCAGTGCGCAGGGGGTAAAGACCAGTGTCAGCACGGTGGCAAAGGCCAGACCAAACGCGATGGATGTCGAAAGTTGTACCCACCACTGGGTCGAAGGGGCACCAATCGACATGGAACGTTCGGCAAAGTCGATATTGATCTGTAACACCATCGGCACCAGTCCAAGGATGGTGGTAACTGTGGTCAGCATCACTGGGCGCAAACGCTGCGCGCCGGTTTGCAGGATCGCGGTTTCGATACTGTCCGCACTGTGTTTGAGCCGGTCGAAAGTATCGATCAGAACGATATTGTTGTTCACCACGATCCCGGCCAGTGCCACAACCCCGATCCCGTTCATAACGATGGAGAACGCTTGTCCCGTGATCATCAGCCCCAGGAAAACACCCGCCGTTGACATGATGATGGCCACCATGATCAGAAGCGAACTTGAGATGCTGTTGAACTGGGTGACCAGAATGACAAACATGATGAACAGCGCAACCGAGAAGGCATTTTTCAGGAAGTCCGCCGACTTTTGCTGTTCTTCATCCTGTCCCTTGAATTCGACCGAAACGCGCGGATCGATATCAAGGTTTTTCATCCATGCCTTGACCTCCTGCACCTTGGTGTCGACCAGGATGCCTTCGGCAACGTCGGCCTTGACGGTCAGGGCGCGGCGGCTGTCAACGCGTGACAATGTCCCGGTTTTGGGTTTTGCGGTGCGTTTGACGAAGTTGGCCAGCGGCACCAGCCCCTTGTCGGTCACGATCTGAAGGCTTTGCAGTTCTTCAAGGGACCTGTGTTCGGCCGGGTAACGACCGACAATGTCGATTTCCTCGGTCGAATCATCCGGGCGATAGGTTGAAAAATTGATCCCGTTGGTCACCAGCTTGATCACATTGCCGATCTGGTTGATGTCCGCCCCGAATTTCAAGGCCTGCGCACGGTCAACCGTGTATTCCCAATCAATTCCCGGAGGCGATTTGCCGTCTTCGAAATTGTAAAGACCGCCCATCTCCTGCAATCCGGTCATGATTTTGGTCGCGGTTTCATCAAGTGCATCGGGATAAAGCGACCGCAACTGAATCTGGACATCCTTGCCTTGCGGAGGGCCTGCTTCGGCGGCACGAATTTCGATCTGCAAGCCGGCCAGATCGGCGGTTTCTTCAAGGATGCGATGTTCGATCTCGGTCGCCTTCGGGCGTTTCTGCCAGTCGGCATATTCAAGCTGGATGACACCGATCACGTCTTCGGGGGTGTCGTTGCCGCCGCTGCTTGCACTGCGGCCCGAACGGGCATAGACGGTATCGAACCAGTGTTCGCCTTCATGCTTGGCGTCAAGGCCAAGAATGCGATCCTCAACTTCCTTTAACAACGCATCCTGTTCATAGTAGGACATATTGCCGCGCGCACGGACCTGAACGGCGGCGACTTCGGGCTCGACTGCCGGGAAGAACTCCACCCCGCGACCAAATATACCAAATGCCGCCCAAACCCCGATCAGGATGACAAATGCCATCGGTACAACCAGCCAGTGGAACCGCAACGAGCCTTTAAGCAGACGGACATAAAAACCTGTTCCGCCCTTAAGATCGCGCAAACGATCCATCCGGCCCGCGGCAACCGCGTCCAATGCCTCGCTTGAGGCAGAGCCGGGCTTGCCAAACCATGCGCCAACCGTGGGCACAAAGATCAGCGCCATTACAAGCGACGCGGACAGGGTAAACAGAACCGTGATCGGCAGGAATTTCATGAATTCGCCGACGATATCCGGCCAGAATGCCAGCGGCAGGAAGGCGGCAAGTGTTGTTGCCGTCGATGCAATGATCGGCATCGCCATGCGTTTGGCTGCTAGCGGATAGGCCTGCTTGCGCGGCAATCCGTCAAGCATCTTGCGATCGGCATATTCGGTAACCACTATCGCGCCATCCACCAGCATCCCGACCGCCAGGATCAGACTGAACAGAACCACGATATTGACCGTCATGCCCAGTGCCCAAAGCACAAGGATTGCTGTCAGGAAGGAACCCGGAATGGCAAGGCCCACCAGAAGCCCCGACCGCCAGCCCAGCGACCAGATCACCACCACCATGACTAGCAGTATCGCAAGGATAACACTGTTCTGAAGGTCGGTCAGCATGGTGCGGATATCTGATGATTTATCTTGCGAATAGCTGACCGTGATATTGGGTGGGAAGGATTGAGCCGCTTCGGCGGTGACCGACTTTATGTGGTCAATCACATCAATGATGTTTTCGCCAACACGTTTGGAAACCTCGATCGCGATGGCCGATTGGCCGTTCAGACGGGCAAAGCTTTCGGCATCCTTGAAGGTCCGGCGGACTTCGCCGATATCGCGGAAACGGATGACCGAATCACCGTCAACGATAAGCGGCATGTCAAGGATGTCATTGACCGTTTCAAACAGGCCGGGAACCTTGATGTTGAAGCGGCCCGATCCGGTATCGATGGCCCCCGCGGCCACCAGCGCGTTCGAATTGCGCACCAGCGATACGATATCAACCCCGTTCAGGCGATAGCTTTCCACCTTCATCGGATCGATGACAAACTCGACCAGTTCTTCGCGGTTGCCGGCAAGATTGGCTTCGAGAACCGCAGGTATACCTTCGATATTGTCTTTCAGGTCGCGTGCCAGACGCAGCAAGGTCCGTTCAGGGACATCACCGGCAAGGGTGACAACCAGAACCGGGAATAGCGACAGGTTGACCTCGTGAACTTCGGGATCGTCGGTATCGGTGGGCAATTCTGACTTGGCAATGTCGACGCGTTCGCGCACATCGGCAAGGGCGTCGTCGATATCAACATCGGAATAGAATTCAAGCGTGACCGAGGCACCGTCCTGATAGGATTGCGATGTCATTTCCTTCACACCTTCGATGGTGCGAAGTTCCTGTTCCATCGGACGTAGCAAAAGCCGTTCGGCATCTTCGGGCGAAATGCCATCATGATGCATCGACACATAAAGGACCGGGATCTGCACATCCGGGTCGGCTTCCTTGGGGATCGCGTTGTAACCCACCCAACCGGCTGCCAACAGCAGGATCAGGGTCAGGATAACGGTGCGCGAACGGTCAAGCGCAATATCAATGAGGGACATCTTTCTGTCTCCAGTTCCTCAATGCCACGCTTAACGCGCGACCGTTTCCTTGGGGGCGGGGGCCATGTTTTGTAAACCTTCGGGGGTATCGCCGGTTTCAATCCGGCTGACTTCGACCGTTGCGCCTTCCTTGACCCAGTCATGGCCGACCACGATCAGGTCGATCTTTTCCGGAAGGCCGCCAATCCAGATGCCATCTCGGTTTCCTCCCTGAAGTTCGATCGGGTAAAACGCAACCTTGTTGTCATCGACAACGACGCGCACGCCGACCTGACCTTCGTCATTCAGCGTCAGGACCGACGGGGCAACGCGATGCGCCATCTTGGTGCCGATTGGAATTTGCAATTCGGATGTCATGCCATCGGGGATGCCAAGGTCGGTATTATCTATTTCGACTTCGACCCGATAGGTACGTGTCGAATTGTCCGATGCCTGCGACACATAGCGCACGACACCATCGGCCTCGCGCCCATCAAACAGGGTGATATGCGCCAACTGGCCGGTCTGGACGCTGCCGATCGAATGTTCGGGGACATGGGCAACCACCAGCATCGGGTCGGCCTGGATCAGGGTCGCGACAGGATCGTTTACCGACAGAAGATCACCGATTTCAGCCGGGCGGTTTTCCACCACGCCGTCAAACGGGGCGCGAATTTCGGTATGGTTCAGTTCGATCTGTGCCAGTTTCAGGTCCGCCCGCGCTTCTTCCAGCAGGGCCTTGGTTTCTGCGACACCGGTTTTCGAACGGTAATTCTTTTCGGCAAGGCTTTTGGCCGCGCTGTTTTCAAGTTCGCGCTGGGCGACAAGGGCACGCGCCTTTTCCACGCGCGCGGCACGGTCTTCAACCGCCAGCTTGACCAGAAGATCACCCTTTTTCACGCGCTGGCCCTTGATTGCGCCGATTTCTTCGACCATGGCATCAATCTGGGCACGGATTTCAACGGAAACCACGGCTTCGGTGCGTCCGGAAATGCGCAGGACATCGACATGTTCGACGGCTTCGCTGGTTCTGACGCGGACCGATGCATGTGGGGCGTGCCCGGCCGAAGGTGACGTGGTCGGCACAGGCGCATCGCCATTTTTCGCGACTTGCGCACCGTCTGCGTTCTCGACCACTGACGTCGGCCCTGTTTCGGCGGAATCGTCCCCGCCCAGTAATCCGGACCCAACCCAAAGTACCGCCCCGACGGCAAGTACGATGGCGATAAGGCGTGAAGCATTCATGGTTCTATTCCCTCAGATATGCCCAAACGGAATGCGTGTGGCACTTGATAAAGTGGCGCTTTGTGGTGAACCTTGCGGTTCTTGTTATTCTTGGTTCTGTTGTTATTGTTGTCGGCGGATCAGGCTTTACTGTCTTTGCGGGTTCGCAATTCCTCGATCAAACCTGATTTGTTTTCGCGGATGAATTTCAGTGTCGCCTCGCACATTGCCTGCCCAAGTCCGGCGACGAAACGGCAACCGGGGGTCGGCTGTCCGTCTTCATCGCGGCCATGGGTAAGTGGACATTTATCCTTTTGCGGATTGTCGGGATCGATATCGAATTTCATCATTTCGTGGCGGGCGGCGAATTCATCGATCAATGCCTCGGTCAGCTCGATGGGCAGTTCCTCGGCAAAGGTCAACATGAACAGAATATCGGACCGGTAACGATCCTCGCCCGGGCGGGTTTGCAACAATGTGCGCAGAAACGTTCGGCGGCCTTCGCTGGTCAGTTGGTAAACCTTTTTGTCGGGGCGATTTTCCTGTTCGCGTTCAACAAAGGTCACCATCCCGTCCTGGGTCAGCTTGGTCAGTGCCGGATAGATCGAACCCAGAGACGCGATCTGGAAATGGCTGAAAGTGCCATCTTCAAACATTTTGCGTATCTCGTATCCGGTTGATTCACCACCCATCAGGGCGCCAAGGCACAATGTGCGTACATCCATATTCTGTTCGGTATCCATCCTGTTATGCGTCTCGATCCGATCATCGTTCCGGCGGGGGAAGAGGCCAGAACAACTATATCATTTCGATATATATCGATTCTTAGTATATCGGACTGATATAGTCAATTTATTGCACGTTTCGGTTTAATGACGACTGATAAGGGTGGTTTGTTACAAAATCGGGCGAGTGGTTTGATTTGGTTGGGGTTAACCGCGCTTATCATTGAAACAAACTGGCTTAATTTGTCCGGCCGGGCGTCCGGTTGTGCATCGTCGGACGCCGATTGTGTTTGTTCGTGCATATTGAAACGATATAGGACGACATTTCCTCACCCCGGTAAGGGGACAATGCCGGGCACCGATCAAACGGGATAAAGCGCGTTTATGAACGATATATATGACTATCTTGATCTGTTTGTGGCTGTCGCTGGCATCGCGCAGGCAGCATTCCTTTGTCTGCTGTTGCGGTCCGAAGGTGCGCGTGCGCTTCGTGCCAATCGCTGGATGATGCTTTTCCTTGCTGCTGTGGCGTTCAACCTGTTCGAAGATGTCGCAGAGGTTTTCTTTTCACAGCAAGGCTATCAGGTTGTCGAAATGATATTCATTCCTGCCAATTTCCTGATTGCCCCTGCTGTTTATCTTTACTTCCGCGAAGTTTCGGGCGTGCCGTCACGTCAGCCTTGGGTGCATTTTGTGTTGGCTGGGGTGGTCCTGAATCTCATGGCATGGTCGATCACCAATGGCATGCCCATTTCCGATGATTTTCAACATAGTTTTACTGTTCCTGCCGCCATCAGCAGTTTCTGCTGGTTTGCGATTTTCGCGCAGGCGGGAACTTATGTTTTGCTGATCTGGAAGGTGGCGCATCGGTATTTCCGTCAGGCACAGGAACAGCTCGGCGTGGATCGCAACGCGATGCGCCGCTGGATGGGCGTCATTCTTGGTGGTGTCAGCCTGATCTTCCTGACGGCCCTGATCGGTAAGATTGCCGCATTTTTCTTTGTTGAAGACCTGGCGATGTCGGGAACCGGGGTTGCATTTGTGCTGCTGCTGTTCGCACTCAGTTATGAAATCGCGACCCAGCCGGTTTTGTTTGTCATGCCCGATTGGCCGGGCGAAGGTGAGGTGGATGAAGAGGACCTGACCCAGCCAGTACAAGGTTCGGCAAACAGTGCTGTTGTTTCGGTGGCTCCTGCTGCGTCTTCTGCAAGGGGTTCCGACGCGGAGCCGATCTCGCGGCCGCTTCTTGACGGTGACGGTGTGGCATCCGCGCTCAGGCGGCTTGACGATATCCGTAAACGCGGTGACTTGCTGCTGGATCCTTTGGTTTCGCTGCCAAAACTCGCCCGTGCGGTGGGGCTTTCGCCCAATCAGTTATCCTATGTTTTAAACCATCATGTCGGGCAGAATTTCTTTGATTATGTCAATGGGGCCAGGATTGAGGAGGCGCGTGCGGTGCTGATTGCCGAGCCGGAGCGGACCATCCTTGATGTGGCGCTCAGTGTTGGTTTCAATTCGAAATCGACCTTCAATCTGGCGTTCAAGAAACTGACCGGGGATACGCCAAGTGCGGTGCGGGCAAATGCGCGAGCAGCGGCAGAAAACAGGCCGTCCGGAGTGACACCGGCTGGGCCGGCAGGGCCGGATGAGCAGGCCCGGACGCCGGACGTCGCACAATAGTGCAGGGTCGGCAGGATTTCACAACAGGAACCTGCCGACATGATCCGCCCCAGAAACCAGCAAAGCAACCATCAAAGAAACCTTTTCAAGCCCAGCACAAAGACCAGCCATAATACCAGTACCAAACCCAGCGATAATAATAATGGCCGAAGCACGGTTGCCCGAAAGGGCATCGTCACAAACGCCATCGATGGCCATGATGATGGCCTTCGGAATGTGCAGTGTATCCGCAAGCGGACCTTTCGGATCGGCGGCCTTATGATGCTTTTTCTGGTGATGACCGGACCTTAGCCCAGAATGGTCCAGAACAGGAATACCGTCACGGTCAGAAATGAAAGCGACCCGGCGGCCATTTTCATAAACTCGATCATCTTGAAGGACATTGATGGCTCCTTTTTTGGGGGCGCGAGATCAGGCGATATCAAAGGGGCTATCGCGGATTGGTCGGGGTGAAACGGGCCTGATAAAGCTCGTTCCCCAAATCATCAAACAGGGCGAAGGCATCTGGTTTTTGAGGCATGCCCGCCCCTTTCAAAAGGTCTTCGGCCTGCGCAATCGCAGCCTCGATATCGGGGGTGACGCAGTCAATCCGGTTTAACCGTGCACGGGCGTCAGAGCCGTCATGCACGCGGAAAAACTCGATCCTGATCTGCATGATTTCATGGCGTCCTGTGATCGGGCTGCGAGGGACGGAAGGCAGGGCCGGGACCGGTCGTCGCGTGGCCGGGGTGATCGTCTTCCCCTGCGTCATCTGCGTCGCCGTGATCGTCATCTTTGCCAGTTGCACCGATCATCCGGGCGCGTTCTTCCTCGCGCAGGGGGTCGGCATCCAGGACCAGGGCGCTATCAAGAATGACGGGATCAAGAACCAGCACGCGTTCAAAGGTCGTTTTGCCATCGCGTGACCAGACATGCAGGTTGCTCTGAACCTTTTTATAGCTGCGCGTCGCGGCCATCAGATCAAGTTCTTCAAGGGTTTCGACCTCGTAAGTGCCAGCCTGAAACAGCTCGTCATATCCTTCCAGCCGGAACGGATGGAAAAAGGTGACGGTCCGATGCGTGTTGCGGGTGATGGTCATGATCAAGCTCCTTGCGCCTTCGACACAGGAACCAAAACCGACGGAGGGGGCAATCCCCCGCCTGTTTGTGAAACCGGTTATTGCGGTGGCGCGGATGGCGCGGGGTTGGCGACCGGATTTTCTGCCTGTTTGACGGTTGGCGGACCTTCAAGCGGCGAATGTTCCGGCTGGGCCAATGGCGTATCGACCGGGCGGCCTTCCAGCGGTTCTGCGGGCTTTTGCTTCCCGGACTTCACATGGTTCAGTGAAAAGCTGCGAAAAGACATTTTGTCCTGCTTTCTGTTCAGGAGGGCAAAATAGACCTCCCTATTAGAAATGGTCAGAATGGCGCGCAAAAGCAAATCGCGGGTGGTCGCAACGCCTCGGAAAACCGGCTAATTATCTGATATTGCTTGTCGTCTACTGGATGATTTATTTTCAATTCATGGTTTATTTTCCATAAATATATGCCCGCATAACGAATGTGGCGCGGGCTTTGCTGTGCTAGGGGCAGCGGAGAATCACACTCCGCGCAGGTTGCCCCAGACATGGACGTGCCATTGCGGCAGGACGCGGATGTTAAACCAGCCGCGTTCTGACACCTGATCAACCAGCCAGCGGTAGCGTTCCGTAAGGCCGTCGATATCAACGCCGTTAAGGCCGTCCGGGTGCGGTTCGGCGGGGGTGATGTTGACCGGTTGCAGGCAGACCGGAATATCGGGATGCAGGTTGCGGACATGGTCGGCGAACATCAGGTCGGCATCGTCGCGGACCGGGAATTTAAGCGTGATCGCCGGGCCGTCAAACACACCATTGGCACGCGCCGCAGTGATACAGGCGGCAAGAGCATCGGGGGCGAAATCGGTGCTGCTGCTTGGCGGTTTGGGGCTGAGAGTCAGGTAATCAAGATCGGCAAACCAGTCGCGTGCGATGCTGCCCTGGGTTTCGATGGCAAAGGTAAAGCCATCGCGTTTACCAAGCGCAATCAGGCCGCCCAACGGCTGGATCGCCGGGTTGCCGCCCGACAGGGTCACAAGGATCGGCTTGCCACCCGAAAGGGCGCGGACCCGATCCATGACTTCGGCCGCCGTATTCGGTTTCCAGTCGGCGCGAAAGGCCGGATCGACGGCATAAAGCGTATCGCACCATGAACAGCGATAATCACAGCCGCCGGTGCGGACAAATACCGTCGGCATGCCGATCAGCGCACCTTCGCCCTGTACGGTCGGGCCGAAAATTTCCGATATGCGGATTTTATCGTGTGCCAGTTCTGATTCAATTTCCGGCTCAAGTTCCGTTCCGCTCATGGCCGGTATTCCGCCCAGGTTTTCGGCGTTTCGGAAACGCGCACAGCACTTACTTCGGGCCAGCGGTCATGCGCCCATTCGTAAAAGAACAGCGCCAGCCGTTCGGCAGTGGCGTGATCATGGCCAAGGACCTCGTTCAGATGGCGGTGATCAAACTCGTCATCGATCATTTTCTTGAGCGGGGCGAGTTCGCGGTAATCGCGGACAAAGCCGCGCGCATCAAGCTCCGCACCGCGAAGCTCGACCTCGACAATGTAATTATGCCCGTGCAGGCGCGCGCATGGGTGATCGGCATCAAGCCCGGCGAGCTGGTGGCTGGCGGAAAAGGCGAATTGTTTGGTGATGGTGAACATCATGATTGCTTTCGATACGGCGCGCCCGTGCCCGCGATGTGGCGGAGGGCTTGCGGCCGGGTTGGGTTGTGTCTGTGAGTCTGCGGTTCGAAAGACTGGACTCCTGCCTTCGCGGGAGTGACGGTTTTGGGGGTTATTACCTTACCTTCGTCATGCCCGCGAAAGCGGGCATCCATGTTGCCCCATGCTCGGTCCTGCGGTTTCAATCCCTGGAAGTCTGGGCTCCCGCCCGTGCGGAAGGGGTGGGTGAAGCGCCAAGGCTACGCGCCATATGTTCGGCCCGTGCCTGTTTCCAGTAATCGCGATCCACATAAACCGTTGGATCGGGCACACGGGCAAGTTCAAGCGCCTCGCGCCGCTCGACACAGGTGCCGCACCGCCCGCAATGGGTTTCACCACCCTTGTAACACGACCATGTGCGATCAATTGGCACGCCAAGCCGCCCGGCCTCGGCGGCGATATCGGCCTTCGACCCGTGGAGGAACGGCGTATAAAGCGACACGTCGCGCACACCCTCAAGGGCGTGGTTCTGCATGATCTGGAACGATTTGATAAAGTCGGGGCGGCAATCGGGATAGATGAAATGATCCCCACCATGAACAGCGGCCGCCACCGCATCCGCCCCGGCCGATGCCGCAGCCCCGAATGCCACGGCAAGCATGATGGCATTGCGGTTGGGAACCACGGTGATGCGCATGGTTTCCTCGGCATAATGGCCGTCGGGTACAGCGATATCATCGCTTGTCAATGACGACCCGGTGAGGAGTGCGCCAACCGGCGTCAGATCGACAATGTGATGTTTGACGCCAAGATCGCGTGCGGCACGCGCGGCGTAATCAAGTTCCTTTTTATGGCGTTGGCCATAATCGAACGAAATCAGGGAATGCAGGTTGTGCTCGGCCGCAACCTTATGGGCCAGCGTGACGGAATCCAGCCCGCCAGAACAGACGACAATCGTCTTCATATGTCATGTCTTTCGTGTTTTTAACCTGGTGCTACGACAGGGGAAGGAAACATCCCTTCCAAGGCGCGCGGTTTGACACGAAGATTTGTGGAAATCAAGGGAAAAACGCCGCTTTTGGGGGTGTTCTTACCCCTTCACCCCGGCAAGTACATGAAAACAAATCGGAACCTGAAAATGCCCATCCGCTACATAAGGACGGAGCGCTTCGAACATCGCGGCGTCAATCGCCCCGCGTTCCGCATCCGTGGCGGCGCGTAATTGCGGCCCAAACAGCATTTCCATCTGCGGCTTCCAGAATGCCGCGCGTTCCGGGATGCGCCCGGCGGGATTATGGGTGGTGATTGTGACATCACCAAACCCGGCGCGGATCATGCGCGAAGTCGCCAACGTGGGATCGGCAAAACCAAACAGGTCAAGCCCCGCATCGGCAAACCCGGTCCCCAGCATATTGCCTAGAACCCCATCCATGGCGGCAAATAACGGATTATCGACCAGCGGCGCCCAGAGCATGAAAGCCGCCCGGCCACCGGCACGCAAAACCCGGCTGGCATCATGAAGCGCGGCATCGGGATCATGGCAGAACATCACGCCAAACCGGCACGAAACCGCATCCATCGTGCCCGTTCCAAAGGGCAGCTTTTCCATGTCGGCGGCAACCACCGACAGATTGCCAATCCCCTCCGCCCCGGAGCGTTCGGCCAGACCGGCACACATGTCCGGCACGATGTCGGATGCGATCACTTGGCCGTGCAGGCCTAGCTCGTCCTCACCTGCCAGCATCCGCGCAATCCCGAATGCTGGCTCCCCGACCCCGGACGCCAGATCAAGCACGGCCAGTCCCCGCTCATCGGCGGCATGCGCCAAAACCGGCAGATCAAGTGCTTCGATCAGATGCCGGTTGATCTTCTGTGCTGCGGGGGCGAGTTGATCCGCCCAGTTCAGCCAGTCTGAGGAGAGGTGGTGCCAGGTTTCACTTGCAACCTCAATAGTCAGTGCTGTCAAGCTCTCCTCCTATCAGTGGCAAGAATTTGGTTTTGATTTTGTTCTATAGTTGTTTTTTTGAACGGAGGCAGCCTATAGTTGAGTTTGTAGATTGTAATATAGAATTCATTGAGGGCGGTATGGAATTTAACTACGAAGTTTTGGGCGATGATGGCTTTCAAAAACTAGCTCAATCACTGTTAGTTAAAGAGTTTCCAAATGTTCAATGCTTCCCTGTTGGTGAGCAGGATGGTGGGCGTGATGCCTTGCAATGGATTTGGCTAGATGAAGACCAAGAGTTTATTGTTTACCAAGTAAAATTTAACAAGAACTATCATTCAAAGGCCTCTCGCTCAGTGATTGTTGACACAATAAAAACTGAGCTTAGTAAAATCAAAAAACTAAGTGACCTAGGGGCAATACGTTACGTTCTGATTACGAATGTTGCCGGCACCGGTGCTCTTGGTGTTGGTGCTATTGATAAAGCCAACAAGGAGTTTTCGCAGGCTTTGGGGATGCCAGCTCAAGTCTGGTGGCGTGATGACATCGATGCTCGCATTCGTTCTGATGTCGACATGAAGTGGTCTTTCCCCCAAATGCTTAAGGCCACAGATTTGCTTCCGATACTACTTTCTGGGTTTGACGAAGAAAACGTATCGATAGCTATAAAGGGGTACATGAATACCCAGTATGCCGCTGAGAAAGATGTCAAATTCAAGCAAGTAGAGATGAGGCATGGTCTACTTGATCTATATGTAGACCTCCCAATTGGCCAGAAGTCTTCCCCAAAGTTCCGTCTTTCTCACAAGAGAGTTACAAGTAAAATATATAATATCAGAGCCTTTCAGAAGGAATATAGTTTTGAAAATACCATTTTAGATGGAGATTCTGAAGGTAATCAAGATCAAGACCGGATACCGGGCGATGTGGCCGCCGCTAAAATACTCTCTTGGGATGTCCCAAACAAAGGAGGATTTCTGGTGCTTGAGGGCGCCCCGGGTCAAGGAAAATCGACTGTAACTCAATATATTAGCCAAGTTAACCGTTTAAGCCTTCTGAGCAAGGCTGATGATCTGAGAAAACTTAGTGCTGATCACGTGAACATGCCCATTCGGGTGCCCTTTCGTATCGATTTAAGGGACTTCGCGACTTGGGTGAATGGGTCGCATCCGTATGCAAAAAATAAGGAGCACTTACAAAGTGAAGTTTCCTTAAATGGATCGCTAGAAACATTCTTGGCGATGCAAATATCATGGTTCTCAGGAGGTCATAGTGTCGATGTAAGTCAATTGCATCGTTTTTTGCGGCGATCTCATTGTTTGTTCGTGTTGGATGGTTTTGATGAGATCGCTGATATCCCAACAAGAGCATTGGTCGTTGAAAGAATCTGTGAGGCCGCAGAGAGATTGGGGGATTTGTGTCTCACTGCTTTGGTGATTGTTACCAGTCGTCCTGCTGCATTCGCCAATTCACCGGGGTTTCCGGAAGACAGTTGGACGCATCTGGAGTTACGTGACCTGCGGTCTTCGGATGTTGAGAAATATCGGGATAAATGGAGCCGCGCACAGCGACTATCGCCTGATGAGTATTCCGCTCTAACCGAGACTTTGGCGGAGAAGCTTCAGTATTCGCATCTTCAAGAACTTGCACGAAATCCGATGCAATTGGCGATACTATTACATCTTATCCATATTCAGGGGCCTGCATTACCAGACAAAAGAACAAGTCTGTATGACAAATATATTGAATTGTTTTTTAATAGAGAGGCTGAGAAGTCAGGTGTTATTAGAACGCACCGAGATCTTATATTGGGTATACATGGATTTGTTGCGTGGACAATACAAGTTCAGACAGAGAGGGGAGAAAGTTCTGGTAGTGTGAGTGCTAAAGAACTGAGAAGTATAGTTGATAGGTATCTAAAGGAAGGAGAGCATGAAGACTGTTCCCTAGATGATCTTCTTATCGGAATGGTTGAACGGGTGGTCGCTCTTGTATCCCGTGTCGAAGGGACGTATGAATTCGAAGTTCAACCAATTCGCGAGTATTTTGCTGCGAAATTCCTTTATTCAACCGCAGCTTATTCTCCTGTTGGCGAAGTTAAAAGGGGTACAAGGCCAGAGCGACTTGATGCTTTGGCTAGAAGTTTCTATTGGACAAACGTAACACGATTCTTTTGTGGGTTCTATGATATTGGTGAACTTCCCGCGTTAGTTCAGGGGCTGGTCCAGCTTTCAGAGGACGCTGATTATTCTCTAATAAACCACTCACGTTCTCTGGCTCTTATGCTTCTTTCTGATTGGGTATTTTCTCAATCCCCTCGCAGCACTCGCCAAATAATAGAATTTATAACTGAGTGTCCTGGGTTTTATCGTTTAGGTGATTATGGGCGTATTACTAGGCGTGGGAGGTCGCGATATAGTTTTAACCTTCCTGATGCTTCTGGCCAAAAGAGGATGGTTGAGAAGTGTTTGGAATTGTTAAGAAATGAAAGAAATTTTGAAAAGAGAAACTTTATCTGTTCTGCCATATCCAAATCATCTGTGGATAATGATGTTATAGATTCTTGGATGTGTACTTTGTATAGTAGCGATTTTGTGAATTTTGTTCCTGAATCTAATAGTATTGGTGTCGAAGGTAATCTAAGTATTGAAAATGTTTTATCTGTATTTGAATTTAATAAAGAGGCGGCAATAAGGTATTTGTCTTTTTATGGAAGATTTGGTGATATTTTAAATAGAGAAATTCTTTTTAATGCTTATTTTGATATGTGCATGTCGGCATCTTATGGTGGAATCAGAGATAAGAAAGGTTCGGGTAATTTATACTTTGACGTGATTTCTGATATATTTGATATTAGATTGTATTATTACAGGATTTCTGGTGATAAAGATGGGTTTATGCTGGGACGGTTTAGATTCCCAGAATCTGTTAGTAGTTTTATTTCTGATTCTGTCGATACTTCATCGCCTGAATATGTTGTAAGGACGAAAGGTTTTCTAAAGTCCTGCGCATCTTTATCAGTAGATCAAAATTTAGATTGGCAACACAGTCTCTCACCTTGGAGAGAATTGGTTGATATTGGACTTTCTCATTACCCGAATGCAAGCTTTTTCAAGCATCTCGCATTGATGTCTTCGGGCGTAAGATCGACAAAAGAAAAGGGATTTTGGGGTCGAAAAGGTTGGAGGTTTGATGAAGGAATAGTGGATCGGTTACGATATGCACGTCTAAAGTCATCTGCTTCCAAATGGTGGGCTGAGGAAATTTCTAAAGAGCTTGATACCGAAGAAGCATATTTGTGTTTGGTGACTTGTTTAATTTGGTCAAGTGGCCGTGTCTTGTCTGAGATACATAAGCTAATCGAAGAAAAGATTGATTCGATGGGGCCTTCTTTCTGGCACCTAATACGAACAAAAATGCATCGAGCTATCCATAACGCTGGGCCAGCCGTTTCTAAGCTATTAGCTAAGGACGTTCTCAATTTCGCCAAATCAGGATCTCATAAGGTAAGTTTTCTTCTGGTTGGCAGAATTAGGCGCGGTTCATCAGTAGATAGCGTGTATAAATATTTATCTACAACAGGTTTGGATTGTGGTGGCTCAGTTTTGAGGTTGGCAATTCGGTGCGAATTATATGGTGCATCAGATTTGCAAGGATTGTCGACAGTCAGCAAGAACCCAAATTGGGATAACGTCCTTCTTTTATCGAAAAGGCTTGTAGATATCGGCTTTTATGGTCGTGTTCTATTCCCTGTGGGGGGAGGACTTAAAATTCCGGATCCTATCGCTACAATTTTGTTGCGTGATTCGGGCGAACATCTACCCGAACTAGTTGAAGCTGCTGAAAGAAGTTTATCATTAGTGATTGCATCTAAGGCAAAATTGGTTGCCGAAGTTGCCGATGAGGATAATTGGTCATGGTTTTGACGCATAGGAGCTATCCAGATCGAGATAGAATTTTATCTGTCATCATGACTTATTGAATCACCGCACAAGCAATCCGGTCTCCGGCATCGCCTGAGGGCTGGGATTTATAGTCGTCCGCACCGGCATGGATGACGACGGCCCTGCCGTGGATGTCGGTTTCGCTGCTGCCGTCAAAGCGCACGGCGTTATTGAGGATCTGGGCGTAAAGTTCGCCCTTGTCATTGACATACTGGTTCATCATGTCGCCCGCATGCGGGCCGTCGGCAAATTCGTGGCCGTGGGATTTTTGCATCGGGTTGAAATGGCCACCAGCCGATTTAAAGCCGCGCTGCGCATCGCATTCGCCGTTTTCATGGATATGAAACGCCACCCACTGACCGGGCGGGAGGTCGGTAAGTGCGATCTTCAGGATCGCAGCATCCGGCACGCCATTGACCGACAGCGTCCCGATTTCCTTACCATCCGTATTGATAAAGTTTGATTTGGCTTCCTCGCCCGCCTTGGCATGGCCGGGGACAAGCGCCATCGCAGCACCAAGGGCAAGCAGGGCCGCCGTGGTGGCCGCAGTTGCCAGTGCCGTGCGGCGGGTGTCGCTGGCATCGGTGGCTGCGGCGGGGATGGCGGCAGTACGTGATTTGGAGCGGCAGATGTTTTCGCGATGGAACATGGGAAATCCTCTGCTGTTGCGGGCGGGTCAGTGGGCGGCATGGTGCAGGTTTGGCCGTTCTTTGAAAACCTGTCTTTGTAAAACCGGTGGGACCGGGTTTTGTTCCGTAAATCTTTGACCTGTTGGTTGAATTGCGGCCGGAGTATTGGCGGGGTTTGAGGCTATTTTGTGGGACGATGGGGTCGATCCCGCGTGGGAGCGCGGGGCGGCATGGACTCCCGCCTTCGCGGGAGTGACGAAAGGGGAGCGGGGAGTTCGGGAGTGATTGTGACGACGGCAAGTGCATGAGGGAAAGGCCGCCGTCACAAGGGCGGGTCTGGGAGCGTCAGGTTTGAGGCGGCGCGGGCCGCCGTATCACGGCATAACCAGACGGAGTGCAGGCGCAGACCATGGCAGAGGAGAATGACCGGCAATCTTCGGGGGCTCCGGCACGGCCGCCGTTATCTGGTGCATCTGGCAGCGGCGTAGGCGCAAAAGGATTGGGAGATCTGATCCGGCGTGCTCTGTTTGGCCGGGTTTTATATGTTCGCGGGGCGGCGATTTTGGGCTCTGTCATGCTAATCGGGTTGGTGGTGGTTTTGTATGTCGGGTTTGTCGTGACCCTGTTCGCCGGATTTACCGCCGATATCCAGCGTGAGCTTCTGAGCCGCGAGCTTGAGCTAAGCTCGCCCGGCGATCTGGAGCGGCTGGTGTTTCAGGGCTATCACGAGGCGCAGCTTAAGGGCGATATCCATGCGATGCGCACCGAAATCAGGATGCTTGACGCAAGCGCGCTTGCCGCCGCCCGGCACGGATTGGCCCTGCGCCAGGATGCGATTGCCGCGTGGCGGGCGGCGTTTGATCTTTATGCCGGATTGGGGGCGGTGGTGGCCGAACAACCGGGCAGGTTCGACCCGGACTTTCGCATGGCTTATCTTGGGGCGCTTAATCAGGCGTTCGCCTTTCTGGCGCAAAGCGATTTCAGTGCCGAGGACGGGCGACCATCGCCCGATAATGCGCGCACCGACGAGGGCAAGGAGGTGATTGCCAACCTGGATAATGCCCTGTCGCAGATGGCGCTGGCCCCCGGGGTAAACGAGGACTTTGCGACCGATATCCGCACCCGGATTGAGGCGATCAAAAATGCGGTGATGAGCTTTGGCGAGAAGGCGGCGCGCGCCCAGGTGGCCTGGGCCAATATCACCGCCGAACAGGCGCAGGCCGACCGGCTGCGCGCCAGCCTGAGTGCGGAGCTTGCCGATCTTAGAGAAGAACATGCCGCCCTTTGGGCGGACGAGGATGCGACAGATGAGGGCGGACGACGGTCGCTGGTCGCCCTGTTTCAGCAGCCGCTTGGCGGGGTATTGTCGCTTTTGCTTCAGATGCCTGGGATCGTGCTTACGCTTTTGGTGACGGTGGCGGCGGGCGGCCTTGGCTCCGTCGTCAGCTTTACGCGTCGCTATCGCCGGGTTGGGGTGGCGGATGTGGCGGACAGGGATGAGGATGGGGCAGAGGTGGCGGTGGTGGCACCCGAAACCGGCTTTGCCGCCGCAGGCCACCTGATGGTGATGACGGGGGAGGGGATTGCGGCCGCCATCGCGATTTTCCTGTTTACCGAGGCCGGGATGCTGATGGTGACCCAAGGTGGCCCGGACGGATCGGGCAATATCGAAATCAGCGCGTTCCTTGTGACCTTCATGGCGTTTGTCTCGGGCTTCATGGCCGAGGATGCGTTTAACAAGATACAGGATGCCGGACGGAAGCTGTTTCGCGTTGGCGGCGATGACGGGCCGGGGGCGGCGGGGATGTGAGGGCGCAAAACAAAACCGGCAGGGGATGTGCCTGCCGGTTTGGATGGGTGAGGCTATGATCGCGAAGATCAGATCGCGGAAGTGCCGTAACGCGGGGCGTTACGCTGCGCATTGGTGCCAGCCTCGGCATAGGCCTGACTTGCCTGTGCGGTCTGGGTGATCTGCGACTGGAGCACCTGCTCATCGCGTTCCGGCGTTGTATCGGCCGCTTCCTTGGCCGGGCTGCTTTCAAACAGTTCGGTCAGGCGGGCTTCGATGGATTTCAAGCCTTCATTCAGGCGGTCTTCGGTTTCGTTGATATTGCCATTGATCGTGTCATTGAGCGCGCCAAGACCGTCAAGGAAGTCGCGGGCCTGTTCCAGACCCTTGGCGATGCCCTCGCTGGCCTGATCAAAAATCTCGCGGGCTTCTTCGGGGCTGCTGGCGTTCGAAGCGATCAGATCACCGACACGGGCCAGAATACGATCAGCAACCGCTTCGGGGGTGTAATCGGTGGGATCGACGCCCTGGATCGACAGGCCGGTCGAAGACAGGCTTTCATTGATTGCCGAAACGATCTGATCGGCCGAAAGAAGATTGCCTGACTCAGAGGACAGCGAAACCGAGGTCGCGCTGGAGAAGGCGGAGGCAATAGAATTGTTCGACCCGGATTTCGAGTCGTCATTACCGGGCAGGTAAGACTGCGCGCTGCGGCTTGAGCCGTTTGCTGCCTGCGATGTCAGTCCGCCGATGGTGATATCCATGCCGTCCTCCCTGGACGCGGGTTGTAGGTGTATAAGTCCTTGATCGGGCTTGATACACGGTGATTTCCTGATGGCCTGCGCGGGCACCTTCTTGGTGCGGATCGCGCGCCGGAAGTCTTTACGTGCTGTTAATATCGCACAATCAGGGCGAAAAGGCCATAGCCAGTTATATAGGTCCGGTTGGGCGATGTGCAAACCCGCCATGCGTGATACGCGGGTTTTCGGGCTTGCATCCGGGCCGGTTGTGGCGGTTATCCTGCACTCTGATATTGCAACAGGGGCCAAGCCCGATTATTGAACAGGGTTTGGTTAATCAGAATTGATGATCCGGATCGTGTCGAGGTTTACTCCGCATCCGGTATTTTGAGCTTAGGAGCTGTTTGACGGTGGCGAACTATCAGGAAAGTGCGCGCGAATTTGAAAAGCGCTGGCAGGATTACTGGCGGGAAAACGATACCTATCGTACCCCCAATCCGGGCGATGCCGATTTCGACGCCGCCAAAAAGAAAAAAGTCATCCTCGATATGTTTCCCTATCCAAGCGGTGTCGGCCTTCATATCGGTCATCCGCTGGGCTATATCGCCACCGACGTCAAGGCACGGTTTGAACGCATGCGCGGCTTTAACGTGCTGCATTCCATGGGATTTGATGCGTTTGGCCTGCCGGCCGAACAGTTCGCGATCCAGACCGGCCAGCATCCGCGCATCACCACCGAAGCCAATATCGAAAACATGCTGCGCCAGTTGCAGGTGATCGGCCTTGGCCATGATCCGCATCGTCGCTTTGCCTCGACCGATGTCGATTATTACAAATGGACGCAGTGGATTTTCCTTCAGCTTTTCAACAGCTTCTATGATCCGACCGTCGAATGGAAAGGCCCGCAGGGGCAGACCATCACCGGGCGGGCCCGCCCGATTGCCGAGCTTCGCGGGCTGCTTGAAAGCGGGGAATGGCTGTTGGACGAGGACGGCGTGCCACAGCCGAAATCCGTCATTGGTGAGGGCACGAAGGCAGAAGGCAAAGAGATCGCCCGCGCGATTGATCGTGGGCGTCTGGCCTATGTCGATGAGGTTCCGGTCAACTGGTGCCCGATGCTGGGTACGGTCCTGTCGAACGAGGAAGTCACCAACGAAGGCAAGTCCGAACGCGGTGATTACCCGGTTTACAAGCGCCCGCTGAAACAGTGGATGTTGCGGATTACCGATTATGCCGATCGTCTGGTGGGCGACCTTGAAGGGCTTGACTGGCCCAACGGCGTTGTCGAGATGCAGAAAGGCTGGATCGGTCGTTCGGTCGGCGCGCGGGTCAATTTCCCGGTGGCACTTGCCGGTGGCGGCAAGAACAAGATCGCGGTTTATACCACGCGTCCCGATACGATTTTTGGCGCGACCTATATGGTGCTCGCCCCCGAACATCCATTGGTCGATGCGCTGACCTCAGCCGATCAGAAGGATGCGGTTGCTGCCTATCGCGCCGAGGTCAAATTGGCCGGTCCGGTATCGTCCAAGGACGAAGCCAACCGCGAAAAGACCGGCGTGTTTATCGGGGCTTATGCGACCAATCCGGCCAATGGGCAGCAGATCCCGGTCTGGATTGCCGACTATGTCCTGATGGGATATGGCACCGGTGCGATCATGGCGGTCCCGGCGGGTGATCAGCGCGATTTCGAATTTGCCCATAAATTCGGCCTGCCGATTGTCGCCACCACCAAACCGTCGGAAAGCTGGCTTCGGGCCAATGCACCGGATGATGCGGCCGATCTTGACGATGCGGCATTGCTGGCGCGCTATGAAACCGCACCGGGCGATTTCAAAATCGCGCAGACCGATGTGGGTGATACGATCAATTCCGCCAATGACGAGGTCAGCCTGAACGGGCTTTCGACCCCGGATGCCAAGGCGAAAATCATTGAATGGTTGGAAACCAAGAACATTGGCCGTGGTCGGGTGCAGTATAAGCTGCGTGACTGGCTGTTCTCGCGCCAGCGTTATTGGGGCGAACCGTTCCCCGTGCTGTTTGATCAGGAAACCGGACAGGTGCATGGCGTGGCCGAGGCAGCCCTGCCCGTCGTCCTGCCGGAAATGACCGATTTCAAACCGCAATCGAACGAAGACCCGAATTCCGAACCAGAACCGCCGCTGGCGCGTGCCAAGGAATGGATGGAAGTCACAGGGATCGTGCTTTCCGATGGTTCGGTCCTGCCGGTGGATGCGGCGGTGGGGTCGACCCACAGCCATGCCGGTGCGGATTACGAAGTGCGTTCGTTCCGTCGTGATGCGAACTCGATGCCGAACTGGGCCGGGTCGTGCTGGTATTATCTGCGTTATTTCGATGCCAATAATGATCAGGCCTTTGCATCGGATGCGACAGCGGCCTATTGGGCCAATACTACCGATGACAATGGCAATGCCAAGCCCGGCGCGGTTGACCTTTATGTCGGCGGGGCGGAACATGCGGTGCTGCATCTGTTGTATTCGCGTTTCTGGCACAAGGTGCTGTTTGACCTTGGCTATGTCGCCACACCCGAACCGTTCCAGAAGCTGTTCAACCAGGGCATGATCACGGCCGATGCCTATACCGACGCGCGCGGCGTTTATGTCGACATCCATGATGTTGAAATGCGCGATGTTGACGGCAAAAAGCAGCCGTTCAATGCCAAGACGGACGAGGCACTGATCACCGTTCCGGGCAAAATGGGCAAGCGGTATAAAAACGGCATCCCGCCGGAAGAAATTTGCGATCAGTATACGATTGATACCTTCCGGACGTACGAGATGTATATGGGGCCGCTTGACAGCTCCAAACCGTGGCAGTCCGATGCGATTGTCGGCATGATGCGTTTCCTGTCCAATGTCTGGAAGGTCGCAACCCAGATGGAACGCACAAGCGACGTCGATGGCAAGATCGAAACGCTTTTGCATAAAACCATCGCCAAGGTGACCAACGACATCGCTGAATTGCGGCTGAATACTGCGATTGCGGCATTGATCGAACTGACCAACGCCATGACCCGCCAGAATGCGGTGCATGACGATCATGTTCGTGCGCTTGCCCTGATGGTCGCGCCCTTTGCGCCGCATCTGGGCGAAGAGCTTATGAGCCGTATGGCAGAGGCCGAATTTGGTTCCAAAAAATCGGTGATCAAGTTTGACTGGCCGGTATTTGATGCAGAAAAGGCCAAGGACGACGAATTTGAAGTCCCGGTTCAGGTCAATGGCAAAAAACGCGGCTCGATCATGGTGGCGGCGGATGCCGATCAGGCAACGGTCGAGGCAATGGCAAAGACCGATGAAAATGTCGCCCGCCATCTTGAAGGCATGCAGATCGTCAAGGTGATCTATATCGCCAAGCCAACCCCGAAACTGATCAATATCGTGGTCAAGGGGTAAGCCCAGCCTTAAGCGACAATGATGATGAAACGGGGTGCGTCAGATATGGCGCACCCCGTTTGGCATGCGGGGATCGTTGGCTGTTTAGCGGGTGGAACCCGGAAGTGAGGGGAGGCAGTCGTTACGCCAGCTTTCAGGTGGCAGATCACGTTCGAGCACGGAAATATCGGGTAAAACGTCGCTTCGTCCGAAAATTCCCGCCAGCGTTCCGTCACACAGCATGTCGTAAACAGCCCGGTTAAATATGGCGCGATTTTCAATACCTTCGCGGTTGGCCTGAAACAGGGAAAAGACATTTTCCGTTGTGAGCGGGATGTCGAGAGTATCGATAACCCCGGCAAGTCCGAGCTGATCGCGAATGTGAAACCCCGAAGACCTCTCGATGATGGCAGCATCAAGCCGGTTGTTGGCAATCATGCTCAGTAAGGAATGGTCGCTGGGAACCCGTTCGAAATCGACATCCTGACGATTGGTGATGGCGGGTGGATAATGATAGGCCGAAAGCCCGACCCGCAATCCGGCCAGACCGTCGGGTGAGGTGATCGCGTTCTGACCAAATTGGCCCGGTTTGTAGAAAATCAGATTCTCGCGCAGGTAATACGGCACGGATGCCAGCGAAACCGGTAATTCGCTAAGCGACGGGAAGGCACCCAAGGCATCGTATTCGCCGACAATAAAGGACTGTACCGCTCGGCGGGGTGGTAGAATATCAATGATGATTTCCTGACCGGTTCGCGCGGCCACTTCTTCATACATGCGAATGAATGTCCCACGCGCCGGACTTTCGGCCATCATCGGGATATAAGGCATTACAACGCTTATGCGCGCAGCTCCTGCCCGGCCTGTGGCGGGCATTCCAGCAACAAGACAAAACAGGAAAAGGCAAATCAGATAGGGGATTTTATGCATGGATAACAGTCTGATTTCGGATGCTTGCAGGGTAGCACATATTTTTTGATTGCCTAAACCGGATGCTGTTCCGTCTTTTATTGACGATTGTATGTGTGCTGGCTAGAAGTCAGGCAGAATTCAATTTCAAGGGTTGAGCAATGAGCCACGGTCGCAAGATTTCGGTTATCGGTCTGGGATATGTCGGTTTGCCTGTAGCGGTGGCCTTCGGGACGGAGATCGGCGGAACAGTCGCGTTTGATATCAACAAGTCGCGCATTTCGCAGCTTAAGGCAGGGCATGACGCAACCGGCGAGGTTGATGATCCTGAACTGGCAGCCGCCGATTTGCTGCTGAGTGATAATCCCGAAGATTTGCGTCAGGCCGATTTCCATATCGTGACTGTGCCGACCCCGATTGACAAATCAAACCGTCCTGACCTGTCGCCGTTGCGATCTGCATCGAAAACGGTTGGTGCAATCCTTAAGAAGGGCGACATCGTTGTTTATGAAAGCACGGTTTATCCGGGCGCGACCGAGGAAGAATGCGTGCCGATCCTGGAGCAGCTTTCGGGGTTGAAGGCGGGGATCGATTTCACGGTGGGTTATTCGCCTGAACGCATCAATCCTGGAGACCGCGAACATCGCTTTACCACCATAACCAAGGTTGTGTCGGGGCAGACGCCCGAAACGCTTGAAATCGTTGCGGCGGTTTATGGATCTGTCGTCAAGGCTGGGGTCCACAAGGCACCGACGATCAAGGCCGCGGAGGCCGCCAAGGTGATTGAAAATACCCAGCGCGATCTGAATATTGCGTTGATGAACGAACTGTCGCTGATCTTTGATCGGGCGGGTATCGATACCCGTGATGTTCTGGATGCCGCGGGCACCAAATGGAACTTCCTGCGCTTTACGCCCGGCCTTGTCGGCGGGCATTGCATCGGGGTTGATCCCTATTACCTGACCCACAAATCAGAGGAACTTGGTTATTACCCGCAGGTGGTTCTGGCCGGTCGTCGGGTTAATGACGGCATGGGCGAGGTTGTCGCAAATAAGGTCATTCGGGCGTTGTTGCGCGAAGGAGCGACCAAGAACCCGACTGTGACGGTGCTTGGCCTGACCTTTAAGGAAAACGTGCCCGACATTCGAAATACGCGCGTGATCGATATCATCCGCTCGCTCGAAGATGCCGGGATAAATGTTCAGGTCCATGATCATCATGCCGATACCGAGGAAGTTCTGCATGAATTCGATGGTCTGAAATTGTGTGGTGATGCCGACCTGAAACCGGCGGATGCCGTCGTGCTGGCGGTGTCACACCGGGAATATGTTGCCAAGGGTTGGCCGCTAGTGGAGGGGCTTTTGAAGGATGGCACCGGCTTCGTTGCCGATGTGCGCGCCATTCTGCCGCGTGACGACGTGCCCGCAGGCATCGACCTTTGGCGGTTGTAAAAGCCGCGCCGTTTATTCCTGATACAGATTAAGCTCGCGCTGCATCTTTTTGGTCAGGCCGCGCGAGACGATTTTGTGGGATTCTGCCAAATGGTCACGCAGGTTCGCATCATCAAGTCCCGGTGCGTCATAATGCTGGATCCATTTCATCCCGCGCGAGGCAAGATACGGGGCAGGGCGCAAACCGGGTTGTTCCTTTAAAACCTCGTAGGCGATGTCGGATACCTTGAAGGTAATGCCAAGCGTATGGCCCTTGGTCCAGCCGCCAATCGCAAAAACCTTGCCGCCGACTTTCCAGACATCCGCCCCGCCCCATTGCACGACATGCGTTGTCACGGGCAGCGATTGGCAAAATGCGTTGAATTCATCGCGGGTCATGACGGTATCTTTCACGATTGAGGCTTGCTGGATATTTGGGCAGACGTGGTTAAAGAGATCAAGAAATGATTTCCTTGATCAGTTGTTGAAGTTCCTTCTCAAACCGATCTGCCCGGAAGTGCTGGTTGCAAAAGGCCTTTGCAGCCCGCGCCATTTCGTGGGTTTCGGTTGGTTGGGTCAGGGCATCTGAAACAATATTTGCCAGCATTTCCGGATTGCCGGGCTGGCAGATGCGGCCGGTTTCGCCATCGTGAACGATATCAACCAAAGTTCCGATGGTGGAGCTGACGATGGGAACTCCTGCGGCCATGGCTTCGAGCACGACAAGAGGTTGTGCTTCGTTCGGGTAGCTTGACGGAAACAGAAAGAGGTTGGCATTGGATAGAAGTTTGGTGCGGATATCCGCATCGACCGGACCGTGATAATGGCAGTGATCCGAAAGATTCAAATTGTGGATCAATTGTGAAAGTTCGCAGGTTGAGAGGTCGCCTTCGGCGCCGGCGGTATCAAGCGCGAAATCGATATTACGCTGTTTGAGAATTGCACAGGCCGCCAGCACATCATCGATACCTTTGCTGCGAAAAAGGTTTGATAGATAAAGCAGACGCGGCGTTGTGGTGCTGATCGGGTCGTGATTGATCTTGAAGGCCGTATCGGGCAGGCAATTGGCGATGATTTTTGATCGGCATTGAAGACCATCAATTTCATTGCGCAACGCCTTGCCCAGAATAATGGCGGTTTGCCCGGCAAATGCATGGCGTTGCAAAAATGCGGTTAACCAGTGGCCGCGCCCGGCTTGCAATCCACGGCCATGCAGATGCAGTATGGTTGCGATGCCAAGGATTTTGGCTGTCATCACATAAAGACAATCCCGATAAAACGCGCCCCCAGTTGGGGCAAAGCAGATATAAAGTGCATCGGGTTTTCGCCGGAGTGCGAGCAATAGTTTTAGCCAAAGTCCCAGAGCCATAACCAGTTTACCCAATCTCATCCTGGCAATATCGCGGGGATTTTTGGCAAAGCGCATTTCAAGCACTGTCACATCACAGATTTTGCGAAGCGCGACCAAAGCCCGTTCATTCATGGTTGCCGCCCCGTGCATCGGCGGGGGCAGTTGCACCAAGGCAATGATCCGCGGTGGTTTCGTCATCGGCCAATCCCCGACAAACGTTTCAGATCGAAAATGCGCATCCAATGTGGTGGCGCGATAGCCCGGCGATGTCGGGCCAGAACAATGCGCAAAGTTTCTTGATAGACAGAGTCGGGGATGGAGGCAAAATGGCGTGTCTCGGGATTAGTGTTTCGCGTAATCAATTGTCGGCGAAACTGCCAGATGGAGGTCATGGGCAGGCTTGCGACGCGCAGATAAAAATCAAGATCGATGCAGCACGGCAGTACCGGATCATAGCCACAGGCCATTTCCCAGATATCGCGATGAAACGCCAATGACGAGTGATGCAGCGGGTTGCTGCGATAAAGCCGTGTGGCCGGGATTTGTTGCCACGGGTTGCGGGCGTTTGGCGTTGCTGTTTCTTGTCCTGCGGCGAAGGCAAGGGCGTTTGGACGATCCATGAGAAAGGCCGCCTGTATCGACAGGCGATCCGGGTTAGACGTATCATCGATATCCTGAATGGCAATCAGGCGGGTTGTCGCATTGGAAATGGCAATATTAAGGGCGGCTCCCCTGCCAATCGGGGGGCAGCGGATCAGTTTGACCTTTGTTGGTTGGCCGGGAAGCATGACCGGGTTTACCGAACCATCATCGACAAGGATGGCACCATCCTGCGGGCGGAGAATTTTGTAAAGATTGGCAAAATAGCGTTCCAGAAAGGCATCGCCATCCCGAACCGTAGTGATCACGGTGATCGCATCATCCTTGGTCATGAGGGGCTCCAGACGATGCGAAGTGTTGCGTTGCTTTGGTTCGGGACAAAGATCGTTCTGACTGGGCCGGTCACGGCAAACAAGCCATCATCGATGATATGGAGCGGATGGTCCGCGATCAGGTGGAGGTTCAAATCGGGGAAATCAATCCGGTTTTCGCCGGGTTTTTCGAAGGCCAAACCGGCGGGGATCAGCAGGCGGAACAGATGCAGGTCGGATAGGCTGTCTGTATCGACATGATCATGGATGACAACTTCGTTCTCGTTGAATGTGATGTCGCGCTGGCCCCGGCGGCCTGCGAGTCTGAATGAGATCTTTGCGGTGCTATCACTTATTGTGCCGGATGTGAAGGTGCTGCACGCCTGTTGATCGGCAAAGGCTGGAAGTGGCAGTGATGCCGGGCCATAAAGGCTTGAAAAGTCTTCTTCGCCGCCGGTGGGAGGCAGGAACACATGACCGTTTGTGATCAACACCGGCGCGGTCGTGATATCATAGGACGACTTTCCGCGCAGGCACATGCGGGCGTGATAATGGTCGGTGTCGCGGATCAGCAGGAAATCGGCATTGGTGCGAATTGTTGGTGCACGTTCGGGCGAGCTATCGATTGCTGCGCGCAGCAGCCAGAAGCCGGTGAAAGCCAGATAATCGTAATGCCGGTTATAGCTGTACCAGCCCGGTGTTTGTCTATTGTCCGGGCCGGGATCATCTGGCAAAGGATTGGGGGCAAGCAGGTTGAGTGGCAGTGTTTCGGTTTGCAGCAAGGTCAGTTCAAGGCGAAACAGGATTGCTTCTGCCTCAGCCCAATAGCCGTGTTTGAGTAGGGCATAAAGGGCGGTCATTGCGCCAAAGCTCTGTCCGGCACCGCGCCCGACAAGGTTGGGGATGCCTGTTGTTGCGCAAAGTCGGGCAATCAGATCAGTGGCCTTCGCCGCAATTTTGCGTTGGGCTGGCATAGGGCTATCGGTCAGCAAGGCGGCGCAGAAGGCATGATATTGCGCGGAAAAACAGCCGGGGCGGTCCATGAAGACTGGTGCGCGCCAGAAGCGGGTACGAGTATAAAGCCAGTCCAGTTTTGCACGCAGTTTATCCCGCCATGAACCGGATTGGCGGATGCGCATTGCAAGGATGTGCCAGTTTGCGACATTGGGCGATTGGTATGGGGCGTTTCGCAAGATGGCATTACGGGTTTCGGCGTTTATGTCCGGGCAGTTTTCCAGTGCGTATTCGATGAATTCGCGATGATAACTGTGGTCCTGGATTTCGGTTTTCAGCGCATTGACGGCCGCCCTAATTTTCGCAGTGTAGTGATCGTCACTAAGGCTTTGCCAAAGGGCGACGGCATAGGCCTTGGCGTAAAAGCTGTGCTGGGGGAAATCGCCATTTTCGAACTGCTGATTGGCCAGTTGATCGGCAATCAAACGCGCAAGGCGAAGGCAGCGTTCGTGCAAATCAGATTGCACTAAGCGAAGCGACATGTGACCTCCAGCATCAGGGACTGACATGATTTCAGCCTGTTAAGCGGGACTGCCTGTATTTCGGGACAGCGTCGGCCAAGTCGTTCGCGCAAGCGCCAGAAAGCAGCTTTACCACCCGGAAAATTCCAGACCAGATGCGCCAGCCAATCCGGGGCGGACAGGGTGAAAAATCGGTTGGCCCAGCGCAACCAGACGTGATCAACCGGATCGATTGGCAGCAGGCGGGCATGAATGATCCAGTGATCGCCGCGATCACGCAGATAAATGTAAGGCGTAAAGCGACCGGCCCCGTCATAACGATCAAGCGTGACGGAAATGATTGTGCCATCGGTTCCCATCAGTCGGACGGTGCGGACGGGATGCAGGCGGTATCTGTCACTGTCGGTGTGGTCATATTTGCGACCGGCAATTTCGCCGGATTGAATGGTGGGTTTGTCAAAGATCAGCCGGATGACGGCATCCTGTAACAGCCCATCGCGGCGGGCGGAGAGTGTTGCACGGATGCGAAGCGTTGCGGGATCAATCCGGCTTGTCTGGTAATCAAGTGCCCAGTCGCCTTCGGCCAGTTGCCAGTGATCGCCAACCTGGCGTGTGTTGCGGCATTGATCGCTGAGTGTGACGAAAGAGTGCCGATCAGAGCATTCAAAACCCCATGGTCCAAAACGGATATCACCATACTGGCCGGTGATGAGGCGGTTACTGATGATTTCGGCCTGCAATTTCTTCATGCCGGTTTGTTCCGCAAAATGGGATTGCGGTGACATATCGCGATCAGGAGCAGGCAGAGGCTCAGGCGAAGCTGCATAATGATCACAGCATCGGTTTCATGAGGGGAAGCCGGAAGAAGCACGCCTGTGACAACCATAAGAGCAAGGCAAATCCAGCCGGGGAAGAACTGGTTTTCGGTTTCCTGTGATATCAGGATTTGACGCGAGACCATCGCAAGCAGCACGGGCCAGAAGGCCCCTGTGCGCAACAAGGCGACGAGGTTGACATTGACAGTGCTGTAAAAAAGCAGGGCAAGCGTTTCGGGCAGCATCAGAAGTATTGCAGTCATGGCAAGTGGTGGAGCGATCAGCCAGATATCGCGGAGCAGCCCGGCCTGCTTTTTGGCAAATAATGCCGCCGAAGTGCTGGCGATGATCGCTGCCGTGATCAGGAAGATGCGTTGGGCCAGCATCAGATTGGCGTGCGCTGTGTTGGGCAGATTTTGGCCGAGCAGCACGAAATCAAGATTGGGGAGTGAGCCAGCCAGCAGGGTGAAGCCGATCAGATTGATCATCTGGCTGTGGGTGATTTTTGTTATGGCAGTTGGGTGAGAGGCATGATCGCGAAGGGCAAGCAAGGCACCCGCGATCAGGCTTGCCAGTGAGATTGCTGGTGCTATGGCAAAGAGGGCCAGATTGCTTTGGGTGACGATGGCAACGAAAGCGACGGTGATTCCGGCGATTTGTCCTAGAACGGCGATCAGGGCGATTTTGGAAAGTTGACCGCGTGCCGTGATGATCCAGTCCGGGGCGAGAGCCGCGACCGTGGGCATCAGAAGGATCGGCGATGGGGCGATGTCTGTCATGATGACGACAAACGCGGTTGCGGCGATAGCGAGTGTGGGGCGAAGCGAGCAAAGGGCGAAGGCGGCGCGGCGCTGGTTTGCCTGATAGAGCCGGATCAGAAGCAGGCCGCATCCGGCCTGCGCGATGGTTACGGCAAGGCCGATGGTGGCAACGGCCGCGAAATAGGCCCCTAACTGATCGGGGGCGAAATGATGGCCGATCAAAAGTAGAATGATCATACCGCCAAGGCGTGTGATCAGATTGGCTGAGAGCATCCAGAGCGGATAAATATACGTGCGGAACCTATGCATGGTGGGCAAGAACCCTTTCATAGGCGGCTTCGGATCGGGTGCCGTAATCCATGGTGATATTGGTTGCGATCAGGTCGCGGGCGGCGACGCCAAGTGCCTGAACACGTGCCGGTGCGGCATGCAGGGCCTGGATGGCGTCAATCAGAGCGTTGTTATCGCGGGGCCGGATCAGGAGCCCATTTTTTTGATGGGTAATTGGGCTTCCGGCATCTGGGGTCGTGATCACGGCACAGCCAGCCGCCATGGCTTCAAGCACGGCAAGACTGCTGCCTTCGGACAGGCTGGGGAAGACGAATATATCGTCGGAGAGCAAGTGCTCGGCAAGCTTCGCCTGTGGCATTGCACCGTGCCAGACGCAACCCTGCGGCAGTTTGGAAAGATAGGCGAACGCACAGGGCTGTGCCGCACCGATCAGATCAAGCGTGATGGAAGGCCCATGACGGGTGCGCAGCGCACGGAAGGCTTCGATCAAAATTCGGATGCCCTTGGCAATCGAGATATTGCCGACATAGAGAAGGCGGGTGATGCCGGGATTTTGTGTTGGTCGTTCGGCCTTGACCAATTGAGAACACAGGCCGGACGCAAAGGGAACCAGATGAATGCGTGCCGGATCAATGCCGCATTCTTCAAGTCCGGCGGCAACCACGTCGGAGGGGGCAAAAACGCCATCGGCAAATCGGGCTTCTGCGATGCGGCGGCGGGCAAGGAAGTTTGATATCTCGCGATAACGCAAACCGTGATGGTGATACTCGTCGGCGAGCTGGCGATAGCGGACCGGGGCAAGCTGGCCGGTGACATCCGAAATGATCGTCATGCCATGTGCACGGGCAGCTTGCATGGCGGGAAGGCTGTAATTTCCCTGACCGTGGAGGATACGGGCATCGGGCATATGGAGAAGCGCCAGCCATGACAGAGGCAGATCGGAATAGAGGTTTCGCGCGGGAAGGTGAAGCTTTTGTGCGAGCTTTCCCATAATATCGGGCAAGAGGTGTCGGCCGGGAACAGTGGAAAGATGTGGTTCCACCCGCCGGGCCGGCGGGGTGAGAAAACCGCTACCGTCATGACGCCAGAAACTGTCCCAGCGGACCAGCCGGTTATGGTGTGCTAGATGGGCTGCGAGAATGCGGAGCTGGTCATTGCGGCCAATCATCCAGACCGGGGCATCACGGACCAAAACGCGGTTATGCATCAGGCACCTCTGCGCTGTTTGCCATCTTGCAAGCCCGCAAGATGGTTTCGGCGTGATGGGCGGGGGTGTTGTTGGCGATGCGGGAATGCTGCCGGGCTTGGGTTTTCTGCCATGCGGCGCGATCACTTAGCAATCGCGCGCAGGCCGTCATCCATGCGGGCACGATGTTGCAAGGCAGAATTTCGGCGGTGCCGAGAATATCGGGAACGCAGCCGACCCGGTTGCTTGCGAGGGCGACGGTGCCGCATGCAATGGCCTCGATCACGGTGACGCCATAGGCATCATTGCGGCTGGGCAGGAGGCAGAGTTTGGCCTGCTGATAGATGCGGGGCAATTTCGCCGGAGGTATTTCGGGCATATGGTCGGTGGCCTTGTTCAGACCTAGTCCCGCAAGCCGGTTTGCAAGGTCATTCTGGTCGCAGGCCCCGACGATTTGTATACGCTTTGCGTGGCCTTGGCGGTGTAGTCCGGCTGCAATTTCAAGGAAGGTTTCGAAGCCCTTGGATAATGTTGGTCTTCCGCACCATAAAAGATCGACAGGACGGTCATCAAAGCCGTGAAGATGATTGGGAGCCTTGAAGGAAGGCGGGATGGGGGCGATCAGGATATTATTTCTGACCTTGCCGGATTTGACAAACCAGTCTTGGCCATTTTCCCCGGCGGCAATGCAGATTTTGGCATGCGCGATCATCGTTTTCCGGATGCAATCGCGAAGACGGTTTTGATAGGTGGCGTCCGATCCGGCCCAACCATCAAACTGTAAAATGGTTGGGATATTGTGTCGGCGGGCATAAAGATGTGCCTGCCATTGTGCCAGTCCGAAACCGGCAATGATCAGGACATCAGGCCGGGCGGCGTCAAGGGCGCGGATTAAGCCGAAATTAATCGGGATCACGCGATTTTCACCAAGCGGGATTTTGATGCCGGGCAGGATTGATTGGGCGAAATCGCCGGTCAGCATCGGCCACGCGCGTTGGGGTTCTTGACGCTGGGTGCAGATGACGTGGAAGTCGCCATCTGGATTTCGGGCCGGGTTGCAGGCATGAACAAGGCTGGCCAACATGCCATAGGCGCGTTGCCGGTAGGGCGGAACGATATTCGTAAGCAGAATGATCTTCACGCGCCATCACTCTTTGGTGTTTGTCTTGATGACAAAACAATCATAAGTTACTTTGAATTTCAATGCTTTGTCAGATGGTTGTCGGGGTGCGAACAATTGCAGCCATCATATAAAGGGACATTGGGGAGAGATCGGCGGGGATGACCAGCGACCGGGGGGACTTTTTCGGCCTGACGCTTGATTTGCGCAGGCAGGCGTCATTGGCCGATCACATCTGTTCCAATATCCATCAAGAAGGCTGTTTCCGCCATTTGTCGTTAAATGCGGTCAAATTCGCACAAGCGTGTCGGGATGGCGGCCTTTGGCGTGTTTTGGCACAGGCCGATTGCCTGTCGGCGGATGGGATGGGGATTGTCTGGGCGGCGCGATTGCTGGGCCTTGCGGTGCCCGAACGGGTGACAGGCATTGATTTGATGGAAAGCCTTTTGCCAAGGTTTGAGGCGGCGGGATATTCGGTCTTTTTGCTAGGCGCACGCGATGATGTTCTGCATCGCGTGCAAGCACGCCTTCGCCGCGATTTTCCCAAACTGATCATTGCCGGGGTCCATCACGGTTACGACCCCGATGATGCCAAACTGGCCGAAAAGGTTCGGGCCAGCGGTGCGGACGTGGTGTTTGTTGCCCTTCCCAGTCCGCGCAAGGATGCGTTTGTGGTGAATTACGGGCCGAAAACCGGATGCCGTTTTATCATGGGGGTTGGGGGGGCTTTTGATGTGCTGGCCGGTGATATCAGGCGGGCACCAGCGATGATGCAGCGATGCGGGCTGGAATTTGCATGGCGCATTGCCATGGCGCCGCGCACGATGGGGCCACGATATGGTCGCGGGCTTTGGCGGTTTGCCGGGGCTGTCATTCCGGCAATCTTGCGGGCATGGGCTGGACGATTTTACCACGCGGCAGGTTGGGTCGTGATTGTCGGATTTGCGATCTGGCTTGTGTTGACACCCGCCGATGCAAGCGGACAGGTAGTTTTACCCCCACCTGAAATCGAAGCGGCCGAGGCAAATGCAAGCCAGATCATGCAATTCCTGACCGATCAGCTATCCGAAAACGACACTGTGGAAATTGACGATACGGTCGATGCCCTGATTGCAAGATTGTTGGGGCGGGATGTGGTGACAAGCGAAGGCAATCTGAGGCCAGAGGATTTCAGGATGGTCTTGCTGGTTCTGGATCGGGTTCTGGCATTGACGCAGATGCTCATGCCCGGCGGAACAGGCAGTTTTCTGATGGAATTGATCGTTATTAAGGCGGTGCTTCGGGTGGTGGCAATGTATCCCGAACCCATGATGCGTGACGCGATGGCAGCAGGAACGATGCCTGAAATCTCAAGGCGGTTTTTTGATGCGGGATATCGCGCGCAAGCCGTTGCGTCAGAGACAACCGACAATACCAGTCCCGGATCAATATCAAAGCCACCCCAGCCCTTTTTGCCAATTCGTTTCAGCACGTATTACAGGCAATGGGACCCGGCGGCGACGCAAAGCTGGAACACGAGCCTCACGGAAGAAAGGGCAGATACCGATCAGTCGTACTGGATTGAACAGCCATCGGTCAGCCCGCGATGAGGCATTCGGATCAACTGCAAACCGACAAGGATACAGACTTGACGTTGATCGATCTGTTCGCGGTGCTGTGGCAGCGCCGCGGGATTGTGATGCTTGTTTTTGTTGCGGTGTTGATGGTGGCCGCGGCTCTTATTCCCCGACTGATGCCAACCTATCGTTCGGTGGCCGAAATTGCCTTTGTGATCGATCGCGAAGATGCCCCGGTAGACGGGGGCGGGGTTGCGCAGCATCTGGAAACCGCAATGGCGGAGCTTCGCGGGAATGAAGTATTGGCAACCGCACTTTCGGTCCTGCGCGGCGAGGGCGTTCAGATCGTGCCCGCGATTGACGGAAGTGAGGGAAATGAAGCAGGCGATAACCGCGTACTTGGTGCCCTGCGATCACGGATCGAGGTGGTGCGCATTGGCAATGCGTCCGTGATCGAGGTTAGTGTGACCGATCATGATTCGGCGCAAAGCCAGAAAATCCTGAATGCCGTTATCGACAGTTACCTTTGGCAGCGCGAAAGTACACGTAAACAGGTACTTCGTGCGAGGTTGATGGAAACGTCCGAACAGCTTTTGGCCGCGAACGCAAAGCTGGCGCAGGCCGAAACCGATCTTTCGGTGTGGCAGCAGCAGGCAGGCTTTATCGAACCCGATGAAAGCCGTTTGATGCTGGACCGGATTTATCAATTGAGTGGCGCACTGGAGGTTGCGCGGCGTGATCTGGAACGGGCACGCCTGATGGCAGATGCGCGCAAGAATGCGCAGTCGATTGATGCCCTTCTGGCCCTGCCACCGATTGCCAATAATGAAACGGTTCGACGGCTTTCTGGGCAATATGACGAGGTGCGTCGAAATCATGCGGGATTGGATCAGCGATACGGACCCAAGCATCCGGCGATGATTGCTGTTCATCGCGAACTTGAAACCGTGCAGCGGCATCTGCGCGACGCCGTGTTGGTGGCAGCAGAGAAGATCGTGCTTGATCTGCGAGATGCGCAAAAACAATATGATGTGATCAGAAGCCAGCGTGATGACTGGCAGGAAAAATTGACTGTCCGCCATGAAAAGGCACAGGGGCAGGCCGCCCTTTTGCGCGCGGTGGAACTGATGCGCAGCGAAGCCGACACGCTTGGCACAACGGAGCAGGAACTTCGTATCGCATTGGCTGCATTTCAAAGTGATGTGACGGTGATGCAGGCCGCAAGCCTGCCTGAAACGGCGGAGTTTCCGACCAAGCGCGATTTGTGGATGGCGGCAGTTCTGGTCGCGCTTTTTGCCGCCGTTGTTGCGGGGATGCTAAGACACTATTTCGATCAGGCGATCCATGATGACGGGAAGTTGGAAGACCGGTTTGGTATTCCGCTTTATGCCCGGACTCCGCAAGTTGATGACCCCTTTGCCAGTGCGGTTTCGATGGAGGAAGCGGTTGGCCATCTGGCGGTTTTGATCAATATCCTTGCCAAAACGCGCGTACATGCGGGCCGCGCCCATGTCAGTTGCATCGGGTCGGCTGTGCCGGGCGAAGGCAAAAGCAGACTGGCGCGTGATCTTGCGACAAGCTTTGCGACTGCGGGGATGAAGACGATTCTGCTTGATGGCGATCTGCGCCACCCAGCGGGATTTGCGCGTGTCGGCAACGTGTCGGATTTGACGGCGGCTCTGGCCGGTGAAGGGATGTTGGAGGACGCCATTCAAAGCGGGGAAGATCGCGAATCCTTTGACTATATCGGTGCGCGGGCATCCGTACCGGGAAGTTTTGCGACCGGCTTGCTTCAGAATGGATTACGGGATGTTCTGGATCTTCTGCGCGGTCGTTATGACCGGATCGTGATTGATACTCCGCCGGTTTTATCAGTGGCCGATGCGATACTGCTGATGGGGGCGGCGGATGCACGGTTGCTGGTGCTGCGCCGTGGTTACAGCAAACGCCGTGATGTGCGCGATGCCATCAATCAGTTGAACGCCGCCGGGTTGGTGCCCGATGGCCTTGTCCTGGCTGCCACACGGGGCAGACCGGCGTATGGTCGGGACAATGCCGACAGGGCGGAGGACGCCTGATGCGTTTTCGCCGGACCCCTATATTTGCCGGGCTGGTTTTGATCGGGATCGGTTTGGGCCGCCTTGGGGCTGAGATGGCGGCATTGCGGAATGTGCCGGATATCGAGGCTGCTTTGCGTGATGGGGATGGAGTTGCCGATTACGCAAAGCAGCACGCGGTCAAGGCAGCTTTTAAATCAGGCGATTGGATGGCTTTGGAGATATTGACGAGTGCGGGGCTTATAGATGCGCCTTTTGATCCGGTTTTGATGTCGCTTCGGGCTTTGGCACGGGCGCAGCAACAAGACTTTAATCCGCAGGCGATTGGCGAAGAACTGGATCGGGCCGCACGGATTGCCGGGGATCGTTCCGATATTGTGATGCTACGCGGCTTTGTACTTTCGGCCTTGCTTCAAGCGCGGCCAGAAGGGACAGGAAGGGCAGAATGAGTGCAGGCATCGACGCGACCCAGCCGATGCTGGACATGATACCGATCAGAGCCGCAAGGCTGATCAGAAGCGTTCGATCCAGATGGTTTTCGGCTGCTCGGAAAGTGCGTGTCAGCCGATACAGGATAAAGCCAGCCATTGCCAGCGTTGCGGGAATGCCAAAGATGAGGGCGGCATCAAGCCATAAATTATGGCTGCTGAACCATGCGGCTTTGCGGTTAAGGCCAAGGGTTGCGAAATGATCCATCACCAGCGCAATCGCGTTCGGGCCAAAGCCACTAAATGGGCGATGGGATATGGCGATGATGGCAGTGTGCCATGCGTCATCGCGCTGGATCAGATCGGGGCGGGCCAGTTCGCCAAAGCGATTGCCAAGATCGGGAATGAGCATGGCGATGACGATCAGGGCAGTTGTAACGCAGGCTACGACCATAACGGGATAGGTGATGCGCGGCAGCAGGCGGTCTGCTTTTGGGCGAAGCATGATTGCAAAGGTGATGAGGGCAATTGCCAGTGCAAGAACCGCACTTCGCGAATGGCTGGCGAACAGGGCGGATGTGAAAGTCAGTGCAAGTGCGATCCAGCCAGCCGCGTGATCAATCCGGCTTCCGATTGTGGCCGTGCCCTTGGCGCAGAAAAGGTAAAGGGCGTAGATCGCCGCAATCGTCATCAGGCCGCCAAAGGCGTTGCGATTGGCAAAGCTTCCAGTCCAGTCACCAAGATGGGCCTGCTTGGCAAACCAATAGGTGCTTTCAAACGAGAAGATATCGGCAAGACAGGCAAGTGCGACTTGCAGAATTGCCGTAATTATCACGGCCCATGCGATTATACGGGTGAATTTATCACCTTGCATTTGCGCGCATCCAGCGGCCAGCACATAGATACCGACCAGCCACAAAACACTGCCGATCATCGGCAGGAAGGCGGTTGGGTAAAGGGCAAGGTGCGATCCGTTGAACGGGGCAGGCAGCGTTGGCCAGATCGGTGCGGCCTGCACGACCAGCCATACAGACAGGAGTGCGCCGGCAATGCCAACCTGTTTGATCGGTCGGGTCAGTTTCAAGTGGCCGAACCATCCCGCCGCCAGCAACCCGATGCCGGTCAGGATGGTCAGAACCGCTATCGCCCAAGGTCGTGCGCCGCCCAGCATGATCGGGGCCAGAACGATCTGGGATGTCAGGCAAAATGGCACCAGTCGCTGCATCAGCGTTCCGAAAATATCCATGATTTCAAGCTGATCACGATAGCGGAGTTTTTCGGATTTGTCCCGCAGCGTGGTGTGGCGGGGTGTCGCAGGGGCAACTCATGGCCGAAATGAACGAGAAGCCGGACACGGTCGGGGATGCGGCCGGCTCAAACATGCCGGTTCTTTTGCTGGGCATTGTGGCAATGCTGGCATCGCTTTGGCTGACCGGGTTTGGCGGGATGCTGGCGAAGCTGATCCTGATCGGGTTTTGGGGGATTTGGGTTGGGCCTGCGATTTTGCAGGGGCGATTGACGGGAGATGGATTGGTCGCCGTGCTTTTGCTGGCGGGGTTGGTCGGGGTTGTTGGGCTTGGCGATGGTGGGACGGATGAGAAAGTCCGGCTGATCGGCAATCTTCTGATCCTGCCGCTTGGCCTGATATGCGGCCTATGGCTGGGGCGGGATTGTTTGCGGGTGATGGTGCCGGCATTGATTTTGTATCTGCCGATGGCAAGCGTTTTTCGGATCACCCATGAAGGGTGGCGGCTTAATCATCCGTTTCTGTTTCTGGGGTTGTTTGCATTGACGTGCGCGATGCGGGGGCGTGCACGCGGATGGATTGGCGGGGTTGCGGCGGTTGCCGTGGTCCTGAGCCAGACACGGATTGCGGTTTTGGCGCTGATGATCGCCTTTGTCGGGCGGGTTCGGTTTTCGCGAGCGATGACGTGGCTTTTCGGATTGCCGACTTTGATTGCGGTGGGGGTGATGATGACGATCTGGCTGCCGCGCCTTTTGATGACGCATGGCAGTGGGCGATTGGCATTCTGGCGGATGTTCTGGGATGATTGGCAAACGGCATCCGCCGCGCGTCAATGGCTTGGCTTTGGAGCGGGCAGTGTCGAGGCGATTTTGCAGGATTTGCCGTCTGCGGCGGCATTCGGCGCGCTGCATAATGATCATTTCCGCATCCTGTTCGAGACGGGGTTGATCGGCGCATTATTTTGGTTGGTCGGTTGGGGGATGCTGATCTGGTTTGCGCGGGGATCGCGGTTGGCGATCTGTATTCTGGCATCAGTCGCGGTGACGATGGTAACGGACAATACATTGTCATACGGGCATTACCTGATTTGTTGCGGGATGGCGGCGGGGATTGCCATGCGGGAGAATGCCGATGCAAGACAATGATCTGATTGCGGTGCGTGACCGTGTTCTTGCGGGGATTGTTCACGCCGACTTTGCCGGGGCCGATCCGTTTGACGGGCTCGAAAGCGGGGTGTTCCGTTTAAGCGGCTTGGGGCGGTTTCGGATGGCGCGGCTGACTTGGTTGCAGGCGATTAAGCGTGGCCCGCGGTCATTACGCCATATTGCGATCATCCCGGCATTGCAAAACCCGAAAACGTTGGCGTTGCTTTTGGGTGCGGCTGATGGGGTACGGCTTTGTGATGTAGCGGGTAGGCTTTGCCGGATGCAAAACGAGGACGGTGGTTGGGGATATCCGTTTGCGTGGCAGGCGCGCGCCTTTTATGTGCCGCGCGGTGCGTCCAATGCGATTGTCACGAGCTTTGCGGTTGATGCGTTGATGACTGGCGGTATAGCACCAAGCGACCCGGTATTACATCGGGCGGCGGGATTTTTGCGTGGGCTTTGGCGGGATGGATATTTTGCCTATGTCGGGCAGGGGGATGGCGAAATCCATAATGCCAGCCTTTGGACCGCCTGGGCATTGCATCGCATTGATCCGGGTAATGAAATAAGCCGGAAGGCGGTTGCGCGGGTTCTGGCCGCGCAGCGTTCCGATGGAGAGTGGGAATATGGCACGCGGTTGCATCATCGCTTTGTTGATGGCTTTCATACCGGTTACATCCTTGATGTGTTGGATCGGTTCCGGGCATCGGGGATGGTCGGGTTGGATGAAGCGATCATGCGTGGCTATGCGTTTTACCGTGCGGAATGTTTTGACACTAATGGCCGCCCGCGCAGCTTTGCCAGGCGGGACGGGTATGTTGATTGTCATGCGGTGGCACAAGCCATCGGGACACTTTGCCGGTTTGGCGAGCTTGCAGCGGTAAAGAAGATTGCAGATTGGGCGTGTGAAGCATTGTTTGATGCAAAGCGCGGTGTTTTTTATGCCGGTCTTGGGCGGTTTGGCGTGGATCGGTGCAATTATATGCGCTGGACACAGGCATGGATGGTCTGGGCCCTATCGATTGTGATAGAAAAGACCACGATGACAGAAGCACTCAAACCTGCCCAACCCTTGGTTTTCGAACATCCCGATCCGGCCCGGCCGGAGAAGGAAGAAGCCCTTCGTGCGCTTTCCGAGGGTGCATTTCGCGACCTGTTTAAAGTGACCCGGATCGAAGCGCAGAAAATGCGGGTAAGCGGCGATATGGATGCGCTTTATAGGCTGACGCGCGGGCTTAAAACCCTGCAACGGATTGGTGGGGAGCGGGGGATTGTTTTGAGGACAGGGCCGGTGCAATTCTTGCACGAGCAGGAGTAATTCACTTTTTGCTGCGAATTCGATAAATATAAGATAGACTAAGTTAACTTAGTCATATTTGAGGTGCGCGATGGGAACCGTTAATATTCATGAGGCCAAAACACACCTGTCCCGGTTGATTGCAAGGGTAATGAGCGGCGAGGATCTTGTGATTGCTAAGGCAGGAAAACCGGTCGTTCAGATGTCTGCGTTTGATCCCGAGAAGTCCCTTGCCAAACGGACGGGATTCCTTCGCGGTGAAATTCTGGTTCCGGACAATTTCGACAGAATGGGATCGGACGAGATCGAAGAAATGTTTGGTCTGCGCTGATGAAGCTTTTGCTCGATACGCACTTGATCCTTTGGGCTGCAGGAGAACCTGAAAAGCTTCCATCTGGCGCAGTTGATCTGATCGAAAACGCTGAGAGCGAATTGCTTTTCAGCGCGGCCAGTCTTTGGGAAATCGCAATCAAGTCCGGGCTGGGGCGAGATGATTTTCGGGTGAATGCCCGGCTATTGCGTCGAGGGTTAATTGATAATGGATACTCCGAATTGCCGATCACTGGCGAACATACACTTATGATCGATACTTTACCGTCTATTCACAAGGATCCGTTTGATCGGCTTCTGGTTGCTCAGGCGATATCGGAAGGGATAATGCTTCTGACATCGGATGAACTGGTCGCGAAATATGCGGGGCCGGTACGTTTGGCCTGATTTTGTTGCGCTTTTGATGAAATCCTTCAGTAATGTCCGGCCCTTGCCGTAGTTGTTAGTCCAGTTCATGCCCAAAGCCTTCCCCATCCTTCCGATTGATGCGGTTCTGCCCGACCTTTGTACCGTGCTGGAAACTGGCACCAACGCGGTTTTGCAGGCCCCGCCGGGGGCCGGGAAAACGACCAAGGTGCCGTTGGCGTTACTGGAAAGGGCATGGCGGAATGACCAGAAGATCGTGATGCTGGAGCCCCGGCGGCTGGCCGCGCGGGCAGCGGCGCGCCGGATGGCGCAGTTACTGGGCGAAAGCGTTGGCGAAACAATCGGTTATCGTGTGCGGTTTGACAGCAAGGTTTCCACCAGAACCCGGATCGAGGTCGTGACCGAAGGTATTCTGGTGCGCATGATCCAGGATGATCCGGAACTGTCAGGCATTGGGTGCGTGATTTTTGATGAATTTCACGAACGGTCGCTTGATGCCGATCTGGGATTGGCATTGGCGCGGGAAACGCAGACCGTCCTTCGCGATGATTTGCGTATTGTCGTGATGTCGGCCACCCTTGATGGCGGTCCTATTGCGGCCCTGATGGGCGACTGCCCGGTGATCACCAGCGAAGGCCGAGCCTTTCCGGTCGAGACAAAATATATCCCGATCCCACCCGATGCATGGATTGATCGGGAAATGACGGCGGCGATCAGGCAGGCACTTCGCGAGGAAAGCGGGTCGATCTTGGCCTTTCTGCCGGGACAGAGCGAAATCACGCGGGTTGAGGCGGCGTTGAAAGACGGGCTTGATCCATCGGTGATTATTGCACCGCTTTATGGTGCGATGGAAACCAGGGCGCAGGACATTGCGATTGAGTCGGCCCCAGATGGCATGCGCAAGGTGGTGCTGGCAACCGCGATTGCCGAAACGTCATTGACGATAGATGGCATTCGGGTGGTGGTGGATTGCGGGTTGCAGCGTTTGCCGAGGTTTGACCCGGCATCGGGCATGACGCGGCTGGTGACGATCAAATCATCGCAGGCCAGTGCCGAACAACGCCGTGGCCGCGCCGGGCGATTAGAGCCCGGTGTGTGTTATCGCCTATGGGCGGAGGCCGAACATCGCGCGCGCCCGCCCTTTACCGCGCCGGAAATTGCCGATGCCGATCTTGCCCCTCTGACGTTGGAACTCGCGCGGTGGGGCGTGTCTGATCCGGCAAGCTTGCCCTGGCTGGATCAGCCCGACGGGGCAAAGATCGATCAGGCGCGTGATGTGTTACGGCGGCTTGAGGCGATTGACGATGCCAACCGGATCACGCCGATCGGCACCGCGATGGCTGGATTGCCGGTGCATCCACGCTTGGCGCATATGATGTTGCGTGGGGCGCGCCTTGGACTGGGCGAGGTTGCCTGTGCGCTGGCAGCATTGTTATCGGATCGCGATTTCATGCGCGGTCGCGGCGCGGATTTACGGCTTAGGGTCGAGGCGATTCTGGCTCGCAAGGCCCCGAAAATGATCACCGAGGCCGCAAGGCAGCTTTCGCGGCGATTGGGTGATGCCGCGAAGAAAGAGGCCAGCAAAACGGGCAGTCATAACCCCGCTGATCCTGTTGATCATGCCGATCAGGTCGGGCTGCTTCTGGCCTTTGCCTATCCCGACCGGATTGGCGAGCGACGCAAGGGTACGGATGCGCGTTATCGCCTGTCTGGCGGGCGTGGCGGGATTCTGGCCAACGATGATGGGTTGGCGAGCGAACCCTATATCGCGGTGGCGGAGCTTGACGGACAGGCACGAGAGGCAAGGATTTACCTTGCCGCACCGTTATCGCGCGCGAGCCTTGAAACCCATTTCGCCGATCAGATTTCCGAAGGGACAGAGGTCTTCTGGGATGCGCAAAGCGATGCGGTGCAGGCGCGCTGGCAACGGCGGATCGGGGCGCTGGTGCTTGACGAAAAGACCACCCGTGACGAAGCCGGACCTGATGCCATTGCGGCCGCGATGATCGAAGGCATTCGTCGTCTTGGCCTGCATTGCCTGCCTTGGGACAAGGCGGCCGAGGGACTGCGCGAACGGATCGCGTTCCTGCACCGGGTTGATCCGGAAAACTGGCCCGACATGAGCGACGATGCGCTTTTGGCATCGCTTGAGGATTGGCTGATGCCATATCTTGGCGGGATCAATAAGCGCAACCAGCTCAGGCAGATCAATCTGGCGGAGGCTTTGATATCAGGCATTGACTGGAACAGGCGCCAAGAGATTGACCGGCAGGCCCCGACCCATTGGACCGTGCCGACCGGATCCCATATCCGCATTGATTATAGCGGTGAAACACCCGCCCTTCCGGTCCGGTTGCAGGAAATGTTCGGTGCGACCGAAACACCGAAAATCGCCGGTGGCAAGGTGGCGGTAACGTTGCATCTGCTGTCGCCAGCGCAAAGGCCGCTTCAGGTGACGTCTGATCTGGTGGGGTTCTGGAACGGCTCCTATGCGCAGGTCAAGGCCGAGATGAAGGGACGTTATCCCAAACATTACTGGCCCGACGACCCGTTGCAGGTCGAACCGACCAGGCGGGTTAAAAGCCGGATGTAAGGATAAGGCCCGGTCGCGTGCGGCGGGGCTGTACGCGTTTGATGCCGCCGGGCATAATCGTGCCTCGATTTTGCGTTTAACAGGATCATGATGATCACAGCCGCCACACCGCTTTTAAACGTTGCCGAGATCAACCGCAGCATCGGGTTTTACCGTTTGCTGGGGTTTGAGGTGGTGGCTCGTACCCTGTCCGATCAGGATGACGAGCCGGTCTGGGCGATGCTGGAAGCGGTTGATGCAGGGGCCAAAATCCGTTTGATGCTGGCCGCCCACGGTGGGGTTTCACATGAAGAACGCCGGATGCGGCCATCCTTTGCCGGGCTGGTCTGGTATTTGGAATGCAATGATGTTGATTTCATGTTTGACGCGTTAAACGATGCAGGGTTCAAACCCGAACCGGTGACGGAGCTTGAAGACGGCACGCATCAGTTTTTTATCCGTGATCCGGATGGGTATGAAATTGCGGTCACAGAACCGACGGGTTATGCAGTCGGATAGCTGATTTTTAGGACTTCAAGCTCGTCCTCGCCCGCCGGGGTGCGCAACGTGACGACGTCGCCGACACCGGCCTTCATCAGGGCGCGGGCGACAGGGGAAATCCAGCTTATTCTGCCTTTGAGGCTTTCGGCCTCGTCCTCGCCAACGATGCGGATGGTGACTTCTTCGTCCCGCGCATTCACATATGTAACCGTGGCGCCAAAGAAAACCCGGCTGTGGTCGGGTTGTTCGTGCGGTTCGACAACAACCGCGTCCTCGATCCGTTTGCGCAGATAGCGCACCCGGCGATCAATTTCGCGCAGGCGCTTCTTGCCATAGATGTAATCGCCATTTTCCGACCGGTCGCCATTACCTGCCGCCCATGAAACCACTGCAACGGTTTCGGGCCGTTCCTTTTTCCACAGGTGATCAAGTTCGGTGCGAAGGGCTGCGAGCCCTTCGAGGGTCATGTAAATCGGTCTGTCCATTAGCGGGTTTTAGCTTAACGCTGCGCCGCGGGAAAGAGGCGATTTGGGTCGGCGGTGTAGCAGATACCGGGCGTCTTGTTATCCATCAAGCGGCAGGCCCGCGACAAAATCACGCAGCCAGCGTTGTGCGGGATGGACATCATTGCGGCGATGCCAGGACATGGTGAAGCCGATCGGATCAAGATCGAAGGGAAGCGGGCGGATGGCAAGAGCATCGGCCTGGCCAGACGCTGGAATGATGCCCGCCATCAGAGTCGCGATCAGATCGGAGCGCGCAATCACAAGCGGGGCGGCGTACATCGTTGGCAGGGTCACGGCAAGGCGGCGTTTATGGCCCATTTTTGCCAGTGCCGCATCTACCAGACCAAAACGGTCATTTTCCGGTGATACCAGCAAATGCGATAGCGAAAGGAAAGCCGGAAGATCCAGCGGTGCCTTGGTTGCTGGGTGGTCACGGCGCAGAACGCAAACGAAGTCTTCCGAAAACAGTGGTCGGGTCAGTATGCGCCCGCTTGCCGTGGGGGAGACGCCAATCGTTAGGTCGGCTTCCCCCGCGTCAAGCAGGGTAATGGCGTCATCCCGCGCGGTGAAGTTACCGATCCGCAGCGTGATGCCCGGTGCCTTCTGACGCAGCGCATCAAGCAACACCGGTAGGACTTTGAAGGTCGGATGATCCGAAAGTGCTATGGAAAAAGTCGCGGTTGACGTCGTCGGATCAAACGTCTGGGTGAATTCAAGCGTGCGCTGAATTTCGGCCAGCGCATGGCCAATTGGTTCGGCAAGATCAAGGGCACGCGGGGTTGGCTGCAAGCCCGCAGGGCTTCGGATGAAAAGTTCATTATTAAGCAACCCACGTAGTCGCGATAGTGCGGCACTCATGGCCGGTTGGGTGCGGCCAATACGAATGCCCGCGCGCGTGACGCTGCGTTCTTTCATCAGCGCGTCGAAGGCCACCAGAAGGTTAAGGTCGATACCATGTAAATCCATGAAATGGATGTTGTCATATATTTTATATCGATTTCAAGTATGTCGAGAGGATCGATAGCATTTCCCATATCCAACAATCCTGAATGGGAAATGAAAATGACGGAGCAAATCAATAAGCCTGTGATTACCGGGGTATCAGACCCGGATCGCAAGGCCATCGAGGTACTCTATCGGGCTTTTAGCGAAGGTGCCGACCTTTTGGATGAGGCGGTTTGCAGCGACTGGCAGGATATCCCGCTTGCCCCCGGGCAGGCACCGGGACGCGATGGCATGAAGCCCCTGATCAGGGCGTTTCAGGCTGCCTTTCCAGACGGGAAAATCATCGTCCACGAAATGATTGGCGGACCGGGCCGGGTTGCCGTGCGGGCCGAAATCACCGGCACGCATTTAGGCGAATGGTTCGGGATTGCCCCGACCGGCAAGCCATTTCGCATGCCGATCCACGAATTCCATTATGTCGAAAACGGCAAAGTGACCCATACATGGCATCTGGAAGACTGGCTTGGCTGGTTATATCAGGTGGGCGCATGGCCAATCACTGATCAGGAGGCCGCGCAATGAAAGCCGTTAGACTTGATGATTACAATACCGCACCTGTCATCCGCGATATTGCCACACCGGAAATCGGCCCGGAGGACGTGCTGGTCCGGGTGGGAGCAGCAGCTCTTAATCCGCTTGATATTAAATTGCAAAGCGGCGTGTTGCAGGGCTATTTCCCGCTGGAGTTCCGATACACGGTGGGGTCCGACCTTGCAGGGATGATCGAGGAGGTCGGGGCAAATGTGAGTGGCTGGCAGAAGGGTGACAAGGTTATTGCCCGGCTTGATCCGGTTGCGGGCGGGGCGTTTGCCGGCTTTGCCTGTGTTCCGGCGAATTACCTTGTGACGGTACCCGAAGACATGTCGCTTGAAGTGGCCGCAGGCATTCCGACGGCGGCGGGAACGGCGTGGCAGGCATTGTTTGAGCTGGGTGATCTTGGTGTCGGGCAGACGGTTCTGATCCATGCCGGGGCAGGAGGGGTGGGTAGCTTTGCCATCCAGTTCGCCCGCGCGGCAGGTGCACGCGTGATTGCAACCGCATCCGGGGACGGGATCGACATTGCGCGGACATTGGGTGCAGATCAGATGATCGATTATCGCCACGCTGATTTTGCAGAAATGCTTTCGGATATCGATCTGGTGATTGACACCATCGGCGGTGAAACACAGCAAAAATCGTTTGGTGTTCTGCGAAGCGGCGGCAGGCTGCTATCGCTTGTTGCCCCGCCGGATGAGGCCTTGGCACATGCCCACAATGTCAATGCGCAGTTTGTGTTTCACATGTCTGACGGGAATCGGCTGGCACGGGTCGTTTCGGCGATGACCGAGAACAATGTGCGTGTTCTGATCGACCGGACCGTGCCGCTTGATCAGTTTGCCGATGCCTTTGCCCGACAATCATCGGGCCGGGCACGCGGCAAGATCATTGCTACGATGGTCTGATAGGAGAAAGCCGTGACACAGAAAATATGTGTCACGGTTTTGTTTGGATGATCAACGGTCAGGCGTTGGCTTCGACGCGCAGGGCCTTGTCGTCAATCGGCATATGGACAAGGGCTGCAAAGATGCCCAGCGCAATCGACGTGATCCAGACGCCATCGAAACTGCCGGTCATATCAAAGATGATCCCGCCCATCCATGCGCCAAAGAATGCGCCGATCTGATGGGACAGCATCACAATGCCAAACAGGGTCGCCATATAGCGCGGGCCGAAAACCTGTACGATGATGCCACTGGTTAGCGGCACGGTCGACAGCCAAAGCGCTCCCATCAGGGCAGAAAACAGCCAGATGGTTTCGGCGGTTTTGGGGGCAAGCATGAACAGCAGAATGACCAGTGCTCGCATACCGTAAATAAACGACAGGCCCCATTTTTTACGCCATTTCCCACCAGCCCAACCGGCGGTCAGGGTGCCGATGATGTTAAACAGGCCAACAATGGCAAGGCCCTGTGCCGCGACCGAACCGGGCAGGCCGCAAAGCTGGGTAAAGGTTGGCAGGTGGGTTGCGATCACCGCGATATGGAAGCCGCAGACAAAGAACCCGGCATTGAGCAGCAGAAAACCGCGATGCTTGCGGGCTTCGTGAAAGGCCGCGACCAGCCCGGTCGGTCCAAGATCGGCACCACCTGAATTGGGGCCATAGGCCTCGGCCTTGCCGGTAAGCGCAAAGGCAAAGGGCACGATGATCATCGACATGACGGCAAGAATTGCAAGGGCGGTGACATAGCCATAACCGTCATTAAGAAACTGGGTTGTCGGGGCCATGACAAACTGGCCGACCGATCCCCCGGCGGATGCCAAACCAAGTGCGAAGCTGCGTTTGTTCGGCGGAAAGGCGCGGCTGATAGCGGCCAGAATGACCGGGAAGCTGGTCGCGCCGACCCCCGCTCCGATCAGGAATCCCGATGTCAGATGCAGTTCCATTGGCGAGGTCGAAGTCCCCATGAGATACAGACCCAGCGCATAAAACAGCGCCCCGCCAATCAGTGTGCGCGTGGTGCCATAGCGATCAGCAAGGGCGCCGGCAATCGGAGCGGCAACACCCCACATCAGGTTCTGAATGGCAAAGGCCAGACCAAAGGTCGAGGCACTCCAGCCCGTGGCGGTCAGCATATCGGGGATGAACAGGCCAAGCGACGGGCGAATGCCAAGATTGACTGCCAGGACAAGACAGCCAGCGACAAGAACAAGCCAAGGAAACCACTTGGCGGTGCGAAGAGTGGGGCTCATCGGTTTACTCCGGAGCGGATTTCAATAATTGTTCCGATTTTGAACGCGATGGTGTAATGCGTCCAATTCATTCGGATTATTATGCTGATAACATTTGCGCATTATTATCTGGCAGCGGATCGGACATAGCCCCGGCTTCGACGACAATTTTGCCAACGGTATCAATGATATCATCAAGATCGGTGTTGGACTGACGACGGATCAGCATGATCCCCATATCCCAGTTCATGCCGGGAATATCAAGGATGCGAATGCGGTTTGCCGCCGGACTGTGCATGCAGAACCGCCGTGCCATGATGCCGTATCCTGCCCCGGCGGCGACCATTTCGATCTGCAATTCAAGAGCGGAAACTTCAAGGACGGATTTGAACTGCACCCCGTTCTGGCGCGCCCATGCATTGCCAAGTGCCCGGAAAGTACAGCCATCCGGCATCAGGACCATGGGATGTTCTGCCAGCTCGGCAATGTTTTTCGGGTGATGTTTGGCTGACCGGGGGCCGATGGCAACGATTTGATCATCAAGAAGTTTTTGGGCACGCAGACTTGGCGGAATATCGCGGACATCAATGCCGCCAATTGTGCCATGCGGACCATCCAGCGACAGCATGGCATCAATTTCGCCCCGCCGCATCAGCGGCAACAGCTCGCTTGACCAGCCACTTTTGATTGTAAGCGAAATGTCGGGAAAACGTGCGTGCAGATCACGCAGTTCGTGTGCCGCCAGAAGCGGTGCCGCCCCATGACTGACACCAAGTCGGAACGGACCGGTCACGGCATTGTTGCCGGTGATGCTTTCGGTGAAACTATCAAGGCGGCGTAAAAGGTCTCGGGCTTCGGCCAATGCCCGGTGCCCGGCGGGGGTGGGTTGTAACGGCTTTAACGACCGGTCAAAAAGCTGTGCGCCAATGCGCTCTTCAAGGCGCTGGATACGGCGCGTGATGGCAGGTTGCGTAAGGCCAAGGCGGGCGGCGGCCCCATGAAAGGATTTTTCATCGGCAACGGCGATCAATGCCTGAAGTTCGCGGGTATCCATGACGGTCACCTGTTGTCACAAAAGATGGTTCAGGATCGCGCAAACCGGTTACTGATGCAAGAAAAGCATCAGTGTCGTTAAGTTGATGCGAGTTCTGCATGATCTGGTTGTGTCGGGAGCTTTTTCATCTTTGCTTTGCAGATGCTGGCCGCCGCGGTGTAACCGCCATCGGCTCCATCTAGGAAATGCAGGTGGGAGTCCTTTGCAATATCGGGAACGATGCAGGTCATCAGTGCTTCGTCCTGCTGTTTTATCCCAAACCAGATATCACCATTGTTTTCGGCATCCGACAGCAACGTTTCGATTTGTTCTGTTTGTGGTGCGGTGCAATTGACAGTCAGCCAGATACCATCGCCAAAGCGTCGGAAATCAGTATTGAGTTTGGTTTGTTCCCGATAATGCACCGGATCGAAATCGCCAAGATTCCGGCCAGTTTTAAACAGAAAAAGAGCAACGCAGGAGACGAAAAGCGCCTTGCACCATGCGCGCAGTTTTGATCCTTCGGTTCCCTGTGTTGCCAGTGCTTCGAGGCGCAGGCTTTGCCAGCCAATCCGGAAATCGGGGCCGGATTCCGGAACCGGATTGCTGTCGCGACGGTCCTGTTCAAGGATGCCAAACAGGGCGGTTGCGCAACGGTCAAAACGGGCTCGATCATCGCGGGGCAGCATGATTAGTGACAGGATTTTGCATCCATCCTCGGCCCGGATCGGCGACCATCGGCACGAAAGTCCGGTCAGATCGGGCTGCGTGCCAGACGGTGCCGGGGTAATCAGGTTATGGCCCTGTTTCATCTGTTCTTCGGCCCAGGAAATGCCGCGCCCGGAAAATACCGCATAGGCCAGCTTTTTTGATGCGAGAAAACGGGCAACCCGGACATTGTGACCACTTTTTCGGATTTCGTCGATGCGGACCAAGGCAACCCGCAAATCAAAACCCAGTTCTTCGCTTGCCCAGATGGCGGTCGCGGCAAGGGCATCGCGGACGGCGGGAACTTTGTCGGGTGGGCAGGCAATCGCGGCACCGTCCCCGCCAAAGATGAATGGAAAATCCGAATGTCCGATGGCATTGGTGGCTGCGGCAATGACCGACGCGCCGACCATATTGACTTCCTTGTAACGGCCTGCTTCGACCGCCTTGGTCGACCCGACGATATCGGATGTGCCAACCCACCAGTCATCGGGCAGTTCGCGATAAATTGACGGGTCAAGAACCTTGGCGAAATCGTCGAACACCGGGATGTCGAGATAGGGATTGGTCAACGGCATCTCTGGGGTTGGCGGGGCCAGTTCATGGCACCATTAATAATGAGGCGGAGGTGCATCATCTTCTGGTGATGTACGCAGAAAATCGACAAGCCGTTTTATATCTTCGGCCATTAATTTGTTGCGCCGTTCCAGCAGGTCGATCCGGTCCCACTGCGATTTGATCATGTCGGACATGTCATGTATCGAGCTTTCGAGATGGGCGATGTGGATTTCGAGTTCGTCGATACGGTTGCTTGCGTCTTGGCTCATGGCGCGATGGTTGTCCCGCTTGGATGGGTGAAAACTTGCCGGGGACAATGCCCTGTGGCAGGAGTAAGACACCAACCTAGCACAGATCAGAAAGATTGGTTAGCAGGCCCATGAGCGAATTATCCATCCTTGTCATTCTTGGCGTCGTTACAGCACTGATCGTGGTCTATGCCATCCGGTTGCGTGCGGTGCCGATGCCAAGTGGTCGCAAGGCACGCAACGAAATCATATCCTATCTTCCCAAGGAACCATGCCGGGTGACGGATTTCGGATCGGGATGGGGCGATCTGGCGATCAATATCGCGCGTGCTCGACCCGATATAACGGTGACCGGGATTGAGTTATCGCCGCTACCCTATGCGGTCAGCCGCATTCGCGCGCGGCTGGCACAGCTTGAAAACCTGTCGCTGGTGCGCGCGGACTTCAGAAAGCACGATCAGAATCCGGGGGATGTTGTGGTGTGTTTTCTTGACCCGCGGGTGATGGCCGATGTCGGCGATGTGTTAAACCAGCGCATGGCACCGGGCGGGATTGTGATTTCACGCGCTTTTGCCATTCCAGGCTGGCAGGCCTTTGGCGAAGTCCCGATGCAGTCGGGATCGGATATGCTTTACCTGTACCGAATGGGATCGCATCTGCCAGGATGAGGCGCTGTCTGGCTTGGAAAAAGCAGGATCGCCCAAGGACACCCTGCTTTTTGCGTGTCATTCTTCTTCGTAAATCTTGATCAGGGCGGAATGGTCAAGATCGCCGCCGCCCATTTCGATCAGTTCTTCGTAAAGTTCAAGGGCGAGCCGCGAGAAGGGCAGTTCAAGGCCCAGTTCGCCTTCGGAAAATTCAAGCGCCTGATACAGGTCCTTGCGCTGGGTCATGACCTTGCCACCTGGTTCGAAATTGCGTTCGATCATGCGTTCGCCGTGCTTTTGCAGGATCGCGGAATCCGCAAATCCGCCGGTCAGTGCGGAGCGCAATTTGCCCAGATCTACACCGGCTTCGTCGGCCATGGAAAAGGCTTCGGCAATCGCACCGATGGTGATGCCAACGATCATCTGGTTGGCGGCCTTGGCGATCTGGCCGGATCCGATTTCACCGACATGGGTGACGCGTGATCCAAGCACGCCAAAGACTCGCTGGACACGTTGAAAATCTTCTTCTTCGGCACCGACCATGATGGTGAGCGTACCGTTTTCAGCCCCGTGTGTTCCGCCTGATACCGGGGCATCGATCCAGTGACCGCCAGCTTCTTCGACGGCATCGGCAAAGCGCCGTGTGGCGTCGATGGCGGTCGTGCCCATGTCGACAACGATGGTGCCTTCTTCCATGCCGTCAATCACGCCATCCTCGCCAAGCAGCACGTTTTCAAGGGCTTCGGTATTGGCGACACAGATGATGACGATATCTGCATTCGCCGCCGCATCGGCCGGGGTGGGCGCGGTGGCAACGCCCAGATCGTCAAAGGCATTGAGCGTTTCGGGATTGCGCGTATTGACGGTCAGGATCGCCCCTGCTTTTTCGAGATTGAGCGCCATAGGACGGCCCATCAGTCCCAAACCGATGAATGCGATGTTTTCCCCGGCAAGTGCGGTCATAACGGTGTTCCTTCGTTTTGGCCAACGCGTGGGCCTTCGATGTGACGATCAAAAAGCGATCAGACGATCAAAATCATCCCGGCTGGTTGAACCGGGTGGGCGGCAGTCAAATCGCAAGTGCGGCCATAACATGGCGGTCTGACAAAGAAAGCAGCAATTCAGGGCGTTGCCCGGTTTTATGCGCGTTTCGTTCGGTTTCCGTCGTTATCGGCCGACGCTATGACGCTATGTCGTCGGAATGGAAATTATGTGGTCGTTCTGTGCCGTCTTTGCGCGATTGACTAAAACTCGCCGGGGCGGACATATCGCGCGGCCATGGCGCGTTCAATCGCGGCACTCACAAGGCGGTCAATATCGAGCCGATGACGTATCAGTTCGAGAATACGAAGTTCTTCCTGACTGATTTCGCTGTCCGACAGGACAATTTCGCAGGCAAAGACATAAGCGGTTTCGCGCAATTTGCGCGGCAGGGCTTCGCGGATCATGTCCAGCGTGCTGTCCAGGCCGTCTTCTTCGGCAAGCAGTTTGGCGCAATCGCGCGCAACCGCGGTGACACCGTCATTGTCAAAGCCGGCAAAAATCGGAAGATAGCGAACTCGACGCCCCATTGCGGACAGTTCCGCATCGGTGATGTCGTTATCCGAGGCCGAAACCATAACCATTGTGTAAATCAAGGCGTCCTGATGTGAGATCACGATGATTACTCCTTTTCCGGATGACTGACCGTTAACGGGTATTCCCGCGAAACGTCGACGCACCGGTTGATGGCGTGTGACAACTCCGATGGACATAGAACCTAAGACGGTATTTGATCTCCGGCAACAGTTAACCGCTTAAATATTCATGATTTTAATGATTACGTAGTGAAATGTGGAGCATCCTTTGGGTGTCGGAACACAGGGGGGCTTGCTGCGCGTGCATGTGCAGGGGCTGTGAACCGAAGGGGATGCTTAAAAAATTACAACATGTTAGCGTCAAGAACGCATCGCATTCTCTCTTGGGAATAAAATAGGCCTTTGCAGCGCATGGGGTAAAAGTTATGGTCTCGCAGCGATAACAAGAATGACGAATAAGCCGGGTATGGGAGTTATCATTTCAAGCAATGCTGCGGGGACTCTTGCGGCGTTGATTGGGCATCTTCGTGTCCCGTCGGGGGTTTATGACCCCATCGGCGAAAGCCTTCTTGTGAATGCGCCATGGGCGCAGACGATTTCACCCGACCTTGCCGATGATACCTGGCACAAGATTGATACCCATCCCCAAATCGCCCAAAATATCCGTGAAATCAGTGCCGAGGCCCTAAATGCCGTCGGATATTTTTCGCGTGTCGATAAAATTGATGGCCGCGATGTCCAATTCTTTGCCTGGCAGCTTTCACTCTCCGGGCAGGTTTTCATCCGGATCATCGCCCTTCAGGACGCAGATGCGACGACTGGCACCGGGGTTTTGATTTCGCCGCAGCCTGTTCTGGTGGTGGAGCGTGACGGCGGTTTGCGATTCTCCAACAAGGCAGCCGAGCAGGCCGCCCTTGAAATGGGGCTGCCTGGTGCATTGTCGCTGACTAAACCATCTGGCCAGCGTGCTCTGATCGAAGACGGCGAAAACATTGCCGACTGGGATGACATCCGAACCGTGCATTACGGGCAGCGGATTTATCAGTGGCAACGCATGCCGTTGCCGACACAGGATGCGATTGCACTTTTCGGGCAGGAACGCACCCGCGAGGAAAGCTATCGCCGTGCCCTTGAACATGCTGTGCACGGTATTATCGATCTGGCCGCCGATGGCACATTGACCAGTGTGAACGAAGAAGCCGCGACATTGTTTGGCTATGACAATGCCCGCGAATTGCGACAGGCCTATATTGCCAATAGCGAAAAGTTTTATGCCCGGGCCGAGGATTTGCGGGATTTGCGTCGTGACCTCGTATCGGGGGCAGGTATTCAGGCGCGCGATATCGAAATGCGCCGTCAGGATGGCAGCCAGCTTTGGGTGCGGATCAATGCCACCGAAATTCGTGGCGAAGGTGGATCGCTTCTGGGTTATAGCGTCACGGTTACCGACATCACCAAAAGCCGTCAGGCGGAATATGATCTGCGCCGCCGTCAGGAACGTTATCGCGCGCTGGTCCAGACCGCAGGCAGCGTGATCCTGTTCCTTGATAGCGAAGGTCGCATTCTGGAATATAACCGTGAATGCGAATGGACATTCGGCTTTTCCTGGATGGAAGCCGCCGGGCAGAATTTCTTTGATTTCCTGTTGCTTGACGGTGAACGCGATCTGGTGCGTCAGGGCATCAAACGCCTGATTTCCGGCGAGATCATCAAGGACGAAGTCATTTCATTCCGGCGCCGCGATGGCGAGGTTCGCCTGTTGCAATGGAATGCACGTGCGCATTTCGGCGAGGATGGCGACGTATCGGGCGTGATCTGCATCGGGCAGGATGTGACCGAAAAGCTGTCGGTCGAACGTGCCCTTCGCCGGGCCGAAGAAAAATATCGCGGCATTTTCGAAAATTCCGCCGAAGGTCTTTATCAGAGCCGCCCGCTTGGCGATATCCTGTCTGCCAATCCGGCCTTCGTATCGATCCTTGGCTATGACAGTGCCGATGAATTGCTGGTGTCCCAAGCCGGGTTTTCGCAATGTTACCTGAACCCGACCAATCGTTTGCGCCTGACGGGAAAGCTTATGCGCGATGGCGTGGTTCAGGGGTTTGAGGCCGAGATGCGCCGACGCGACGGCAAGATCATCTGGGTCGAAGAAAATGCACGACTGGTACGCGATGACAAAGGTGTTCCGGTTCTGATCGAAGGATCGATCACCGACATCACCGACCGCAAACGCAGCGAAGCACGTATCCAGTTTCTGGCCCATCATGACGGATTGACCGGACTTCCGAACCGCACCCTGTTTCAGGAACGCCTTGCAGCCGCGGTCAAGCGTGGCAAGCATGAAAAGCGCAGTTTCGTGCTGATGCTGTTTGATCTGGATAACTTCAAAGACATCAATGATACGCTTGGGCATCCCATCGGCGACCTGCTCTTACAGGGGGTTGGGGAACGCATGCGGGTTTGTCTGCGCAACGAGGATGTTGTCGCACGCCTTGGCGGGGATGAGTTTGCCGTCCTGATCCATGATCCGGGTACGGTCGAGGAAGTGACCCTTGTTGCACAGCGCCTGATTGAAAGGGTTTCGGAACGCTTCATGCTGGACGGGAACGAGGTGCAGGCATCGACATCGGTCGGTATCTGCATGTTCCCGCAGGACGGGCGCGATGAAAAGGACCTGTTCCGCAATGTTGATCTGGCGCTTTATTGTTCCAAGGCCGAAGGACGTAACCGGTATCATTTCTTCGAACCGCGTTTGCAGGTCGAAGTGCAGGAACGCAAGGCGCTTGAACGCGACCTTAGTCATGCGATTGAAAATGACGAGCTGGAGCTGTTCTATCAGCCGATTATTGATATCGCGAACCACAAGATCATCGGAATGGAGGCGCTGGTGCGCTGGTTCCATCCGTCCCGCGGGCAGGTCAGCCCGGTCGATTTCATTCCTGTGGCCGAACGCATGGGCATCATTGCCGATGTTGGCCATTGGGTGCTTAATCAGGCTTGCAAACAGACCCGGCAATGGGTCGATGCCGGATATGGTGAACTGACGATTTCGGTCAATCTGTCGCCGCTGGAGCTTGCCCGGCACGAAGACCTGATTGAAAGTGTCGGCGATGTTCTGGAACGGTCGCGTTTGAACCCGACCCAGCTGCAGTTTGAAGTCACTGAAAGTGCGGTGATGGATAACCCGCGCGAAGCGGCGATCACGCTTGGCATTTTGCGAAATCAGGGCATCCGGATTGCAATTGATGATTTCGGCACAGGTTATTCATCGCTGGCCTATCTGAAACGATTCCCGGTCGACAAGATCAAGATAGACCGGTCGTTTATCATCGACCTCGACAGCCGCGATGGCAATGCCGCGATTGTGCGCGCGGTGGTGTTCCTGGCGCGGTCGTTTGGCATGGCGGTCAATGTCGAAGGGATCGAAACCGAAATGCAACTGGAACGCATCGTCTCTGAAGGCGTTGATGAGGTACAGGGCTTCTATTTCAGCAAGCCGATCCCTGCCAGCGATTTTGAAATGCTGTTGAAATCGAATGTGACCATGCCGTTCGATGTGTCCTTTGGCGGGAACACGCGGCCGCACTGATCATGCAGGCGACCGCATTCCCGGTTTTCAACAGGTTTCGTCCGTTATCACGCGGCGCGGTGGTCCCAGAAATCACCGGCCTTCTGGCGCACGCGATCCCGGTCGATCACGACCGTTGACGGGCGTGACCGGCTTTTGCGCAAAACACCCTGACGGCGAAGATCGGCAATCATGCGGCTTGCGGTTTCGGTGGTTGTGGCAATGATGCTGCCCAGCTTGTCGCGTGTCGGCAGCGGGCAGTGATCATCCTTGGCACTCCAGAGCAGGAAACGGCAAATCCGGCGCATCGCCGATCCGGTCCCCAGATTGACCTTCCAGTTATAGCCATCGACAACCTCGCGTGCGAGCAGCCGCAGGATCGCCTGTTGCAGTTCGGGATTGGTCGCCTGTGCCATTCGGATGCGCGCAACCGGAATGCGCATCAGGACCGTCGGCGTCAGGGTTTCGCTGATCAGTGAAAGACCCGGTTCGACAACCGTTTCAAGCCCGATCAGATCACCGGGGCGGAACACGCGGCAGACCTGACGTTCGCCATCTTCGGCATAATGACATTGCATCACAAGGCCCGACAGGATGCGATAGATATATTCGCCTTCCTCTTCGTGGTGCCCGATGGCGGCATTGGCCCCCATATCAAGGGCCGGGTTTTCAGCAAGTTTCTCAAGATGTTTCAAGGCGTCTTCGTTGTTCATGGGGAACTCCCGATGGCACAAGGGAGATACGCGGCACGTTGCGGGGTGCCGCGTATCGACACCAGATCTTTTGTCCAGCCGGACGGCTGGTTTGCATTGTCGAACCTTCAGGCCACGCGCAATGACCGGGCGGGGCGGGCCACAAACAGCCAGTCCAGGAACCAGATCACCAGCATGGATACACCGACGACCGGGTAAATGATTCCGCCAATCGCAAGGATCGCCGTCACCCCGACCAGGCTTTTTGTCCGGCGCGGCAAGGGCGGTATGCCCAGCGATCCGGTCGGGCGGCGTTTCCACCACATCACCCCGCCAGATACAGCCATAAAGACAATCGCGGCACAGACAATCATCAGGACAATCTGGTTGATCACCCCGTATTCCTGACCCATATGGACATTGATCGCCCATTCCATGATCCGGCCAAAGATGCCGTAATCCTGATATCCCATATCAATCAAAGGCCGACCTGAATATTGGTCCAGATGAATGACGCGCTGCTGGGACAGGTCATCGGGATAGATTGATGCGCTGTAAACACCGGTTTCACTGCTTGGCAATGAAATCGCATAGCCGGGTGCAATCCCAAGTTCTGCGAACTTTGCCACGGCGGCATCGATGCCAAACGGAGTTGGTGTGCCACCATTGGCAGTTGACGTGCCATCAACCGATAACGGGATCTGGGCGTTTTCGGTGGTCCAGCCGGTTTCACCAAAAGCCTTGATCATCGGGACGGTCGAAAGGGGCACATCGACGCGAACACCCGATGGATAGCCGCTCGGCGTACCATTGGCGAATTCGTTGGCATATTTACCCCAGAATACTGACCAGAACATGCCGGTCGCGGCCAGAAACACGATAAAGAAGCCAACGAAAATGCCGGTAACTGCATGGGCATCGCGCCACCAGCGCCGACGCGCCGGGATATCGCGCACGGTTAGAACGCCGCCGCTTTGATTGCCACGCGGCCACCAAAGATAGGTGCCTGTCGCGACCAGAAGGATGCTCCATCCCGCGGCGATTTCGATCAGGTAATTGGTAACGATACCAAATTCGGCCAGGCTGTGAATGCGGCGCACCAGCCACATGATCGTGCCGCGATCTGGCATCGATCCCAGTACCAGCCCGGTATAGGGATCGACATAAACCGACCGGCGATCACCCGCCGATGTGGCAATGACGATTTCGGTGCTTCGGTCCGGCGAGGTCGGCGTGATGATTTTGACCGGTTTGTCCCCGACGAAATAGCGCACGGCATCAACCTGTGTGCTGATCGGAAGTGGCGGTACATCCAGAACATTGACGAATTTCAGGTCGGAATAGACCCAGTCATCGATTTCGTCACGGAAAAGATAGGCTGCACCAGTGACGGCCAGAAGAATCATAAAAGGCAGAACAAAAAGTCCGGCATAGAAATGCCAGCGCCAGACAGCGCGATAAAGGCTGCTTGTCCCTTTGGGCGCATTTTTGGCATGTGCCGATGCGTTTGGCATCACGATATCCCCAATTCGGTCGCGGGTCTGTCGGGATACGGGCGCATTGGCCCGATGATCCCTACCCGGAACTCAATTAATCTGAAGTTGACCACGCTGGGCGGTCCGGGGCCAGTAAGGGCAACGGACATCATCCATCGGGCCGGGAGACAGTCAGACGGGAAAGGGCGGGGCGCGGGGCGATGCCGCAATCGGACAGAAATCATGCAGGCGTGCCGTGATATGAAGGGCGGTGACCGCATTGGACATCCGCACGCGATGGATCAATGGCAATTCCGGTTCGACGGGCAGGCCGACCGCATGATTGCCAAGGCCGCAAATCGCGCATTGGAATCCTTCATAGGCACTGGAATGAGGGGAAGAACCGCCTTCTTCTGTTGCACCAGCCGGGACAGATATCGTCTTGATGCCATTGGCGGTACAGATGATCAGCGGGATAAAGTTCTGATCGGCGTTGCCCCCGACAGCGGCCGGGGTATTGGCAAGCGCGACCGGCGCATGCATAAAGCCGAACATCAGGGCGTTTGCCAGCAAAAAGCACGCGACAGCAACCGACAGGCTGCGTCTGAGTGCCGAATATATCTGGCGGGTTCTGATCACGGCTTTCAATCCATTCCGGAAAGATACTTGCCTTCAATAATCCCTTGAAGGCAGGGTGTCAAAACCTCTTGGTGTGAACCACTTATCAGCAATTTTTTATAATCGTTCCTATAACAATTGAAATTCGCTGATTTGACTTGGTTACGACGAATTGCACCAACAGTGTTTTGGCATTCTGAAAGCCAAAAAATTTTGTCTCAGATTTCGAAACGCCGGTTGTGACGAAGGCTGTCAAAGCTTCCAGCATGCGGTTTGCAAATAGTTTTCGGTAAAACTCCTGTTTGGGGCTAGGCTTCATTACCTGCTTTGGTCATTTGCGGAGAACCTCCTATGCATGCCTATCAGCACGGTGGTGTGCCAGAACAGAAAACGCCCATATGGTCTGCGGTTCGTCTTAACCGGGCGGTTCTGATTTTGACCGTTGTCGGCATTGTCACCCATTTTGCCTTGATACCGGTTTCGATCTCTGTACCGGTTTTCGGGCATGCCGCGATGGATTGGCCACTTTTTGCAGTGATTGCACTGGGCGGTGGGGTTTTGATTTTTGAAATCGTGCAAAAGGCGCTTGCCCGGGATTTCGGTGCGGATTTTCTGGCGGTGCTTGCCTTTGTCACCGGTGTGGTGTTGGGTGAATATCTGGCAGCGGCGCTGATTATCCTGATGCTGAGCGGTGGGCAGGTTCTTGAAGCATTTGCCATGCGCAAGGCATCTTCGGCGTTAAATGCGCTTGCCGATCGGATGCCGCGTGTGGCGCATCGCAAAGACGGCGAAAACATTACCGACATCAGCCTTGATGACATCGTGATCGGTGATCTGATTGCGATTTTCCCGCATGATACTGCCCCGGTCGATGGGGTGGTCGTCGATGGTCATGGCGCCATGGATGAAAGTTACCTGACCGGGGAGCCGTTTGTTGTGGCCAAGGCACCAGGGGCATCGGTGCTTTCAGGTGCGATCAACGGAGATGCGGTTCTGGTCATTCGGGGGGAGAGGCTTTCAAGTGAGTCACGCTATGCCCAGATCATGCAGGTCATGCAGGAAGCCGAACAGAAACGCCCGAAAATTCGCCGGATCGGGGATCAGATCGGGGCGTGGTTCGCCCCGTTTGCCTTGCTGGTTGCTTTTATCGCTTGGTATCTGAGCGGTGATTCCGTGCGGTTTCTGGCAGTCCTGGTCGTGGCAACGCCGTGTCCGCTTTTGATTGCCATTCCGATCACGATCATGAGCGCGATTTCCATGGCCGCCAGACGGGGCATCGTGATCAGCGATCCGACGGTTCTGGAACGGTTGCCGACATGTAAAACGGCAATTTTTGATAAAACCGGAACACTGACATATGGCCGACCTGAACTGGTCGAGGTTCTGCCCGCCAGCGGTCACGGCGCGAACGAGGTTTTGCGCCTGGCCGCCAGTCTTGAACGATATTCAAAACATCCGCTGGCAACCGCGGTGCTGGCAGCGGCAGAAAGCCGCAAACTGGCGCTTGGCGATGTGGCACGAGTATCAGAAAAGCCCGGGCAGGGGCTGGTCGGGGCTGTGGATGGTCAGGAGATTGCGGTGACCCACCGCAAAAAGCTGATCGCAAGTGACCCGGCCATGGCCGAAATCCTGCCGCCCGATGCAAGCGGACTTGAATGCGTGATCATGATTGATGGCGCCTATGGTGCGACATTGCGTTTCCGCGATAGCCCGCGTGCCGATGGCAGGAATTTCGTCGGGCATCTCGGGCCGGTTCATAATTTCAACAAGGTCATGCTTCTGTCAGGGGATCGCGCAAGCGAGGTCAGCCATCTTTCAAAGCTGCTTGGCATTGATGAGAGTTTTGCCTCACAAAGTCCGGAGCAAAAGGTTGAAATCGTGCGGCGCGAAACGGCGCTTGCGCCCACGCTTTTCATGGGGGATGGCATTAATGATGCGCCCGCGCTGGCGGTGGCAACCGTTGGTATCGCCTTTGGTAAACACAGTTCTGTAACGGCCGAGGCCGCCGGTGCCGTGATCCCCGAAAGTTCGCTTCAGGCGGTTGACGAACTGTTTCACATCAGCATGACCATGCGGCGCATTCTGCTGCAAAGTGTGATCGGTGGCATGGTGTTATCGATCTTTGCCATGGGCTTTGCTGCCTTTGGCTACATCAGTCCGGTGGCTGGTGCCGTGCTGCAGGAAGGGATTGATGTCATTGCGATCGTCAATGCCTTGCGCCTTGCCCTGGCGGGCAACATCCGCGCCGATCTTGTTGGGGATGAAAAGCAGATATCCTGAACATATCATCGACCGGAACCAAGCTTTGATGGCGGCGTTTATACAAACGACGGATCATATTTAAAGAAATCGGTAAATGAAACCAAAGGGACAGGTCCATGACACTCGTTGTAAATGACGGCACGCCGGAAATGCGCGCACTTCTGGAAAAGGGACGCAAACGGCTTCGGACTGTCGGGATCGTTCTGCTTTTGCTGGGTATTCTTGCCGTCGCCTTCCCGTTTGCCACTACGATTGCGTTTAAAACCGTGATCGGCTGGTTGTTTATCATCGGGGCTGTCGGGCATTTTTACGGCGCTTGGAATGCCGATACACCAACGCGCCGCTGGATCGATGTGGTGCAAGGCGTTCTGTTCGCGCTTGTTGGCGGGTGGCTGGCCTTTTTCCCGCTGACCGGGATTGTGACCCTGACCGTGTTACTGGCAATTGCCTTTATCCTGCAAGGATTGCTTGAACTTGCCATGGCGTTCCGCCTCAGCCAGTTTCCCGGCTGGAAATGGATGCTGTTTTCCGGCGGTATCGCAGTGCTTGCCGGTGTTTTAATATTCGTGGAATTGCCAAGTGCTGCCACTTGGGCGATTGGATTGTTGCTTGGGATTAATCTGATTTCGTCAGGTTTGAGCTATCTGATGGTGTCAATGGCAATGCGAACGGTTACCAAGAGCTAAGCTGCGATTTCTGTGCCGTTCAGGATCAGATCAACCGCCGTAGCAACACCGTTTTCATGCGAAATTTGTTTGGCAATTCGTTTTGCTGTTTCGTGAACCTGTGGTGTTGCCAGAATGTCGCTTATGGCGCTGGCAAGACATTTTGCATCAAGCTTCGATGAGGGGATCAACTGGTGGGCAACGCCGATCGTGTAAAGCCGTTTGGCCCAGAATGGTTGATCGCCAAAGAACGGTACAATAATGGATGGGCATCCCGCCCGTAATGCTGCTGCACACGTTCCGGCCCCCCCATGATGTATGGCGGTCTTTACATGTTTGAACATCCATTCGTGTGGCACTTCCCGAACGGCATAAATGTTGGATGGCCAATCAACATCGGAAGCAATGCCGCCCCAACCGGTTGCAATGATTGCCTGGACATTTGCCTGTTTGACCGCATCAATCAACATTTGGGCGGTCTTTTGCGGATTGGTGGCGGGCATGGAGCCAAACCCGATATAGATCAGTTTTTGACTGTTTTTGATAAAGCTCGTCATTTCGGTGCTTGGCTCGTACAAAGCATCATTTACAAACCAATAGCCCGTGACAGCAGCTTTTTTCGGCCAGTCATTTGGGCGCGCTATGATGGCGTTGCTATAGGCGTTTAGAACCGTGATGGCTCCGAACTTTTGTGATTTTAGGATATCAAATTTCTGATACGGGATGACTTTATGCCGTTTTGATGCCCAATCGCGGAGACTGTTGCGCAACGACAGATTAACCAACCCCTTCACAAGCTTCCCTGTCAGAAGGTTATATTTCTGGCAATCCGCCATATTGGGAAAGCCGATATGCGGATAGGCACGAGTTGGAATGAGGGCTGGGATCAACTGGGCCAGAATGGCTGGGATTGCAAAATGATCAGCAATTGCCAAGGCGCCAAAGGCTTTTGGATGAAATACTATTTTGTCTGGCCTGATCCTATTAATGGTTTCAAAAATATCATCAAGAAGCGCACCTTGAAGGTCTCTTCCTTGCGCACGCAATTTTACGATACTGCTTATTTTCTTTAGGAATCCGGTGCCCGGATTTGACGCATTCGCAAATTGTGGTTTGCTGGTCAGATTTATTAACGCATCTGTTAAGGGCGCAAATGCGAGGCCGTGTTGTTGTACTAACGATTGGAAGCGCCCGGGGGCGGCAAGTGTAACCATATGGCCGGTTTGTTGTAACCCGTACGCCAAAGCAATGAAGGGCTGGATGTCGCCGCGTGTGCCATAGGTCATCAACAATATATGCATATCGCGTCCTTCGGCGGAAAATGGGCGTATTGCAAAATCGATTTGTTGTCAGATGTCAGGTGAAGTTGACCCGCACAGATTACTTTAGCAGATTTCCATTGTTGGCGTTTGGCCTTAAAAACGCCCGTGTCTGTTCAATCGCTTCGCGCATGCCGACCCGTTGGACATTGACATCGTCGGGGAATGCACCCAGCAATCGCGACGGCATCCGGTTATCAAGCAGCACAAATACCCCACGGTCTTCCGCGCGGCGAACAAGGCGACCAAAGGCCTGCTTCATCCGAAGGCGCGTCAGCATGTCGTCGTATCTCGCACCATGAAATGCGGCCTTGCGCGCCCGGTGCAGGATATCGGGGCGGGGCCATGGCACGCGATCAAACACGATCAGGCGGAGGCTATCACCGGGCACATCGACCCCGTCGCGTACCGCATCGGTACCCAATAGACAGGCATCACGTTCAACCCGGAAAATATCGATCAGGGTTGAAACATCCATACCGTCAATATGCTGTGCCAGAAGCTGCAACCCGGCATCGTCAAGCGGCCCGGTCAGGCGGTCATAAACCGCGCGCAAACGGTTGATCGCGGTAAACAGGCCAAGCGCGCCGCCGCCGGACGCCAGAAACAGTTCGCGATAGGCCGCCGCCACATGATCGGGGTTATCACGGCCAAGGTCATTGATGATGAAAACCTTGGTCTGTTTGGCGTAGTCGTAGGGGCTTTTCATCGCCGCCCGGATCGCGGGCATTGGCATGTGCGATGCGCCGGTGCGGTCTTCGGCAACGCCCCAGTCAAACATTTCATCGCCCGTGCCATCGCGGAGCGTGGCCGACGTGATCACCAACCCATGGGCGGAGGGTGCCAAGGCCGCGGTTAAAGGCAGTGTGGGGTCAATATGATGGCGGTGCATGCCGACATCGAAATCGCGGCCAAACTGCCGTTCGATGGCAAACCAGTCGACAAATTCCGGCGGGGTGGCATCGACAAGGCTTTCAAGCATCCCGCGCCATGCGGCGACCTGCATGATCGCACGCCGTTCAAGGGACCGGATTGCGGCGTCAAGGCGCTGGCGTTCAGCACTTTCAAGCTCGTCAGCTTTTTCATCAAGCATATGGGCGATAATCTTGATCAAGGCCTTGGCCGGTTTTTCAAGGGCTGCCAGCGCACGGTCAAGATCGGCCGCACTGGCCAGAACCGGGTCAATCGCCGGTTTGCAATCGGTTTCAATCGAATAACCCCGATCGCCCTCGGCGGCACGGGCCATGACCTGTGCCCGGACATGGGCAAGGAAAAATTCCGCCGGGCCCTTGGCATGTTCAGCCCCGTCATGAATGCGCATCAGCCAGCCCTGTTCGGGCAGGCATTGGGCTGCCTGGATTACTGCGTTGACGGCATCGCGCAGTTCGTCCCGATCCATGATCAGGGTTTCAAGTCGTTGTTTAAGGCCGCGTGCGCGTGACTGGCCCTTGTTTTCGGCGCCCAGTAACCAGCGGCGTAATTCTGCCCCTTCCTGCCCGGTCAGATGGGCGGAAAAGGCTTTGTCGGCGGCATCAAAAAGATGATGCCCCTCGTCAAAGACGTAACGGGTCGGCATTGATGCATCGTCAAGCCCGCCAAGGGCAGCCTGCACCATCACCAAGGCATGATTGGCGACCACGATTTCGGCCAACCTTGCGCGCCGGACGGTTTTTTCAACAAAACAGCGCGAATAATGCGGGCAGGCGGCATAAATGCATTCGCCGCGCTGATCGGCCAATGCACCGGTAAAACGATTGCCGATCAGTTCGGTCAGCCATGCCGGGAAATCACCGCCGACCATATCGCCATCGCGCGTTTGCGATGCCCAGCGCGCCATAAGCCCCAGCGGGATCGCCTGATGGGGCTGTTGCGCCAGCGGTCTTTGGGCTTCTTCGAAATTCAGAAGGCACAGGTAATTTTCGCGGCCCTTGCGCACGACTGCCTTCAGGCGTTTGTCCTTGGGATCGTCATAAAGGCGGTTCAGTTCCTGATCGATCTGACGTTGCAGGTTGCGGGTATAGGTCGAAATCCACACCGCCCCGTCATTCTTTTGTGCCCAGATTGAGGCCGGGGCAACATAACCCAGCGTCTTGCCCGTCCCGGTCCCTGCCTCGGCTAGGACGATATTGGGTGTACCTTCGGCGGTGCGGGGCGCGAATGCCGAACAGACGGCGGATGCATAATCAGCCTGTTGCGGGCGTTCTTCCGCCCCGTCGCCCAGTAGCTTTTTCAGCCGTTCACGGGCATCCTTTGGATCGACCGGATTGTTGCCGGGTGGCGGTGGCGGGGCATGTTCGGCCCATTCGCCCATTTTTTTCCAGACTTTAAGCCCTTCATAGGCGGCAAATTTATGCGGCCCGTCGCCATCGGCACCAAGGGCGGCCAGAACCGGCACGCCCCACATCCAATGCCCGCGCGCCATCGGCCATGCAATGGAAAGCGCACGTGCACGCTTTTCACGCGGCAGGGTGGCAAGTTCCTGCAACAATCGTTTCATCGCCTCGGCCAGGGCTTCGGCCTGTCCGATCAGATCATCGCATGCCCGTTGTCCTGTCGCCATGGCAAGCCCGCGTGGTGTGGGGACGCAAAACTGCGCCGGGCGGACAAAGGCAAACAGTTCCAAAAGGTCATGGGCCTGAAACGGATCGGATTTCATCCGCCGTGCCGATGCCGGGGTATGGACAAGGATCGGACGTTGGGATCGCGCCCGTTTGGCCGCCGCCCCATGCGGCAATTCTTCTATTTCGCCATCGGGTGACAGAAAGACAGCATGGCGCAATCCGACGACCATGACGGGTGCGTCGGGTGGCATGAATTTCGGCGTGGGATCAGAACGATCATCGAACATTTGGGGGACTATAATCAGGTCGGGCCACTGGTGCCACCGGTGAAATTAACCTATCTTCGGATTTTCGCGTTTTCATTCCCAAAGATGGTTCGGGCGTTTCAATGGGCAAGGCAAAATCAGATAAGCAGTGTTTCTGGCGTGATGCCGGTTTGCCGTTTGTGGAGCTGCGCCGGGTCGATGACGGGCGGAGTGTTTGTTATGAACGCCACAGCCACGACACGTTTTCAATCGGCATCGTCAAGGGTGGGCGCAGTACCTATTGGAACCGGGGCAAGACCCATGAAACCGGCAAGGGATCGGTTGTGGTACTGAACCCTGAGGATGTGCATGGCTGCAACCCGGTGCCGGGCGGCGGGTGGTGCTATGACATGCTGTTTGTCGATCCGGCATGGCTTCTGGATTTGCAGGTCGAAATCGATGCCGATGCCGCCGGGCGGTTTGCGATGTTTTCCGACACCATCAGCCATAGTCCAATGCTGTATTCCGGCCTGCAAAGCCTTGCCGATACATTGATCGACCCTGATTGTGACCGGCTGGCCAAGGAAAGCACGATGGTATCGTTCTTTGCTGATCTGCATGTGGCGCTTGATCGGCGCGGTATCTTGCGTGGGGTTGGCGGTGCGACGGATAAAAACAAAATGGGCCGGGTTGCAGATTATATCCGGGCCTATTACGCCGAAGACGTCAATCTGGATGACCTTGCCGGGGTGATCGGGGTTTCGCGATCCTATCTGGTGCGCGCGTTCAAAAAGGCACATGGCATGACGCCCTATGCCTTTCTGATCAATTGCCGGGTGCAGAAGGCGCGCCATGCCCTAAAGCGCGGGGAGCGGATTGTTGACGTTGCCCTTGATTGCGGCTTTGCCGATCAGGCGCATTTTCAACGGGTTTTCAAACGCCTGATGGCGACCACGCCGCGCCATTATGCGATGGCGCATGTCGCCTGAGCCAATCAGGTGACGATCAGATAGGCCGCACTTGCGACCAGTAGCAATGCCATGATCCGGTTAAACAGCCGGATATGGGCGGCATCGTTTAAAAATCGGCCGAGAAACGCCCCGGCATAGGCCCAGCAGGCGACCGAGGCAAAACAGACCGCGAAATAAAGCACTGTGAATTCCCAGACCAGTGCCGGCGCACCATTGGCGGCATAGGCCCCCATGCCTGCAACCGCGGCAAGCCAAGCCTTGGGGTTAACCCATTGCAGCAATGCGCCGGTGATCATCGATGGTCCCTTGTCCGCGCGCGTTTTGCCCAATTCGCCCGATGTGGTGGCAAGCTTGAAGGCCATGAACAGCAAAAACGCCACCCCGGCCCATTGAATGACTGTCGTCAGGTTGGGAAAAATCACCAGCAATTCATGCAGGCCCAACCCGATCAGAAGCAATAACAGGCAAAAGCCGCTGGTCGCGCCGAACACAAGTCGCAGGCTGGGTCGAAAGCCGTAATGGACCCCGGAGCTGAGGATCAGGATATTGACCGGGCCGGGCGTGATCGAGGCGGCAAGCGCGAAGGCAGCCATCGACAGATAAAGGCTTGGGGCGGCGGCAAGCATGGGTTGGCGATCCTTTTAGTGGCTTTGCTGGATGCAACAATGCGCCGCAGGTCTTGGGGTTTATTGAACGATATTGCCCTGCCGGTTGTGATCGCCCATAAAAAAAACGGCATCCGGGAGTTGGCCCGGATGCCGTCTTGGACGGATCAATTACCTCGGGGGAGGAGATCCGCTTAGTTTTCTGTCAGTTTCATCAACTGACTTGCACAGGCGTCGGCGATTTCCGTGGTCGGGGCATCATTGCCAGGCATGGTGGCCCAGCCTTGAGCTGCGACGAAATCATCACGCTTGTAGGAGCTTTCCTCTTTAAGGGCGGCAAGCTGCATGGTCTGATTGGTGGGGGTCTGGGTTTTGAACTGCGCAACACAAATCGGGGCGAGGGCGGTAATGACCGCATCCTTGCTTTGCGTGTTGGCCATTTCGGTTGCGGTGCTGCCCGAAACGACCCAGCTTGCGCTAAAGCCGATGATCGTGATGGCAACGGCACCGATAACACCGCCCCAGATTGCGGGTTTTACCCAGACTGGAATTTCCATATTCATAATATACTCCCATTCATTTTGTGAAATTTATAAATAATTGCTCGTTTTTATTTCACTCAATGAAATCATGGGGGCACCATTTTAGCAAATTAACTATATTTTTATATAATTGATGTGGCTATTGTGTTTTCGACAATTTGCGCGTTTCGATTTTATTGTGTATTTTGTTTTGATGAATATTATGAATATCCAAGTAGGTTGGCGATCCAGCCCGCGCCACCGGCAATCATTGCATATCGTGCCGCCTTGCCAATCGTCACCAGCACGATAAAGGGCAAAAAGCGCACCCGCATGACACCGGCAAAGAGTGTTAGCGGATCCCCGATTATCGGCAGCCACGCCAGCAAAAGCGACCAAAGCCCGTATTTGCCAAACCAGTGTGAGGCACGATCAAGGGCATCTGGCGATACCGGGAACCATCGCCGATCCTTGAAATGATCGATATACAGTCCAAGCCCCCAGTTGACGCACGAGCCCAGAACATTCCCCGCCGTCGCGACGACAACCAGCCACCACGCCGCATGATCACCCGATGCGACAAGGGCTGCCAAGGCCACCTCGGACGTGCCAGGCAGTATGGTGGCGGATGTCAATGCCGACAGAAACAAGGCGAAAAGCACGGATAAAGGTCCCGTTCTGGTCAAATGGGCTAGATCAGGCGAAGGCAGGAATTAAGTTCAGGCTTCAGGATTTAACGGTGAATTTCTGAAGGCTGATAGGTTCTGCCAGTAATTCATCGCCAAGGGCGCCAAAGGCGCGCAGGTATGGTGTTTCAAAATGAAGGGCGAGGTCTTCGTCAGAGCGCCAGTTTTCATAAGCCATCCAGATCGCCGGGTCTTCGTTGGATTGATGAATATCGTAACTGATGCAACCTTCTTCGGCGCGCGACGGTTCGACAAGTGCCAGAAGCTGTTTGCCAAGTTCGGCTTCCTTGCCCGGTTTGGCGCGTGCGATGGCAAGAACGGTAAGCTTGGTGGTCATCAATGTTTCCCATGAAATTTTTGCGGTATTTTTGCTGCCACGGATCATCAGGGCAGAGGCCGCATCGGGCAACTGTTAAATGCCGACAAATAAAAGCCCGGTGCAGGGGAGATGCACCGGGCTTGGCTTCGGCATATACGGATCAGGGGAGGTTCCGTGCCGAAGAAGGGCCGTTTTTCGATCAGGCGATGTGCGAGGTTACATCGACATTGCCGCGGACCGAGTTGGAATACGGGCAGATTTTGTGGGCTTCTTCGACCAGCTTTTCAGCATCGGCCTTATCAAGGCCCGGCAGCGAGATATGCAGGTCAACCGCAAGGCCGAAACCGCCAGCCGCACGCGGGCCGATGCCGACAACAGCCTTGACCGAAACATCAGACGGAACTTTCGGGCCGCCCTGGGAGGAGACGAATTTCATCGCGCCGATGAAACAAGCCGAGTAACCCATTGCGAAAAGCTGTTCGGGGTTGTTGCCTTCGCCACCTGCACCGCCGAGTTCTTTCGGCGTGGTCAGTTTGACATCGAGGCTGCCGTCTTCGGTTTTCGCACGGCCGTCACGGCCACCGGTTGCACTTGCTGTTGCGCGGTATTTGACATCTACAGACATGGTTTTCTTCCTTTGTTTGAACGTGATGGTTCTAAGGTTTCGATAACCCGGCTGATCAGGGCGTTGGTTCGGTTAGTGCCCCAGATGATATGTCGCCGGGTGGGTGGGGGCGCAACCGCGCCCCCGAAAGAAGTTGCAGAAAGTTCAGGTTATTCGCCGTAGAAGGCGTTCTTCAAAAACTGGCTGGCCTGGGCGGTTGCGGCCTTGGCAGCCGGGGTGTCGGCGATGGCATTGAGCATGACGAAATCATGGATCGTGCCGTTGTAGCGAACCGTGGTGACATCCACCCCGGCCTGGCTGAGTTTGCGGGCATAAGCTTCGCCCTCGTCACGCAGCACGTCGTTTTCATCGGTGATGATCAGGGCAGGTGCCTGTCCGGCCAGCAATTCCTGCGGGGCGTGGATCGGCGTTACTTTCGGATCGGTGCGGTCCGTACCTTCGGGCAGGTACTGGTTCCAGAACCATTCCATTGCCGCCTTGGTCAACCACGGGCCATTGGCAAACTCGGTATAAGAGCCATTTTCAAAATTCGCATCGGTCACCGGATAGAACAGGACCTGGGCGATGATTTCAGGGCCTTTGCGCTGCTCGGCCAACAAGGAAACAACCGCGGTCATGTTGCCACCGACACTGTCCCCGGCAATCGCCAGTCGGGTCGGATCAACGTTAAGCTGTTCACTGTGTTCGGCGACATATTTGGTCACTGCATAATCCTGTTCAATCGCGATCGGGTATTTGGCTTCGGGTGAACGTTCATAATCAACGAAGACGACAACTGCATTTGCCTGTACGGCGATTTCGCGGATCAGACGGTCGTGGGTTTCCTTATCCCCCAGAACCCAGCCGCCACCGTGGAAGTAGACGACAACCGGCAGGCGGTCGGTGTTGCCTTCGGGGCGGACGATCCGGACCCGGGTTTCGCCGGTCGGACCGACAGGGAAGACGGTATCGGTAACATCGGCGGCGCGTTTTGCAATCGGGCCTGCCTGCGCACCGGCCAGAACATTGCGGGCATCAGCCGGGCTGAGCGTGTAGATCGGCGCACCGCCCGAAGCGGTCAGAGCATTGATGAAGTTCTGGGTGTTATTTTCGAGAACCGGATTTGCCAGTGCGGTCGTGGTGGCCAAGGTTGCTGCCAGAGCAAATGCAGCGGAGGCAACAGTCGTTTTGAATGTATTCATGATCTTGTTCCTTTTGGCTGTCTGGATGGTGCCGCTGTGCGGCGTTTTCCGTTTCGATGATTATGAGATAGCATGCGATTTAATCGCGTGCGATATAAATTTGAGAATATGAGCCATGCAATTAAATCGCTTGTAATTAAATCGCGTGCGATATATTAATGTGGGTTTGATTTGAAATCGGCCGTGTTACGAGCCGCAGAAGCAGCCCCCAGTGACTGCCAGTCGGCCCGGCCCGATAGGACAAAGGAGAACGCCACTATGGACAATCATGATAACAATCCGCTCAGGCTTGAAAACTTCCTGTGCTTTTCTGTCTATGCGGCCAGTCATGCGTTTAACCGTATCTATAAACCGCTTCTTGACGCGCTTGAGCTCACCTATCCGCAATATCTGGTGATGGTGACCCTGTGGGAGGAGGATGATCAGCCGGTTCGCAGCATTGGTGAAAAGCTGTTTCTGGAATCCAGCACCTTGACGCCTTTGCTTAAACGGCTTGAGGCGGCGGGACTGGTTAAACGTACCCGTGATCCAAAGGATGAACGTTCCGTACGTATTACCCTGACAGCAGAGGGCAGGGAATTGCGGCAAAAGGCACTTGATGTACCGCGTTGTGTTGGCGAGGTGGCGGAACTTGATCTTTCGACAATCAAACGCCTGATCGATGATCTGGGCCAGTTGCGTGACAATCTTGAGGCAAATGCATCGCGGAAATAGCGATGAAAACGTTCAAGCAAGCGGCGACTAGCGTTTGGGTGTCGGTTTGCGCCGGTCCTGATGATAAGTCAGCGCCCAGCCAAGCACGGTTTTAATTGCTTCTTCGGGAAACGGGCGATCCAGCGCAAGCAGGATCGCCCGATTTCCTTGGCATTCCAGAACCCCGTCAAAATGGCTACGGACCCGATCAATCAGGTCGGTCTGGCAGTTGACGTAAATGGCGATCCGGTCGGGTGCCTTTGGTTTCCAGTCGGCCCGGATGGTCGTCCCCGACCCGGAGGGCGTTACCCATGCCGGTTCCCCCCATTTCAGGGTTTCCGTAATCATCCCGATAGGGATATTTGCCGCCAGTTCGAAAATCCACCCGCGAATTGTCATTAACGCCGAGCGGGCATCGTCGGGATAGCATGCTAATTTGGTCGAAAGGTCAGCGGCCAGTTTGGGAATCGTGCCGGGGTCAGATCGGCCTATTCCGAAGGATTGCGTCTGGTTCATATTCCTGCCCGGCATCCGATGCATCAGCCAGACATCATAGCGCAGAAAAAGAAAGGGCGCGATGTTCTGGTGGAAATCGCGCCAAGTTTGCTGTCAGGGACAGCAGGGAGGCATACATCAAGGTTCAGATTGTCTGCGAGAACAGAAAACCACGGAATGCAGCCACCGGCATATCCCCATATGAGGAGGTTAAAAGCATATCGCGTATTTCGTCGAAGATGGCGGGATGCGATCCGGGCATGGAAAAGGCTGCAAGCCGGAACTTGCAGCCTTGTAGGGGACTGGTCCCAGAGCGGGGCCAGTTTTTATCTAGATGCTTTGGATCAGAAGCCAGATGGCAGCGCAGAACATGACGGCATGCTGTATCAGCATGGAGGGGGCGACCAAGGCAATTGATGCGGTCAGGGTGCCCCAGGCGTGAAGAATCCGTGCGACAATGAAGGCCGCGGCAACCAGCCAGATGATGTCAGACGTTGCCAGAACAGCCTCGAGTGCGAGCACGACAAGAATACAGAAAGGCGCATTTTCGATGAAATTGCCATGCGCGCGTATCCGGCGTTGCAGGGCTTCGTCACCACCATCGCCACGGGCCATTTTAAGGTCGCGGCGCCGCAAGGAAACATTCAGACTAAGAGCGATCAGCATTAGGGCAAAAATGCCAGTCAGGCAGACGGTAACGGTGATCGGCAGCATGTGCATGGTCCTTTGACGCGTTGCGATGAAACAGCTTTGCCTGATTGGCGGGGCGATGCAAGAGGCAGCATACAAACAGGCCGGAAATATCCGGCCTGTGCTTGGATCGGTTTGTCTGGGTCTGCTGTGTCATTCGGCGGCGCGAAGCACGGGGGGCTGATATTGCCCCGATTTGCTTGCGGCTTCCGTGCTATCGCCCTGCACGCGCTTCATCGCGGTGATGAAATCGCTGATCTTGCTGTTCAGGAAACCCGCCTGATGGGCGGTATGATCGGCATTTTCGTGCACCGTGATCGCGCTGTTGCCGACATCAGTAACACTGGATTGAATCGTGGTGACATTTTCCGAAACGCGTTTGGCACTTTCAGAAACGAAATCAACATTGCGGGCAATCTCGCGTGTTGTGGCGTTCTGTTCTTCGACGGCACCGACAATGGCCGTGACATAACTATCGATGCTGTTGATCACGGTGCCGATATTGGTGATGGCATCGGTTGAATTGCGCGACACGCTTTGAATGCGTTCGATCTTGCGGGTGATTTCATCGGTGGCCTTTGCCGTCTGATTGGCAAGGTTTTTGACTTCTCCCGCAACCACGGCAAATCCTTTGCCTGCTTCACCGGCGCGCGCGGCTTCGATCGTGGCGTTCAGGGCCAGAAGATTGGTCTGATCTGCAATCTGGGTAATCAGTTGCACGACTTGGCCCACTTCTTCTGCGACTTCCTGCAGGTTGCGCATTTCGGTCTGGGAGGTATTGGAATGTTCAACAGCGTTATGCGCAATCCCAGAAAACTGTGTGATCTGGGATGAGATTTCGTCAATCGCTGCAACCATTTGTTCGGTTGCAGCACTAAGCGACTGAGCACTTGCTGATGATTCTTCTGCCTCGGTGGCAACAGCACCGGCGAGCGATCCTGCCTGTGTACTTTGGCTTTGCATGGTTTCGGCACGTGAGAGAACTTCATTGGCGCCTTTGACGATATCGGCAAACGTATTTACAAGAGTTTCGCAAAATTCTTTTACCAGTCGATCCGTCTCTGCCCGGCGTTTCTCATCAAGTGCGCGTTGTTGTTCCTGCATGGCTTCAAGTTCACGGGCCTTGATCATATCTGCCTGAAATACCCGCATCGCATCAGCCATCTCGCCGACTTCATCGCGGAAGGCGGAAACCGGCACCGATGTATCAAGTTTACCTTTTGCCAGATCGCCCAGAGCTTCTGTCAGGCGATGCAACGGACGGGTAATCGACCGTCCCAAAAGCCACGCCAAAAGTATGCCTGATACGAGCGCAAAGCCCGACAAAGCGGTGATCAGAGTTTTGCCCATGCGTTCGTCTTCCAACGCCTTGTTCATTGACAGCTGGGTGTAGTTCGCGACTTCGGCAAGAAGGGCTTCAATGGCGGTATTAAGGTCTTTTTGCAGTTTCTCTGTCGCTATGACAGCGTCCGCGACGTCGGACGTGCTTGCTCCATTGTCAAGAGCTTTGAAAATGTTGGCGACTTTGGACTCGTAAGTGCGATGATCCGCTTCTATGCGCAAAAGGGCCGCTTCGACAGCGGCAAATTCTGTCCGGTCTGCATTATTTGAAAGCTCGGTGAGATAGGCTTTTACCATTCTGGTTGCTTCACGGAGCTCCACATCGGACTGTTTTGAAATTTCATCGAAATTAGCCCGAACACTGGTTTCGCTCTCGCTATGGGAGTCCACATTGCGGAAACGCAGCGACTTTTCCATCAGGATGGCTTGTTCAAGCTGATGCTGCGTGATTTTTTCAAGCATCAGTGTCAGAGGCAGGTCGCGCGCGGTAACCTGTTCCAGCTCATTGCCGATCACGGTCATTTTGTATATGGCGATGCTGCCAAGCAAACCTGAAGTTAACAACAGCCAGCCCGCAAGACTGTATAGGCGCTGCGCAATATTTGACTTCCACACCCATCCAAACATTTAGTTTCCCTCGCGAAAAAGCAGACGACAATTCCACTTGGGGTCGATGTTTGGTTGTTCAAGCTATCCAAAAGGGTGGTGTTTGCTATTTCCGGGTGTGGCGTGTTTTTTCGAACGAAGCGGTTCAACCGATTGAAATGGGCGGCATCCGAAGGTGCCGCCCATGCTGTTCTTCGTGCCCCGAAAGACTAGATGTTACGCAACCGCTCAAGGAAGTTTTTGACCTGTGTATCAAGGTTGCGGGCCTGTTCTGCCAGTTCGGTTGCCCCGGCCTGCACATTGGAAGCGGCGTCGCCGGTTTGCTGGGACGTATTGCGTACGATCCCGATTGAGGAGGATACTTCGTTAGTGCCTGCTGCGGCCTGCTGGACATTGCCCGAAATTTCGGCCGTGGCAGCGCCCTGTTGTTCGACCGCGGCGGCAATTGCACCGGTGATTTCATTGATGTTGGAAATTGTTTCAGTGATCTTCTCAATCGCGCCGACGGTATTGTGGGTCTCGGACTGGATCGATCCGATCTGCTGGGCGATTTCCTCTGTCGCCTTGGCGGTCTGATTGGCAAGGTTTTTGACCTCGCTTGCGACGACCGCAAAGCCTTTACCCGCTTCACCCGCGCGGGCGGCCTCGATGGTGGCGTTCAGGGCCAGAAGGTTGGTCTGGGACGCGATATCATTGATCAGGCTGACGACCTGACCGATGCGGTCGGCTGCTTCGGCCAGGCCGGTGACCATGGCGTTGGCGCGTGATGCTTCGTCGACCGCATTGTTGGCGATTTCCGATGACCGTGCGACTTGGGAACTGATTTCCTGAATGGAGGCAGAAAGTTCCTCGCTCGCCGAAGCGACGGTCTGGACATTCGCACTGGCCTCGTCGGCAGCCGCAGCAACCACGGTTGCCTGTTCCGAGCTTTCGTTCGCCGCACGGCGCATCTGACGCGATACTTTTTCCATATCGCCAGCACTGTCAGTGACATGAACAACGATGGAGCCGACCGACTTTTCGAATTCGTCTGCCATCTGCAGGCGGGTGCGGTTGCGTTCTTCGCTGGCGCGATGTTCGGCTTCGCGTTTGTCGCGCTCGGCCTGCTGCATGCCCGCGGATGCTTCTTTGAAAGCTTCGAGCGCCTTGGCAATCGCACCAATTTCGTCGGACCGGTCATGATAGGGGACGGTGACGTTGAAATTGCCCTTTTCCAGGTCGGCAATCACCCCGGCAACACGGGTCATCGGGCGGGCGACCATGGCGTTGGTCGACAGCAGGATCACCGCGATCACAACGATCAAAAGTACCACACCACCGATCAGGGTTGCATTGCGCAGGTCATCGGCCGGGGCATAAACGGTGGCAAGCGGCACGTTGACGACCACGCCCCACTGGTTGGCATAACCTTCAATGGCGACCGGAACGATCAGGTGCATGACTTCGCCATCGTCAATCTGACCGGACTGGCCCGACTTCATCGCTTCAAGAATGGCCGCGTCGGTTGGATTGGCGGCATCAAGTTTGGTGCCGCGGATATCGGGGTTTTCATGGGCAACCCATGTGCCCTGTGCGGAAACAAGATTGACGGTGCCGGTGCCAAACGGGGCCAGTTCGGCAAACCGTTCCGACAGCGCATTCAGTTCAAGATCGACACCCATAACACCAAGAAACTTTCCGCCACTGTCCTGCACCGGATAGACAAACGATGTCAGAACCACATCGCGGCCCTGAATGTCATAGGTAATCGCATCGGTCAGGTAGGGCTTATTGGTGCGTTTCGGTTCGGTGTAATATTCATTGACCTCCGGGTTATCGAGCCCGGTCAGGTGATAGGGGGTAATGCCGCCACCGAAGTTATAATAATAGGTGACATATTTTCCGCTGCCGTCGCCGAATGGTTCGCCTTCGCCCTTGTAATCGGCATCCTTGCCGTCAAGGGCGTTGGTTTCAAATCCGGACCACGCCCCGGCAAGGGACGGGTTATCCATCAGGGTGCGATTGAGGATTTCGTTATAGGCCTTGCGGTCTGCTCCGCCCTGTTCACGAAGTGCGCGAAAGGCACCTGCAAGGTTTTTGGCAACCAGCATCCCGCCATTCAGCACCCGGCTGGCCTGTTCGGCATGGAACTGCCCGACGGAACGGGCTTCGCCCACGGTCAGCTCTTCGGTTGTTTTGCCGGTCTGGACAGTTTGAAGGAAGATGCCGACGATCAGGCAGAAGGCAATTGCGAGTGCACTGACGCAGGTCAGCTTGGCACCAAGAGACATATTGGAAAATCGCATTAAAGGTCCCCCTCAGATAAGCTTATACCTCTGAAGTAAGTCTGACGGTCCTTCCCTGTGCCGCCTTATTCAAGGGTTTGGCGACTTTGATCGGGAAACACTACCACGTAGCCTATACTTTAGATAATTGGGAATTATCTGTTCAGGTGGCAATAAAAGGTGGGATTGTTTTATGAAATTTTCGTGCTTGAGTGGTTGGACTTGAAAAGCTGTTCGGCGGGGACCGGTTTGCTGAACAGGAAACCCTGCAATTCGTTACAGCCCTGCCTATGCAGGAAATCACGTTGGGCGGCTGTTTCGACCCCTTCGGCAGTGACTTTGAGGCCAAGGGTCCGTGCCATGGCAATCATGGCTTCGGCAAGGGCGGCATCATCGGTATTTTGCGGAATGCCTTTGATAAAGGCGCGATCAATTTTGATGCGTTCAATCGGCAGGCTTTTGATGGACCGCAAACACGAATAACCCGTGCCGAAATCATCAATCGCGACTGATACGCCAACCGCGCGCAATTCATGCAGGGTATCGATCATGATATCTTCGTCCTGGATCATGCTTTCGGTGACTTCAATCTCCAACCATTTCGGAGCAAGTCCGGTATTGGCCAGAACAGTTTGCACCGTTTTGGCAAAGCCCGGTGTGCGCATCTGGCGGACCGAAACATTGACCGCGATGCGGATTGGATCAAAACCTTCATCTTGCCAGCGGCGCGCCTGTGCGCAGGATTCTTCAAGAACCCATTGGCCGATTTCGACAATCAACCCGCTTTGTTCAGCAATCGGGATGATTTCTGCCGGACCAAGAATACCGTTTTGAGGATGTTTCCATCGGATCAGGGTTTCGGCACCAGACATTTCGCCGGTTTCTGCATCGACTTGCGGTTGATAATAAAGTGTCAGCTCACCCTTTTCCAGGCCGCGACGCAATTCCAGACTGCGCGTCATATAGTGCGTGGCACTTTCGGTCATTTCCGATTTATAAAACGCATAGGTGCGCCGCCCCTGATCCTTGGCGGCATACATTGCCGTGTCGGCCAGCCGGATCAGATCCTGCGGTGAATGGGCGTTTTCGGGATAAAGGGCAATGCCGATGCTGGCCGATAATGTCAGTTCATGGCCGAGGATATAGAACGGCTTTTGCAGTTCATGAATGATGTGGCTGGCAAGGTTGCCTGCGGCGACCTCACTATGCATGTTTTCGCGGATAATCAGGAATTCGTCCCCGCCAAGGCGCGCGATGGTATCGGTTCGATCGGTCAGTGCCTTGATGCGAGTCGCAACAATCAGCAAAACCTGGTCACCGGCGGCATGGCCAAGTGTATCGTTGATATTCTTGAAGTCATCAAGATCAAGAAACAGGCAGGCGGCCACCGACCCGGTACGTTCACAGCGTTCAATCGCACGGTTCAGTCGGTCGGTCGCCAGAAGCCGGTTGGGCAGGCCCGTGAGGCCGTCATACTGAGCCAGATAATGCAGTTCCTGTTCAGCCTGTCGGATGGCGGTGCGATCCGAAATCATCGCAACGAAATGGGTCAGGACGCCATCGTCGTCTTCGACCGCGATGATCTGCATCATGATGGAAATCGGATTGCCCGACATGTCCCGGGTTTCGATTTCGCGGTGCCATTGGCGGCGTGCGTGCAGCGTATGGAACAGTTCCTGATAAAAGGCGGGCGGGAAGGCTTCTGGCTTGATCATATAGGGCGGGCTGCCGGCAACGTTCATCGGGTCTGCGCCCGTAATCTGGCAATAGGCGCGGTTGGCGCTGGTGATGTTCAGGTCCGGGTCCAGTATCAGAATGCCATCCTGGGTGGTTTCAAATACTGTCATCGCCTGACGGAGTTTGTCATTGGTCAGACGTTGATCGGTAATGTCCTGCATCACGCCTATGATGCGCTGTGTGCCCTTGCGGTCATTGATATAGGACCTGCCGCGTGCGCGGAACCAGCTTTGGGTGCCTTCGCTTTGCTGACCGCGGAAAACGACGTCGTAGAATTCGCCATGCAGAACGGCATATTCGAATGCCTTGCGAACCATGTCGCGATCATCGGATGCAACACGATGCAGAAAATCTTCCCAGCTTTCGGTGATTGTTTCTGCACTTTGATTTTCGTCGGGTAAAAACTGCGCCAGACCGGTGCTGTGCATTTTGCGGGTACTGACATCCACCTCCCAGCAGCTCATGCGGGCAGCATGCATGGCAAGCGACAGCCGTTCCTGACTTTCACGAAGGGCAAGCTCTACCTCGCGGCGTTCCAGTGCCATCTGGATTGTCGCGTGCAGTTCACGTTCTGAAAACGGTTTTAACAAAAAGCCATAGGGTCGGGTTTGGCGCGCCCGTTCAAGGGTTGTATCCTCGGAATAAGCCGATAGATAGATGATCGGGATCATCAGATGTTCGGGGATGCCCGCCGCGGTTTCAATGCCGTCAAGATCACCGTCGATGCGGATATCCATCAAAATGATGTCAGGAGCATCGGTTTCAATCGCTTTTAAGGCATTGATACCGGCACTATGGACAGATGTCCGGTCATAACCGAGCCGGGCAAGCTGTTGACGCAAATGCAGGGCGACGATCCGTTCGTCTTCAACAATCATCACATGGATCGGCTTGCGCATGGCGATCATCAATCCTTTATCGTGAAGCGAATAGTGATCCGGGTCGGGCTGCCGGTGTGGACATCAAGAGTCCCGCCCAGTTGATCAGTCAGCAATTCCACCAGTTGCAGGCCAAGCCCGCTGCTGCTGTCGATGCAGAAATTTTCCGGGAATCCGACACCGTCATCGGTCAGACTGAGTTCTATCTGGTTTGGGGCAATTTCGGTCGCAAACAGGCTTATTTTACCCGTCCGGTTACCGGGGAATGCATGTTTAAGCGCATTGGTGATCAGTTCGTTGGTGATCAAGCCACATGGGACTGCCGTTCCGATCGGAAGTGACACCGAACCCAGATCGCGTTCAAACCTTATGAGGTCGGGATTGGTGTTGAAGGTGACCAACAGCGAATTGATCAGCGCATCACAGAAATAGTTGAAATCGACGCGCGAAACATCTTCGCTTTGATAAAGGGTCTGGTGGATTTGCGCCATGGACCGGACACGGTTGCAGCTGTCGCGCAGTATTTCGCGCGCCAGATCGTCTTTCACATTGGCGGTTTGCATATCAAGCAGACTGTGAACAATTTGCAGATTGTTTTTGACCCGGTGATGGACCTCCGACAGCAGGATTTCCTTTTCCTGCAAGGATTTTTCCAGCCGTTCCTGACGGCTTTTACGATCCGAAATATCGACAATGGCAGCCAGGACCTGAACACGGTCGCCTTCTGCAATCGGGTTCAGACCGATTTCCACCGGAAACTCGCTGCCATCCTTGCGCAGGGCATAAAGATCCCTCCCCGGTCCCATCGGGCGTGGTCCGGGGGCGGCGATGAAGCTGTTGCGAAGACCCGCATGATGATGGCGAAACCGATCTGGCACCAGCACATCGACTGGCTGGCCGAGTAATTCATCACGGGTATAACCGAACACCTTTTCGGTTTCGGCATTGACCATTTCAATAAGACCCTTGGCATCGACAAGAATCATCGCATTTGGCGCATATTCAACAACGCGCCGGAATCGATGATCTTCCTCGAATGCGACATGCGGTGCGGTCATCGTACTGCCTGATCCATCGGCGTGCGACGCCGACAAGTCTTTCATGTCTGACGTTTCGTTCAATCATTTCTCTCCCGTGCAAGGCGGTCTCCCACCTTAAGAAGGACAGGGAACCCCTGATCGTCGCCCGTTTTCTTCGCCCACTCCCGGCGGCTTTTTTGTTCCTGACTGCACGGACAAGTAACAGTTACGATATATCAGCGCTCGGCAAGCTGGTTTCAACCATCCGTCGGTGTAGGTTTGTTTTTTTTCTTATATTTGCTGTATCATGCTGATCCGACGCGTGAATTTTGCGTGTTACTATGCCCGCCCTCTCTGTCAGGGTGGGAGAAGAGACGAGGGGCGCCGGTTAAATCGCGCGTTGCAGTTCGGCCATGTCCGATCCGGACTTGATCTTGCAGGCCGGCGGGGATAGCTTCGCGCACGCACGGAATCCGGGTGATTTCACGTGTGGCCGGATTTCCAGATAATTCAACGATACAACTGACAAACAAGGTTTCAAAAATGACAGCCGATCTTCGTGATGCCGCCCTTAACAGCAACGTCTGGGCCTTCCAGGAAGCCCGCAAGCTGGTTGAGCGGTATAAACAGAAGAAGCCTGAGAAGGGTTATGTGCTGTTTGAAACCGGTTATGGCCCGTCGGGCCTGCCGCATATCGGTACCTTTGGCGAGGTTGCGCGCACGACCTATGTCCGCCGCGCGTTCGAACAGATGTCCGATATTCCGACAAAACTTTTCTGCTTCTCGGATGATATGGACGGTCTTCGCAAGGTGCCTGACAATATCCCGAACAAGGATATGGTCGCCCAGCATCTTGGCAAGGCATTGACCAGCGTGCCGGACCCGTTTGGCACCCATGAAAGCTTTGCGCATCACAACAATGCGCGGCTCTGTGATTTCCTTGACAGTTTCGGCTTTGATTATGAATTCAAATCTTCGACCGAATGCTATCGTTCGGGCATGTTCGATGCGGCTCTTCTGCGTCTTCTGGAACGGTATGATGCGATCCAGAAAATCATGCTGCCGACCCTTGGTGAAGAACGCCGCGCGACATACAGCCCGTTCATGCCGGTCGAAGAAGGGACCAACAAGGTCTTGATGGCCAAGGTGACCGAGCTTAACGTTGAAGCGGGGACCATCGTTTACGAACATCCGGAAACCGGCAAGCTGGTTGAAACTCCGGTTACGGGTGGGCGTTGCAAATTGCAGTGGAAGCCGGATTGGGCGATGCGGTGGTTTGCGCTGGGCGTAGATTACGAAATGGCGGGCAAGGACCTTATTCCGTCGGTCGAGCTTGGCAACAAGATCGTCAAGGCGCTTGGCGGTACCCCGCCGGAAGGCTTCAATTACGAGCTGTTCCTTGACGAGAACGCGCAGAAAATCTCGAAATCCAAGGGCAACGGCATTTCGATGGAAGACTGGCTGAAATATGCGCCGGAAGATAGTCTTTCGCTGTTCATGTTCCAGAAGCCGAAAACCGCAAAGCGACTGTATTTCGATGTCATCCCGAAAACGGTTGATGAATATCTGACCTTTGCCGACAAGCTGAAAACCGAAACCGATCCGGAAAAGCTTTTGCAGAACCCGGCATGGCACATCCATGAAGGCAAGGCACCGGAACGTGATATTCCGTTGTCATTCGGTATCTTGCTGAATCTTGTTTCGGTCTGTAATACCAGCGACCCGGAACTGCTTTGGGCATTCATTTCGCGCTATGCCAAGGGCGCAACGCCGGAAAATCAGCCTTATCTCGACAAGCTGGTCGGCTATGCGATCAACTATTACAATGACTTCGTCAAACCGACGAAAAAATACCGTGCCGCGACGGATGCCGAAAAGGCAGCCCTGACCGAGCTTCGAGATATGCTCAAAACCCTTGATGCCGGCACCGATGGTGGTGACATCCAGACGCAGGTGTTCGAGGTGGGTAAGAACCACAATTACGAAAACCTGCGTGACTGGTTCAAGGCACTTTATGAAATCCTGTTGGGACAGGAACAGGGCCCGCGCATGGGATCGTTCATTGCGCTTTACGGTATTGATGAAAGCATCCAGCTGATCGACCGTGCGATTGCCGGTGAAGAACTGGGCGCGTAAGCGTTCGGGTTTAAAGACTGCCGTGAAATACCAAGCGACCCGTCATCTGGCGGGTCGCTTTTTGTTTGATCCGGTGTCATTTCGTTCAATAAGTTTAATGGCATATCCCGGATGGTGATGCTTTTGCGTTTGACCAAAACGGAGTTGATGATGGGGTTCTGGCAAAGGGCGATGATCGCAGTGGCGTGCAGCAAGCCATTGCGCCGCGCGGGCGAGGCGGTCGGGTGGAAAACCGGGCTGGCTGCACAGTTCGTTAGCGGCGCGGATGGTGCCGAGCATCTGAAACGCACGCAGGAATTGGCAAAGCACGGTATTCGGGTTTCGAGCTTTTATCTGGGCGAATATGTGACCGATCTGGCACAGGTGGCGGAAACGGTTGATGCAATTACAGCCGTGATCCCCAAGCTTGATCGTGTTGGTTTGGATGTGCATGTTTCCATTGATCCATCGCAGCTTGGCTATATGCAGGATCCGGCGATGTTGGATGACAATGCCCACAAAATTGCCGGTTTGATCCGCAACGTCGGTGGTGAGAAAGCAGGTCGGCGCTGTTGTCGGATGATGATCGACATGGAAGATTTCGACATGGTCGATGATACGCTGGCCCTTCATGACCGGCTGCTTGAGGCAGGGTATCCGGTAGCCCAGACATTGCAGGCGCGATTATTGCGAACCGAAGCCGACATGGCGCGCAAGATCGCACAGGGGGCCATGATACGTCTGGTTAAAGGGGCGATGGCCCCGCCCGATCATGTTGCCTTTACCCGGCGTCGCGACATCGACGAAAATTATCTTAAACTGGCGTCAATGATGTTGTCCGACGAAGCGCGCCTTACCGGATTTATGCCGGTTTTCGGATCGCATCATCGTGAGTTGGTTGAATATATCGCAAAGGTCGCAGACGAACGTGGGTGGGAGCGTGAGGCGTTCGAGTTTGAAATGCTTTATGGCGTCAATCAGCCACTTCAGCGGGATCTTGTGTCGCTCGGTTATCGGCTTCGGCTTTATGCGCCGTTTGGGGGGGATTGGTGGGCTTATGCGTGGCGTCGTGTTGGTGAAAACCCCCACAATCTTGGTCTTTTGCTGCGTTCGCGGCTGAATGCTACGGGCCTGTAAATGCCAGCGGGGTGTGTTCGTTGCGTTCTGCCATGCATCTGCCCAAATGATAAGATGTAATGTAAAACAAAATCAGTCATTTCCGATGTTTTGGTTAGGGCCATGCATCGGGAATGATCATTTAAACGGCGAGCACCGAAAGGAAGGCCGGATGAAGATGGTCAAGATCATAATGGCGGGGGCAATGGCGATGCTGCTGGCGGCCTGTTCGACCGGGCCGCGTGTCTATACCGATGCCGATCCGGCGGCCGATTTTTCGCGTTATCGGACCTTTGCCTTTTATGAGTCTGCGGGAAAGTCGGATGAAAAATACGCCACCCTGCACGGCCAGCGGATCGAGGATGCGGTCAGTGCCGCCCTTGAAGCGCGCGGTTATCGCGTTGACATCAACACCCCCGATATCCTGATCAACTATCACCTCAAGACCGAGGAAAAAACGCGGACATCGCCGCCGGTCTATTACGGCGGGTATTACGGTTATCGCAGCGGGATGTATGTCGGTTGGCCCGGGTATGTCGAGCCGGGATATGTTGACAATTATACCGAAGGCACGATTTCGGTCGATATGGTAGACCGCCGCACCGATCAGATGATCTGGGAAGGCACGGCGGTTGGCCGTATCGACAGCGAGTTTCGCAACAATCCCGATCTGGGAGTGCGCAAAGCGGTTGGCGCGATATTTGGCAAATATCCCTATGTCGCAGGCAGCAGTGTACCGGTGATGCCTGCTGCACAGTAATTACGGGACATTTTCCACGTGAGAGCTAAAAAAACGGGCTGATCATAAGATCAGCCCGTTCTGCATTGTATAGATCTTTCGATTAACTGTTTTCCGCAAACGCCCAGTAAAGTTCCTGTGCGCGTTTGGTCATCGGGCCGGGCTGGAGGCTACGATCATCAAGTTTGACGCAGGGGGCGACCTTGTAATAGTTGCCGGTGCCGAAGATTTCGTCGGCATTTTCAAGTTCGGTATAGGTCACGGTTTTTTCTGTGACGTCTACACCGTCTTCGCGCAGAAGCTTGATCACGCGCTGGCGGGTCAGGCCGTTCAGGAACGTGCCGTTGATCACAGGTGTAAACACCTTGCCATCCTTGGCGTAGAACAGGTTGGCATAGGAAAATTCCGCGACATTGCCGATCGGATCGAGCATTACGCCGGTATCAAAACCGTCCTTTGTGGCCTCGGAAACCGCGCGGCCGACATTGGGATAAAGGCAGGATGCCTTGGCCTCGGTCGGCGCACTTTCGGGGGAGGGGCGGCGGAAGCTTGATTTCCGGGCGGTAAAGCCGGTTTTGATCGCGTCCGGCAGGTCGGATACCGAAATGCACAGCACGAACTGTGCGCTTTCTGGTGTCGGGGCAAGGAAACCTTCGCCGCCATAGACAATTGGTTTGATATAAAGGGCGAGCGACGGATCGAATTTCTGAACGCCTTCGCGGACGAGGGCGACGATTTCATCGGTGGTGATTTTCGGGGCAAGACCCATCAGTTCGGCCGAGCGCAGCACACGGGCGCAATGGGGCACAAGATCGGGCATTTTGCCATTGATGCGGCGCGCGCCGTCAAAGACCGTGGAGGCCATCCACATGCCGTGGGTCTGCGGACCGATAATCATCGGATTGCCTGCGTGCCATTCGCCTTTGTACCAGGTCCATGTCGTGACGGCTTTGGTGTCTGCGGTGGTGGCGTGACCCATTCTTCTTGCTCCTGATCGAATTTCGGGTGGCGTTTGCATGTCGCGGGACGATGCAAGGCATCCAGAATAGGGGCTTTGCGTGATCATGGTCAAAGAAAACTGACAGGGGAAATGCCGGTTCGGTGCCGTTTTTAAGGAAGTTGCGATAAATGACGGTTCTGTGAAATATCCCGTATCATGCACACGTGTGCGTTGGCGGACCGGAAGGCCTGTGATATGTGTGTGACCGTGCTGCAAGACTGAAAACAGGCACGGCCAGACGGCGTAAAGAGGGAAATTGCGCGCATGACCGAGGGTAAACACACGCCTGAAAATGGTGACGGGGCCGAACCAGGCCGCGATTTGCAGCATATCGTGACCTCGGCCGATGTTGCGCGCGAAGCCGGTGTTTCGCGGTCCACCGTTTCGCGGTGTTTATCAGGCGACCGGCGGATATCGGATGCGACCCGCCTGCGGGTACAGGAAACCGCCAACCGGCTTGGTTATCACGTCAATAAAATCGCCCGGTCGATGAATACGCGCAAAAGCGATCTGATCGGATTGGTGACATCGGGGCTTTCCGATCCGTTCCGCGTTGAATTCCTTGATAAACTGATCCTTGCCATTCAGCAGTCCGGTTATCGTCCGTTGGTGATTGATGTATCCGATCCCGCCCAGATGGGCACATCGATGATGCATCTGTTGCAATATCAGGTGGCCGGGGTGGTCGTGACATCGGGAAGCCCGCCGCCCGAGGTGGGTGTGCATTTCCTGAAACGCAATGTCCCCGTCGTTCTGGTCAATCGCGCCGGGCGGCTGGAGGGCGCGGACGTGATCAATTGCGACAATGTGCGCGGCGGTGAAATGGCCGCCGACCTGTTGCTTGAAACCGGTAAAACCCGGTTCGGGTTCCTCAATGTCAAGGGTGGTACATTCAGCGGCAATGTGCGGGGCGAAACATTCGTTTCGCGGATCGCACCGCGCCTTGCGAGCGGGGATATCAGCTTTACCCCGCTGGTCTGCGACAGTGCCGATTATGATGGTGGCTTTAATGCCGCGCTTAAATTTCTGGCAACGCCGGAAACCGCACCAAACGCGATTTTCTGTGCCAAGGACCATATTGCGTTGGGTCTTCTGGACGCGGCCCGGTTTGAACTGGGCCTGCACATCCCCGAAGATATTGCCGTGGTCGGGTTTGACGATATTGCCGCGGCCCGGCAGGGGGCCTATCAATTGACCACTGTGTGCCAAAGTGCGACGAAGCTGGCCGAAATGACGGTGGATCGGCTGCGCCAGCGCATCCGGGGCGATGCCCTGACGGATCAGCGGCTGATCCTGCCGGTGGAAATGACGCGTCGCCGGACGGCCTGAACCGGTCTTTTTTACGGATTTCAGGCCGATTTTTCTTCGATTTCTGATGCAAGACAGCTGACTCGCGATGTTTCTGCGGGTTATGCGCACACGTGTGCGTTAAGTTTTAAGGCGGATGCCTTGCTGAGGGCAGCGTATGGTTTTGCGATGGCGATTTGTGGGTATGAAATTTTTACATTTAAAAACAAATGGTTATCCGTGCATGGCGAGAGTTTTTGGGCTCTAAATAGAATTTTTCTGTCATTTGATGGAATTTATGATTAAATCATTCCAGCACGTGATTTGCGCAATGGTAATGCACACGTGTGCATTCAACGAAATGCAAACCGGGAGGAAACCCAAATGACGATCAGAAATTCTCTTTTTGCGACTGTCGCGATTTCAGGCCTTTTGGCTGTTGCGACCGCCGGTTCGGCCCATGCGGCCGGTCGGCTTAATGTCATCTGCTCGGCCGATAATGAGTGGTGCGAGATGATGGAAACCGCGTTCGAGCTGGAACATGACATCGATGTATCGATGGTTCGCAAAAGTTCGGGCGAGGCTTATGCGCAGGTTCGCGCCGAAGCTGCCAATCCGAAACTGGATGTATGGTGGGCCGGGACTGGCGACCCCCATCTTCAGGCTGCCGCCGAAGGCCTGACGGAAGAATATCAATCCCCGCAACTTGGCAACCTGAATGACTGGGCCGTGCGGCAGGCAAAAAATTCCGGCAATCGGACGGTTGGGGTTTATGCCGGTGCACTCGGCATTGGTTACAACAATGATCTTCTGACGAAAAAGGGCCTTCCGGCGCCGAAATGCTGGGAAGATCTGAAAGACCCGGCCTATAAGGGCGAAATCCAGATGGCGAACCCGAATTCATCGGGCACGTCCTATACCGCACTTGCGACCCTTGTGCAGATTTTTGGCGAAGAAAAAGCCTTCGATCTGCTTAAAGAAATGCATAAGAACGTCAACCAGTACACCAAATCGGGTTCCGCCCCGATCAAGGCCGCAGCCGTTGGTGAAACTACAATCGGCATTACCTTCATGCATGACATGGTCGCCCAGATCAAACAGGGGGCGAACCTGACCGTGGTGTCGCCGTGCGAGGGGACCGGTTACGAAGTGGGTTCCATGAGCATTATCAAAGGTGCGCGTAACCTTGAAAATGCGAAAATCTGGTACGAATTCGCGCTTGATCCGCGGACCCAGTCGATTGCCGAAGACGCGCACAGCTATCAGGTGCCGTCCAACAAAGAGTCCAAAATTCCGGATGGCGCACCGCGTCTGAGCGAATTGAAGCTGATCGACTATGACTTCGCGAAATACGGGGATGCGGAAACCCGCCGTCATCTTCTGTCGCGTTGGGATGACGAAGTCAAAACCGCGCCGCAATAAGCGCGATCTGCCTTAGCGGTTCTGTCCGTCCAGTGTGATCATCGGACGGGCAGAACCAGACTTCCCAATTCGGCGTGCAGGAGAGTTTCGTGAACCGGATGCTTTGGTTCTGGCTGGTGATCGGCTGGATCGGTTTTGCAATTTTACCCTGGTATCAGCAGGAATACGGGTTCTGGACCCTGGAATGGCTGTATGACGGCTATCCGATGTATGGCGATTATTCGCCTGCAATCCTGCAAACGACCCTTCATCAAAAATTCTGGCTGCTGCCGATTGCGGCATTTTTGCTGGCACCACTCGCACTGGCGCGCGCCGGGCGTGATCATCCGCATTATGCCCGTATCCTGATTTCATGCGGGCTGGGCGGTTTGATCTATCTGGTGGGGCAGGGCTTTTTTGTTGGCATTTCCGGCTGGGGATTTGGCTGGCTTGAGGCGATGTTTGGCCCGCTTGAGGTCCGGCAATACGGGCTTGGCTATGGCGCGATGTTTGTCGCCGCCAGCCTGCTTGTGATGCTTTGCACCGGTTTTGCTGCGGCGGGGGCGATGCGGGGTGATGTGTTTGTTACCTCCGCCATCGGGACGGTTATTGCGCTTGTCGGGTTGTTTGTATTCTTTCCGGTCGCGCGCATTTTCATCGGATCGTTTGTCGATATTGATGGCAACCTTTCGGGCGTGGCCTTTATCCGCAATTTCCTTGATGACAGCATCTGGGGGCTGGGCTGCCTTGCCGGGGGTGTTTGCGGGGTTGCGTGGAATACGGCGTTTCTGGCGGTTCTGACCGCTGTTTCGACCACGCTGCTTGGGCTTTCATTTGCGCTTGTGGTGACGCGGACCGGGTTCCGGTTCAAAAAGCCGCTTCGGGTTTTGACGGTATTGCCAATCATTACCCCGCCATTCGTGATTGGCCTGGCATTGATCCTTCTTTTTGGCAGATCGGGGGCTGTAACGCAGTTCTTTGCTGATCTGCTCGGGGTGGAGGCAGGGCGCTGGCTTTATGGCCTCCCTGGAATCTGGCTGGCACAGACCCTGTCCTTCACCCCGATTTCTTTTCTTGTGCTGATCGGTGTGGTCGAGGGTGTCAGCCCGTCGATGGAAGAAGCATCGCAAACCTTGCGGGCCGGACGTTGGAAAACGTTTGTCAATGTGTCGCTGCCCTTGATGCGCCCCGGTTTGGCCAATGCCTTCCTGCTCGCCTTCATCGAAAGCATGGCCGATTTCGGCAACCCGATGGTCCTGGGCGGCAATTACGAAGTGCTGTCGACCGAGATATTCTTTGCCATCGTCGGCGCACAAAACGATGCCGGACGTGCTGCCGTTCTGGCGATGATATTGCTGTTCTTCACACTTTCTGCCTTCGCCGCACAGCGGTTCTGGCTGGGCAAAAAATCCTATGCCACGGTATCGGGCAAGGCCGATAACGGGGCGCATGTCGGGCTTAATCCTGGTATGCGTTTGGCGTGCTACTTCACCGCCATTCCGTGGGCGATCTTTACGGTCGTGCTGTATGGCATGATTTTCTATGGCAGCTTTGTCAAACGCTGGGGCTTTGATAACAGCCTGACGATGGATAACTATAGCGATGCGTTTGGTATTGGCTGGAGCGAGCATGGCATCGTCTGGGCCGGGGCAGCATGGGACAGTTTCTGGACCACGTTGAACATCTCGGCGATTGCCGCACCCCTGACCGCAGCGGTGGGGTTGACGACGGCCTATCTGCTGGTGCGTCAGAACTTCCGGGGCAAAAGTGCCTTTGAATTCGGCACGATGTTAAGCTTTGCCATTCCCGGTACGGTGATCGGTGTCAGTTATATTCTGGCGTTTAACGTGCCGCCATTCGAATTGACCGGGACGGGTGTGATCCTTGTGATCTGCTTTATCTTCCGCAATATGCCGGTGGGGGTTCGCGGCGGGATTGCCGCCATGAGCCAGTTGGACAAAAGCCTTGATGAAGCATCCCTGACGCTTGGGGCCAACAGCTTTACCACGTTCCGACGTGTGATCCTGCCGCTTCTGCGCCCGGCGATTGTTGCCGCACTGGTTTACAGCTTTGTGCGCGCGATCACGTCGGTCAGTGCGGTGATCTTTCTGGTCAGTGCGGATCACAATATGGCGACATCCTATATCATCGGGCTTGTGGAAAACGGGCGATACGGCGTTGCGATTGCCTATTGCAGTGTTCTGATCCTTGTCATGCTGAGCGCGATCCTTGTTGTGAACGGCCTGATCGGGCAACGGCGTTTGCGCCGCGAGGACCGGGTTGAGGCAACACCGGACAAGACATCGATAGGAAATCTAAGAGAGAAGCATTCATGAAACTGAAAACGCGTGCGGGTTCGGTCGTATTCGACAATGTCACCAAGACCTATGGTCACGGGGCGGTTACCGCGATCGACAATGTATCTTTCACCATCAATCCGGGCGAGCTTGTCACCCTTCTGGGGCCAAGCGGCTGTGGCAAGACCACGACATTGCGCATGATTGCCGGGCTGGAACATGCGACCACGGGCAAAATCCTGATTGGGGGCAAGGACGTTACACAGCTTCCGGCGACGGACCGTGATGTCAGTATGGTGTTTCAATCCTATGCGCTGTTTCCGCATATGACGGTGGCCGAAAACGTTGCCTATGGGCTGAGTGTCACCGGCGTTGCCAAGGCCGAAGCCAGGGAAAAAGCCGAAGAGGGGCTTAACCTTGTTGGTTTGGGCGGTTACGGCAGTCGCCTGCCGTCCGAGCTTTCGGGCGGGCAGCAGCAAAGGGTGGCGGTGGCGCGTGCGCTGGTGCTGGAACCCGAAGTTCTGTTGCTGGACGAGCCGTTATCAAACCTTGATGCCAAGCTTCGCCGTCATGTGCGGACCGAAATCCGCGATTTGCAGCAAAAACTTGGCCTGACGGCGGTTTATGTGACCCATGATCAGGAAGAAGCATTGGCCGTTTCGGACCGGATCATCGTGATGAACCGGGCGGTGATCGCGCAGCAGGGCACCCCGCGCGAATTGTATGAACAGCCGCAATCGGAATTTATCGCCGACTTTATCGGTGATGCCAATCTGGTTGACGGGGAAATCATCAGTATCGATGGCAATCACGCGCGCGTCGATATCGGTGGCGCGCAATGTAATCTGCGTCATCGCGGGCAGGCAAAGGGACCGGTTCGGGTGGCGGTGCGACCCGATGCGGTGCAACTGACCGGATTGGCGGCGATTGCGGGCGATGCACATGTCATTGAAACGTCGCTAAAAGGTCACATTACGCATGCAGCCTATCTTGGTAGTCAGATGCAGTATTCTGTGGCAACCCCGATTGGCGAGCTGTTTGTGATCGATCATCGGATCGATACACCGATCATCGCGGGTGAACAGGTTGCCATCGGCTTTTCCGAACGCGGCATGGCCGTGGTATCGGGGCAATAACGGATCAATCGCAAAACTGTTTCAGGCAGGGACAAAGTGGAAAAGACATTTTCGGGAATTGATATCGAAGCACGGTTTGAACATGCGCGCGACGTGATCCGCGAAGCGGGCAAACGCGCCATGGAATATTACGAAGGCGACGCCGCCGACCTTGCGATTGAAACCAAAACCAACGCGCTTGATATGGTCAGCATTGCGGACAAAAACGTCGAGGCGATCATCCGCGACCGGATCGGCGATGCCTTTCCCGAGGACGGGTTCCTGGGCGAAGAAATGGGCATCGAGAAGGGTGATAATGACTGCCTTTGGGTGATTGATCCGATTGATGGCACGGCCTGTTTTGTCAATCAGATGCCGACCTGGTGCATTTCGGTTGCCCTTATGATCGGCAAAGAAGCGGTCATCGGCCTGATTTACCATCCCTGCAATGGCGAGCTTTTCAGCGCGGTGATCGGGGATGGCGCACGCGTGAATGGCGAGCCGGTCAAGGCCAGCGATGCCAAACTTGTCAGTGATGGTGTCATGGGGATCGGCATGTCGCATCGTCTGCCAAGCAGTTCGATCGTGCCGGTGATCGGCCAGTTGCTTGACGAGGAAGGCATGTTCATCCGCAACGGGTCGTGTGCGTTGATGATGGCCTATGCCAGTGCCGGGCGTTTGATCGGTTATTACGAGCCGCATATCAATCCGTGGGATTGCATGGCGGGGATTGTCCTGATGCGTGAGGCGGGGGGCTGGTGCAATGATTTTCTTGATCTGCCCAACGTGCTTGAAGATGGTGGGCCGATATTGGCCGCGGGGCCCAATGTCGCCAAACATCTGGCGGATATGATCGGGCTTTCGTATCGGGGCTGATCACACCTGATGGCACGATATTGAATGCATGCTGACCGGTGCCGGGTTTAGTCCCCGGTGCCGGTCAGTTGCTGTTTGCGTTCTGTGAGCATGCGGTAATCAAGGCGGGAAAGTTCGTGATTGATGGCCTTGATATCGAGCGGCTTGGTGCAGTGCGCATCCATGCCGGCCGCGCGAAATTCTGCCAGATTGTCGCTTGATGTATCTGCGGTCAGGGCCAGAACCGGGATGGTTGCCTTGATCGGGTCGGCAAATTCGCGGATCTGGCGGGTGGCTTCGATCCCGTCCATCACGGGCATATGTACATCCATCAAGACCGCGTCAAAATCATGTTCAAGCAGCTGGTCAAGGGCTTCCTGCCCGTTGGCGGCGGTGACGATTTCATGGCCCTGCTGTTCAAGCAGTTTCTGGGCGAGAATACGGTTGATCTGGATATCCTCGACCAGAAGAAGCTTCCGTCCCATGACGCGCGGTTTGTCCGGATCGGCGAGGCCGAGCTGACGGTCGTCTTCGGCTTCGCTGCCACGTTTTGGCGCGTCTGTCAGCGGCAGGTCGAGGTCAAACCAGAAGATGCTGCCCTTGCCCTCGATGCTTTCGACATCAATCGTGCCGCCCATCGCCAGGATCATTTTCTGACAGATCGCAAGGCCAAGGCCGGTTCCGCCAAAACGGCGGGTTGTTGATGTATCGACCTGTGTGAAGGCTTCGAAGACCGAGCGGACCTTATTGACCGGGATGCCGATCCCCTCGTCACGGACAGAGATGCGGAACGCCATGCGACCGTTGGCGGTTTCCTGCCGGGTTACGACAACATGGATACTGCCGGATCTGGTGAATTTGATTGCGTTGGAAACCAAATTGGTCAGGACCTGCTTGATGCGGACCGGATCGCCGATCACCCAGCGCGGCATGTCGGCCGGGATATCAAGATGCAGGCGGTTATCCTGATTGCGTGCCGGGACCATCATCATGGAAACGACTTCTTCGCAAATCGCGTGGATGTCGGTCGGGACTTCTTCAAGGACCAGTTTGCCTGCCTCGATCTTTGAGAGATCAAGAACATCGCCGATCAGGGACAAGACATGACGCCCGGCCCCATTGATGGTCGAAAGATAGCTTCGGATGGTTTCGGACGGTTCGTTTTTGTCGATGGCATCGCGTGCCAACTGGGCGTAGCCGAGGATCGAGGTCATTGGGGACCTGAATTCGTGGCTCATATGGGCGATGAATTCGGATTTTGCGCGGTCGGCCTGCTGCGCCTGATTCATGGCGTTTTCAGCTTCCTGGCGGGCGTTATCAAGTTCGCTGGTGCGTTGATAGACCAGATCGACAATCCGTTTTTCGGTGCGGGTCAGGGACCGCAGATAGACCATCAGAAGGATGCTGATGGTGGCGCCAAATACAAAGATCGCCCATGGCTGCCAGTATAAAAGCCCGTTCAGGCGGGCTTCGGGCCCGTGCAGGACAATCGTCCAGTCGCGGAAGCCAAAGGTAAAGGTCGAGACCTTGGGGTTATAGCCGGAGGTGATTTCCTTGACGATATGCGTGATCGCATATTCCGGGCGTCGATTGGAATAGATCAGTTGACGGCCTTCGGGGGCATCCATATCCGCCAGATGGATTTCAAAATCCGATGGCAGGCGGGCAATGCGGGCGGCACGCGTGATCATATTGGTCAGACGCAGCACGCCGACCGCAAGGCCAAGCGGTGCATTGCCGGGATTGCGCCGGTTCGGAACATTTAAAAAGGCCAGTGCCGTGATTTCGGCGGTGGCGGACTGTCGCATCCGGATCGGTTCGGTCAGGGTAATGTTTCCGGTACGGATGGCGGTTTGCAGGGCCCGGTTGCGGATTTCATCGCTTGCCAGATCGAACCCGACGACATTTTCATTGCCGGACTGCGGAAAAACGTAAAAAACCGGGAAATATTCATCGCGTTCCGGGGAGCGTCGCATGTCGCCATCGACCAGATTGCGAATTTCAAAATTTTCAACACCCCGGAGGGAGGCATTTTCCTCGATCAGACCGCGCGCGCGGCGTTCGATATAGGGAACCCATTCCAGTGCTGCGACACCCGGTCTGCGTTCAACCCACGGGCCGATCATGGCGTTGAAGGTATGAAACGACACATCGCCATGGACATCAAACAGGGTGCGCACGGCAATCAGGCTGTCGGTGGCGCGGCCTAGTTCTTCGCGAAGGGATGCTTCGAAGGCGCGGCGGTACTGTTCCGTCTGGACGTCAACGGCGTGATCGATCTGACCGAATGTGTACCATGCCGCCAGCCCCGATATCGAAAAACCGGTCAGGCCGACAATCAGGGCCAGGTTGCGACGCAGACGGTGGATATCGCTTGAAATCCGGCCATCGCGGGTGCGCATGGTGATGACATTGATTTTTTCGATGCCCGCACCCAGCAACAACGTCCCGACCGAAACCGCAATCACATAGCTGTAAAGATTTTCAAGGCCGATATTCATGTTTGAGGTGTGGATAAAGGTGCTTTCGCCCAAGGCGGCAAAAACAACGATATCAACGACGATAAAGGCATTGACCAATGCCGCGCCCAGCAACCCGAACCGCACCGCCCCCCACAGAACAAAGGGCAGGGAGACAAAGATGAACAGATATTCCGGTTTGGCAATCAGCGGGGTTGTCTGGACGGCCGAGGACACGATGATGGTGGCGACACAGACAAAGGCCAGTTCGCCGTAATATGCAAAGCCGTGTGATCGCCATTTCTGATGGATCAGGCGCAAAACCAGCGGCCCGACTACCATTACACCGACCAGATCGCCAAGCCACCAGCCCCGCCAGATGGTGGCGAACTGGTCAAAATTGCCAATTGCCGTCAGGCTGAGGCTTGTCGTACCGCAAAGTGCGGCAAGTGCCGGGCCGCCAAGCCCGCCGATCATGATCAGGCTGAAAATCCCGCGCGCGGTCACAAGCGGGGAGCGGCCCGATATCCGGGCGATCAGTACCGCAGAAAGCGTCGCGGCCAGGGTGTTGCCGATTGCAATCAGAATGGCGGTTTCTACCGGTGCCGCCGTCGTCAGGTTCACCAGAAGCGCACCCGCAAACACGGCGGGAAAATAACGCCATCCCCATGCAATCAAAGACCCCAAGGCAATCCCGGAAGGCGCCCAGATCAGGGTGACGCTGCTGCCATAGAAGGGGAATTGCAACCCGGCATAGCCAAAAACGAAATAGGTTAGCGCAATCGCCACAAAGCGGATGATGTGCACAGGGGCCAAACGCAAATTCGTTCCTTCCCGGGGTTGGGCGCTTCTGATCAGATGGGAAGCCGGGCGCAAAAATGAAGACCCCGATCCCAATGTTTCGGGTCGATTATCACGCAAAATTCTTAACGCACTATCCCCATTTGAGGAGAATGCAAAAAGGCGATGGTTGTTCTATTGGCTGACCCAAAGGACGCGCGCGATCCAGTCAATGTCGCGGGCTTCGACATAGCGGTCCTCATAGGCCGGGTTCAGCGATTTCAGTTCCACCCCCATCGCCCCGCGGCGCACCAGTTCCTTGGCCATGACCTCGCCCGATGTGGTTTTGACAACCACGCGGTCCTGCGGGCGGATGTTTGATGCCGGGGAGACGACGATCAGATCGCCATCGCGAAAGACCGGGGCCATGGAATCCCCCGAAATCCGAAGCCCGTAGGCGGTCGGATCGTGCAGGGCGGGAAAGGTGATGTCTTCCCACGCGCCGCCAACCGGATAACCGGCATCATCAAAAAAGCCGCGATTCCCGGCCTGGGCAAAGCCGATGACCGGCACGCGCCCGGCGCCGTTGCCATCGACAAGCTGGGCGAATTCCTGAAAGGTGACATTGGCCACCGAGAGCACCTTTGAAATGCTTTCGGTCGAGGGCCAGCGGGGTTTGCCCTGATTTGTCGTGCGTTTGGACCGGTTGAATGTGGTGGGATCAAGCTGCGCCAGGCGGGCCAGCCCGGAGGGGGTCAGCCCGTTATCTTCGGCGATCTTGTCGAGTGCGCCCCATATCTGTTCTTGCCGGATCATGCGGTATCCTAGCAGGATGACGGGGCGGCCGAAAAGGAACAAATTCCTTGCATATCCGAAAGTTGAACCGATATCGCCATATGATTGAAAAGGTTATCAACCCCGGCAATGCATGCCGGGGTTTTGGGGGCAGGCGGTGGCGTCATGCGCCGTTTTCATGCATCGGCTTCATGCACTGGCTTCGTGCACCGGGACATCCTTGGAAGATTTCAGCAGATCGATGCTGTGGATGCAGTCGGATTTGGCTTTGTAGCCCTCGCTGCTCATGGCGATTTTAAGGCCGTTGCGCGCGATATAGGTCCAGCGCCATTCGCCTTTTTTGTCCTTGTAAAGCTCGTAACGCGGGGCGGGTGCATTTGCCATGGGAGACTCCTGACTGTCAGTGGATCGGCATGCAATGGACTGCATCGACCGGTGATGGAAAATTGCCCGATGGGGCGTTCATGAAGACAGTTCAGGAAGGGTTTTGTGACGAAAGGGGCCGGGGGTGTGATTTAGCGCAGAAGCGCAATCCCGTCATCGTGGCCGGCCAGCAGGATCACATCCTTTTTCGATGGGGCCTTGCATTTCGTGGCCGGGCGCAGTGCGAGAAGGGAGGATGCAATTTTCTGCGCGCCGGGCGAGAGGAAAAACGCATCATCGGGGCCGAGTTCGCGGGAGCAGAAAAGGGCAGCGTCGCGCGGTTTTTTGGCTGCAATGAACAGTTTTTCAAACGCATCGACAAAGTCGGTCGATGTTCCCATTGCTTCCTGTTGCGTCATTTTGATGCTGGCCCAGCTCATGGGAGTCTCTCGTCTGGTTGTGGATATTTCACAGGCCATTATTCATCCGCTGGCCCGCAAGTCGAGGATTTTTGCGGTCGTTCGAATAATAGGAAATTAATCCTTTACAATGAGAACAAAAAGGGATTATAGCTTGTGGATCAACACCGGAAGTGCATCCGGAAATAGCTTTGATGCGGTCAGAATGGCGGAAAGCGGCATATAAGCCGGGTTTTGCACGTATCACGTTGGCCATCTTTACATATCCGGCAGGCAATTGGCTTTGGGCTTCTTTGAGGCGCGAAAGGGGATAATTGCGCGCGTTTTCGGAGGTGTTGATGCGAGACAGGCAGTTCAGCAGGAGGGCGAAATGAGTGAACAGAGACTTTTTCCCAAGCCGATCGCGGACCGCGTGACGACCCCGTTTTCCAGCGCAATGCAGGCGTGGTTCTGGTTTGTGCGGTGCCAGGCGTCACGGATCGAAGGGGCACGTGTGGTGGCGGATGCCAGTGACGTTGTGCGGCCGTGCGACCCGGATGATATCTATAACGCGGTCATGCGGCTCCGGCGCGAAAATGTGCTGGATGACCGGCATTTGCAGGTGATCGAATATTACGGGCTGGTGGAACGCACGCCCGATCCGCGTGATGGTCGTGAAAAGCCGAAATATGATCTTTGGTGCGATGCGATGGCGGCCTTGCAGGATGCGTTGATTGCGCGCGATATCGTCCTGCCGGGGGCCGAGGATGCCTTTCACCATCCCGAAAGGATGATTAAAATGACGGGAGAATTGCCGCCATGCAGACTTTGATTCGCGAGGCGATCCGGCCCGATATCCAAGCGGGTGCTCAGGCGGATTCTGTGCCGAAACAGCCGGTAAATTCGCCAACTGAACCGGTGATGCGCGATGTGCTTGTCGTGTTTGCCGATGCGCCCGAAAAGCGGCTTTTGCGGTGGCTGAAACCCGGTTTCCGGCATTGTTTCGTGCTGATGTCGGGCGGACGTGCCGGGGAGTGGATCTGCCTTGATCCGCAAAGCCACCGGGTGGCGTGCGATGTCTGGCAATATTCGGTTCTGTTCGATCCCGAAGCCCATTACCGGGCGCGCGGATTTGACTGCATCTGGGTCAGTTATCCGGCGGAAGTCCCCCGGCGGGTGCGGTTGGGTGCGTTTACCTGTGTCGAGTTCGTCAAACGGTTGCTGGGCATTTCCGGGTTCTGGATCGTGACGCCGCATCAACTTTTTTGCGCGATTAAACACGCAGAAACAACGGGTTATCGTGGGAGAGTGTTTTTTTCTGAAAAATGTTCTTGATTTGTTCTTTTTCTTGTGCCATAAGGGAGAAGTCAACACCACAATTGCGCCCGCATCGCTTTATCGCGTTGCGGGCGTTTTTGTTTCCAGCCCGTTTAAGGGCATTTGTTTTTTTAGCCCCGGTTTGGGGCTGTTTGTTTTTTTTTGGGCCCCGTTTCGGGGTGTTTTGTTTTGCCCCGTTCGGGGCGGGCACAGAAGGAGGCAAAGGGGCATTATGGGCAGTCTGTTTTCGACACCAAAACCAGCAGCGCCACCACCAATTGCCACCAGCCCGTCCGCAAACCCGACATCCGTCGATGACGGGGAAAGTGCGGCAGAAGCGGCACGACGGGCGCGGTCCGAGGCACTGGAGCGGCGACGCTATGGCCGGGCCGGTCTGATCGGTACGGGGTTTCGCGGGTTGCTTTCTGACCGGATCGACCGTGCGGCGGGCGGCAAAAATCTTTTGGGGGATTAGGCGATGACAGAACGGCAGAACCGCGAAGCCCGACCGGTCCGCCCGGCGCGGAAGGTGGGGGCGGCAGCGAAGCGTGCGACGTCTGATCGGGGGCTCCCCGATGGAGCGCAGCGTGCTGCCGGTCGGAATGCGACCGGGCCGGGTGAGACCAGGCCGGGTGATGCCAGGCCGTCGGGAGCAGACCAGAGGGTGGCGACATTTGGCCGGATGGCGAAGGAGCCGGTCGGCCGTCTTGGAGCAGGTGCTGGTGCGGGGACAGGCAGCAATGCCGGGACCGGGGCCAAAGCCGGCGGGATTGCGATTGCCGATTTGCGGGCCCGGTTCCGGGCGGCGGTCGGGCAGAAGCAGGGCTGGGTCCGGCATTGGCAGGAATGTTACGAATTTGCCCTGCCGCAGCGCAATGGGGCAAGCGAGCAACCGGGGGCATCCGGCGGGGTATCTGGCGGGGAAAAGAAATTTGATCGGGTGTTTGATGCCACGGCCCCCGATGCGGTCGAGCAGCTTGCGGCAAGCCTGATGGCGGAAATCACCCCGCCGAGTGGTGGCTGGTTCGCGTTCGAGCCGGGCGGCAATGTGGCGGATGCGGATCGGGACATTCTGACCGCGCGGCTGGCACGGGCCGCAAGCATTTTGCAGGGGCATTTTGACCGGTCCAATTTCGCGGTCGAGATGCATCAGGCGTTTCTCGATCTGGTGACGGCGGGGACGGCGTGCCTTCGGCTTGAAGCGGATGATTTTTTAAGCCCGTCGGCGTTTCGGTTTGGCGCGGTGCCGCTGCGTGAACTGGCGTTCGAGGAACGCAGTGACGGCAGAATGGATGCGGTGTTTCGCAAGCTGTCGCTGACCCGTGACGAGATTGCAAGGCAATGGCCAGAGGCGCGGTTGCCCGATAGGGATCGGGATGAGGGGCAGAGCCCGAGACGATACGCGGTGGTCGAGGCGGTTTTGCCCGATCCGGGGATTTCGGGTGGCTATCAGCTTTGCGTGTTTTTTGAGGATGACGGGGCGGTTTCAGGCGGTTCGGGAGGTGCTGACGGGGTGCTTCACCGCGACCGGTTTGAAGTGTCGCCCTATATCGCGTTTCGCTGGATGAAGGCACCGGGCGAGGTTTATGGCAGGTCGCCGGTGATGAAGGCGCTGCCTGATATCAAGACGGCGAACAAGGTTGTCGAGCTGGTGCTTAAAAACGCATCCATCGCGGTGACCGGCATCTGGCAGGCCGATGATGACGGGGTTTTGAACCCGGAGGCGATCCGGCTTGTACCGGGAAGCATCATCCCGAAGGCGGTCGGGTCGGCGGGGTTAACGCCGCTTGATGCACCGGGGCGGTTTGATGTTTCCGATCTGGTGCTGTCTGATTTGCGTGATCGTATCCGGCGGTGCCTGTTGGCCGACCGGCTGGGGCAAAGTGACCAGCCGGGCATGACCGCGACCGAGGTTCTGGAACGGGCATCGGAAAATGCCCGGTTGCTGGGGGCGACTTACGGCAGGTTGCAGGCGGAACTGCTTTATCCGCTTATTCGCCGGGCGATCCATATTCTGGTGCGGCGGGGCGAGCTTCCCGATATGCCGCTTGACGGTGATGTCGTGCAGTTGCGCCATAGCGCGCCATTGGCCCAGTTGCCCAAACGCGTACAGGCCGGGCAGGCGATGGATTGGTTATCAAGGATTGCGACGCTGGGGCCGGAGGCGCTGGGCGAGGTCGATATGCCGCACATGGTCCGCTGGCTTGCCGATCAGTTTGGCGTGCCGGACCATTTGCTCAGGCCGGTTTTGCCGCCGGTCGAGCCATCGGTTGAGCCAATGGTTGAGATGGCCGTTATGGAGGACGCACCATGAGTGGCTGGGACTGGTTTGAGGAGGTGGCAGCCGCCGACGAAACGGATGAAGCGGATCGGGTGCATTGGCAGCAATGCTTTGGCACGCACGCGGGGCAGAAGGTTCTGGCGGAGCTTGAACGCAGCATCCTTCGAACCGCACTTGGCCCGCAAAGCCCGGATCGGGCGATCTGGATGCGGGAAGGGCAGCGGGCGCTGGTTTTGCAGATGGCGCGGCTTGCACGGGGCAGCGTAGAGCGGGGCGCGGCGGATAAAGGGTGAGGTTGCCCTTTCTGTTGGTGGCTCGGCGGCGGCTGTGCCGGAGAAGGTGGGGCGCTTGATGTGAGTTTGGCGCATGCGGCACGATGGACTCCCGCCTGCGCGGGAGTGACGGAGAGGGTGGAGTGAGATTTGCCTTCAACCGTCATGCCCGCGTAGGCGGGCATCCAGACTTGGTGCCGCATCGACGATGGGGAGCGTGCGGCGCGAGGGAGTGACGGCGTCATTTGCCTGACCGTCCAGACCCTGCTGCCCCGCGCAGAGTTAATCAGGAAAAACGCAATTTTATGAACAGGAACCGGGCAGCAGAGAGGCTGTCTGGACATGGGAGAGTGCAGCATGACCATTGATCAGAACCTGACGCGGCCAGAAGCCGGGGAGAGGGCGGAGGATAATCTGTTGCGTCCGGCCGATGTGGCGGGTGGTGTAACTGAGGCGTTAGGCGTCGAGGCGGATGTGGTTTCCGATGCTGGTGTCTTGCCGGAAGGTGAGGTTGATGCCGGTGAAGCCATCGCGGTCATTGACCCGGCCAGCATTCCCGAAACGCCGGAAGGATACGAGATTTCGGTTGATGAGGTGTTGGGCGCGGTTGATCCGGCGGTAAATGCGCGCTTGCATGAAGCGGGATTTACCGGCGCACAGGCGCAACTTGTTTATGATCTGGCAGCCGAGGTGATCGGGCCGTTAATCGGCGAGGTTGAGGTGGCAGGCAAACGTGCCACGGATCGGGCGGCCTTGGCGGCGGAATTTGGCGGGGCGGAAAACTGGAAACGGTTGGCACCGCGGATTGAGAAATGGGGGCGCGAAAACCTGCCCGAGGCTGCGTTTGAGGTTCTGTGCCAAACGGCAGATGGGGTGCGCAGCATTCATCGGTTGATGAGTGGCGGGGCGGAGCCGGGATTGAGTACCGGTTTGTCAAGTGATGCGACAGGTGATTTACGTGCTGATATCCGGGCGAAAATGAATGATCCGCGATACTGGCGCGACCGTGATCCGGGGATTGTCGCCGAGGTGCAGGCAGGTTTTGACCGCCTGCATGGCATTTCCTAGTTCACCTGATAGCGGCCATCGGTTTTGTGGACTTCGGGGGGAATGCGGGTGCGCTCGAACGCGGCATACACGTCATAAAGCCCCGGTGCCGGGACGCTGGCAAACGCGTCTTCGGTGAGGGTCACGGCATCATCCATGTTCTGGCGTTTTTCAAAGATATGGACCGGTACCTGTGCCTGACCGGCGCGAAGTGCCGTATCGATCAGCATATAGACCGGTTCGATATCGCCGTTTTCAAGGGCAATACCGCCCGTGCCCTCGCAATTGCCGCGAAGGGCGGGGCGGGCGGTTTCGGCCTGTTCTGCCATTTCTTCGGGGCTGCCCGATGTGAGCGGGGTCAGAGCGATTTCGAGGTGATGGGGGCTGCTCGGCGAAAGGTCGTCACGCGTGACATGGTAAACGCCAAGTTCGGCGGCATTGCCGACGGTGGCGGTAGCGGCATCGGTTGTGCTGCTGTTCGCGTCGCTGGCGCGCGTGATGGCATCGGCGTCGCAGAAATTATAGCGGGTAAACAGGCGGTAACGGTTGTTTGCCTTGAGCCAGATTTCGACATCGCGATCCGCATTGAAGACGCGCACGAAAACCGGTGCGCCAATCGCAAGATCGGCGTTGGACAGTTCGGCTTCGAGATCGGGCAGAACCCGGTTGCGGATATTTTCCGCGCCAAACCCGGCAAGGGACGAAACCCGGCTGGTGAAATCGTTGAAATAGCCGGGAACGGGGGTATAGGGCAGCAGGGTATAACCCGCTGCCCCAATCCCGATCAGGGCGATGGTGGCAAACAGTTTTGCGCGCAACGCAAACTCCAGATCATCAATTTTGCAACAGGTCCGGCCAAACCGGACAGATGTTCGATCCCCCGTGGCGATGGGGGTTCGAGCCAAAACACAAGACCACTCAACCATGACCGCAAGATGACCGGTTCGGGGTGCAAATAAGGCGGAATTGCCTGATTTGCTGCCGTTTCGGGATGCTGCATCGCGCGTTGCGGTCTTAAAATTGTTTATGGGCAGAAGGATATAAACCGATGAGTGTCACGATTGATAAAAGCTTTGTGGATCATTTCCAGGCCGATGTGCATCAGGCCTATCAGCGGATGGGATCAAAGCTTCGTAATACGGTGCGGGTCAAAAACAGCGTGAAGGGGGCCAGCACGGTTTTTCAGAAAGTCGGCAAGGGCACGGCCACCACCAAGGCACGGCACGGCAAGGTGCCGGTGATGAATGCCGAACATGAAGCGGTGCGCTGCGACCTTCGCGATTATTATGCCGGTGACTGGGTCGATGCGCTTGATGAGCTCAAGACCAATCACGATGAAAAGATGGTTCTGGCCAATGCCGGGGCCTATGCGCTGGGTCGCAAGACCGATGAGCTGATCATCAATGCGCTGGCAAGCGGCGAGGAGCTTATTGATCACAATGAGACCGGCCTGACCCTTGGCAAGGTGATGGCAGCGTTTGAAGGCATGGGCAACCGCGATGTGCCCGATGACGGGCAGCGTTATGCGATTGTCGGCTGGAAACAATGGTCGCAGCTTTTGCAGATCAACGAATTTTCCAATGCCGATTATGTCGGCGATGATGACCTTCCGTGGAAGGGAACGCAGGCCAAACGGTGGCTTGGCACGCTGTGGATGCCGCATTCGGGGCTTCCGGTGGCGGACGGCATCCGGTCGTGCTTCTGGTATCACAGAACGGCGATTGGCCATGCGATCGGGGCCGATGTGCAGTCCGACATTACCTGGCACGGCGATCATGCGGCGCATTTCGTCAACAATTCCATGAGCCAGGGCGCGGTGCTTGTTGATGATGCCGGGGTGAGCTGCATCCGGGCCAAGGAATAGGCCGCAACGGGCTGCAACAAACTGCGGCTTTTGAAGATTTTCCATACAGATAACGGAGACCAAAATGGCAGAAGGTTTTAAAGCCAGAAACCTGAGTGTTCTGGCCTATGCCAACGGCTTTACGCTTTGGCATTACATCACCCCGGATTTCGCCGCCGATGTCGATACGGCGGGTTACTTTGCCGATGCCCGCGACATGCTGCGGGTTGGTGACATCATCATCGCCAATACCAACCGCGATGCCACCATGTCCGGCGGGCTGTTCGTCGTGGCGAGTTCGGGGGCTTTGGGCGTTGATGTCCGCGATATGACGGCGATTGGCAGTTCGAATACGGATTGATCGTCATAACTGTTCAGACGAAGTCTAATTTCCTCATATTCCAAGATATCCTCCCGAAAGGAAGAAGTATAAATGAGCGAAAATGGTGTAAGCGGATATCGTGTAAGAGTTAATTATGGAGGGACAAGTTACGAATTTCACTGCCCCGAAGATGCCTACATCCTTGATACGGCTGAGGAAGTTGGTTTGATTCTGCCTTATTCATGTCGGGCAGGGGCTTGCAGCACGTGTGCTTGCGGCGTGATATCCGGTTCGATTGATGACAGCGATCAGTCTTATCTTGACGACGAGCAGAGGCAGGCAGGTTTTTTCCTGTCTTGTGTGGCTTATCCCGGCTCTCATGTCGAGATCGTGGCTGGACAGGAAGATGCCGTAAATAACGGGGAAAATCCTCGATTGACAGGTGGCGGAGCCCCAGTCTGGTTAGGCCCTAATCCTTACAGTGCCGATATTGAACTTGATGCCGTTGTTGTTTCCGAAGCCGGGGAAGAGTTTATCAAGGACCTAGAGGGCTATGTCAGCGAACCTTACAAGGTCGATGATGTCGGAAACTGGACTGTTGGTTATGGTCATGAATTGACCCAAGAAGAGTATGACAGCGGTGTTTACTCTTTTGTTTCAAGAGAGTTTGCCGAAACCTTGTTCGCAAACGATATTCAGATCGCTAAAGAGACGGTTGATCGATTCATCGCTAACAACAATCCGAACATATCGCTCTCGCAAAGCCAGTATGATGCTTTGGCAAGTCTGGCTTTTAACTCTGGATATCCGGGGCGTTTCCCGAAGCTGAGTGAGGCTTTCGCTCAAGGAAATCACATTGGCGTCGCAAACGAATTCGGAGATATTACCAATAATGGGGACCAAGGGTTGATTAACCGACGAAATGCTGAGCAGGCCCTTTATCTCTCGGAGGATTATTCAGGGATACCGTAGGCATAAAATATGCCTATGTTATCGCTCTGATGATGTCCTGATTTTGGATCATTTTCCTGCTTTGGTGTTTCAAAATCGAGGAGATCATTTGGGCTGTTTGGTGTAGATTTTTCTTCTATAAGTTGTATCCTTGCGTGTTGTTATGTTTGCATAAAATGCTGCGAGGCTGTTTACGATGTCTTTCACCAGAGTTTTCCTGATTGTGTCATTTTTCGTCTCTTGCGCAGCTTCCAGTTTGCAGGCGCAAACGGTATGTGACTCAGATATTCTGTCAAAAGTTGAAAGATATCGAGGGCAGATATTGAATGGAAACTTGCCCGAACTGACAAAAAACATCCGGTTCCCGGTCCCCCTGATTTTTGCAGGGAGCATTCAGGAATGGGATCCGGTACGGCTTGAAAAGTATTCAAGGAGTATTTTTCATGCAGAATTCCTCCAAGAACTTACAAAAGCAGATACTTGTGATCTGGCGCAACAGATGAAGATTGATCCTGATAGTGGTCGTATCCAATCGCTCGTGCTGTTTTATGACGCAGAGGATGCGAAATACGCTCGAAGTGCAATTGGTTCAGTGCGGCAACTGAACCGCTTCATGGGGCTTGCAATAGAACGGATGAAAGCAAGAGACTATGTTGCTCTTTCGGAAATGTTTTCCTATCCGATCCGCGTGTGGGTGCACGAAGTCGAGACAGTTGTCGAAAATAAGAGGGACTTTGCTGCATTCGGGGATGCCATTATTGACGACCAATTTTTAAACATTGTGACCCATGCCTATCAAACCGGAGACTATGGGCAACATCCGCGCGGATTGATGCTCAATAGTCGCGGCGACATTTGGGTGCGTTCTTACAGCGGGATGGCCCTTAAATTTTCCGACTTTACAGGGAAGCCGGTGACGGTTCCCTAAACACCTTCAAACAACAATACTCTTTCGTCCGAACCCGGCAGTTCTTACTGCCGGGTTTTTTTTATGTCCAAACCAAGGAGAATATCCATGCAGTGTAATACACCGGTTGCCAGCGAAGTACTGAACGTTGTTCTGGCGGCCAATATCGCGCCGGATCGGCAGGATGACACCCAGCTTTTGCAGGCGATCAATACCCTGATTGCCAATGGTGGTTCGGGTGGTAATGGTGCTAATGGCGGCGGTTTCGGTGCCGAAATCGGCTCTGTCACCGCCTTTGCCATGCCGACCCCGCCGGAAGGCTGGCTGGTTTGTGACGGTTCGGCGGTTTCGCGGACCGATTATGCCGATCTTTATGCCGCGATTGGCACGGTTTGGGGGGATGGTGACCAGATTGCCACCTTTAACCTGCCGGACCTTCGTGGGGAATTCATTCGTGGCTTTGATGCTGGGCGTGGTGTCGATGTGGATCGTGTGTTTGCATCTGATCAGCTTGATCAGATGCAGCAGATTACGGGCAGTATTGGCGCGGTCAGCCGTTTCAACTCTCCCGAAGGAGTGTTCAGCTATAGCACTCAGAGTGGAACCACCGATGCGACTTCCGGAATTACCAATCAGGATCGGCTTTTGTTTGACAGCGCAGATTCACCAGATGCTCGTGTTGGCTCCGAAACCCGCCCGCGCAACGTCGCCATGACCTATGCGATCAAGGCGTTTTATCCGGTTGCCTGATCAGGTTTCGCCTTTCGAATAACGCACTTTTCTATTGCCCCGGCAGCGTAGGTTGCCGGGGTTTTGTTTTTTGAAATGACAGGAGAATGTCTATGTTGGGTTCAACCCCGGTGGATTGCGAAGTCCTTCACGTTATTCAGGTAGCAGGCATTACGCCCAATTGCGATGACAAAACCCAGCTTCTTCAGGCGCTGGATGCCCGCTATCTGGGACAGAATGGTGGTGCATCCGGTGGCACCGAGATCGGTGTGATCGCAGCCCTTGCCATGCCGACCCCGCCGGAAGGCTGGCTGGTCTGTGACGGTTCGGCGGTTTCGCGGACCGATTATGCCGATCTTTATGCCGCGATTGGCACGGTTTGGGGGGATGGTGACCAGATTTCTACTTTTAACCTGCCGGACCTTCGTGGGGAATTCATTCGCGGTTTTGATGCCGGTCGGGGTGTGGATGCGGATCGTGTGTTTGCATCTGATCAGCTTGACCAGATGCAGCGCATTACGGCTCGTGCGTTAGGCTACGGCACTGACGGCGGTATGTTTGCACCGTTTGCGTCATTTGATGGGGCGTTCAGTGAGGCCGAGGCTAATAACAATGGTAGAGCTGCCGTGGGCACCCATAGTGGTTTGGTGTCCGGGTTGGCATTTGACAGCGCTGGCTCGCCAAATGCCCGAGTTGGCTCCGAAACCCGCCCGCGCAACGTCGCGATGACCTATGCGATCAAGGCGTTTTATCCGGTGGCGGCTTCGAGCTAGGGCCTGATTGAGTGATGGGCGGGGTCCGGGTTTCCGGGCCCCGCTTTTCGCTTTGGTGCAATGGGCTTGCGGTTTCGTGGCGCGGAAAGGGTGCTTTATTGCGCACCTTTCCCGGCCATGTATTTTGCCACCTCGGCGGAGGCGCGGCTGCGTTGTTCATAGGACACATGCGGGGCGATGACTTCGAGCCAGGTTTTTGCCTCGCTATGGTCGTGGCTGGCGGCGATGGACAGATAATACCAGGCCAGTTCCATATCTTCGGGAAGGTGGGTGCCGTCGTAATAAAGACGGCCAAGGGCGGCGAAGCCATTGATATTGTCGGCCTCGATGGCCTTGCGATACCAGTCAATCGCGGCAAGCGGTTCGGCGGGGCCGCCAATGCCGTTTTCAAGGAAAGTGCCGTAATGGTAAAGCGCATCGGGTTCGCCCTGTTCGGCGGCCATGCCAAGCCATTTGCGGGCACGGGCGGGATCGGGTTCAAGCCCGTCGCCGCCATTCTGATGGATCGAGGCGAGATTGAACATCGCGGTGACATCGCCGGCCGCCGCCGCCGTTTCAAACCATGTGGCGGCGCGCGCAATGCTTTGTTCCACACCGTTTCCGGCGAGATAGGCATCGGCAAGATTGAAGGCGGCATCCCGATCCCCAAGATCGGCGGCGCGGCGGAAATGATAGGCGGCTTCGCTGGCGTCCGGTGCGACGCCCTGACCTTGGCTATAGAGCACGCCGATCAGGTTGATCGCCCCGGCATGGTTATGATCCGCCGCCTTGCGGGCCAGTTCCATCGCGCGGGGGAAATCCTGCGGCATGCCATCGCCATAATAGGCGGCCAGCGCATCGGCAAAGAGCTGTTCGGTATCGGTTGCCGGGGCGGTCGCCGTCGGTTCGGGGGCGGGTTTGGGTACCGGTTCGGGTGCGGGAGCCGGTTCGATCTCGACGAGCCGGAAGGATGTAAAGCGTTCGGTTATCTTGCCGTTGGCATCCATGGTCCGGTTGGTGAAGGGGCAGGGTTCTGATGCCGGGTAGGTCGTAATCCCGCTGTCACCTGCCATCGCCTCTATCGCCGGGGCGTATCCCTGTTTGGCAGCACAATTGTACCAGCCTTCGGCTTCTTCGAAGGCATCAAAGAAGAGGAATTGTCCTTCGAGATATTCGGCGAGCGCGAACTGTGCGGCGGGATCGCCATTCATGGCGCGGGCGCGCAGGGCGTCTTCATCGCCATCATGGCTGTTTGCTGTGTCGGAAATGTCTGGTGCGTTTTGCTTCTGGTCGGCGGTGTAACCGGCCCCGGTGTAATAGCATTCGCCGGTTTCGCTGATGTCGAAATTGGCGTTGATGTTTTGCAACTGATCAATGGCGGGCTGGTCACCCTGCAGGGCGGCGCATTCAAGCAGGCGGGTGATGGTGAAATGTTCATCATCGTCAATCTCGCCGTCCTCGGCATAGTCGTAGGACAGTATGGCGCCCAGTATGCGTTGGGCCTCGGCATCGCCTGCGTAGGACTTGCGCCAGTATTCCCGGATCAGGGGATCGTCATCGGTGTTCTGGGCGATTTCCGCAGCAGGTGCCGGAATGGATGCCAAGGCCGGGGCCAGCTCAGACAGGCCCAAAGTGCCCGCGAAAACAAGTGATGCGACATACGGGGACCGGGACATTGGTGCTCCATTCAAATTGCCCGGCCCTATCGCGGTCGGTTGAGACGGATTTTGACAATATTTCAACGATATCGGCAACCGGGAATTGAAGGGAAAGCGATATGGCACTGAGCGACATCGCACTTTGTGCGCGCGCATTGGTGATGATCGGGGCGGCACCGATTGTTTCGTTCGAGGATGACACGGCCGAGGCGGAGGTGGCGGGAATGCTGTATCCGGCCATTCGGGACGGGATGCTGGCGGCTTATCCGTGGCGGTTTGCCGCGCGTGGGGCGTGGCTGGCGCGGAGGGATAGTGAGGACGTTTTGGGCGCTGGCGAGGGCATGTTTGTCCTGCCGGGTGATTTTATCCGGTTGCTGTCGCTTGAGACGGATGGCGGGGCGGTGCCGGAGTTTGAGCTGGTGCAGGGGGCGGTGAGGTGCGGGGCAGATCGGGCGTACTTACGCTATGTCGGGCGGATGGCCGACGGGGCGTTTCCTGCGTTTTTCGATCTGGCGCTGATTATGCGCCTTGCGGCGGAATTTTGTGTGCCGCTGACCGAAAGTACGTCGCGGGCGGAATATCTGTTTAAACGCGCCGAGGACCAGTTTCGCAGTGCCCGGCTGGCCGACGCGCAGCAATCGACCCCGCGGGCGATTGGGGATTTCACCCTGATCGGGGTGCGGGGATAGGAAATTTCGGGTGTGGTGAAGGGGACGGGTTATGGCGCGCAGGGTTCTGGAAAAGACGACATTTTCGACCGGTGAACTGGCGCCGGAATTGTGGGGGCGGTCGGACCTTAATGCCTACGGGAATGGGGCGGCACGGTTGCGCAATGTGTTTATTGAACCGAGCGGCGGGGTGCGCAGGCGGCCCGGTATCGCGTTGATTGATGCGTTATCCGGCCCGGTGCGGTTGATCGCGTTCGAGTTCAATACCGAGCAGACCTATCTGCTGGTGTTTGGGGACTATCAGGGCACGGTTTATCGCGATGGGGTGGCGATTGTCGGGTTTGAGACACCGTTTGGAATTATCCACCATGCGCTCCTGAACTGGACGCAAAGTGCCGATACGCTGCTTGTCACCCACCCGGAGGTCGAACCGATGCGGCTGACGCGAAAGGCATCGGGGGATGGGGTTGGTGTTTGGGAAATGACCAACTGGGCGTGGCGGGAAACGGCGATGAAGCGGTTTCAGCCCTATTATAAATTCGGTGACCCGGCGGTTTCGATCACGCCATCTGGCACAGGTGGCACCAGCGGCACGATCAGCATCACGGCCAGTTCGGCGCTTTTTGAGGCCGGGCATGTCGGGACGCGCTGGCGGATACAGGGGATTGAGGGAGAGATTGCCGGGGTTTCGAGTGCGACTGTGGCAACGATTGCCTTGAAAGAGGCCCTGCCCGATGCCAGCACGACACAGGATTTTGAGGAACAGGTGTTTTCGCCGGTTCGTGGCTGGCCGCGCAGCGTGACCTTTCATCAGGACCGCATGGTGATTGGCGGATCGCGCGATTTGCCCAATCGGTTGTGGATGTCGAAATCGGGGGATCTGTTCAATTTCGATCTGGGCGAGGGGCTGGATGACGAGGCGATTGAATTTGCCCTGCTGGCCGATCAGGTCAATGCGATTACCGGCATTTTCGCCGGACGCCATTTGCAGGTTTTCACCAGCGGATCGGAATGGATGGTGACGGGCGACCCGTTAACACCGGCCAATATCCAGGTCACGCGCCAGACCCGGATTGGCAGCCGGGCGGATCGGACGGTGCCGCTGGTCAATGTGGATGGCGCGACGATCTTTGCCGCGCGAAGCGGCCGGGAATTGCGCGAATTTCTGTTTACCGATGTCGAGCAGGCTTATGGGGCGGCGGATTTGGCGCTTTTATCGCGCCATCTGGTGCAGGGCCCGGTTGATCAGGCGTTTGATGCCGATCATCGGCTTTTGCATGTGGTGATGGGCGATGGCAGCCTTGGCACATTAACACTTTATCGCAGCGAGGCGATTACCGCATGGTCGGCGCAAAGTGTTGAGACGGCTGCATTTCGCGCCGTCGCGGTGGCGGGCGGGCAGGTTTACCTTTGCCTTGAGCGGGACGGGCAATTTTACCTTGGCCGGTTTGATGACGCCTGCGGGCTTGATCTTTCGATCACCGCACGATTGATCGACGGCGAAGAACCGCGCCGCCATTGGGGCGGGTTTGATGATCTGGAAAATGTCACCCTGGCGGTGTGGGCCGATGGGCGGCTTTATCGCGATATCACGGTTTCGGGCGGGACGATCAGCCTGCCCGACGCGGTGTCAACGGTCGTGGCCGGATTGCCGTTTACCCATCAAATTGCCGCTTTGCCACCGGCCGGGTCGGATGGCACGCGGGCACATGGGGGCAATGCGCTGCGGCTTATTTCGGTGACGTTCCGGGTGCAGCAGACCGAACAATTGCGTGTTGATACCGGGCGGGGATTGCGCGATGTCGCACTTGGCCGGGGGCGCCAAGAAGATGCGGCTTACAGCGGTGATGTCAGCTTGCGGGCCCTTGGCTGGCGGCGCGGCAGTGCCGGGCGGAACAATGATGGATTATGGCGGATCGCCGGGGATTTTCCCCGGCCTTTTTTATTGCTGGGGGTCGCCAGCGAATTGGGGGTGAATGACTGATGGGCGCGTTTGCATCCTATGCACCAATGGCACTTTCTGCCCTGCAAACCGGGCAGCAGATTTCATCAAACCGGGCGGATCAGAAAAGCCGAGCGGCAGAGACCGAAGCCAACCGGCAGGCCGATATTGCCAGCATCAATGCCAGCGAGACGGAGCGTGCACGCGAACGTGCCGAGGAATTGCGCATCCGTCAGGCACGGTTACGTGCACGCCAAGGGGCGGCGGGCCTGCAAAGCGGGGCGACGGGATCGGCCAGTGCGGTTCTGGCCGGGCTTGAGAAGCAGGCGTTGTCGGAAACGCAGGCCGATGCCGATGCGGCGGCGCGCAAACGGGCCGAGGTTAACCGGCAGGCAAGTTGGCGTGAAACATCGCTTTTGCGATCTTCGCAGGATGACACGGTGGCACGGTTGAATGCGTGGTTTGCCAGGCGGGATGGGTGGTGAGGGCTTAAGGGGTTGGCCGTCGATATTGAGTGTGTGGCACTGTTACTGGATTCCCGCGTGCGCGGGAATGACGAGGTTTTGGGGTAGGGCCTTTCCACCCGTTCGTCACTCCCGCGCAGGCGGGAGTCCAGGGCTAGGGGTTCGGTTTCGGGTTTTTAGGGGGATGAGATGGGCGCGGTATTTAAGGGGATTGGCGGGGCGGGTGTCGGGTTTGCCGGCGACGGGGAGCGCACGGTTTTTCCGTTTCAGTTTGCGGTTTTTGGCAGTGATGATGTGGTGGTGCGCGTTGATGGAAAGCCGGTCACGACCGGGTTTCATGTAGCGTTAAATGACACCGAAGAAGCGCCCGGCGGCGCGGTGATTTTCGAGGTCGCGCCATCGCTGGGGGCCGCGATTTCGATCAGTCGGCATTTGCGGTTACGGCGGTTGAGTTCCTATGGCAGTGCGGCGTCGCCACGCGGCGATGCGGTCGATCGGGATCTGGATTATCTGACCGCCGCCCTTGGCGATATTGACCGGGCGATGCGGGGTAGTTTGCGGCTTGATCCAGCCGATCAGGGCAAGGGGGATTTGGCATTGCCGCGGATGGTGCCCGGCCGGGCCCTGGTGTGGAACGATCAGGGTGACGGGCTGGTGAACGGGCCGGATGCGGGCGAGATTGCATTGGCCGGGCGGCATGGCGCGATGGCGCAGGATGCGGCGAACCGGGCCGAGGCCGCCGGGACGCGGGCCGAAACCGAGCTTGCGGGGTTTCAGAAGCAGATGGCGGGGGCGGCGTTTGACCTTGATCTGCGCGCGCAAAACGTCACGCTTTGGCAGGATGAACGCCGCATGCCGGTGGTGGATGCGCCGGGTGACCGGATCATGGATATCCGCGAGACCGGGGCGCTGGTGCGGTTATCGAATGGTGGGCGGCTGAGCCTTCCGGGGGTGAGTGCCGCGCGCAACGGGGTGCGATACCGGGTGGTCAATGGCGATGGCACGATGGTCGATGTCGCGGCGGCGAGCGGGGATCAGATTGTGCCGTTGGATGGGGCAGCGGTGCGCAGTGTTTATGCCCTGCCGTTACGGGGGGATTGCGTTGATCTGATCTGTGATGGGACGCGGTGGTTTGCGGCACCGATCCGGCAAACTGGGCCGGTGGTGAAGCTTTTGCGGACCAATGCGCAGGACATTCCGGCGGGTGGTTATTTCATCGTCGAATGGGATCAGGTGGCGGATGACAGCCACGGGCTTTATGACGCCGCCCTGCATGGGGTCGGCAATGTGCCGCCCGGTTTTTACCATGTCGATGCCGGGGTGAATTTTGCCATCGGGGAAACGGCGGTGGCGGTCAGTGCCTATGTCGAGCGGCAGGGGGCGGCGGGATGGAGCACGCATTTGCAGGCGTCCGATATTGTCGGGTCGGGGAGCAATGCGACGCAGAGTGTGCGGGTCAGTGGCATCGCGCGGATCGGGATTGGGAGCGATAATGCGCTTCGGCTGCGGGTGCGGCATTCGGATACGATTACGCGCCAGATCGCGGCGAGTTCGGGGATGAGCTGGTTTCATCTGTGCCGGATTGGCGGATAAAGGCGGCACTTTCAGCCTTTCATTTATTCAGGGACGGAGAATGCAAAATGGGCATGCGATATGCGCCATTGGAAAGCTGCCTGCGTGTGACGCGGGCGAGCCCCAAGATCGTGCGCGGACCGGACGGGATTTTGACCGAGATTGGCATGGATATTCCCGGCCATGATCATGATGGGTTGGGCCGGGCGAAGGGGCTTTTGATTGAGGCGGCGGCAAGCAATCTGTTGCGCTATTCCACCGCGTTTTCCAATCCGCTTTGGGAGAAGGAAGCGGGGGTGAGCGTCAGCACATCCGGGGTTGCGGCCCCGGATGGGAGTATCACGGCCACACGCCTTGACCTTCCGGGCGGCACGGCGGGGCTATATCAACGGGTCGATGATCTGATCGTGGGGGAGGTTTACAGCTTTGGCGTCTGGGCGCGGGTGGTATCGGGCACGGCCGAGATTACGCTGGGCGGGGTGAATAGGGAAGCTGCACATGCGTTGAGTCTCACTGAAAGCTGGCAACGGGTGGGATTTGCGGAAACCGCATCGGGCGCCAGTCGATATCCGAAAATCAGCACCGCGATTTCGGGTGATCCGGCATCGATCCTGATCTGGAATGCGCAGCTTGAGGCCGGGCCGGTTTTGACCAGCGACATGATCAGCAATGGCATCCCGGCGGCGCGCGCCTTGGATGATGTGATGCTGGAGCCGGGGGACTGGTTTGCGGGCGGAACCGGGCGGGGGACGTTTGTTTTTGATCTTGAATTGCCCGCTGCCTGGAGCGGTATCTGGCGGATCGTGCAGATGCATTCCGGGAACCTTAACGATGATCATCTTGATCTTGGTTATGACAGTGCGGCGGATCAGTTGCGGATTTCATTGCGTAAGGGGGGCGCGCCGATAATTGCGCAGTCGCTTTATGGCGGGCTTGTGCCGGGGACGCGCACGCGGATCGTGCTGGCGTGGGCGGATGATGGGGTGGCGGTGGCGAAGGCGGGCGCGATTTTGAAATCGCCGGGCGGCTTTGCCATGCCGCGTAATTTCAAGGTGATCCGGGTGGGGAGTTATGCCGGGCAAAGCGGGGCGTTAAACGGGCATTTGCGCGGGGTTTCCTACTGGCCGGAACGGTTGGGGGATGATCGGTTGATCGCGCTTTCGGCAAATCCCGAAAATTAACCCCATGGAAGCCCCCAAACGAAACAGAGGAAACGGAGGACAGGATGGAGGAACTTGATACGGTGCGGGCAGAACTTTTGCAAAGCCTGCCCGGTGATATCAGCCGGGCGCGCAATGCCTATCGCCGGATGGCGCAGGCGGCCGCCCTCAAGATGGATGCCAAAAGCTTTGCTGCGCATCAGACGGCGTGCAAGGCGGGGCTTTCGCATCTAGAGGGCCTGATCAAACTGCTGCGCTGGGCGTCCGGCCCGGATGCGGCGGAGAATGACAAGGCGAAGTCGCCCGCGATGGAGGAGGCGAAGATCAGGAGGCTGATTGCCGAGGCACGGGGGGCGTTGCAGGAAGCTTGAGACAAGTAATATCGTGAAGTGAAAATACTATGCGTATGGTTCGATTTCGTTCGTATCTTCTGTCATGAGCTGCATCAGTTTCGGGTGAACAAACAGCTTTTCTTTTCCGGCTGTCATTTCGCTCAGGACGCCTGCATCGGCCAGTTGTTTGAGGTAAGTGGACGCCGTTTGACGCTTTGCGATATCGCGCTCTACCAGATTGGCGATGCGGCAATAGGGCTGTTCAAAAATGACCTGTATCAGTTCGTGACTGTAAATTCTCGGAAGCGTCGTCCGGACATGGTCTGTTGTGTTGTCCATTAGATTTCGTATGGCGGCAATTTTTTCGCAGGTCCAGATAGAGGTTTGTTCAACCCCTTCAAGCATGAACAGCAGCCAGTTTTCCCAGTTTCCGGTTTGGGTCACCTGATTGAGGAGAGTGTAGTAGTCCTGTTTGTTTCTAACGATATAGCGGCTGAGATAAAGGATCGGCAGTGTCAGGAGTTGCTGCTCAATCAGATAGAGAACATTGAGGATGCGCCCTGTTCGACCGTTGCCATCATGGAAGGGGTGAATGGCTTCAAACTGATAGTGGCTGATGGCCATTTTGATCAGAGGATCAATGTCGTCCTCGGCATGCAGGAAGCGTTCCCAATTGCCGAGCAGGTCGCGAATGACATTTTCGCCAACAGGGGGCGTATAAACGATTTCGCCGCGTGTCTGATTGCCGATGATGGTGCCCGGAATTTTGCGGATTTCCATCGGAGTGTTCTTCAACGTACTGCATATTTCGATGGCTGTTGCCGTGCATAGCGGCTTGTCTTCCAGTTTTGTGAAACCCTGATAAAGAGCGGTTCGGTATCGGAGAGCTTCTTTTGTTGCAAGGTCGGCACCGGAATCTTCTTCGGCAAACTGAAACAGTTTGTCTGTCGTGGTGACGATGTTTTCGATTTCCGAGCTGTCCTTTGCTTCGAGCAGGGGCAGCAGATTGATCAGAAGGTTCTGGTTGGGAAGCAGTCGGCCTGCCTGCTTTAATTCGGCCAAAGCAGCGCGGGCAGGGGCGCAGGCCTTTAAAACCAATCGTGTTTCGAGCAGGTCGGGAGACGGCGGCAGCGGAGGAAGCGCGTTGTAAGGTTTGTCTGCCTGCCAGTTCATGGTTGTTTCCCGATCAATCAACATGGTTTGCGCGAAAGACAGTTTATGTTGATCCTATCGACATAAGCAAGAGAACGTGTCGAAATTTAGCTAAAAAATCGACACGTAATGATTCAAGGGCGACTTTATGTCGATGCTATCGACATATCCAAAGAACGTGTCGAAATTTTCCGGTTTTATCGACATGACGTGTCGTGCGGCTTGAGGCAGTGCAGTTAGATCGGCGTGTGCGGTACGGCTGACTGGATTCCGGAGACTCACACCACAAGTGCAACATCAGTTATAGTTGGTGTTGCGATGGGACAGGAATACAGGCAGCTCGGCCTTGACGAGCGTATAGAGATTTACCGCCTGCACCGGGCGGGGAAATCCGTTCGGGCGATAGCCGTGTCGATGGGGCGCGCCCCATCGACAATCTGTCGTGAGCTTCACAGAAACAGCCGGAAGACCAAGGTCTGGGATGGCGGTTACGAGCCTGCCCGGGCCCATGGTCTGGCCTTGAGGCGACGGCGATGGGACTGTCGTCATAAACTGGCGCGCCAACCGGCATTGCAGCAAAAGGTCCGGGATTGCCTTGCGATGGGATGGTCGCCGGAACAGATCGCTGGCCGGTTGGCGCGTGAACAGGGTGGCACAGTCATCAGTCATGAGTCCATCTATCGCTTTATCTATCATCGCAGTGCC
>NZ_MCAO01000044.1:0-277652 GCF_001858545.1 Thalassospira sp. MIT1004 | reverse complement strand
CAGAAAGAACTTCAAAACCCCTGCCGAGCTATTCTCTGAGCAGGTCAAACATGTTGCACTTCAAGTGTGAGTCCATCTTTCCGCCTGCGCGGGAATGACGTTGGGGAAGTTGCGGGGGACGGTTAAGAGGGCGGGCTGGCAAAGGGGGGTGCGGGTTTAGGCGGTGGGGAGCCTGAAAGCCGCGTAAAACAAAACGGCCGCCCCATTGGAGCGGCCGTTTGAATGATCGGGTTGCCCTGATCGGGATTACATGTGGATCGCGCGTTTGTCGGCGTCCAGGGCGGCTTCCTTGACGGATTCGCCAAGGGCCGGGTGGGCGTGGCAGGTGCGTGCAATGTCTTCGGCAGAGGCGCCGTATTCCATCGCCAGCACAACCTCGGCAATCAGATCGCCAGCCGCCGGGCCGACAATATGTGCGCCGACGACGCGGTGGGTTTTCTTGTCTTCGAGGATTTTAACGAAGCCCTCGGTGCTTTCCATTGCCTTGGCGCGACCGTTGGCAGTGAAGGGGAATTTGCCGACCTTGTAGTCAACGCCTTCTTCCTTGAGCTGCTCTTCGGTTTTGCCAACGGCGGCAACTTCGGGCCAGGTGTAAACAACACCCGGGACCTTGCCGTAATCGACATGGCCTTCTTCGCCCGCGAGCATTTCGGCCAGCGCAACACCGTCTTCTTCGGCCTTGTGGGCCAGCATCGGACCGATGATGGCGTCCCCAATGGCAAAGATGCCCTGCACGTTGGTCTGGAAATGTTCGTCGGTTTTAACGCGACCGCGATCATCAAGTTCGACGCCGACCTTATCAAGGCCAAGGCCCTTGACGAACGGACGGCGGCCAATGGCGACCAGAACGACGTCGGCCTTGACTTCCTCGGCATCGCCGCCCTTGGACGGTTCAACCGTGAGCGTCACGCCAGACTTGCCGGTTTTCGCACCGGTAACCTTGTGGCCCAGTTTGAATTCAAGGCCCTGTTTGGCAAAGATGCGCTGGGTCTGTTTGACCAGTTCGCCGTCCATGCCCGGCAGGATGCGATCAAGATATTCGATCACGGTGACTTCGGAACCAAGGCGACGCCAGACCGAACCGAGTTCGAGACCGATCACGCCCGCCCCGATGACAACCATCTTTTTCGGCACTTTCGGGAGCACCAGACCACCGGTCGAGGAGACGATGTTTTTCTCGTCAATCTCGACACCCGGCAGCGGGGTGACTTCCGAACCCGTGGCGATCACGATGTTCTTGGCATTCAGGGTTTCTTCGCCGCCGTCCAGAAGGGCAACCTTGACCGAGGTCGGCGAGGTGATTTCGCCAGCACCCTTGACATAGGTGACCTTGTTCTTCTTGAACAGGAATTCAATGCCCTTGACATTGCTGTCAACGACCTTGTCCTTGCGGGCCATCATCTTTTCGAGATTGACCTTCGGCTTGGAGACTTCGATGCCATGGGTATCGAAATGTTCCGTCGCTTCCTCGAACAGGTGGGAGGAATGAAGCAGGGCCTTGGACGGGATGCAGCCCACATTGAGGCAGGTCCCGCCAAGGGTGCCGCGTTTTTCAACGCAGGCAACCTTGAGACCAAGCTGTGCGGCGCGGATGGCGCAAACATAACCGCCAGGACCGCCACCGATCACGACAACGTCGTAGTTCTCAGCCATGAGTTCTTTGATCCTTTTGTCTGATCAGATGTCGAGCAGGATGCGTTCCGGGTTCTCGATGCATTCCTTGACGCGTACCAGGAAGGAAACGGCTTCGCGGCCGTCAATGATACGGTGGTCATAGGACAGTGCCAGATACATCATCGGACGGATTTCGACCTTGCCGTCGATGGCGACCGGGCGCATCTGGGTTTTGTGCATGCCGAGGATACCGGACTGCGGCGCATTCAGGATCGGGGATGACAGAAGGGAGCCAAACACGCCACCATTCGAGATGGTGAACGAGCCGCCGGTCATTTCATCCATGCCCAGTTTGCCGTCACGTGCACGTTTGCCGAAATCGACAATGGTGCTTTCGAGGTCGGCAAAGGTTTTCTTTTCAGCCGAACGGATGACCGGAACAACCAGACCCTGCGGGGTGCCAACGGCAACGCCGATATCGCAGTAGTTCTTGTAGATGAAGCTGTTGCCATCAATCTCGGCATTGACCGCCGGCCATTCATTCAGTGCGGTGGTGCAGGCCTTGATGAAGAAGGACATGAAGCCGAGCTTCACGCCGTGTTTCTTTTCAAAGCCGTCCTTGTACTGGTTACGGCAAGCCAGAAGGTTGGTCATGTCCACTTCGTTATAAGTGGTCAGCATGGCCGCGGTGTTCTGGGCTTCTTTCAGGCGGCGCGCGATGGTCTGGCGCAGCTTGGACATTTTGACGCGTTCTTCGCCTTCGCGCAGTTCGCGTTCCGGCTTCGGTGCAGCAGGGGCGCTCGGCGCGGCAGCCGCCGCGCGCGGCGCCGATCCACCATTTTCGAGGAAGTTCAGAACGTCGCCCTTGGTCAGGCGGCCGTCTTTGCCCGATGCCGGAATTTTCGACGGATCGAGATTTTTGTCTTCGACCAGTTTGCGAACGGCAGGCGGCAGCGGATGATCGGCATTGGCCGAGGTCGAAGCAGCCGGTGCGCTTGCTGCCGGGGCAGCCGCCGGTTTGGCTTCTTCTTTTTTCGGCTCTTCTTTTTTCGGTTCTTCCTTGGCCGGAGCAGAGCCTTCGGCACCTTCCTTGATCATGGCGATCAGGGCGCCGACTTCGACTTCGTCACCTTCCTGGGCGACCAGTTCGGCAATCGCACCGGCGACCGGTGCGTTGACTTCGACGGTGACCTTGTCGGTTTCAAGTTCGACAATCGGTTCATCGGCTGCAACTGCATCACCGACTTTTTTGTACCATTTCGCAATTGTTGCTTCGGTAACAGACTCGCCCAGCGTGGGAACTTTAACTTCAGTCGCCATTTTTTCCTCGACCGTTTTTTCAATCAGACAGTTTGGGCCTGCCCGAATACGAATGAATTCTGAATGTGCGGGTCGAACGGGCGGTTTCCCGCCCGTCCGATAAAGTTATTTTACGCTCAGCGCGGCATCGACCAGTTCGGCCTGTTCGCGCAGGTGAGCCTTGAGCAAGCCCGTTGCCGGGGACGCGGCAGCCTTGCGACCGACATAGATCGGGCGACCGGCCTTGTGTTTGATCTCGGACAGCACGCCTTCGATACGACGATCGACGAAGTACCAGGACCCCATGTTTTCGGGTTCTTCCTGACACCAGACCACGTCGGCATTCGGATATTTGGCAAGTTCTTCTGCCAGTTCCTTGGCCGGCCACGGATAGAGCTGTTCGACGCGCACCAGGGCGACATCGTCAATCCCGCGGTTTTCGCGTTCAGCGAGCAGATCGTAATAGACCTTGCCCGCCGACAGGACGACGCGTTTGACCTTTTTGGCATCGGTCAGCTTGCCGGTTTCGCTGATCACTGATTTGAAGACGGTCCCCGGTCCGAATTCGGACAGCGGCGAGACCGCCTGTTTGTGACGCAGAAGCGATTTCGGCGTCATCAGGATCAGAGGCTTGCGGAACGAACGGCGGATCTGGCGGCGCAGGATGTGGTAATAGTTTGCAGGGGTCGTGACGTTGGCCACCTGCATGTTGTTTTCACCACAAAGCTGCAGATACCGTTCCAGACGGGCGGAACTGTGTTCCGGGCCCTGACCTTCGTAACCGTGCGGCAACAGCATCACCAGACCCGACATGCGCAGCCATTTGGCTTCGCCCGAGCTGATGAACTGGTCAATGATGACCTGTGCACCGTTGGCAAAATCACCGAACTGGGCTTCCCACAGAACCAGCGAATGCGGTTCGGCAAGGGTGATGCCATATTCGAAGCCCAGAACACCGGCTTCGGACAGGGGCGAGTTGAGGACTTCAAGCTCGGCCTGGCCGGTACGGATGTTGTTGAGCGGGGTGTATTTTGCCTCGTTGGTCTGATCGACCAGTTTTGCGTGACGCTGCGAGAAGGTGCCGCGCTGGCAATCCTGACCGGACAGACGCACAGGTGTGCCTTCGCACATCAGGGTGCCGAAGGCGAGGGCTTCACCGGTTGCCCAGTCGATGCCTTCGCCGGTTTCGAACATCTTGGCCTTGGCCTTGAGCTGGCGCAGGATTTTCTTGTTGATGTCATAGTCGCTGGGCGGGGTCGAAAGCGCCCGGCCAACTTCCTGCAACAAGTCGTTTTCCACACCGGTCTGACCGGTCCAGTCCGCATCTTCGCCGTGCGAGGAGGCGAGGCCCGACCATTTGCCTTCGAGCCAGTCTGCCTTGTTCGGGCGATAGGCTTCGGAGGCCTTGAATTCGTCGTCAAGGTGGCTCTGGAATTTCTGATCCAGTTCCTTGACGCGTTCTTCGGTCAGAAGACCTTCCTTGACCAGCTTCTGGGCGTAGATGTCCTTGGTGGTCGGGTGTTTGCCGATCACGTCATACATCTTGGGCTGGGTGAAGGCCGGTTCGTCGCTTTCGTTGTGGCCAAAGCGGCGATAGCAGAACATGTCGATGACAACGTCCTGTTTGAATTCCTGACGGAATTCGGTCGCGATGCGTGCGGCGTGAACCACGGCTTCTGGGTCGTCACCATTGACATGGATGATCGGCGCCTGAACGACCTTGGCAATATCCGAGCAGTAAGGCGAAGAACGGCTATCGGACGGCTTGGTGGTGAAACCGATCTGGTTGTTGACGACAAAGTGGATCGTACCGCCGGTACGATAGCCTTTGAGGTGCGACAGATCGAAGGTTTCAGCGACAAGACCCTGACCGGCAAAGGCCGCATCCCCGTGAAGGAGGATACCCATGACCTGTTCGCGTGCGGTGTCCTTGCGCTGTGCCTGTTTGGCGCGGACCTTGCCCAGAACGACGGTGTTTACCGCTTCGAGGTGGGACGGGTTCGCGGTCAGCGACAGGTGAACAACGTTGCCGTCAAATTCGCGGTCAGCGGATGTGCCAAGGTGATATTTGACGTCACCCGAGCCCATCACGTCGTCCGGCTTGGACGGGTTGCCCATGAATTCCGAGAAGATCGCCTGGAACGGTTTGTTCAGAACGTTGGCCAGAACGTTCAGACGACCACGGTGCGGCATGCCGAACACGACCTCGCGGATGCCAAGCTGGCTGCCGCGTTTGAGGATCTGTTCAAGGGCCGGCATCAGGGCTTCGCCACCGTCGATGCCGAAACGCTTGGTGCCGACATATTTGGTGTGCAGATAGTTTTCGAAACCTTCGGCTTCGACCAGACGTTCAAGGATGGCTTCCTTGCCGCGTGCGGTAAACTGTGTCTGGTTGCCGATGCTTTCGACGCGCTGCTGAATCCAGGATTTCTGTTCAGGTTCCTGGATATGCATGAATTCGATGCCGATCGAGCCGCAATAGGTTTTGCGGGCCAACGATACGATCTGACGAACGGTCGCGGTTTCAAGGCCAAGAACATTGGCGATGTAGATCGGGCGATCCATGTCGGCTTCGGTGAAGCCATAGGTTTTCGGATCGAGTTCCGGGTGCGGATCGCGCGGGGCAAGGCCCAGCGGATCAAGATTCGCTTCGAGATGGCCGCGCACGCGATAGGAGCGGATCAGCATCAGGGCGCGAATCGAATCATGTGCCGCGGCACGGATGGCGTCGGAGCTGACCGGCGCGGTCTGTTGTGCGGCGTGGGCCGCCGGTGCGTAACCGCCATTGGCGGGACGTTCGGCGTGACCCTGTGAGACGTCGTAACCTTCCATACCGCCAACAACCTTGGTTTCCCGCGGCTGCCAGCTGGGTCCCTGCATTTCGGCAAGGAGATCGGAGGCGTCGTCCTGCAACCCGTCAAAAAACTCGGCCCAGCTCTGATCAACCGCAGTTGGGTTGCTCTGATACCGGGCATAAAGTTCAGCGATGTAGGTTGCGTTCGACTCGTTCAGAATCGTGTCGATATCTTGAGGTTTCATTTGTGGTCTTGGAAGGCATGGTCCCGAAAGAGACCACGCCTCCCCCTGCCTTTCCTCTGACTACCCTGATTACCCGTTCAAAGCCTTGAGCATGGTCGAGCCAAGGCTTGCCGGGGAATCGGCAACAAGAATACCAGCGCTGCGCATTGCTTCCATTTTCGCATCCGCAGTGCCCTTACCGCCGGAGATGATCGCACCGGCATGGCCCATGCGTTTACCCGGAGGTGCGGTGACACCGGCAATGAAGCCGGCAACCGGCTTTTTGACTTTGGAAGCCTGCAGGAATTCGCATGCTTCTTCTTCGGCGGAACCACCGATTTCACCGATCATGATGATGCCCTGGGTTTCAGGGTCATTCAGGAACAGTTCAAGGCAATCGATGAAGTTGGTGCCGTTGACCGGGTCACCACCGATACCGATACAGGTCGACTGACCCAGCCCTGCGGCGGTGGTCTGTGCGACTGCTTCGTAGGTCAGCGTACCGGAACGTGAAACGATACCGATTTTGCCGCGACGGTGAATGTGGCCCGGCATGATGCCGATCTTGCATTCGTCCGGCGTGATGACACCCGGGCAGTTCGGACCGACCAGACGGGTTTTCGAACCCGAAAGGGCGCGCTTGACGCGAACCATGTCTGCAACCGGAATGCCTTCGGTGATGCAGACAGCCAGTTCGACCTTGGCGTCGATGGCCTCTAAGATCGCATCAGCCGCGAAGGGCGGCGGAACATAGATCACCGATGCATTGGCACCGGTCACATGGACTGCTTCGTCAACGGTGTTGAAGACCGGCAGGTCAAGGTGCTTGGTGCCGCCTTTACCCGGGGTTACGCCGCCAACCATTTTGGTGCCATAGGCAATTGCCTGTTCGCTGTGGAAGGTACCCTGCGAACCGGTGAAACCCTGGCAGATAACTTTGGTGTTTTTATCGACGAGAACAGCCATAGTTACGCGGCCTCCTTCACAGCTTTGACCACCTTTTCGGCGGCATCGGCAAGGTTATCGGCCGAAACAATCGGCAGACCCGATTCTTCGAGGATTTTCTTGCCAAGTTCGACATTCGTGCCTTCGAGGCGAACGACCAGCGGAACGTTCAGGCTGACTTCGCGGGCTGCTGCCACAACGCCGTCTGCGATCACGTCACAACGCATGATGCCGCCAAAGATGTTGACCAGGATGCCTTCGACATTCGGATCAGACAGGATCAGTTTGAACGCGGTCGTAACGCGTTCCTTGGTGGCCCCGCCGCCAACGTCGAGGAAGTTTGCCGGTGCGCCGCCATAAAGCTTGATGATGTCCATGGTTGCCATGGCAAGGCCAGCGCCGTTGACCATGCAGCCGATGGTGCCATCGAGCTTGATGTAGTTGAGGCTGTGTTTTGCAGCTTCGAGCTCGGCCGGGTTTTCTTCGTCTTCGTCGCGCAGTTCTTCGATGTCCGGATGACGGAACAGCGCGTTGTCGTCGAAGTTCATTTTGCAATCGAGCGCGATGATGTCGCCATCACCGGTGACGACCAGCGGGTTGATTTCAACCATCGCCGCATCGGTTTCGAGGAAGCAGTTATACATGGCGGTCATGAATTTGACGGCCTTGGAAACCTGTTTGCCTTCGAGACCCAGTGCGAATGCCAGTTTGCGACCATGGAAGCCCGAGAAACCGGCAGCCGGATCGATGTCAACGGTGACGATCTTTTCCGGGGTTGCTTCGGCAACTTCTTCGATGTCCATGCCGCCTTCGGTGGAGGCCATGAAGATCACGCGCGAAGTGGCACGGTCAACAAGCAGCGAAAGATAAAGTTCGCGTGCGATGTCGCAGCCTTCTTCGATATAGACGCGTTTGACTTCCTTGCCATCCGGGCCGGTCTGGTGGGTGACCAGGGTCGCGCCGAGCATCTGACCGGCATTGGTGCCGACTTCCTCGACGCTTTTGACGACGCGAACGCCGCCCTTGTCGCCAGCGGTTGCTTCCTTGAAGGTGCCTTTACCGCGGCCGCCTGCATGGATCTGTGATTTCACCACGTAAACCGGGCCAGCCAGGGACTGGGCCGCTTCGGTGGCTTCCGCAGCGGTGTATGCAACCTTGCCGTTCGGCACGGTCACACCGTATTTGCGAAGAATTTCTTTCGCCTGGTACTCATGAATATTCATGTTCGGTCGCTTTCTTGCCTTCCGTACGATTTCCTGTGGGTCAGAAATCGTGGTTTCAATGTCCCTGCTTCATAACGGGACGTTGTTGCGAGGCCCGCGTTCATTGACGTTATAATAACGACAATGAATGAAAAACGGGCCGGTCACTGACCAGCCCGCTTCGCGATCTTAGAGCATGCCCTTGGCAGCTTCGACGAGGCCGCGAACAGCGTTCACGGAGTTGTCGAAGTTTGCCTTTTCGGACTCGTCGAGGTTGATTTCGACGATGCGTTCAACACCGCCAGCGCCCAGAACGACCGGGACGCCGACATACAGGCCGTCAACGCCGTATTCGCCGCTAAGGTAAGCAGCAACCGGCATGACGCGTTTCTGGTCTTTCAGGTAGCTTTCGGCCATCGCGATTGCCGAAGCAGCCGGGGCGTAGAAAGCGGAACCGGTTTTCAGAAGAGCGACGATTTCAGCACCACCGTCACGGGTGCGCTGAACGATCTGGTCGATCTTTTCCTGGGTGGTCCAGCCCATTTTGATCAGGTCGGGAACCGGGATACCGGCAACGGTCGAATAACGGATCGACGGGACCATGGTATCGCCGTGACCGCCCAGAACGAAGGCGGTGACATCCTTGACCGATACATTGAATTCTTCGGCGAGGAAGTAACGGAAGCGGGCAGAGTCCAGAACGCCAGCCATGCCGACAACTTTTTTCGGATCGAAGCCGGTTGCCTGCTGCATCACCCAGACCATCGCATCAAGCGGGTTGGTGATGACGATGACGAATGCGTCCGGGGCATGTTCCTTGATGCCCTGACCAACCTGGGTCATGACCTTGGTATTGATGCCGATGAGGTCATCACGGCTCATACCGGGTTTGCGGGCCACACCGGCAGTCACGATAACGACATCAGCGCCTGCGATGTCCTTATAGTCACTGGTGCCCTTGAGGTCGGCATCAAACATGTCGACGGGGGAGGATTCAGCAATGTCGAGAGACTTGCCCTGTGGCATGCCATCAACGATGTCGAAAAGGACGACGTCGCCAAGCTCTTTCAGGCCGACGAGGTGGGCCAGAGTACCACCAATATTGCCGGCACCGACGAGCGCGATCTTGTTGCGGGCCATTCCGTTACCTTCTTCCCTATTGCGCTTCCGAGGCGTCGAAACTCAACTTGGGAGCGCGATTGAAAATTTAAACCTGCGAACGCGAAAGAATCGTTCGTAAACACCGAGTGTCGTAAACTGATTCGGCCGCTTTTACAAGGGGAAACGCCGCTGTTTTCACGAGGAAAACCGCCGGTTCCCGGTTTGTTGCAACTATTGTCTAAACGCTTAAAAACCAATCATGTTGCAGATGCGAATAAATGCAAATCGGCAGCAAAACCAAAGCCTGTTTGCGCCTTGGCGCTGCCTAAAGGAAAGGCAGGTCGCGCTTTTGCCGCGAATTGATGCGCATGATCTTATCTTTTGACGTCCAGCCTTGCAGGAAACGGCCATCTGCCATGCGGCAGGCGGTGCATGAGGAAATCGTGCTTCAGGCAGATTCTGCATTTTTGCAAAGACAAATGCGCGCCAGACGCAAGAATCGGCATGCCAACCCGCACCTGCTGGTGATTTTTTGTGCCATCATTGAACCCGTGCGGGTGGAGTCGTTTTTGAGGCGTTCAAATTCGCCCGGACCAGACGGGCATCAGATAGGGCGTCAGATGGGGCAGCAGACCGATCAGGTCAGATGCGGCATGTCGAGATATTCCTGGCTGCGCATTTCGGTCATGCGCGACACGGTGCGCTGAAATTCAAACGAATAATCGCCGTCGGTATAGATTTCCGACGGATCGCATTCAATCGCACAGATCAGCTTGGTTTTATGTTCATACATCGCATCGATGAGGGTTCCGAACCGTTTGGCCCAATCACGGCGCGAGTCCGGCAGTTTCGGGATCAGGTCGATGACGATGGTATGGAAATGGGTGGCAATCGCGATGTAATCGCCCGGTCCGAGCGGCTTGGTGCAAAGTTCATCAAAGGTAAAGCGCGCCACACCGGCCCCGGCGGCGGAAATTTCGATCTTGCGGCCCTTGTTGGTCAGGCTGTCGGGGGCGACACGTGCGCCTTCGGTGACGGTTGCGAACATTTCATCGATCTTGGCTTTCGCATCCGGTCTCGCCGGGAACAGGAAGACATCGGCCGCGGTCAGATTGCGCATGCGGTAATCGGTCGGGCTGGCGAGTTCGAGCACATCAAGTTTCTGTTTGATCATGTCGATGAAGGGCAGGAAGTTCTGACGTTGCAGGCCGTCTTTGTAAAGATCATCGGGCATGCGGTTGGATGTGGTGACAATCACCACGCCATGATCAAAAAGCTGTTCGAACAGGCGGCCCAGAATCATCGCATCGGTGATGTCGGTGACCTGCATTTCATCAAAGCATAAAAGCCACGCATCATTGGCCAGATCCTTGGCAATCGGGGGGATCGGGTCGGCGTCGTCCTTTGATTTGGTTTTGCGGAAACGGTGCATGCGATCATGCACATCCTGCATGAAATCGTGGAAATGCACCCGGCGTTTGCGATCCACGGCAACGGTTTCGTAAAACAGGTCCATCAGCATCGATTTGCCGCGCCCGACTTCGCCGTAAATATAGAGCCCTTGCGGCGGTTCGGGTTCCTCGCGACGGCGCGTCAGGCCAAACCGTTCGCGCCAGCCGCCCGACCCGGTGTGGGGTTCGTAATGGTTCAGCGCCTTGAACAGGCTTTGCAGTTTTTCGGCACAGAGTTCCTGCATGGGATCATGGGACAGTTCGCCCGCGGTGATTTTCGCGCGGTAACGTGAAAGCGGGCCGTCGGTCATCAAGGATCTCGTCATGCAGTGAAAAGGAATAAGGAGGCAATGTCATAGCGCCAAGCTGCTTTGCAATGCAACATGCTGATGTGACATAGGTGTTTATGCCGTGTTTTGGAATCAGATCAGGCGCATCTTTTTAAACAGCCAGATTTCAAACAGGACAATCCCGGCCAGAATGATCGAAACGCCCAGAAAGCCAAACGGGCTTTCGGCGGCGGGAATTCCGCCGACATTGATGCCCAGAAGCCCGGTGACGAAACTGATCGGCAGGAACAGACCGGCGATCACGGTCAGCCAGTACATGGTGCGGTTCATGCGTTCGGTTTCCAGCGCCATCATGTTTTCATTGACGATCTGGATGCGTTCGCGAAGGGAGTCAAATTCTTCGACCAGACGGATGGTTTTATCGGTCAGCGTGCGTGCGCGGCGTTTATAGCGTTTATCAAGCCAGGCGGTTTTATGTTCGACATATTGCGCCAGCGCATCGCGTTGCGGGGACAGGTGGCGGCGCAGACGCAAAAGCTGATTGCGGACATCCGAACAGCGCCGACGCAGCGGCAGGGTTTTGTTTTCAGGCGTGCCTTCCTGATCGTCTTCGATGGTGTCGACTTCGTCTTCAAGGCCAAGCACGACATTGTCGACGCGAAATACCAGCCGTTCGGCGACGGTGAGGACGAAATCATCGGGATTGCGCGGCGCGTTATTCTGCGCAATCGCGGCCCGGATATCATCAAACGCCTTCAGCGACCGGTTGCGCAGCGTAATCACCAGATTGCCCGATACCCAGAAGCGGGCCGAAATCATATCGGCCGGATCATTTTCGGCGTTCAGATTGACGCCCCGCAAATTCATCGAATAGCCATGATCATAAAAGAAGACCGATGGCCGGGTGCCGCGCGTGGACAGGTTATCGGCGATGGTGGGATCAAGTCCGACAATGTCGATCAGCCAGCGCCGAACGCCATCGGCCATCCAGTCGAGATGCACCCAGAGAAATTCATGTTCACCGGTTTGGGGAAGGTTTTTGCTGATGTCCTGCCATTCAAGGGGCGTTCCGTTGCCGTCGCTATCGAGTTTAAAAGCATTGATCAGGGCGGATGAAGGCATGTGGGGCTCCGTCTGGTGCTTGAAGACAGGTTGGGGCCGGTCCGGGAACGAAACGGGACGTGATTCGTTATCGACGACAGTGTAACCTGTTTGCAAATCAGGAAAAACGGGTTTTGGGCATTCGCCCGCCAGAGGTCAGTATGGAATATCTATCATGACGACAGTTCGACCGATTGTAGTGTGGATTATGGCGACAATAATGTCCGCCATCCTGATCAGTGGCGGCGCATATGCGCAGGACAAGACACAGGAAAATCCCCAGAAGATCGAACTGGATCAAAGCCAGAAACTGATATCTGGCTGGAATGACGGTCTTGATGACATTGATGCGGCCCTGTCGGACGGTGAAGCCAGCGGGCGGTTGTTAAATGAAAGCCGGGCCCAGGTCGAAAAGATCACCGAGGGCAGTGCGACATTGCAGTCAAGTGCGGCGGAGCGTCTGAACCGCCTGAATGCCGCCCTTGGCAAACTGGGCGAACCGCCCGCTGAAGGCCAAAGTGAAGTCCCCGCGGTTGCCGCCGAACGATCCCGTCTTAACGATGCCATTGCCGAGATCAGCGGCGTGATCAAGCAGGTTGAACTGGTTGATTTCCGTGCGACCGAGGTTTCCGACCATCTGGCGCGGATTTCGCGCGAACGGTTTACGCGGCGTATTCTGGGCCGGGTTGACGTGCCGTGGGACGGCGAAACCTGGGGCCAGGTATGGTCGGGCGCGATTGAGCTGCCCGACATGGTGCGCAGCCGCTATGCCGATCTTGATCTTGAAGGCCAGATTGGCGACGAGCTGGCAGAGGTCGCGCCGGGGCTGGTGTTGCTGGCGTTTATCGTGATGGCCGCCCTGATCGGAGGCGAGGTCGCGGTGCTGCGCTGGCTGCCGGAAAGATGGCAGCATGTGCCAAAGGAAGACCGGGTTTCATTGATATCGGGGACGCGGTTCCTGTTTACGGCGATGGTGCCGGGTATCGCACTTGTCATTGCCTATCAGATCGTTAATCGACAGCCCGACCTTCTGGCCGGAAGCATGGGCGATTTCATCTATCAGTGCTTTGCAGCCCTTTTGTTCCTGCTGTTTGTCGGGGCGGCGATCCGCAGTATTTATTCCCCGTTCCTGCCGGGGATGCGGCGTGCGGGCACAACCGCGACCGGGGCGCGAGTTGTCGGGCTTTTATCGTTGCTGGCGGCGGTGATTTACGCATCCGATCTGGTGCTGCTGCAGGGTGCGACCACGCTTGGCACGTCGCTTGAAATCGCGCTGGTGCAAAGTGTTTCCAACGTTTTCCTGATTTCGGTCATTCTGTTTGTCTGTTCGCTTGGCGTGTTCTGGGAACATGGCGAACCGGACCGGCACGAATTATGGGCCAAGGTCGAAAGACGGTCGCGCCGCGGATTGCGGATCGTGGCGGTCCTGCTGCCGGTGCTGACGCTTCTGGGCTATGTGGCGCTCGCACGGTTCATCCTTGAAAACCTGATGACCGGGCTTGCGTTTATCACCAGTTACTGGCTGTTGCGCGGCTATGCGCGCGCCCTTGTGCATACCTATCTGGTGAAACCGGCGGCACCCGATGATGACGGGGCCAGTGATGCGGTGCATGGCACGCTTTATTTCTGGCTGCGTGTGACGATTGATGTCGTGATGTTTTCGGTTGCCGTGCCGCTGGCGGTGCTGATCTTTACCGACATTGCGTGGGCGGATTTGCTTGATGCCGCCGAAAAGGCGTTTATCGGGATACAGGTGGGCGGGATCAATTTCTCGCTCCGTGCCATTCTGATCGCGATTTTGCTGTTCCTTGCGGTTCTGGGCGTCATGCGGTTTTTCCAGCGGATGCTCAATACGCGCGTTCTGCCCAACACCAAGCTTGACGAAGGTTTGCAGCATTCGGTTTCGGCGATTTTCGGCTATGCCGGGATTTGCCTTGCGGTGTTGCTGGCGATTTCGGCGGCGGGGATGGATTTGTCCAACCTTGCGATCATTGCCGGTGCGATTTCGGTCGGTATCGGTTTTGGCATGCAAAGTATCGTCAGTAACTTTGTGTCGGGCCTGATCCTTCTGATCGAACGGCCGATCAAGGTGGGGGACTGGATCGTGGTCGGGGCCGATCAGGGGCTGGTCAAGGATATCAGGGTGCGCGCGACCGAGATCGAAACCTTTGACCGGTCATCGGTGGTGATCCCGAACTCCGAACTGATTTCGAACCGGGTGATGAACTGGACGCTGAAAGATCGCAGCGGGCGGGGGATCATCAAGATCGGGGTTTCGTATGGATCGGATGCCAACAAGGTGCGTGAAATCCTGCTGGAGATCGCCGATAAGCGCCGCGAGATTCTCAGCTATCCGGCCCCACAGGTGGTGTTTATCGATTTCGGGGCCAGCTCGCTTGATTTCGAATTGCGCTATTTCCTGCGCGATATCGGTGATGTTCTTTCGGTGGGCAGTGCGGTGCGGTTCGAAATTCTTGAACGGTTCCGGGCCGAGGGTGTTGAAATTCCGTTCCCGCAGCAGGATGTGCATTTCCGCGATATCGACAGACTGGCCGACGCCATCCGCGATGCCGGGCATGGCAATGCCAAGCCGGTGATCGAGGCGAAGGATGATATCGCGGAGCCGAGCGCCGAAACAGGTGATGGCGAGGGCACCGACCCGGCCACACCGCCATCGACCGCCAAGGATGAAAACCGCGACAGGGATGCGGCTGCGCGCAGTATCCCCGATGCCGGGGGGGATGCGGACGGGGATGGGCCGCGTTAAGCAGGTAATCGGGCGGTATTAAATATCGAAAAGCGCAGCCGTGATCTTTTGGCCCATCGGGGCCATCAGGTGGCGGTCGCGTTGCGAGAGCCAGCGCATTTCGGCGATTTCGCGCGACGGGGTCAATGTGCCGGTAAAGCGTGCGGCGAAGCATTGCATGCGGACAATAACCCCAGATGGCTGGTTATGGCCGCGACCGGCATGGATGCCCAGCGGGCGGATGGATTTTTCGATCAGCGTCACGCCGAGTTCTTCGCGGATTTCACGGATCAGGGCTTCGATGGCGGTTTCGTCCGCATCGATCTTGCCACCGGGCAGGTAAAACCGGTCCCGTCCGTGGCTTCTTACCGACAGGACTTTGCCGCCATCACGGAAAATCCAGTTGGCGGTTTCGACAATCCTTGGGGCTGGTCTGATAGCGTTCATCTTGATCTGCCCCGATCAGAGGATGGCGACATCCAGCCCGATATCGACCGCCGGGGCCGATTGGGTGATGCGCCCGACCGAGACATAATCAACCCCGGTGGCGGCAATCGCGCCAATGGTTTGCAGGTTCACACCGCCGGATGCCTCTGTCTTGCAGCGGCCCGCCACAATCGCAACCGCCTGGCGCAGCATATCGGGGCCCATGTTATCAAGCAGGATGATGTCGGCACCGGCATCGGTGGCTTCACGGACCTGATCGAGCGTATCGCATTCGACTTCGATTTTCGGCAGGTTGGCCGCACGGGCGGATTTCACGCATTCGGTGATCGAGCCGACAACGCCGATATGGTTATCCTTGATCATAACCCCGTCATACAGACCCATGCGGTGGTTCTGTGCACCGCCCATGCGGGTGGCGTATTTTTCCATTTTGCGCCAGCCCGGAAGGGTTTTGCGGGTATCAAGCAATTTGGCCGTCGTATTGCCCATCGCCGCGACATAGCTGCGTGTGGTGGTGGCAATGCCAGACAGATGTTGCAGGGTATTGAGTGCGGTGCGTTCCGCGGTCAGGATGCCGCGTGCATTGCCTTCGACCACGGCCAGCACGTCCTTGGCGGCAATCGCATCGCCGTCTTCGCACTGTTTGGTGATTTTGGCATCGGGGACCAGTTTGCGGAAACATTCAAGGGCGATATCCAGACCGGCGACCACAATATCCTCGCGCGTTTCAAGCGCGACGCGCAGGCGCGCATCGGCGGGAATGACATTGTCCGATGTGATGTCACCGGGGCCGATATCCTCGGCAAAGGCGCGGTCGATGAATTCGGAAATTTCAGCCTGGGTCAGGACGGTCATGGTGGGGCGCATCTTTTTGGGGGAGGGGGATGGAAAACAGCCCCGCGAAACGAGATTTCTGCGGGGCTGTTGATAAGGTCGAATTAGGCCGCGTTTTCTTTTTTCAGCGGAATGCCCTTTGACATTTCCAGCATCCGTTCAAGCGGTTTGACCGCAGCAACACGCAAATCTTCGGGCATGATGATCTGCGGGCCGTTATTGACCAGACACAGATAAAGCTTTTCAAGTGTGTTCAGTTCCATGAACGGGCAGTTATTGCACGCACATGACCCATCGGCACCGGGCACGGGAATGAATTCCTTGTGCGGGGCGGCTTTTTCCATCTGATGGATGATGTGGGGTTCGGTCGCGATCAGGTATTTCTGATCCGGGCCGTTGATCACATATTCCAGAATGGCGCGGGTCGATCCGATGTGATCGGCATGTTTGAGAATGCCGTCATGGCATTCCGGGTGGGCGGCGATTTTGGCATCCGGATTCTGGGTTTTAAGGCGGATCAATTCGCGTTCGGAAAACTGTTCATGCACGATGCATGAGCCGTTCCACAGCGTCATGTCACGGCCGGTTTTTTTTGCAAGGTACGTGCCAAGGTGACGGTCCGGTGCCCACAGGATCGGTTTATCAAGCGGGATCTGATCGATGATTTCAGCCGCGTTCGACGAGGTCACGATGATATCGGAGGCGGCCTTTACCTCGGCCGAGCAGTTGATATAGGTGACCGACACGTGATCGGGATGCTGTTCGCGGAATTTGCGGAACGGTTCGGGCTGGCACGAATCTTCGAGCGAGCAGCCGGCCTTTGAATCGGGCAGCAGCACGGTTTTGTTCGGGCTGAGGATTTTGGCGACCTCGGCCATGAAACGCACACCGCAGAACACGATGACATCGGCATCGGTTTCGGCGGCCTTGCGCGACAGATCAAGGCTGTCACCGACAAAGTCGGCCAGATCCTGAATTTCTCCGTCCTGATAATAATGGGCCAGAATGATCGCGTTTTTCTCTTTCTTGAGGCGGGCGATTTCCGCTTCAAGATCAAGGGTCGGATCAATCTGCATTTCAGACATTGCGCCGGGCGCGGCCTCGGCGATGGTGGCAATCTGGTTCATGGCGTCGTCTCATCTCGCCTGTTGCAAGCCGGAGATAAGCAGCGGGTCCCGGCATTGCAAGTTAATGACAGTTTGAAACCTCAATATCGCCATTGGGCCGGGATGGCAAGGAATTGGGCGGTGACGGTGATCTTTGTTGAAGGGCACTTCACCGTAATATAACCGCCCGGCCTATAATCGCGGGGCAGCCGCGACCTGCTGCTACATATCTGCGTTGCAGAACGGGAAGTGTGCATTTGTCCGGGATGGGGGCATAACACGCGCAGCTGATGCAGATGAGAGTCTTTGATATGGATTGGGTCCCTATAGCCTTTGGTACGTTCAAGGGTGTCGCGTTGGGCACGGGCATGTTCTTTGCCATCAAGTGGCATTACGATCAGGGAAAGAAGATCGGCAGGCGGAAGGTGCTGATTGCGACTGCCAAGATGGTGGCAATCTTCGTGTTGGCGGTTCTGGTCCTTGGGCTCGTTACCTTCGGGCTTGGCAATATGCTTGGTCTGGATCTGAGTTACTGACAGCATCACCTGTCCGGTCCGGACAATGGCCCCGTCTGACGGTGATGGGGAATGCCAGATAAAGAACCGGATAAATAAATCGCAAAAGACTATCGGGGAACTGCGCGCCGGATCATTTTCGGGCGATGGTTTTCTGTGCCGATTCCATGATGACGTAAAAATAAAAATAAGTTCGTTGTAAAATATCGAAATCGATTCATATAAGTAAAAATCGGCGGGATATTTTCGCGATTTACCAGAATCGCAAATTTTATTTGTTCAAAAACTCATCGGATATTTTTGGGGCGTTGATTTTTTGAAGAATAAAATCCGTTTCCGCGTGCCTGCATACACCTGAAATAAACTGCGGTTATTTGGCGACGGGATTGATTCCTGTCGTTTTTCTTAACCAATGCGCATCTGCGCGCTAGGAGCTATTTTGACAAACCGTACCACATCGAAAATCCTGAATTTCGCGCGGCCGTTCAGTCTGCGCGGTCTGGCAGAAGTGCTGCCCGCCGGGGCCTATAAGGTGATTACCGAAGAATCGCTTCCGGAAAACGTGACCTATCCGACCTATCAGTGGGTTTCGACCAAGATGCACCTGCATGCCAATGCGGACCGTGCGGGCGATATCCGCATGATGAATGTTGATCCGCGTGATCTTGAAGTCGCCCATCTGCGCGATCAGAAAATGATGGATTCCCGCCCGCGGGTGGCGTTTTCAGCGCACAAATCAAACAACCGCGCCAAACGCGTCTTCTGATTCTGGTCCCCGGTCAGGAAAGCCTGACCGGTAAACCGCCCCGCATCAATCAGACCGAAAACCCGTAATATTCCCATTCCGCCGCACTGACCTTGAGTACCATATGTTCGTATTCTGCCTGCTTTATGCGGGTGAAGGCGGTGTGGAAGCGTTCGCCCAGTGTGCGTTTGTTGAAATCGGACGCACCGAAGCGGTCAATGGCGTCTAGCCAATGGCGCGGCAGGTCGTTCGGGGCTTTGTCATGGCCGATTTCATCGGTGCTTGGTTTGCCGGGATCGGTTTTGTGTTCGATGCCGTCAAGGGCCGCCCCAAGGGTTACGGCGGCGACGAGATAGGGATTGGCATCAACGCCCGCGATGCGGTGTTCGAAATGCCGCGTCTTGCCCGGTGTGCCGGGCACACGCAGCGCCACGGTGCGGTTTTCAACACCCCAGTCATCGGATGCCGGGGAATACATGGCGGACGCAAATCTGCGCCATGAATTCATGAAGGGGGCCAGGATCAGCATGGTTTCGCCAATCGTGCCGCGAATGCCGCCGATGGCGTTGAGCATAAGGGGGCTCAAGCTCCCGTCCGCCTGATCGGCAAACAGGTTATTGCCGTTTTCGTCCGCCAGTGACAGATGCAGATGCATGCCAGAACCGGCTTCGTTGCCGAACGGTTTGGGCATAAAGACGGCTTCCATCCCGAAACGGCGTGCGCAGGTGCGGATCAGGCGTTTGGCGATGATGACGTCATCAGCAGCCCGCATCAGATCGCGATAGCGGATGGTCATTTCATACTGGCCCGGACCATATTCGGAAATCAGGGTTTCAAGCGTCAGATCAAGATGCTTCGCCCCTTCGTACACCGCATCAAACAGCGGCGACATTTCATCGATTTCATCGACCGACATGGTGTTGCGAAGGGGTGACCGGCGTTTGGTCATGGCGTAGGATGCCGGGTGATAAAGCCCGCCCGCGTCGGCATCGCGGTCCACCAGATAAAATTCCAGTTCGAACGCGCCCATTGGGGCAAAGCCAAGGGCATTGGCGCGGTTGACCTGAGTGAGGAACACATTGCGCGGATCGACATCGTGCGGGGTTGCGTCCTCGTTATACATGCTGATCAGAAGCTGCCCCCGGCCCGTGTGGGGCAGATAGCCAAGTGTTCCGGGTACTGGCCAGCAACGACCATCGCCGCCACCGCCGGTCTGCACCAGACCGCAATCATCAACATCCTCGCCCGTGACGTCCTGCCCGAAGATCGAGGTCGGCAATCCGCGCCCGGATTTATAGATGCCTTCAAGCTCGTGACGGCGGATCATCTTGCCGCGTCCGATGCCGTGAAAATCGGTCAGGATGATGTCGATGGCCTCGACATCGGGGTATTTGGCAAGGAATGCCTCGGCCTCGGACATATTGGAGCCGCTGGGGGATGAGGGGGCAGGGGCGTTGGTGCTGGACACGGGTGGAATTCCTGATGGGGGGCGGTTTTGGTTTTAGCCCTGATAACGGCGGAAGAAATAGCGATCCTGCGGGACGCCTTCGGGGAGCGGTTCGGCGATGGTGCCGGGCACGTCGATTTTCTGATCGGAGGCGACAATCGCGCCCTTGATCAGGGCCGCAGGCAGGGTTTTGCCGATGAAAGAGGCGATTTTGGCGTTGAGCGCCTCGTCCCCCGTTCCGACATCGGAATGGACGAGGGCGACCTTGCCAGCGAAGCGTTCAACCGCCATTGGCAGGGTTTCGAAAATGTCACCCAGAAACAGGTGATCGTCATCGGGGATGCATTTCGGGTGGGCGGCGATCTGGCGGTCAAAGACAAAGATTTCGCGATCCGGCATGATTTCACGCAAATGATCGAAGGTGCGGCCATTGCCAAGCCCGATTTCAAGAACAATACCGTCATGGTCCTTGATCATTTCGGCGGCGGCATTCAGGCAGTCGCGCTGGGCCTGCAGGCGGCGGATGACGCTGTTAAGGCGGGACATTTATTCTTGTTCTCCGGGCGGTGAGGGTGAAATCGCGATATCATCCGAAAGCGGCCCGGTGCAAGGTGGTTAACCCGCACCGGGGGCTTTGAACGGGGTGTCAGCCTTTGAAAATCGTGGCGTCAAAGGCCGGGACGCGGGCACGGAAGGCATCGAGCCATGTGACGAGGGCGGCGTAAGTTTCGCGCCATTTGCCATCAAAGCGCAGATCAAGATAACCCAGCGCACAGGCAACCGCGACATGGCCGATGGTCAGGTCACCGGCAAGCGACGGCGGGTTGGCGTCAAGGTGATCCATGGCGCGTTTGACCTTGTCCGACTGATAGGAAAGCCAGTCGGCGGAGCGTTTTTCTTCGGGGCGCATGCGGTGTTCGTAGACCTGCAGGATCGAGGCATCGATGATGCCATCGCCAAGCGCCTGAAGGGTCAATGCCTCCCACCGGGCGTCGCTTTCGGTCGGGTGCAGGGTGATGCCATCGACCTGTGCGTCAAGATATTCGCAGATCACGCGGCTATCGAAAATCTTGCGGCCATCATCAAGGATCAGGATCGGAATTTTACCCAGCGGGTTCTGTTTGCGCAGGGTGTCTTCCGGATCATTGGTATTGGACATTTCGATGGTGAGCTGATCGTAAATGCCAAGAATTTTGGCGACGATTTTGACCTTGCGGCCGAAGGGTGACGGGTCGCTGGAGCGCAGGATCATGGGGTTCCTCCGATGAATTTCAACAAGTTGCCCGCAGTGTAAGGGGGAAATGCCGTTTCGAAGAACCCCAAATTTCGCGATTGTGGAAATCCTGCCGGGAAAGGGGCATCAGCCCCGGCGGTAATCAGGGGAATTGCCGGGCTCCATGACGGCTTCGCCCAACCGGGCAAGATGCAGTTCACGCGCCAGCCGGATCGATGGCCGCAGGGCAAAACACACCGACCCGATGATGAAAAGCCAAGTTCCGGCCTTCATCAGGTCATCATAGAGGAACATGATGCTGCCGATGGTAAACAGCACCGCAGCCAGCCAGTCGACCGAGGTATAGGCGATTTCATAGGCGCTATAGACCTGGCGGTGGCGTGAGGATGCGTCAAAGCGGCGGCTTCGGAAAAGCTTCATGGCGGACTCCCGTTTATGATGGGTTGCTTTGTCCGTAACGCATGAAGGCGGTAAACGTTCTTGAGAGATGTAGCGGAAGATCAACGCCGCGCACGGGGATGGGTCCCCTGATAGACGGCCATCAGGCGTTCGGTATCGACCGAGGTATAGCGTTGGGTGGTCGAGAGCGAGGCGTGGCCGAGCAGATCCTGAATGGTGCGCAGATCACCGCCACCGGCCAGAAGGTGGGTGGCAAAGGAATGGCGCATGGCGTGCGGGGTCGCGGTATCGGGCAGGTTCAGGAGGCCGCGAATTTTGCGCATTTCGCGTTGCGCGACCTGTGCGACCAGCCGCCCGCCACGTGCACCGACGAATAGCGGTTCATTGCCGTTCGGGGCATAGGGACAGGTGTGGACATAATCCTCGATCGCGTCGCGCACGATCGGCAGGACCGGGACAAGGCGCTGTTTGTTGCCCTTGCCGGTGATGACCATCGAATCGCCCGTCGGGCGTTGATTGGCGTTAAGGTCCAGTGCTTCGGATATGCGCAACCCGCAGCCATAAAGCAGGGTGAACAGGGCGAGGTTGCGTTTGGCAAGCCACGGTTCATCCTGCCACGCGCCGGCATTATCAAGGACGGCGATGGCATCCTGCGGGCTAAGCGGTTTGGGGACCGATTGCGGCAGTTTCGGATTGCGGATCGAATTGACCGCAGCATTTTGCCCGCGTCCGGTGCGATCCAGGAAGCGATAGAAATTGCGCAGTGATGATAGGGCGCGCGCGGTCGAGCTTTTGGCCATGCCATCCATGCTGCGCCGGGCAAGCCAGCTTCGGAAGTCGCGCGGGTTTAATTGCAGAAGAACGGTAATATCGGGTGTGTCGCCCTTATGCCCCCGGACAAAACCAAGGAAGGAATAGAGATCGGCGAGATAATTTTCGGTGGTGTGATCGGAGGCGCGCCGTTCGGCGGAAAGCCATTGCCGCCAGTCGGCAATGGCATCGCGCACATCTTCGGGCAGGGTCAGGGCCATAAGCCCCTTATTCATTGCGCCGGTGTCAGCCATCGACGCACACCAAATTCGATCACGGAGGCGAGGAACATGATCAGGTCATGAGCCTGTGCCGGGCTGAAATAATCGGGTTCGGCGACGCCAAAGGCGACAATCCCGACCGGATCGCCATAAAAGGGTGCGACGCGGACAATGGCGGCGGAGCGGATATTATCGGCCTGCGGGCCAAAAATCGCCTCGTCCCCGGCATTGTCGGGCAGAAGCCAGACATCGTTTTCTTCGCCCAGAACCTGATCAACCGCACCGGCGGTCAGACGACGGACACGACCGCCGCAACGCGGCACCGTGGCGTCTTCGCTTTCTTCAAAGCACAATGCGATGGCGTCAAGATCAAGCAGTTCGGGCACAAGGTCCTGAAGGGCTTCGACGAAAACCTCGAACCCGCGGGCATTCAGAAGCGCCAGAACCGCACGATGGATGCGGCTTTGGGTTTCGAGGTTGGATTTGGAGATATTGATCAGTTCGCTTGTGGCGCCGCGCAGCTTTTCGCGTTCATCACGCAGGCGGGTGACGACATATTGCTGCATGTCGGCAATGCCTGAGCCCAGTTCGCGCACCGGCATGTCGAGGCTGTCAAGCAGGTCCGGCCGGTTGGCAAAAAAGTCGGGATGTTCGGCGAGGTAGGCCGCGACGTCGTCGGCGCGCAATGCTGTCTTTTCCATCTGATCCGGTAATTTGCAGTGAAACGAAAAACCCGGCAGCCACAATGCGGGCTGCCGGGTTAAATGCGTGTTAAGGACCGGTGATAAACCTGATCCTTGGCCGAATTTGTCGGTCTTAGAGGATCGACTGGCCGGTTTTTGCCCAATCGGCGACAAAGGTTTCAAGGCCCTTGTCGGTCAGCGGGTGTTTGAACAGCTGGCCAAGAACCTGCGGCGGGATGGTGACGACGTCGGCACCCAGACGGGCCGAATCGACAACATGCTGCGGGCCGCGTGCGGACGCTACGAGGATTTCGGTCTGCCAGTTCGGGTAGTTGTTGTAAACTTCGGCGATGTCGGCAATCAGCTGCATGCCATCGGACGAAATATCGTCAAGGCGGCCAACGAACGGCGACACATAGGTCGCACCGGCCTTGGCGGCCAGAATGGCCTGACCGACCGAGAAGCAAAGGGTGACGTTGGTCTGGATGCCTTCGTCGGTGAAGGTGCGGCAGGCTTTGAGCCCGTCCGGGGTCAGCGGCAGCTTGACGACGACATTGTCGGCGATTTTCGCAAGTTTGCGGCCTTCGGCAACCATGGTTTCATAGTCGGTCGCGGCAACTTCGGCGCTGACCGGGCCGTCAACCACGTCACAGATTTCCTTGATCAGATCAAGGAACGAGCGGCCGGTTTTGGCAACAAGCGACGGGTTGGTGGTCACGCCATCAACGAGGCCGGATTTGGCGATTTCGCGGATTGCGTCGATGTCGGCGGTGTCGATGAAAAACTTCATTGGATTTCCTGCTCAGGAGCTTTTGAAGATCGTTGTTCGATGATGCGGTTAGCTGATAGGGTCCGGTTCCATTCAAATGACGGTACCAGACGCCCAGTGCTGTGGGACCGTTTTCTTTTGTGCCACAAGCCGGTTATGCATAATCATGCGACCAACCCAGAGGCATCCTGACGGGGTTTATAATATATGAGCGCCGCAAAGGCCATATCGGGAAATCTGTTTGGTGATGATCCGGCCTTTCAGGTGACGGGTGAAACGATCAGTGTTCTGCCGCCGCTGCCCTTGGCGGGCCCGTATGATTATCTTGTCCCCGAAGGGTTGAGCGTTCAGCCCGGCGACTTTGTCGAAATTCCACTGGGCCGTCAAACCCAGCGCGGCGTCGTCTGGGGTAAGGCCAGGGGCGACGTCGATCCGGCCAAGCTGCGCGAAATTTATGGCGTTTTGCAGGCACCGCCAATGACCGATGTAACGCGAAAGTTCGTCGATTGGGTGTCGGCCTATACCATGGCGCCGCAGGGGGCGGTGTTGCGCATGGCGATGAGTGTTTCTGATGCGCTGGAGCCGCCAAAGCCGATTTTCAGATTTACCCTTGCCGATCCGGCAGAAGGGGAAGGCGATGGCGAAAGCAGCCTTCGCATGACGCCGCCGCGCAAGCGGGTGATGGCGTTTTTGCGTGACCATCCGCCGATGGAACAGGCTGATATCATGCGCGAAACCGGTGCCGGGGCCAGCGTGATCAAGGGGCTGGTCGAAGCAGGCGTCGTCCGGCGTTTGATGGTCACCCCGCCATCGCCGTTTGACGACCCCGACCTTGATATTGCGCGCCCGCATTTGTCGGAGGCACAGGAACGCGCGGCAGACATGCTGTGTGCCAAGGTGGCGGGGGATGGGTTTTCGGTCACGTTGCTTGATGGTGTGACCGGGTCGGGCAAGACCGAAGTTTATTTCGAGGCAATCCGAACCGCGTTGGAGGCGGGACGGCAGGTGGTGGTCCTGTTGCCGGAAATCGCCCTTTCGGCGCAATGGTTGCAGCGGTTCCGCGACCGATTCGGCGTTGAGCCGGCGCTTTGGCATTCCGAAGTCGGGCAGGCGCGGCGACGCGATACATGGCGGGCGGTGGCCGATGGATCGGCAAAGCTTGTGGTCGGGGCGCGCTCCGCACTGTTTCTGCCCTATGCCAATCTGGGCCTGATCGTGGTGGATGAAGAACACGAACATGCGTTCAAGCAGGAAGACGGCGTGATTTATCATGCGCGTGACATGGCGGTGGCGCGTGCGCATCTGGGCGGTATTCCGGCGATTCTGGCGTCCGCCACCCCGTCGCTTGAGACCCTGGCGAATGTCGAAGCCGGGCGGTATGAGCGGGTCGAGCTTTCGGAACGCCACGGCATGGCGGTTTTGCCAAGTGTCGAGATTGTCGATATCCGGCAGGACAGGCCGGAGCGGCAACGCTGGATCACGCCGACCTTGAAAAAGCGGCTGGCGGAAACATTTGCCGCCGGGGAGCAGGCGATGCTGTTCTTAAACCGGCGGGGTTATGCGCCGCTAACGCTTTGCCGGGCCTGCGGGCATCGGTTCCAGTGCCCGAACTGTACGGCGTGGCTGGTGGAGCATCGGGCATGGGGCAAATTGCAATGCCATCATTGCGGTTATCAGGCCAAGGCACCCGATAGCTGCCCGGCCTGCGGGGCGGAGGAAAAGCTTGCGGCGTGCGGGCCGGGGGTGGAGCGGCTTTATGAGGAAGCGGTCGAGACATTCCCGCAAATCCGGATCGAGGTCGCGACATCGGACAATATCGCCGGGCCAAAGGCGGCGGCAGAGCTTGTCAATCGGGTGCATAATCACGAGGTTGATTTGCTGATCGGCACGCAGATTTTGGCCAAGGGTTATCATTTCCCGATGCTGACCCTTGTGGGGGTGGTCGATGCCGATCTTGGCCTTGCGGGCGGGGATCTGCGCGCGGCCGAACGCAGTTATCAGTTGATGACGCAGGTGGCCGGGCGGGCCGGACGCGGGGATCGGCCCGGCATGGTGTTGTTGCAGACCGCCGACCCGTCCAACCGGGTGATCAAGGCGATTGCGGCGGGCGACCGCGATGCGTTTAACGAGGTTGAATTATCCCAGCGCATGACGCATGGCATGCCGCCGCATGGAAGGTTGGCCGCCCTGATCATTTCGGGGAAAAAGGAAAACGAGGTCGACGAAGCCGCATGGCGGATTGGCCGGGCGGCACCAAGGGGTGATGGCATTGTCGTTCTGGGACCGGCCCCGGCCCCGTTATCGTTGCTGCGCGGGCGGTATCGCAGACGGTTCCTGATCCGGGCCGATAAACAGGTGCGGTTGCAGGCGATGATCCATGACTGGTTATCAAAGGTGAAAACACCGGGCAGTGTCCGGGTGCAGATCGATATCGATCCTTACAGCTTTATGTAGGGTCGGTTCGGATTCAGTTCTGATATTGGGACTGCCACCAGTCGAGCCCATCCGGGCCGAGGTAATCCTGAAAGATGGTGGCGAGGCGGCCATCATCGCGCATTTCGCGGATGATCTGGTCATAGCGTTTGAGAAACGCGTCCTTGTCCGGGTAATCCGACGCCTTTGAAAACACGTTATAATAGGGCGCGCGGCGAAGCGGCGGATAGATGAAGGCGATTTTTTCGCGTTGCCCGTTGCGCAGGGTTTCGTAAAGCGTGCTGAGGTAATTGACCGGCACGACATCAAAACGGTTTTCCAGCAGCATCGGGATCAGCAGATCGTTTTTGGCGACGATTTCGATATCAAGCCCCGATTGCCAGAAGGTATCGGTATAGGAATATTCCGCCGCCGCCCCGACGCGGTGGCGCGCCAGATCGGAAAAATCATTAAACGTGATCCGGTCCCGGTCTTCAATCCGCACGGCAAAGCGCCAATCGAGCAGAAGATGGGCTTCGTCGGGATAGTGCAGATACTGGCTGCGTTCGGCGTTTTGCGAAAGGGTCAGGATGATGTCGCTGCTGCCGGTCTGGGCATTGTGCAAAAGGCGGCGGCCATTATCGACAAGCTGAAAGCGGTAATCGGTGATGCCCATATCGTTGAGCACTTCGGTCATGATGTCGATATCAATGCCACGCGGATCACGGTCGACCATCCATTTCAGCGGGGCTTCGGACAGGCCTTCGATGATCAGGGTGCGGGCAGGGGCGGTGGTTGCAAAGGCCGCAATCAACAATGCCGCGATCAGGGTACATTTACCCGGCAGGTGATATCGGAACGACCCCGCCAAAAGCACGAAATCCCGGCATCGCGCCATATATTGTCTCCCGTCATGCTTGCGGGTTATGGATAGCCCAGATTTTTAAATTCCATGGATAAGATTTGATGACGAATGTTAAAAATTCAACAAGCCTGCGCGAAAGCCAGCAAAGCATATGTGACTGGGCCGAAAAGATTTTTGGCCCGGTGGCCGATCCCCGTGCGCTTGTCACGCGTGCGATGACGGAGATGAAAGAGCTTGATGAAGCGGTTGTTGACCGCGATCTTTCGGAAATCGGGCGCGAAGCGGCGGATGTGATGATTTTGCTGTATCGGCTGGTCGATCAGTTCGGTCTGGACCTTGATCATGAAGTGCAGGCGAAAATGGCGATCAACCGGGCGCGCCAATGGTCGGCCAAGGGCGATGGCACCGGATCGCATATCTAGGGTCCCGACCCTGATTGGCGGATCGGGCCACCGGTAGGGTGACCCGGCGCGATGATATCAGTTGGCGCTGTAGACCTTGCTGGACTTGCTGGTGAGCCAGGCCGGGATGGATTGCTTTTTGGAGCCGACGGTGGCGCTGTTGAAATTGTCAGCTTCGAGATAGACGTGGGTGGGGGTGATGCCCTCCGGGCTCATCCAGCTATCGGAGGGCACGTCTTCGGCCGGGGTTTCGGACAGCGGGGCGGTCACGGCATCGCAGGCGATTTTGTAAACCGTGGTTTTACCGCCGAATGCATTGAGGCGGCTATCAGCCATGGCCCTGTAATCCGCCGATGTCAGATCGACAAAAACGGAAATTGCGGTTCCGGCCTGATCCTGATCATCGTAATAGGCGCGCGAGGCGGACGGCACGAAGGGGCTGGCGGTGCCGGTTTCGACAAAACGGAAATAGCCGTTGCTACACGCGAAGGCATTGATCGGAAGCAGCAGGGCAAGGCCTGCAATCAGCAGGCCGGCCAGAGGGGACATCGAGGGCAGTTTCATTTGAACCTCCTTGGGGATGACATGGGTGTCCGGAATTGACGCCGGGAAGGTTCGAATGTGATGTCGATTACACTTTTTGATCGGAAAAAACGGTTATCGATCAGGGGTTGTACGGACGACATCGTCGAAAAAATCGGGGATTCGTTCCTTAGAGGTGATTTCCCAAAGGCAGAATCCGCCGATGGCGGGAGAGGCGGCATTATAAAATAGTTGTAAAAAGCCTCGAAACGCGAGCGATCCGGGGCTGTTTTGCCCCAACTTCAGTAAAGAATGAAAAAGACCGCCCAAATGGCGTTGCGCGGGGGTTGCCCCTGTCATGGACATGTGATACCAAACGCTCGCTTCTCGGCGGGAACACCTTCCGAGAGACCATTTTTTTATACGTATCCGAGTCGTTCTCATAACCAGAATTGAGGGCTTTCACCGGTGTCCCAAAATACTGCCGCGACCGGGCTTCAAGGGCGTTACGCCACAGCATTATTCGAATTGGCCCAGTCGGCCGATGCGCTTGATGCTGTCAAAAGCGATCTTGAATTGCTCGACCAGGCCATCGTCGAAAGCGATGACCTGCGGAATGTGCTCCGTAGTCCCGTGATTTCCCGGGATGTGCAGGCCAAGGCAATGGCGGCCCTTCTGGACAAGCTTGGCGTTTCCGAGTTGACCAAGAAGACCGTTGGCGTTCTGTGTCAGAAACGCCGCCTTTTCGTTCTGCCGGATGTTATCAGTTCCTACCTTTCCATGCTCTCAGCTTTCAAAGGCGAAGTGACCGCACAGGTGACGTCGGCTTCCGAGCTGAAGAAAGAGCAAATCGAAGCCGTTACCGGCGCTCTTAAAGAAGTTGTCGGTGCCACTGTCAAAGTGGACCTGAATGTCGATCCGGCGGTTCTTGGCGGCCTTGTCGTCAAGGTCGGTTCCCGGGTTTTTGATGCCTCGCTTCGTACCAAATTGCAGAAGCTCGAGCTCGCTATGAAAGGGGTTGCGTGATGGAAATCCGCGCCGCGGAAATCTCCGCTATTCTTAAGGATCAGATCGCCAATTTTGGCGCTGAAGCCGAAGTTGCCGAAGTCGGTCAGGTTCTGTCTGTCGGTGACGGTATCGCCCGTGTTCATGGTCTTGACAATGTTCAGGCCGGTGAACTGGTCGACTTCCCGGGTGGCATTAAGGGCATGGCCCTGAACCTTGAGGAAGACAATGTCGGTATCGTTATTTTCGGTTCCGACCGTACCATCAAGGAAGGCGACCAGGTCAAGCGTACCGGTGCCATCGTTGACGTGCCGGTTGGCAAGGAGCTGCTGGGCCGCGTTGTTGACGCGCTTGGCAATCCGATCGACGGTAAAGGTGAACTGGGTGCGAAAGAACGTCGCCTTGCCGACGTCAAGGCACCGGGCATCATCCCGCGCAAATCGGTTCATGAGCCGGTCCAGACCGGTATCAAGTCGATTGACTCGCTGATCCCGATTGGCCGTGGCCAGCGCGAGCTGATCATTGGTGACCGTCAGACCGGTAAAACCGCGATCATCATCGACACCATCCTGAACCAGAAGCCGGTGAACGATGCAGCGAAATCCGACAGCGACAAGATGTTCTGCATCTATGTTGCGGTTGGCCAGAAACGTTCGACCGTTGCACAGGTTGTTAAGGTTCTTGAAGAACGTGGTGCTATGGAAAACACCATCGTTGTTGCCGCGACCGCTTCTGATCCGGCGCCGATGCAGTTCCTGGCGCCGTTCGTTGCCTGCGCAATGGGTGAATATTTCCGCGACAATGGCATGCATGCCACCATCTTCTATGATGATCTGTCGAAACAGGCTGTTGCCTATCGCCAGATGTCGCTGCTTCTTCGCCGCCCGCCGGGACGTGAAGCTTTCCCGGGCGACGTTTTCTATCTGCACTCCCGTCTGCTGGAACGTGCTGCGAAAATGAATGACGAAAACGGCGCTGGCTCGCTGACCGCTCTGCCGGTTATTGAAACCCAGGGTAACGACGTTTCGGCGTTTATTCCGACCAACGTGATTTCGATCACCGACGGTCAGATCTTCCTTGAAACCGACCTGTTCTATAAGGGCGTTCGCCCGGCTGTGAACGTTGGTCTGTCGGTTTCGCGTGTGGGTTCGTCCGCGCAGATCAAGGCAATGAAACAGGTTGCCGGTTCGATCAAGCTGGAACTTGCCCAGTATCGTGAAATGGAAGCTTTCGCACAGTTCGCATCGGATCTTGATCCGGCGACCCAGAAACTGCTGGCACGTGGCGCACGTCTGACGGAACTGCTCAAGCAGCCGCAGTATTCGCCGCTTAAAGTGGAAGAACAGGTTGTTGTGATCTATGCCGGTGTGAAGGGTTACCTTGACGGTGTGGAAGTTGGCAAAATTCGTGCTTTCGAAGAACAGTTCCTGAACGATATCCGTTCGACCGGTTCTGACATTCTTGATGCGATCCGCACCGAGAAGGTTCTTTCGGAAGCCACCGAAACGAAGCTCAAAGCGTTCCTCGACAAGTTCGCGAAAACCTTCGCGTAAGTCTGAAATTTAGGCGAAGGAGGAAACGCAATGGCTAGTTTGAAGGATCTGCGCTCGCGCATTGCCAGCGTCAAATCGACGAAGAAAATTACTTCGGCGATGAAGATGGTGGCGGCCTCCAAGCTCCGCCGTTCGCAGGATGCAGCAGAAGCAGCCCGTCCCTATGCGGATCGCATGGGGACGATGCTGGGACGGCTTGCAGCCGCGGTTGGTGGCGCACAGGGGGCACCGAAGCTTCTGGCAGGTACCGGCAAGGATGATGTGCATCTGCTCGTCGTCTTTACCGCGGACCGTGGCCTTTGCGGTGGTTTCAACGCATCGATCATCAAAGCGACCCGTATCAAGGTCCGCGCCCTTCGCGCGGCTGGCAAAACGGTGAAGCTGATCTGTGTTGGCCGCAAGGGTGCCGATGCGCTCAAGCGTGAATTTGGTGACGCGATTGTCGCCCGGTATACTGGCGTCGAGGGCAAGAAGGGGATTGATTTCTCTGCTGCTACCGACGTTGCTGACAAAGTTCTGGCGCTGTACGAAGAAGGCGAATTTGACGTCTGCTCGATCTTCTATAACAAGTTCGTGTCAGCAATTTCGCAAGTCGTGACCGAACAGCAGCTGGTACCGTTCGCGGTGCCGGAAGCCGACGGGCAGGAAGAAGCTACCGGTTCTTCTGCGGTTTATGAATATGAGCCGTCCGAAGAAGCCATTCTGGCTGATCTGCTGCCGCGTAATGTCGGGGTCCAGATTTTCGGTGCGATGCTGGAAAGCAGTGCATCCGAGCACGGTGCGCGTATGTCCGCGATGGATAACGCAACCCGCAATGCCGGCGATATGATCGACCGACTGAGCATCCAGTACAACCGCTCACGTCAGGCCCAGATCACCAACGAACTGATTGAAATCATTTCCGGCGCCGAGGCTTTGTAAGCGGGTCGCAGGAACTAACGGATAGTTTTGTCCGAGCAGGAGACAATACCTATGGCGAACAAGAAGGCGGGGAAAATTTCCCAGGTTATGGGCGCCGTCGTCGACGTTAAATTCGACGGCGATCTGCCTCCCATTCTGAACGCGCTGCATGTTGACAACAACGGCCAGCGTCTGGTTCTTGAAGTTGCACAGCACCTTGGTGAGAATGCCGTCCGTACCATCGCGATGGACACCACCGAAGGTCTGCGTCGCGGTCAGGAAGTCATTGATACCGGTGACGCGATCTTGGTTCCGGTTGGTCCGGAAACCCTTGGTCGTATCCTGAACGTCATCGGCGAGCCGGTCGACGAACGTGGTCCGGTCAACGCGAAAATGACCTCCCCGATCCACCGTGAAGCACCGTCCTTCACCGATCAGTCAACCGACACCGAAATTCTGGTTACCGGCATCAAGGTCATCGACCTGATCGCGCCGTACACCAAGGGTGGTAAAATCGGTCTGTTCGGCGGTGCGGGCGTGGGTAAAACCGTTCTCATCATGGAACTGATCAACAACGTGGCAAAAGGCCACGGCGGTTATTCGGTTTTCGCTGGTGTTGGTGAACGTACCCGTGAAGGTAACGACCTCTATCACGAGATGATGGATTCGGGCGTTATCAACCCGGAAGGTGCATCCAAAGCCGCACTGGTTTATGGCCAGATGAACGAACCCCCGGGAGCACGTGCACGTGTCGCCCTGACCGGTCTGACGATTGCGGAATATTTCCGTGATGAAGAAGGCCAGGACGTTCTGTTCTTCGTCGATAACATCTTCCGCTTTACCCAGGCGGGTTCGGAAGTGTCGGCACTTCTGGGTCGTATCCCGTCTGCCGTGGGTTATCAGCCCACACTGGCAACCGACATGGGTGCGCTTCAGGAACGTATCACCTCGACCAAAAAAGGTTCCATTACCTCGGTCCAGGCCATTTACGTCCCTGCCGATGACTTGACCGACCCGGCACCGGCAACCTCGTTTGCCCACCTTGATGCGACCACGACGCTCAACCGTCAGATTGCCGAGCTTGGCATCTATCCGGCTGTTGACCCGCTCGACAGTACCTCGCGTGCGCTTGATCCGGGCGTTATCGGCAAGGAACACTACGAGACCGCCCGTGAAGTGCAGCGTATCCTTCAGACCTATAAGGGTCTTCAGGACATCATCGCAATTCTCGGCATGGACGAGCTTTCGGAAGAAGACAAACTGGTCGTGGCCCGTGCCCGTAAGATCCAGCGTTTCCTTTCGCAGCCGTTCCACGTTGCAGAAGTCTTTACCGGTACTCCGGGCGTGTTCGTTCAGCTCGAAGACACCATCAAGGCATTCAAGGCCATCTGCGCTGGTGAATATGACCACATGCCTGAACAGGCATTCTACATGGTCGGCACCATCGAAGAAGCCATCGAGAAAGCTAAGAAGATGGCCGAAGCTGCCTAAGGCAGCTTCGGTCCCCCTTCCCATACGGGAGAGAGGACTGTCATGACTGATACGACTGTATTGGAACTTGTTTCGCCGTCTGCCCTGCTCAAATCCGAGCCGGTCGAGATGGTCGTTGTTCCGGGCACGGACGGGAATTTTGGCGTGCTGCCGAAGCATTCGCCGATGATCTCGACCATTCGCCCCGGTGTCATCGACATCTATGCAGGTGGCAAGGTTTCCGAACGTATCTTCGTTGCCGGTGGCGTCGCCGAGGTTAACCCCGAGCGTTGCACCATTCTGGCCGAAGAAGCGGTTCCGGTTTCCGATATCAAGGCCGATGAAGCCCAGGCACGTCTTGAGACCGCGCAGGCGGACCTGAAGGCGGCAACCACGGCGCATGACAAGGCGAATGCCGAGCGTGCGCTTGAGGTTGCTCGTGCGCAGATTGCCGCACTGTCCAACTGATCATCGATCTTCGACTTTGTTAAAAAGGCCGCTGTTGTGCAGACAGCGGCCTTTCTGCTTTTGGCATGTCAGAAGGGCTGATCGGGGCAGCGTGATGGGGGTAGCCGCAACCGGCGGCGGGATCAGGGGGACGGGGTCAGGGCAAGACCGAGCCAGAAAGATTCGATCATCTTCATCAGTTCGATGAATTCCGTGACATCGACCGGTTTGCGCAGATAGCAGTTCGCCCCCGCCGCATAGCACAGATCCACATCATGTTCGGCCCCCGACGTGGTCAGTACGATCACAGGGATCGAGGCGGATGACGGATCATTCCGGATTTCGCGCAGCATTTCGCGGCCATCCTTGCGGGGCATGTTCAGGTCCAGCAGGATCAGGCGGGGCCTTGGCGCATTGCGATAAGGGCCATCCTGTTGCAGGAACTGGCGCGCGGTCATCGCATCCTTGACGTGATGCAGCGTAACCGGGTGGGTGAATTCACGGAGCGCTTCCTGAACCAATCGGGCGTCGCCCGGATTGTCTTCTATCAGCAGCAAATTGCTTACGGCCCCGCTTGCACCGGCGATCATGCGACGTCCTTATTCTTTTGGATGGGGAATGTCGGAAACTCCCCCTTTTGATAGATGAGAATTATAGTCAATCTTTTAGGGGAATTGAAGAAAAAGACAGAATAAATTCAATCTTTTAGGGGGAAAGTTTGAAATTTCTGAATCCGGTTCACTTTTTCAACGGGTCAAATTTGAGGAAACAGAACGCCAAATCAATAGGATACAGGCGAAAGTTTGATCAAAACACTATCCTTGCGTATTGTTTGGCTGGCTGCATTCGTATGGGTGTAAACAGAAAAAACGCACCGCGATTTTTCACGGTGCGTTCGATTCTGGGTGATGAATGATGGTGGCCGTTTGGGGCCGGTCATGCCGCACGGGGCGGCACGTGGTCAATTCGCAGGGATGCCCAGTTCATCGGCCAACCCGGCAAAGCGGGTCAGAAGATCGGTATCATCGGAAAATACCTGTCGGGCATTGTCATAGGCCTGCTTTGCCTGATCGGGTTGGCCGATCACCATATAGGCGCGGATCAGACGGGCCCAGCCTTCGGGGTTTTCCGGGTTTTCCGCCAGCTTGTCGGCCAGCTGGGACACCATGCCAAGGATCATTTCCTGACGTTCTTCGGGCGACATTTCGGCGGCTGCTTCCATGTCTTCGCGCGAGGGTCCTCTGGGCCCGGCAGGGGCGTTTGAGGCCATTGGCGGGGTGATCTTGATCCGGCCTGTAATGTCGATCCCCTGGGCGAGGGCGGCTTCGTCGATCCGGGCCAGCACCATCGGAAGCCATCCGGCATCGGACGGCGCACCATTCACCAGCACGATCCAGCGATCAATCGCGGCAGCGACATTGCCGTTCTGCGCATCGGCAAGACCGAGGAAATACTGGATGCGGGGATCCTTGCTGCCGGATTGGGCGGCTTCTTCGAGTGCGCCGCGGGCGATTGTGTTGACCTGACCGTTATTCGCCCGGATGACGCTTTCGGCATACATCGCCAGATAATCACCATCGCGACCGGATTGCTTGACCGCTTCGAGGAAGGCGGTCTGGGCTTCTTCGGCGCGCCCAAGCGCCATCAGACTGGCGCCAAGCAGTTCCCAGCCCTTGAGGTCATCGGGATTTTCAAGCAGGCGGTTTGACAGGTCCTGTACGGCGCGGTTCAGCGCGTCATTGCGGCTGGCGTCATTTTCGCTGGCCTGCCGGGCGGCCATGATTTCGTCAGTACGGCTGGCAATGGGGCGATCACGCAGGTCGGGGCGGCCAAAGTCCAGATAAAGGCCGATACCGCCGACAAACAGAAGCAGGGTAAAGATCGCAACAGCCGGGCGCAGGCGGGAGATGCGCGTTGCGGCCTCGCCGGATTTCTGGCGGGTGCTGATGCGCTGATCGGTGGCAAGGATGCGGCGCTGGACTTCGGTGCGGGCGGCGTCGGCCTGTTCGCCGGTCAGAACGCCGCGTTCGATGTCGCGGCCGATTTCGGCAAGCTGGTCGCGGTAAACCGCAAGATCGCGTTGCAGTTCGTCTTCGTCCATGTCGGCAAGGTGATCATCACCCGCATCGGCACTGGCGGAACGCGCATTTCGCAAGATCGGCCAGAGGACGTAACCCGCCACCAGAGCCGTCAAGGCGCCAAGAACAATCCAGATGGTCATTGAGAATCCTATTCGGCGGGTACGGTGTGAACCGTTTTGGTGGAGCGGGCAGGGGCACCGACGCGATAACGACGATCGGAGAGCGACATCAGACCACCCAGTACCATGATGATGCCACCGGCCCACATCCACGGGATCATCGGTTTGACATAGAAGCGCGTCACCCATTTGCCGCTGGCGTCTTCATCGCCGATGACAGCATAGATATCGCCGGTGAAACCGGACCGGATTCCGGCCTCGGTCGTGGGCATGCCTTCGACGGTGTAGACGCGCTTTTCCGGGGTAAGCGTTATGGTGCGTTCGCCCGGGGTTGCGATGGTGATGGTGGCCTCGCGGGCGAAGAAGTTCGGCCCCTGATATTCGCGAAGGCTGCTGAGTGTGAAGGTATGGCCCGAAACAACCGTGCTTTCACCGATGGCAAGCGATTGAACCGATTCTTCTGTCCATGCCTGTGATCCGGTGATCCCGGCAATGACAATCGCCATCCCGGCATGAGCCAGCATGGTGCCGTGTGCCGAGCGTGGCAGATTGCGCATCCGGCGGAAGCTGGTCGAGAGCGGTTCGCGGAAAAGCTTGATCCGTCCGGCCCATTCCAGCATCGTTCCAACAAACAGCCAGATCGCCAGCCCCATGCCAAACAGGGCAAAGGCCGGACCACCGGCAAGCCAGTAGGTGACGATCAGAACGAGGATCACGGCGGCAATGGCGATTTTGAGCTTGCCCAGAACCGCAAACAGATCGGCACGTTTCCAAGGCATCATCGGCCCGAATGCCATGGCAATGATCAGGGGCGTCATGATCGGAACGAAGGTGGAATTGAAGAACGGCGCACCGACCGAAATCTTTTCACCGGTCAGGGTTTCAAGCAGCAGCGGATAAAGGGTGCCGAGCAGCACCATGGCCGCGGCAATCGAGAGCAGCACGTTGTTGAAAACAAGTGCGCCTTCGCGCGAGATCGGCTGAAACAGACCGCCGCCCTTCAGGGTTGGCGCGCGCCACGCATAAAGGGCCAGCGACCCGCCCACCGTCAGACACAGCAGGAACAGAATAAACACCCCGCGCGTCGGATCGGTGGCAAAGGCATGAACCGATGTCAGCGCGCCCGACCGCACAAGGAAGGTGCCGAGCAGCGAGAAGGAAAAGGCAAGGATCGACAGGAAGATCGTCCAGCTTTTGAGCGCGTCACGTTTTTCAACGACAATCGCCGAATGCAAAAGCGCGGTTCCGGCCAGCCACGGCATGAAGGATGCGTTTTCAACCGGATCCCAGAACCACCAGCCACCCCAGCCGAGTTCGTAATAGGCCCACCAGGAGCCAAGCCCGATCCCGGCGGTCAGGAACATCCATGCGGCCAGCGTCCAGGGACGGACCCAGCGCGCCCATGCCGGATCAACCCGGCCTTCGATGAGTGCGGCAACGGCAAAGGCAAAGGCCACCGAGAAACCGACATAGCCGAGATAAAGGAACGGCGGGTGAATGGCGATGCCGGGGTCCTGAAGCAGCGGGTTCATGCCTTCGCCGTTGAGCGGCGGATTAATCACGCGTTCGAACGGGTTAGACGTCAGGAGGATGAACAGCAGGAAGCCGAGGGCAATCAAGCCCATGACGCCAACGACGCGCGCCAGAAGGCTTGGCGGCAGGTTCTGGCCAAAGCCAGCGACCGCGGCCGAAAACAGGGTCAGGATCATCACCCAGAGCAGCATCGAGCCTTCGTGGTTGGCCCAGACGCCAGTGATTTTATAGATCAGCGGTTTGGAGGTGTGGCTGTTGGCGACCACATTGACGACCGAGAAATCGGATGTGACATAGGCATATGTCAGGGCGGCAAAGCTTGTACCGACAAGGGCAAAGCAGGCAATCGCCAGACGTGGCGCAATTTTCAGAAGTGCGACATCACGCCGCGATGCGGCCAGAAACGGGATGGTCGACTGTGCCAATGCCACCACGAGTGACAGCACCAGGGCATAATGTCCGATTTCAACAATCATAAGTGGGCCTGTTGTTTGCTCTTATCCGCCTGCGGGGCTGATATAGTCGCTCCGGTCTGGTTTGAAAACCTTGCGGAATATCAAATATGCGCTATTTGCTGCACAGGCGAAGGTCAAAGTATGGCAATAGTCATTACATATTACGCCAATTCACGATATAAAACCGCAATCAGCGAGCGGAAATTGAAGACCAAGGGTCTGTAGAACATGAGTCAATGTCCTGTCATTGACATCGCGCAAAGGGAAATATGGGCACGTCGGGCAACCACGGCCTCTATTGTCATTGCTGCGACGCTGATTGCCATCAAGGCCGCCGGTTGGTTCATGACCGATTCCGTCAGCCTTCTGTCTTCGATGATTGATAGCATGCTTGATGTCGGGACGTCTGTGATCAACTTCATGGCGGTCCGAAGCGCATGGCGCCCGGCCGATCACGATCACCGTTTTGGCCATGGCAAGGCCGAACCGCTGGCGGGGCTTTTCCAGTCTGCCTTCATGATCGGGGCGGCCATTCTGGTTCTGGCGGAGGCCGGATCGCGGCTTGCCGAACCACAGCCGATCCGGTTTGCGGTTGAAGGCGTGTGGATCATGTCGATCTCGCTTGTCATGACCGTCGGGCTTGTGTTGCTGCAACGAAAAGCGGTGCGGATGTCCGGGTCGTTGGCGGTTGACGCCGATTCGATGCATTACACCAGCGACATCCTGTCCAATCTGGCGGTGATTGTTGCCCTTGTTGCCGGTTTTTCCGGCCTGAACTGGGCCGATCCGGCGATTGGCGGCATGGTGGCGCTTTTCCTGCTTTATTCCGCGGTCAAGGTCGGGCGCAATTCGGTTTCGGTCCTGATGGATCAGGAATTGCCGGAATCGGACAGCCAGCGGATCATCGAACTGACGATGAAAAACGCGTCCGTGATCGGCATTCACCGTCTGCGCACCCGGTCATCGGGCGTGCATCGCTTTGCCGAGATCGAACTGATCATGGATGGCGGGATGCTGATGCGGGAATCGCACACCATCTGCCATCAGGTGATGGACAGCATCCGGGCGGAATATCCCGATCTGGATATCACGATCCATCCCGAACCGCCCGAAGACATCCATCTCGACGAGTTTAGCGGTTATACCGAAGACCCGGAATTCTGGCATACGGGCCGGGCGCGCAAGGCCGGTCAGGACAGTATTCCGGCGTCAAATGGCGAGCTGGCGACGGGTCGCTAGGTTTTGGGTGTTTTCCACCAATTGACATTACCCGCATAACTTGTAACCCTGCAATCGATCACCTGGGGAGCCCCGACAAGGGGCTGAGAAACTGCTGGCTTTGCAGCGCAGTGACCCTTTGAACCTGATCCAGTTCATACTGGCGTAGGGATGGTGCGGATGCCGGCATATTTACCTGTTTTGATACTGTGGGTACGCCCCGTTTGTCATGGCAGGTTTCCCATTACCGGTCGGCATTTTTCATCAGCAGCCTCTCGCAGAACTGGGTCTCCATTGCCTTGATTGCAAAGGGGCCTTTTATGTCTGTTCCATCTACCAAAACCGATATCACTAGCGATGACACAACCGGGCCGTTGCCCGCATCGCGCAAAATCCACATTACGGGATCGCACTTTTCCGATATTCGCGTACCGATGCGTGAAATTGCGGTTCATCCCACGGCGGGCGAACCGCCGATCAGGGTTTATGACCCGTCGGGGCCCTATACCGACCCGGATGTCACGATTGACATTGCCAAGGGACTGCCACGACTGCGCCGAAGCTGGATCGCGGCGCGTGCTGATACCGAACGATATGCCGGGCGCGACATCAAACCCGAAGATAACGGCTTTGTCGAAAGTGAAAGCCATGCGGTTCCGGCATTTCCGCAAAGCCATGCGCCGTTGCGCGCAACTGGCGGGCGGGCAGTGACGCAGCTGGCCTATGCCCGGGCCGGAATCATTACCGCCGAAATGGAATATGTCGCGATCCGTGAAAATCTGGGCCGGGCGGAAATGCGCGCCAATGCCAAGCGTGATGGCGAGGCATTCGGGGCGGTGATCCCCGATCATGTGACGCCCGAATTCGTCCGTGAAGAAATTGCACGGGGGCGCGCGATCATCCCGGCCAATATCAACCATCCGGAAGCCGAACCGATGATCATCGGGCGGAATTTTTTGGTGAAGATCAACGCCAATATCGGCAATTCGGCGGTGACATCATCAATGGCGGAAGAGGTTGAAAAGATGGTCTGGGCGACGCGATGGGGGGCGGATACGGTGATGGACCTGTCGACCGGGCGCAATATCCACAATATCCGCGACTGGATCATCCGCAATTCGCCGGTGCCCATCGGGACGGTGCCGATCTATCAGGCGCTGGAAAAGGTTGGCGGTATTGCCGAGGACCTGACATGGGAAATATTCCGCGACACATTGATCGAGCAGGCCGAACAGGGCGTGGATTATTTCACCATCCATGCCGGATTGCGGTTGCATCACATCCCGTTAACCGTCGACCGGGTGACCGGCATCGTATCGCGGGGTGGGTCGATCATGGCAAAATGGTGCCTGCATCATCATCGCGAAAGTTTCCTGTATGAGCATTTCGCCAAGATTTGCGATATCTGCCGGGCGTATGACGTTTCCTTTTCGCTGGGCGATGGATTGCGGCCCGGATCGATTGCCGATGCCAATGATGCCGCCCAGTTTGCCGAACTGGAAACACTGGGCGAATTGACCCGCATTGCATGGGATCGTGATTGCCAGGTGATGATCGAGGGGCCGGGCCATGTGCCGATGCATAAAATCCGCGAAAACATGGACAAGCAATTGTCGATTTGCGGCGAAGCACCGTTTTACACGCTGGGCCCGCTAACCACCGATATTGCACCGGGTTATGATCACATTACGTCCGGCATCGGGGCGGCGATGATCGGCTGGTTCGGAACCGCAATGCTGTGTTATGTGACGCCCAAGGAACATCTGGGCCTGCCGGACCGGGATGATGTGAAGACCGGGGTGATTACCTATAAGATTGCCGCCCATGCTGCCGATCTTGCCAAGGGGCACCCGGCGGCCAAGGCGCGCGATGATGCGCTTTCGCGTGCACGGTTTGAATTTCGCTGGGAAGATCAGTTCAACCTGTCGCTGGACCCGGAAACCGCACGGGCATTTCATGATCAGACCCTACCGAAAGAGGCGCACAAGGTCGCGCATTTCTGTTCGATGTGCGGGCCGAAATTCTGTTCGATGCGAATTTCGCATGAAATCCGGGCCGATGTGCAGAAGGAAGGCATGGCGGCGATGGCGGAAAAATACCGTGATGGCGGGGATTTATACATGCCCCGAAACATCGGGAAATAAGCCTGTGAAAATGGCGGGCCCGGTGACGGACCCGCCTTCTTCTTTTGGTTTGCCGTGCCGAAAGGTTAAAGGACGGTCAGCATGCTGGCGACCAGCGGATGACGGACGATGTCCCGATCAGCCAGTTTGACGCAGGCGATGTCTTCGACATTTTCAAGACGGTCGGACATTTCCGACAGGCCCGACATTTCCGGCAGAAGGTCTGTCTGGTCCGGGTCGCCGGTCAGGATCATGGTTGAATTCCAGCCAAGGCGGGTGACCAGCATCTTGAGCTGCCCGTAGGTGCAGTTCTGGGCCTCGTCAATCACGACGAAGGCGTTGTTCAGTGTGCGACCGCGCATATAACCGATGGGCGCGATTTCAATCGTGCCGTCTGAAAGGTACTGCCGCAGGCGTTTGGCACCGAGACGGTCATTCAGTGCATCGTAAAGCGGGCGAAGATAGGGGGCCATTTTGGCTTCGACGTCGCCGGGCAGGAAGCCGATATTTTCGCCGGCCTCGACTGCGGGGCGGGCCAGAACGATGCGGCCGATTTCGCCCTTGTCGAGTGCTTCGACGGCCTTGGAAACAGCGATAAAGGTTTTCCCGGTTCCCGCCGGGCCAAGTGCAAGGATGAGGTTGAAGGCATCGATTGCTTCCATCAGGGCCGCCTGATTTTCGCTTTTCGGGCGAATGTGGCGGCGGAAGCTTTGATCGCGTTGGCCGTTCTGAGGGACGTCACCCTGACCGTTCAGGGGATGCCAGTTTGACTTGTCACCGTCAAACAGCTCGTGAACGTTGGTGTCTGCCTGTTGCGGACGGCTACGACGGCGTGCTGCGCGCTTACCCATAAGTCACCTCATCAATTGTGCCAATAAAGCAAAACGCGCCATTCCATCATGGAAAGGCGCGCATTCAATTTTCATCTTGCGATGGAAGTGGCGGGTGGGTTCACCGCCGTTCGCAGCAACATGTTGCATCTGCGATCCGGGGGGCGAAAAATTCCGTTTTACAACGTGCTCTCGCGTCACTCGGGAACCCCTCCTGCGGTCCAGTTATTGACCGTACAACAGAATCGTACGCCTACATCCTGTGTTTTGTCACTGTTTTTTATCTGATTAAATTTAAATGAAATCGGAAAGTGAGTCTTTTCAGAGATTTATGCCGCATCTGCGAGATGATTTTTTTCTAATGCAGTGCTTCGGGCGTCCCGGATTGGTGTTTTGGCAGGCCAAAACTGATTATCCAGCCGATCAGAAGGAAGGCGGCCGAGACGGCCAGACAGCCAACCAGACCGCCATACATATAGGCCAGTCCTGACAGGATGGTGCCAGTCAGTCGCCCGACGGCATTGGACATGTAATAGAAGCCGACATTCATCGCGACCCTGTCACCATCGGCATAGGCAAGGATCAGATAGGAATGCAGCGATGAATTGACCGCAAAGACCAGCCCGAAGACCATCAAGCCGCCCAGAACGGCGATTTCGGGCGAGATATCAAACTGCACGGCGGCCGCAATGCCCGCGGTGACGATGATCAGGGCGGAAATCCACAGGCGCGCACTTTGGCCATCCGGGGTGCGCGTGCCCGCGCGCAGGATTTTGGGCGCAATCGTCTGGATGAAGCCATAGCCGATCACCCACAGCGCCATATAGGTACCGACCTCGATATGGCCCCAGCCAAGATGGGTTGCCAGAAAGACCGGCAATCCGACGACAAACCAGATATCGCGCGATCCGAACAGGAACATGCGGGCGGCTGACAGGATATTGATCTTGCGATCCTTGGAGAAGACGTCGCGGAATTTGGGTTTCGGTTTGTTGGCCGGGGCGGCCATTTCGGGACCGATGGACAGGGCCACCGCAATCAGGATGACGGTCAGCCCGGTTGCCATCGCGAGCAGCGCCCCGCCAAAACCAAGCCACGCCAGAAGCGCACCGCCCATGAAAAAACCGGCCCCTTTGAGCGCGTTTTTCGAGCCGGTCAGAAGGGCGACCCAGCGAAACAATGCCCCGTTGGCATTTTCGGGCACCAGAACCTTGATTGCCGATTTGCTCGACATTTTGGTCAGGTCCTTGGCGATACCCGATGCGGCCTGCAGGCCCATGACATAGGCAACCGATATCCACGGCAGCCAGTTTTCATTGGTCAGGGACAGGGCGGAAAGGGCGGCGATCTGGGTGATCAGCCCGGCAAACAGGGTAAAGCGCAATCCGCGCGCCTGTGCCAGCCAGCCACCGACCAGATTGGTGATGACCCCGGCACATTCATAAAGGACAAACAGAAGGGCGATTTCAAAGGCCGAATATCCAAGGTCATTGAAATGCAGCAGAACCAGCATGCGCAAAGCCCCGTCCGTCAGGGTAAACCCCCAATAGGCGGATGTGACAAGGGCATAATTGCGAATGGCCGATGACATGAAAATGATCCTAAAGGCTTTGGGCGACTTTGGCGGCCAGATCAACCATCCGGCAGACATAGCCCCATTCATTGTCATACCAGGCGAATATTTTGACCTGCCGTTTGTCGATCACCATGGTTGATCCGGCATCAATGATCGAGGAGCGCGGATCGTTGAGATAATCGCAACTGACCAGCGGGCGTTCCTCGTATCCGAGAATCCCGGCAAGATAGGTTTCCGAGGCGGTGCGCAGCAGGTTATTGACCGTTTCGAAATCGGTATCGCAGGCGACTTCGAACACGCAATCGGTCAGGGATGCGTTCAGCAGCGGCACGCGCACGGCAATGCCGTTCAGCTTTCCGGCCAGTTCCGGGTAGATCATGGTGATGGCGGTGGCCGAGCCGGTGCTGGTGGGGATCAGCGATTGCAGGCTGGACCGGGCGCGGCGCAGATCCTTGTGCGGCAGGTCAACCACGGTTTGGGTGTTGGTCACATCATGGATGGTGGTGATGGCACCATGCACGATACCCAGTTTTTCGTGGATGACCTTGACCACCGGGGCCAGGCAGTTTGTCGTGCAGCTTGCCGCGGTCAGAAGGTGATGGATTGCCGGATCATAGAGATCGTCATTGACGCCATAAACGATGTTAAGCGCGCCTTCCTTGACCGGGGCGGCGACGATGACTTTTTTCACCCCCTGATCAAAATAGGACTGAAGCGTTTCGGGGGTTTTGAATTTGCCGGTACATTCGAAAACGATATCGCAGCCCAGCCCGATCCAGTCGGTATCGCCCGGTGTGGCATTTTCCGAAAAGGTCAGGGCGGCTTGGCCATCAATGACAACCGTATCATCGATGCAGGTTACCGGATGGTCCCAGCGCCCATGCACGGAATCGAATTCCAGCAGATGGGCGGCGGTTTTCGCCCCGCCGCTGATTTCGTTGATATGGACGAATTCAAGGCCGGGATGGCCCCAGCCCGCGCGCAAGGCAAGACGCCCCATGCGGCCAAAGCCGTTGATGCCGATACGGATTTTGCGGCTCATTTCGAGGACTCCTGAATATCAGGTCACTAACGGGGCCGTTAGTGACCGTTTCGCGTTTTATGCGCTTTCGTTCGCAGGCATTACGGTTTTGCCAATGTCGTCGAGCTTCTGTTGCAGCGACATCCGGTCAAGGGAGGCGAAAGGCAGGCTCATGAAAATTGAAATCCGGTTGCGCAGCATGCGATAGGCATCGGCGAAGGCAAGGCGGATTTCGGCCTCGGTTCCGGTGGCACTTGCCGGATCGGGTACGCCCCAATGGGCGGTCATCGGGGAGCCGGGGAAAATCGGGCAGCTTTCCTTTGCCGTCTGGTCACAGACCGTAAAGATGAAGTCGAATTTGATTTCGTCCTGCGCGGAATAGACTTCCATCGGCTTGGAGGAAAAGACAGACGGATCATCGCCCAGACTTTTGAGAAGGTCGATTGTATAGGGATGCAGATTGCCGCGCGGATGTGCCCCGGCGCTATAGGCATGAAAATGCCCTGCGCCTTCACGGTTCATGATGGCCTCGGCCATGATGGAACGTGCGGAATTCCCCTGACACAGGAACAGGATGTTATAGGTACCGCCAGTCATGATGATGTCTCCGTCCGGTTATGCCGGTTTGGCGTTTCAACAGCAGGTCGAGGTCGATGTTTTGCCGGAAACCGCGATGCCGCAAAGTTCCGGGCGGCCCTGACAGCAATCATCGGCAAGAAATCCCAAAAGATCACGCATAACATCGGGGACGATCCGATAGATGATCGACCGGCCATTGCGTTGTGATGTGATCAGTCCGGCCTGGCTTAGAACCGACAGATGGGTGGACATGGTGTTGTGCGGGACCGCAAGGCTGCGTGCGAGGTCGCCTGCGGCCATGCCGTCTTCGCCCACGCGCACCAGAATCCTGAATGCTGCCAGACGGTGTTCCTGTGCCAGTGCGCCAAGGGCGCTGATTGCTGTGTTTATTTCCATATGTCGGGAAATATTGACATATTATGCAGAAGTCAAATGACGAATTTGTTTCAGCGATGGATGCGATCATGCCCGATATGACGATTTCACGGTGGCATGCGCGCCAAAAATCAGTACAGTGCGCGCCAACCCGAAATCATGATCAATGGATGAACCATGCCGACGATCGACGAGCAGGTATCGCGCCGCCGTACCTTTGCCATCATTGCCCACCCGGATGCGGGTAAAACGACACTGACTGAAAAGCTGCTGCTTTTCGGGGGTGCCATTCAGATGGCCGGTGCGGTGAAGGCGAAAAAGGAACAGCGTGGCGCACGTTCGGACTTCATGAAGATCGAACAGGATCGCGGTATTTCGGTGTCATCCGCCGTCATGACGTTCGAGTTCGAAAAAAACATCTTCAACCTGCTTGATACGCCGGGCCACGAAGACTTTTCCGAAGATACATACCGCGTTCTGACCGCGGTTGATTCCGCCGTCATGGTGATTGACGGGGCCAAGGGGATCGAGGCCCAGACGCGCAAGCTGTTTGAGGTCTGCCGTCTGCGCGATGTGCCGATCACGACCTTTGTTAACAAGCTTGACCGTGAATCACGTGATTTCTTTGAACTGATTGATCAGATCGAACGTGACCTTGCGCTTGATGTGTCGCCGGTGACATGGCCGATCGGATCGGGCCGGGATTTCCATGGCTGTTACGATCTGGTCAATGATCAGCTTCTGTTCATGGAAAAAGGCGGCAATGTCGTCAAGGAAGCCATTCCGATCAAGGGGCTTGATGATCCGAAGCTTGATGAACTGATCCCGGATTACCTTCTGGAGAAGCTGCGCGAAGAAGTCGAAATGGTGCGCGAAATCTGCCCGCCATTTGATTTGCAAAGCTATCGCGAGGGACATCTGACGCCGGTCTTCTTTGGCTCGGCGGTCAATAACTTTGGTGTTCGTGAATTGCTGCGCGGACTTGGCGATATCGCACCGACCCCGCGCCCGCAGGAAGCGGCAACGCGGCTGGTTGAGGCCAACGAGACAAAGGTTTCGGGCTTTGTGTTCAAGGTGCAGGCCAATATCGACCCGAACCATCGTGACCGTATTGCGTTCATCCGCCTGTGTTCCGGCCACTTCAAACGTGGCATGAAATTGAAGCACGTGCGCGCGGGCAAACAGATGGCGGTGCATAACCCGATGCTGTTCTTTGCCAATGAACGCGACATTGCCGAAGAAGCCTGGCCGGGCGATATCATCGGCATTCCGAACCACGGCACATTGCGCATCGGCGATACCCTGACCGAGGGCGAAGACCTTCGTTTCCGGGGTGTTCCGGCCTTTGCCCCGGAATTGTTGCAGAAGGTGCGCCTTGATGATCCGCTGAAGGGCAAACATCTTCAGCGCGCGCTTGAACAGCTTGCCGAAGAAGGCGCATCACAGGTGTTCAAGCCGATGATGGGGGCGGACTGGATCGTTGGTGTGGTCGGGCAGCTTCAGTTCGAGGTTCTGAAAGAACGCATCGCGGCCGAATACGGCATCAAGGTCCATTTCGAACCAACCCCGGCCTATGCCGCGCGCTGGGTGATGGGCAGCGATCCACTGGAAATCAAGAAATTCCGCGATGCCAACCAGTCGGCCCTGTTCGAGGATCACGACGAAACGCTGGTGTTTATCGCGCGCAATGCCTGGCATCTTGAAACCACGCAACGCGATTGGCCGAACCTGAAATTCGAAGCCACGCGCGAGCAGAATATGGTTGCGGCGTAAAGCCAACCACGATCACGAAAAAGGCCGCCCGGAATTTTCGGGGCGGCCTTTTTGCATGTTTGCGTGTTGTGTCTTTAGCCGAGGAAATACCGCCCCGCCGCGACAAGCACCATGCCCGCGACCATTGCGGCAAACAGGTTGCGGGCGACGATCATCGTGATCACGGTAGCGGCGGCACCGGCGATACCGATGGGCCCGGCCGACAGGGCACTTGGCACCCAGACGGAAATCAGGACCGCACCCGGAAGGCGTTCAAGCACATGCGCCCAGCGGCCGTGTTGCGGCAGGCGATCAGCCATCAGAAGTCCGCCAAGGCGCATGCCATAGGTCACAATCGCCATGCCAAGAATGGTCAGGACCGAGGCGGTGCTGAAGGTGGTCAGATCAGGGAAACTCATCATTTGCCTGCCTCCGTCGAATAGGTGCCTTCGGGGGCGCCATAAGCATCTGCTGCTATTTCAGTTTCGGGTGCGGTATCGTCCATGTCCTCGCGCCATGTCAGGGCGGCCACAATCATCCCGGCCCCGGCCCCGGCAAGGATCGACCATGTGCCGGGCAAGGTGTAATGCCCGATCAAAGATCCGATGGCGGCTGCCAGCCACGGCAGAAGATCAACCCGGCCCTTCCACATGCCGACCGTGAGTGCGGCAAAGACCGCGGTGAAGGCGAAATCAAGCGCATAGACATTCGGGTCGGGTATACCCCCGCCCAGCAGATATCCGATGGTGTTGCCCGCCGCCCAGACAACGCCAAGAAAAATTCCGCCGCCCAGCAGGAATCCCGGATTGGCAAGGTTTTCCTGGGTCATGGTCACCGCCCAGTTTTCATCAGCCACCATATGCATGCCGCAGATTTTGACCCAGAGCGGACGGCCACGAAACACCGGGCGCAGCGACGCCCCGATCAGGACATAGCGCAGATTGATCACCGCGGTGGCGATGATGATCGTTACACTGGGGATGGTTTCACGCCACAGATCGACCGAAACGAATTGTGCCGATCCGGCGAAGACCGTGAGGCTCATGAACAGAAGTTCGCCCAGCGAGAGGCCGCGCTGGGTGGCAAGCACGCCAAGCACCGCGCCAAAGATCATGGTGCTGGGCAGCAGGGGCAGACAGGCAATGGCACCACGTCTTATGGTGTCGGCATCGAAATGCCGGGTCGGGGCAGATTGGGGACGAGACATCTTGTGCGTTTCCGGTTCAGCCGTTTGATTTTTGTATTTTGATTGGTGGTGAGCGAGGAGCCTGCCCTGAACCTAGGGCTGTTCCAAACAGGAATATTGGACGATATTGCTGTTTCGCAATCTTGGCCCGAGGCGATGCGGCACAAAACGCTTTAGCGGGATTTTTTGGCCGCAGGGGCAAGGCCCGCGATGAAGGCACCGGGGCTGACACCCCACATGGTTTTGAAATGACGATTGAGGTGGCTTTGATCGGCATAGCCGGTGGCCGCCGCGACATCGGCAATGCCAAAGCCGTCAAACAGCATGCGTTTTGCCCGGCGCAGGCGCATGTGATTGAAATAGGTGTGGGGTGGCAAGCCGGTGGCATGGCGGAAGACGCGCAGCAGGTGAAAGCGGCTGAGCCCGGTCAGGCTTGCCAGTTCATCAAGCGATATGTTGGCATCAAGATGGTCGGCCATATAGTCGATGACCGCACGCACACGTTTGTCTTCGGAGCCCGGTTGATAGGAAAAGGGCGGCGCATCGGCATGGCGAAGGGCGAGGCGGGCGGCACTGTATAAAAGCTGGCTGTCACGTTCGAGCAGGGTTGTTGACTGATCAAGGTCGGGGCGGAACATGCGGTGCAGGGATTGCAGTTGCAGATGCAGTTCCGGGTCATCGACCACATGATTTCCAAAAAACGGCAGGCCGGTACTGTTGGGGGAGAGTTCGGCCACCAGATCGCCAAAGATTTCAGGCGCGATAAACATGATCTGATACTGGTAACCGTCATCGGATGCCGGGCCGCCGTCATGAACCTGCATCGGGTTCATCATCAGCAACTGCCCGCGTCTGGCGACATAGTTGGTGCCGCCGGTCATGAATTGTTCGGCTCCGTTCAGGATGGTGCCGAACGCATAATAATCATGACTGTGTTTGGGAAAGGAAAACCGTTTGTAATCGGCTTCGAACAAATCAATGCCCTCTGCCGCCCGCCAGTGACGGGCGACTTCGCGGGAGTGGTTTGATTTCCGTGCGCCGCGCGACGGATCATGTCGAAGTGAATGCGCCATGGCGCAAGTATAAACATCCGATGGCCTTTCGGCTTGGACAATATTGTCACCGATACATTTGCCGGTTTTGCCGGTTTGATCGATCAGAAACGAATCGGTAAACAGAGTGTAAATTTTGCCCGAAAGGGCCGCGGACATACGGATATGGTGCGCCTGAACGATGGTATAGAGTGCTTTCGTGTCGGGGATTTTGCGGTGCGGCAAATGTTCGAATGAACATTCAAAAGTCCCCATCTGTCCGTGTTGGCATAGACAAATGCGGATTTCATCTAACTGTTACAAAAACGACGGGAAACTCGGGTTAGAGACACGGGAAATATGTCCCCCATTCCGGATCATTGGAGATCCCATGTTTCTTGACCGTATTCGTATCGGTTACCGCATTTTTGCGGGGTTTCTTGCGCTTGTCATCATGCTGATCGGGTTAAGCGCCCTTTCATCATGGTATCTGCTGGGTTTTGGTGGTCATGCGGACCGTATTGCCAAAAGCACCCAGCTTGTCGGGCTTGCAAACGAATATGCGTTGAAGCTTGAACGGTTGTCGAACCAGGTTCTGCTGTTTGCCCAGACGGTTGATCCGCTGGACCGCGAAGGTATTGCGACAATTCGTGAAAGTGCAGAAGCCAGTGGTGCCGCGCTGATTGGTCAGCTTCGCGCCGAGGGCGATACCGAAAAAGCCGACGCGCTTGAAAGCCTGAATGCGGAATATATCGCAACCCTGGAGCCGCTTGTCCTGCGTGCCGAGAATTTGACGGCGGCGTCCGATACGATGCTGCTTGGTGCGCATCAGCTTGGCAAGTCGGCAGGCGAGTTGGTGGATTTCATCAGTAAACGTGATCCGGCACTGGCCGAAAAATATGCTGATAAACTTGGTGCCGCCAACCTGAGCGCAATTGTGAACAATCTGCAATATGCGATCCTGCGGACACCTGAATCGCTTGATACGGCGCGTACGCAAACCTCGGCGTTGACCGATCTTCAGGAAGAAATCAAAGGCTCGGTCGATGGGTTGAAACGCGCGGATAAAAAGCTGTTTTCCTATGCGATCCGCGATAATGACCTTTTAAAGCAGGGAGCGAACCAGCTTGAAGGGTCGATCGCGGGGTTCCGTCAGTCGATGGATGACTTCAAATCCGCCGTTCGCGAAGTTCAGGCAATTACCCAGAATATCCGCGAGGAAGCGGTTGCCGGTCAGAACATGCTGGTCGAGGCGGCGCATAGCGAGTCCGAAAGCAAGGCGATCACCAATATGGTGGTGGCCGGGATCGGGGCCCTGATTGCCTTTGGTCTGGCGATTGGCATCGCACTTAGCATTCTGCGTCCATTGGGACGTGTGAATGGCGATATGACGCGGTTGAGCGAAAACAACACCGATATCGACCTGATTGATTTCAATCGTGGTGATGAATTTGGCGCGATGTCACGCACGGTCGCGATTTTCCGCGAAAATGCCCTTAAGATCGAACAGATGGCCGAGGAACGCATCGCCCTTCAGCGCGAGGAAGAGGAAAAACGCCGGGCGTCGCTGGGCGCGATGGCCGAAACCATCGAAGGCGAAACCGCCGGGCTTGTGCAATCCGTCACCCATCAGGTCACAAGGATGCGGGACGCGGTTGGCGAAGTGGCCGCCGCCGCAGAACGTGTGACAGGCCAGACCGAAATGGCAACCAGTGCGGCCACGCAAAGCCAGTCGCACGCCCATTCGATCAGCGAGGCGGCGACGCGGTTGTCCGATGCCATCGGATCGATTGCCAACCGGGTGGATCGACAGCGCGCCATTGCGCAGAATGCGGTTAGTTCGACCAAGCAATCCGCCGAGGCGGTCGATGACCTTCGCGAAGTGGCAACCAGTATCGAGCAGATTGTCGATCTGATCCGCGGGATTGCCGGGCAGACCAACCTTCTGGCGCTGAACGCGACCATCGAGGCCGCACGCGCGGGCGAAGCGGGCAAAGGATTTGCCGTGGTGGCCGCCGAGGTCAAGAACCTTGCGGGCCAGACGGCACAGGCAACCGAACAGATCACCGCCCATGTCAGTGCGATGGGCAATGTGACGGATCGTTGTGTGCGGTCGATGGAAGAGGTCGGTGTGACCGTGCGCGACATGATGTCGATTTCCGAAGAAGTGGCAGGTGACGTCGAACATCAGCGCCGCGAGACAGAGGAAATCAGCCTTGCGATTGCATCAGCCAGCGATGCGGCCCTTCATGTCAGCAACGCCATACAGGAGGTATCGCGCGATATCGAGGTCACGCGGAAACTGAGCGTTGATCTGACCCGTCGCGCCGATGAGGTTGACCGTAATGTGACGGAACTTTCGGGGTCGCTTGACCGGGCTGTGGAATCGGCCGCCAGCGACGAAAGCCGCGATGATGGCAGCGATGCCAATGATGCCGACATCGTCGAAAAGGACACGCAATCCAATCTTGTTGATTTTCCGGCGCAGTATATGCGCGGGGCGGCCTGAACCAGCCCGTTTTCGCCGTTTTTGACAACGGATTTCATGGTTGATGAGCCAAAAGCCTGTGCAGATCGTGCACGGGCTTTTGTGCTTTTGGGACGGTAGGAGTGATCCGGATCGGTTGAAGGAGCCTATTACCTGATGAGTACAAGTTGCGACATTTCTGATACAATTTTACGGTCGCTGCCTCTGGGGAACTAAAGTAAGTTCTATAGTCTTGAATTTAAGACATATTCAGCGATGTCTTTGTATCTTTCCAGCACACACAAGAACGGGCATTTGATGTCACGCACAGGTAGGCTAGCCGTATTTCTGTTGATTATTGCCGCAGTCGGGGGCGGCTGGTTTGCCTATGACAAAGGGATGCTGCCCTTTGTTGCGTCAAAAAGCCAAATCGAAGGCGATGCTGCAAAGCGCACCGGCAACCCGGCGCTGCCGGTGATTGCCGAATATGCCAGCATCATGGAAGAAAAGACGGTTGTGGAAGCCGTTGGAACCGGCCGGTCAACATTGGGTGTTTCGATTTATCCGGCGGTTTCGGGCGAAGTCAGTGATGTTCTGTTTCATGCCGGTGAAAAGGTATCGCGCGGGCAGGTTTTGCTGATCCTTGATTCGGATCGCGAACGGCTGGCGCGGGATCTGGCGTCCGTGCAGGTCAAGGATGCCAAGCAGCTTCTGGATCGTTACGAGCAGGCAAGGCCGCTTGGCGCGGTATCGGCAAGCGAGGTTGATGCGGCACGCACCGCCCTTGCCGAGGCGCGCATCCGGCTCGATCAGGCGGAAGTGGACCTGGCCGACCGGACCATTCTGGCACCGTTCAACGGCACGGTTGGTATTCCGCAGGTGGAGCCGGGCGACCGGGTGGACAGTTCCAGCCTGATTGCGACACTTGATAATGTTGAAAGTGTTCTGGTGGATTTCGAGGTTCCCGAAACCCGGTTTGAAAATGTGAAGATCGGCCAGTCGCTTCGGGTTGAGACATGGAGCCTTCCGGGGGAGTGGTTTGAAGGCACAGTCGATTCCATCGCCAGCCGTATTGATGCGGAAAGCCGCACCTTCAAGGTGCGCGCGCGCATTCCGAACCCGACCGGTCGGCTTTTGTCGGGCATGTCCTTTGCGGTTTATGTCGATATCGAAGGTAAAACCTATCCGTCGGTGCCGGAAATTTCCGTCCTGTGGGGCGATGGTGGCACCTATATCTGGCGGATCAAGGATGACAAGGTCGAACGTGTTCCGGTCCGCGTCGTAAAGCGGACACAGGGGCGTATCCTGCTTGAGGGGCCGATTGCCAAGGGTGATCTGATTGTGGTCGAAGGCGTGCTTCGCCTGCGGCCCGGCCGGGATGTGGCGGCAACCATCCGTGGTGGCGATGAAACCGGCGTTGCGCAGCGCAATGGCACCGGCGAAGGGTCGTAATATGCAGGACGGAAATCAGAACGAAAACCAGAATGATCTGGCGTCACTCAGCATCCGTCGCCCTGTTCTTATTTCCGTGGTGTCGCTTCTGATCATTCTGGCGGGCCTTGCGGCGATGCTCGGCGTTGAAATTCGTGAATTGCCCAACGTGGATCAGCCGACCGTGACGGTTTATGCGACCTATGACGGGGCTTCGCCGGAAACGGTTGATGCCGAGGTGACCAGTATCCTAGAAGGGGCGGCATCGCGGGTCAGCGGTGTCAAACGCATCAGTTCCAACAGCGAAGAAGCCACGTCGCGGGTGCGTGTCGAATTTTATCCCGATGTTGAAATCAATGACGCCGCCAATGACATCCGCGAGGCGGTCAGCCGCGCGTCAAGAAGTCTTCCGGACGAGGTCGAGGATGTCCGCGTGGTCAAGGCCGATGCCGATGCCAGCGCGATCATGCGCCTTGCCGTGGTCAGCAACCGCCTGACCGAGGAAGAGCTTGCCAATATCGTGGATGACCAGATCAGCCCGGCGCTGCTTTCGGTGCCTGGTGTGGCCGAAATCACCGTCAATGGCGAACGCGAGAAGGTTTTGCATGTCCGGGTCGATCCGCTGCGTCTGGCCAGTTACGGTTTTTCGGTTCAGGACGTTGCGGATGTCCTGAAAACCGCCAAGTTCGACATTCCCGCCGGCAGTTTTGATTCCAGTGATCAGAAGCTTTTTGTCCGTGCCGATGCGTCGGTCTGGGAGGTCGAAGACGTCAAACAGATGTTTATCCGCAATCAGGTCCGGCTGGGCGATGTGGCGGATGTCTATTACGGGCCCGATGATGCAACGTCCTATGTGCGTCTGGATGGCCGGACCGTGATCGGGCTTGGCGTCGTGCGCCAGGCGCAATCGAACACGATTGCGATATCGGACGGCATTCGGGACGTGGCCGAACGCCTGAACAATCAGTACGACGATATCAATGTTTTCGTGAATTCCGACGATGCGGTGTTTATCGAAGGCGCGCTTTGGGAAGTTCTGAACAGTCTGGCGCTGGCGATCATTATCGTGATCGGGGTGCTTTATCTGTTCCTGCGGTCCTTTACCGCGACGCTGATTCCGACGGTGACCATTCCGATTGCACTGGTCGGGACGGTGGCCGCGATCTGGATGATGGGCTTTTCGATCAATATCCTGACATTGCTGGCCCTTGTTCTGGCAACGGGGATGATTGTCGATGATGCGATTGTGGTTCTGGAAAATATCCAGCGCCGCCGTCATCAGGGATTGGGATCGATGGCGGCGGCGGTTCTGGGCACGCGGCAGGTGTTTTTTGCGGTGATTGCCACCACCCTGACGCTGGTATCGGTGTTCGTGCCGATTTCGTTTTTGCCGAGCACGGCGGGGCGGCTTTTCAGGGAATTCGGTTTCGTGCTGGCGTTTTCGGTGGCGGTGTCGTCGTTTGTGGCACTGTCGCTTTGTCCGATGCTGGCGTCGCGCTTAAAGCATATTGACCCGCATGACGGGGACAAGGATGCCAAGCCGAACTTTTTGGAACGGGTCGGGTTTTACTGTTCGGGGATTTACAAAAACATTCTTGAATGGGTTTTGCGGTTCCCGCTGATTACCCTGATCGTGTCGATCTTTGCCGGTGTGCTGGCCTTTGGGGTTTATAACAGCGTCACGCAGGAACTTCTGCCCGACGAGGATCGCGGCCGTATTCTGGTGTCGCTGCGCGGGCCGGACGGGGTTGGCATTGATTACATGGACCGGCAGGTCGAAACGGTTGAAAACATCCTGCGTCCGATTGTCGAGGCCGGCGATGCCTATAACATCTATACGATTGTCGGTCTTTGGGACCCGAACCGTGCGCTGGTGATTGCGCCCCTGGTGCCGTGGGATGAACGCAGCCGCAGCCAGCAGGAAATCACCGGTTCGATCCGTGGGGCGCTTGATGCACTGCCCGGTGTGCAGGCCTTTGTCTATCAGCCCAACAGCCTTGGATTACGCGGCGGGACCGGCGAAGGATTTGAATTTGCCCTGACCGGTACGAATTACCGCACATTGGCGGCGAATGCGCGCGCCATGCAGCAGGAGCTTGAGGCGAATTATCCGCAGTTTGTCGGGCTTCGGGTTTCCTATCAGACGACACAGCCGCAATTGCTGGTCAATATTGACCGGCAGCGGTCATCCGACCTTGGCATTCCGATCGAAAGCCTTGATACGACGCTGCGTGCGATGATCGAAGGATATGAAGTTACCGAGATTACGGTCGATGATGAAAACATCCCGGTCAAACTGCGCAGCAGTGCGGGCAGCATCAATGATCCGTCGGATCTGGAGAATCTGTTTGTCAGCAACCGGGATGGTCGTATTTTACCGCTATCTTCGGTGATCAATCTGAGCGAAGAGGCGGTGGCATCGGAACTGGATCGCGAGGGACAGCAGCGCGCAGTCAAGATTTCTGGCAACCTTGCGCCGGGATATACGTTGCAGCAGGCAGTGGTCGATATTGATCAGGTCGGTGACAAGGTCCTGCCGCCCGGGGTGAATGTTCTGTTTCTGGGCGATGCGGCGACACTGGGCGAAACATCGCATGATGTGCAGATCACCTTCCTGATTGCGGTTCTTGTGGTGTTGCTGGTTCTCGCCGCACAGTTTGAAAGCTTCATGTCTGCCCTTGTCGTGGTTCTGACCGTTCCGTTCGGTCTGGCGGCAGCGATTTATGCGCTGGGCATCAGTGGCACGTCGATCAATATCTATAGCCAGATCGGGTTGGTGATGCTGGTTGGGCTTATGGCCAAGAACGGTATTCTTGTTGTCGAATTTGCCGACCAGTTGCGCGATGCAGGGAAATCCGTGCGCGAAGCGGTGCATGATGCGGCGATGATCCGCCTGCGCCCGATCATGATGACAATGATTTCAACCGTTCTGGGTGGTTTGCCGCTTGTGCTCGGCACCGGGGCCGGGGCGGAGGCGCGTGCCGCGATTGGCTGGGTGGTGTTTGGCGGGCTTGGTTTTGCGACGGTCTTTACCCTGTTCTTAACACCGGTTTTATACCTTTTGCTGGCGCCGCTGGTGTCAGCCCGTGCCGATGGCGGCAAGAAACTGCAAAGCCAGTTGCGGGCTGCGGAAAGCATCCCGGACAAGGGCGAGATCGAAGGAAGTGCCAGCTAGAATGTCTGTAAAACGTCTTTCAATCTGTTGTGCCCTGCCGCTTATGATCGGACTTTCCGCCTGTCAGACGGTCGGCCCGGATTATGTTGCGCCGAAATTTGATCTTGTCGGGGCCTATACCCCGGCAGTACCGGTGATCGCCGCCAATCAGGCCGATCATGGCCGTTGGTGGGAAAGTACGCGTGATCCGGTTCTTTCTGAGCTGATTGCGCTTGGACTTGCCAATAACCTTGATTTGCGGATCGCGGCCAGCCGGATCGAAGAAGCCCGGGCGGTGGCGCGCGGTGTTTCGGGGGCAAATGGCATCGAGGTCGGTGCCAGTGTTAACGGCGATGCCGAACGCGGCACATCGTCGCGCGAACGCGGCAGCCAGACCACCGATATCGGATACCGGGCCGGGATTGATTTTTCATGGACGGCGGATGTCTGGGGCGGGCAGCAGCGCGAGGACGAAGTCGCGTTGGCGGATTATCTGGAACAGGTTTATCTGCGCGAAGACGTTTACCTGACGGTGATTGCCGATATCGTACGCAACTATATCGAGCTGCGCGGCACGCAGAAACGGCAGGAATTGCTGCGCAGTTCGCTTGATCTGCAACGTCAGACCAGCAACATCGTTGAGGTCCGGATGCAGACGGGGCTGGCGTCCGAACTTGATCTTTCGCGCGCCCGCGCCGAGGTTTCCGATATTGAGGCGACATTGCCGACATTGCAGACCGATATTGATCGGTCGATCAATGCGATTGGAATCCTTCTGGGGGCGCAGCCGGGAAGCTATCGCGACCGTCTGGTCGATGTGCAGCCCCTGCCGGAATTTGACAGTGCGCCGCCGATTGGCATTCCAGCCGATCTTTTGCGCCGTCGCCCCGATGTCCGCGCGGCCGAGCTTTCATTGATTTCCGCCACCGCTGAAATCGGGGTTCAGACCGCCGATCTTTATCCTGAATTGACGCTGGACGGGTCACTTGCCCTTGGGGCGACGGGGTATGGCACCGGGCCGATTGTCCGTACCGCAATGGCCGCCATCGGGGCGCTGATTGATGCGACGCTTTATGATGGCGGTGCCAGACAGGCCGATATCGATGTTGCCGAACAACAGGCGCAGCAGGCATTTTATGGCTATCAGCAGACGCTTCTGGTCGCCATTCAGGATGTTGAAAGTGCGATTTACGGCTATGTCGGGGCGGTCCAGCAACGCGATTCCCTGATTTCATCGGTGCAGTATCACCGTCAGGCGTTCGAGCAGTCGCGGGTGCGATATGTTCAGGGGCTTTCCAACTTCCTTGATGTTCTTGATTCGCAGCGCACCCTGACGCAGTCGCAGCAGGACCTGGCGGATGCGGAAACCGATCTGGAACTGGAAACCATCAATCTTTATGCCGCGGTCGGACTTAGCGTTGATGATGTCGAACGTTATGCTGACAAGGCCGGGATTGACATGAATAATGGCTAGCGCCGCCAAACATCTGTAATAACGCTGATTTCCATAAGCTGTTGCTTGTTTTCGCCGCCAGTTCGGCCTAGGTCTTGGGTATCGTGAACCGGGGAAGAAAATGACGGGCGATCTGTTTGCCAATGAGCCACCACACAATCTGCTGCCCTTTGATGGGGAGGCATTGCTGCTGCGTGAGGTTATGGCGGCAGGCGACGCGGATCGAACGTTTGAGCGGCTTTTAAGCGGCATTGTCTGGCAGCAGGAAGTTGCCAGATTGATGGGGCGCGAAATTGCCGTGCCGCGATTGACGGCGTGGTATGGCGATGTGGCCTATCGTTATAGCGGTGTCTATCACCCGGCATCACCATTTCCAAAAATTGTCGTGCCACTTCGTGAACTGGTCGAAGAAAAATCCGATGCGTCGTTCAACACGGTTTTGCTGAACCAGTATCGCGACGGGCGCGACAGCGTTGCATGGCATGCCGATGACGAGGATGTGCTGGGCGAAAATCCGGTCATTGCCAGCCTGTCATTTGGTGAGGAACGCCGGTTCCATTTCCGGCACAAGAAAACCGGGGATCGGGTCAGTGTCGATCTGCCGCATAATTCGTTGCTGATCATGCGGGGCGCGACACAGCATCACTGGTTACATCAGATTCCCAAAACCGCGCGCCAGATCGGCCCCCGGATCAACCTGACATTCCGTCATACCGCGCCGGAAAACAAGGTGCGCGGCCGATGAGTTCGGGGGGGCTTCGAAAAAAGCCGCCCCGGTCAGGGCGGCTTGAAGTCAGCAATTCGAGATTGCCGGGAAAACCGTCAACACCGGGGTGCAAACGGACAAACATATCGGTGGTTGTGCAATCGGTGCGCACAATAATGAATCGATTCAATGAATGCAGTGTGGCGGTCCGAAAGGGGTTCTGTCAATATCGGGATGAAACGATTCAAAAAAAATGTCACGTGATTGCCGGTTAATCCGTAAGCCGGGGTGAATGAAGGGGAGACATCGCAAGCATGGCAGAACGGGTACGTCTTCTGGATGTGGCCAAGGCGGCCGGGGTATCGCAAGGCACGGCATCGAATGCCTTTGGCAAGCCCGATCTGGTCCGCAAGGAAGTCCGGGAACGCATTCTGGAAGTTGCCAGGGAACTTGGCTATCGCGGGCCGCATGTGATGGCGCGGATGCTCCGCACTGGCAAGGCCGGGGCGCTTGGCGTGGTGTTTCCCGATAACCTTGAATATGCGTTCAGTGATCCGGTGGCGATTGAGCTTCTGCGCGGTGTCGGGCGGGAATGTGCCCGTCAGGCGGTCAATATGATGATCATTTCCGCCGAAAACCCCGAACAGGCGATTACCGCGATCAACAATGCGGCGGTTGATGCCTTTCTGGTGCATTGCTATTCCGATGACAATGACATCATTTCCGCCATTCAGCGCCGCAACCAGCCGCTGGTCTGCATTGATACCGATATTGCCGGGGCGGCGGGGACCGTGGTGCTTGATGATTTTGCCGGTGCGCAAATGGCGGCCCAGCATTTGATTGATTGTGGTGCGCTCAAATTCGCCATCCTGTCCCTGCAGGCCAACAAGGCGGAAAATTTCGGCCCGATGAATGCCAAGCGCCGCGGTGCAGTCAGCCACCGTGTGGTGCGCGAACGGCTTGGCGGATATCACGCCAGTCTTAAAAAGGCGGGGATCGCGATCGAGGATATCGTCCATATCGAATGCGAAAACATGTCATCGCACAGTGCCGAAATGGTCGAAACCATGTTACGCGACCACCCGGAAATTGACGGCATTCTGGCGATGTCCGATGTGATTGCCATCGGGGCACTTGATGGTGCACGCGCAAGCGGGCGCAAAATCCCCGATGATCTTAAGGTGATCGGCTTTGACGGAATCGCGGAGGGCGAACGCACCGCCCCGCCATTGTCGAGCATCCGTCAGGATTCCGTTGAAAAGGGACGTCTGGCCGCCGAAATGGCGCTTGGCGAAACGCAAGGCGACAACAACCGCGTGCTTGAAACCAGTCTGCTTGTCAGGGGATCGACGCGTTAAGCCGAAAGTGCCGGGTAGCAGTGGCAATCGGTGGTGTGGTCCATCACAAGGCCGGTGGCCTGCATGAAGGAATAGATGATTGTCGTGCCGACAAACTTCATGCCGCGTTTTTTGAGGTCCTTGGACAGGGCGTCGCTGAGTTCCGTCGATACGGGCACGTCGGACATGGCTTTCCAGTGGTTGATGATGGGTTTGCCGCCGATGAAATCCCAGATATAGGCATCGAAGCTGCCAAATTCCTTCTGGATTTCGATGAAGGCGTTGGCGTTCAGGATGCTTGCCGCGACCTTGGCCCGGTTGCGGATGATGCCGGGATCGGCCAGAAGTGTTTGTTGTTTGGCCTCGTCATACTTGGCGATCTTATGGACATCAAAATTGTCATAGGCCGCGCGATAGGTATCGCGCCGTGCAAGGATCGTCAGCCAGCTTAGGCCTGCCTGTGCGCCTTCAAGGATCAGCATTTCGAAAAAATGCCGGTCATCATGAACCGGAACACCCCATTCCTGATCGTGGTAATCGACGTAAAACGGCTTGTCGAGATGGGTTTCGGCCCATTTGCAACGGGTGAGTGTGTTTGCCGACATGGTCGATCCTTCTTTGTCATTTGATGGCGGGGCATTGTTGGATGGGATCGGCGGGCCTTGCAAGCCTGATGACTTTATCCTGACATTTCTCCTGACAGAAACTGTCGGGGCGGGGATGTTCTCGAACCATTTTGGCGAAAAGGTCGTGCCAAAATCGCGCAATGTCTGGTGAAGCATGTCACATCATGTGGAAAACTTGATGAAAGCATCGGAAAATAGGTGCTCTGTGCTTGCGCCCGGAGCCAAGGCCGACTAGGTTTTGCAGCGTATTAGAACAAGTTCGATCAAACTGTTCTGTCAGGGTATGCTATAATAGGGAGCGGAAATGCAGGCTGTTGAGTGGCTTATCAAGACGGTGATCAACCTATATATCGTGTTACTGATTGCGTCTGCGATTTTTTCATGGCTCCACGCGTTTGACGTGATCAATTCCCGCAACCGGTTTGTATATATGGTTGGCGATTTCCTCTACCGAGTTACCGAACCGGCATTGCGACCAATCCGACGAATTATACCCAATCTTGGTGGTATAGACATTTCGCCGATCATTCTGATCTTGATTTTACAGTTTGCCGAGCGTTTGATCCTTGGCGATTTGCTTCCTGCATTGATGGGCTATTAAATCGCGCAGATGGGTAAACCGTTCTGCGAGAAGCTTTCGGATGGCACCGGCATCAAGGTGTTTTTGCGACTGACGCCAAAGGCTTCGCGCAATGCGATTGCCGGGGTGGGCGTTGATGGTAACGGGCAGCAGCAGGTCAGGGTGACGGTTACGGCGGTGCCTGAAAATGGCAAGGCGAATACAGCCCTGATAAAGCTTTTGGCAAAAACGGCCAAATGGCCTAAATCGTCAGTCGAAATTGTTGCCGGGCATACGGACCGCAACAAGGTGCTGGAAATTTCAGGCGATCCGGACGCACTGATTGCGCAACTTCATGAATTGACGGGCGGACAAGACATATGAGCGACGCAAAAATCATCGACGGCAAAGCATTCGCAGCCAAATTGCGCGGCGACATCGCAGCAGAAGTGGCCAAGATCAAAGATGCGCACGGCATCACGCCGGGCCTTGCGGTTATTCTGGTCGGCGAAGACCCGGCAAGCCAGGTTTATGTCCGTAACAAGGGCAAGCAGACCATCGAATGCGGCATGAATTCGTATGAGCACAAGCTTTCCGCCGATACGTCTCAGGAAGATCTGCTGGCGCTGATCGCCAAGCTGAATGCCGATCCGAATGTGCATGGCATTCTGTGCCAGTTGCCGGTGCCCAAACATATCGACGATCAGGCGATCCTTGCGGCCATCGATCCGGCCAAGGATGTTGACGGCTTCCATGTCGTCAATGCCGGTGCGCTGGCAACCGGGGGCGAGGGATTTGCGCCCTGTACGCCTTATGGTTGCCTGATGCTGCTTAAGGACACGCTTGGTGATCTTTCGGGGATGCGGGCGGTGGTTGTTGGCCGGTCCAACATTGTGGGCAAGCCGATGGCGCAGTTGCTTCTGAAAGAAAGCTGCACGGTGACCATCGCGCATTCGCGTACCCGTGACCTGCCCGAAGAAGTCCGCCGGGCGGACATCGTCGTTGCTGCCGTCGGCCGCCCCAACATGATCAAGGGCGACTGGATTGCGCCGGGTGCCACCGTGATTGATGTTGGCATCAACCGGATTGAAGGGGCAGAAGGCAAGATGAAGCTGGTTGGCGATGTCGAATTTGAAACCGCATCCAAAGTCGCCGGTGCGATTACGCCGGTTCCGGGGGGTGTCGGCCCGATGACGATTGCGTGTTTGCTCAACAACACCCTGATTTCGGCGTGTCGTGCCAATGGGCTTGCGGTGCCGAATCTTGGCTTTGACAGCTAACGTTTGCAAGCTCATGACACAAGCATGAAAGGCGACCTGCTCGGGTCGCCTTTTTCGTTTTGTCTATATTGGTAACAAACCTGATCGTCCGGGAGGCTTATGCTGCATGGTCGAGCACAGCATCAAGTTCCATCAGAACTTGATGCATCATGTTATTTCCTTCCCAGAGGTCGCGGCCGAGATAGGCTGACAGGACCTGAATTCCCGCTTCGTGCAATGTTAGCGGTTTTCCTATCCGACGTGCGAGTGCGCACAGGGGAACCAAACCGAACGGCACATCTTCGGTGATGTATCGTGTATCGAGCGAGATCGGTCCTTTCGTTCCGGGTGCACGGGCGTATACCTGTTGTGCCATTTCCGAAACGCTGCCCGGTACGATACCAGGAAAGGTCATGAGATAATGTGCGAACACGTCGCGCACTTCGTAACCAAGGCATTTTGCCAATGCAGTTCGTTCGAGATCGAGCTGTTCGATCATGCGACCCACGACAGGGGTGATACACTGGTAATTCTCCCAGTCCTCGCCCCGCTCGATGCGCGTCAGGTTGGCTAGTGAATTTGCCAGATGGATCGGTGGGTTCAGGTTGCTAAACCCGATCATTGCCGGATGCGCCACCATTCGGAAGCGATCTCCAAACAGTGTTTTGCATAATTCCAATGCCTTGGCCGGATCATCAAATCCGGCCGATGCCATGTCAATTGTATCGCGTATTGTACCGATACGAATATCGTTGGTTTTTCTCTGTGCGGTTGCAACGGTGGTAGACCACGAGATGCTTTTTGCCTGTCGGTTCGCCATTCTAAGCGCGGAAGACAGATAGAGAGAAGCAAAGGACAGTTCCGCACTAAAGATAACCACTTGGTCATTATGCAAGAGAGGAGCCAGTGCCTCTATTGTGGACTGCGTGCCTGTTGCACATCGTGTGAGCACAAGCGTATCTGCGAATGCAACAGCCTGCTCTGCGGAGTTCGCCGTCGGGATGCACCCACTTTCTTCGAGGCACCCTGTAAAGTGCCATTTTTTTTCGTCAGGATGGCTTTCGGACCATAATCTGACCTCGTGCCCTGCCTTCATAAGCAAGGCACAATAAGTCAGCCCGACGGGACCGCCGCCGATCACTGTTACTTTCATGATAACTCCTTAGGTACGACGCTGTTCGGCGCAGAATGTCAAAAGGCTTCCGGGAAAAATGTCTTTGGCAGGTACAAGAATATTTCCGGGAGAAAGATCACGAACATGATGATCGAGATCGTTATTGCGACGATGGGCAACACTGCGAGGAAAGCACGTGGCATATCAACTTCGCCAATTTGTGCAGCGATGAGCAGACATATTCCGTAGGGTGGTGTGGTAAGGCCAATGGCAAGCGACAGGCAGACCACGAGTGCAAGATGGATGTCGGGAATTTGTGCGATGACACCCAGCTCTTTGATGATCGGCAGGAAAATAATCACTGCTGTCATCGGGCTTAGGACGGTTCCGACGATCAGGGAGAAAATCATCAGCATGATCAGTACCCCCCAGTCTTGATGGGACACTGAGGCGATTAACTCAGCGACATCCCGTGCGACGCCCAGATAGGAAATAAGCCACCCCATTATCCCGGCTGCAGCGACTGCAAACATCGGCAAGGAATAGGCAACCACGGTTTCACATAAAATGGTGAAGAGGGCACTGGGCCGAATGGTGCGATATACGATCACCGCTAAAACCAGTCCCACGAGTGCAGCGATTGCCGATGCTTCGGTGGCGGTAAAGACGCCGCTTGTAATCCCGCCAAGAATAATCAGCGGAATTAGAAGGGCAGGTGCAGCGCGGCGCGTTGATTTTCCGCGTTCTTTCCATGGCATTTTGACGGTGTTTACCACCCCGTGACGCGAGGCCACGAAATAGGTGTAGCCCATCTGGCCAAGACCAATAAGGATTCCGGGAAGGATGCCGGCCATGAACAGTCCTGCGATAGAAACATTCCCAAACGCCCCATAGATGACGAAAAGAATGGACGGGGGAATGATGACGCCCAGTGTCGAAGATGTGGCGGTCAGGGCGACCGCAAATGGTGCAGGATAGCCAGCCTTTTTCATCGCCGGGATCATAATGGCGCCGACACTGGCGGTATCGGCCGCGGCCGATCCCGACATGCTGGCAAACATCATGCTGACGAGCACGTTGATGTGCCCCAATCCGCCTTTGATGTGTCCGACCATGGATTGAGCAAAAACCATGAGACGATCGGTAATTCCGCTGTCATTCATCAGGCGTCCCAACAGCAGGAAGAACGGCACTGCAAGTAGAGCAAAGGAATTCAGGTTTGAAAGCATCTGGTTTACGACCGATACAGTCGGCAGACCCAGATATAGTACGGTCGCTAGCGAGGACAGCCCTATGGCAAATGCAATTGGCACCCGCAGAAGAATGAGGGACAAAAAGCCAGCGATCAGGATAAGGATCGGAGTCATTTCGGCAGCCTTAGGAATGTTTGGGGAAAAGGCGGCACCAGGTGTCTGCGACGAGTTCAATCGCAAAAAATGCCATGGCCGCACCAGAGACGGTGACAACGATATTCTGGAAAAACATCGGATAACCGAGCGAAAATGAGAAGCGTCTCCAGCTCATTTCGGCATAGGTCAGACCGTCTGTAGCGAGTACGTAGATCAGGGGCAGGCAGAGTACCAAGGCAAGCAGCGTGAGTGCCAGATTGGACCGCACGAAATGCACCGGGAAAATTTCCACCACGTAGTGAGCGCCTCTTCGGAAACCCACGGTCGCCCCCAGAAAAACGCTCCATATAAAACAGAACATCGCGATTTCATCGGTCCAGATAAAGCTGCCGGGCAGAAAGTTTCGCGAGGCAATTTGGAACAGGACACAAGCGATGAAGGCAAGAAAGAACAGGCCACCAGCGATAAAGTAAACCCGCTCGACAACAGAGTTGAATTTGTGAAGCATATCGGTCTCCCAGATTTTGTTGCGGCGGTGCGGATCATTGTCGACCGCCGCAACAAGAGATCATTTCAGTGCACGAATGGCGTTTAAGACCTCGGTCGCGCCGATTTCCTTGGCGACTTCGTCGTGCAGCGGTCGAACCACTTCAATGAAGGGAGTCTTGTCAACTTCGGTTACGGTCACTTTGCCTGAATCGATAAGGGGCTGCAGCAGCGAGCTGTCATATTCGATGCCCTTGTCAATCCCTACGACGGCGGCTTTGGCAGCAGCAGCCCGGAAGATTTCTTTGTCATCATTGGAAAGTCGGTTCCATGCGATGCTGCTGATTGTGATGTGACTGACCAGGAACTGATGCTGGGTCATTGAGTGATAGGGCGCAACTTCATAAAGCTTGTTTCCTACATAGGCACTAATAGAGCTTTCGAAGGCGTTTGCGACACCGGTTTGCAGTGCGGTGTAGAGTTCGGTGAAGGGCAGCGAGACTGGCTGTGCTCCGCTGGTTTCCCACATCACGGCATCCAGACGCGACCCTGGAACTCGCATTTTAAGGCCAGAAAGATCTTCGAGATTTGCGACTTCGTGCTGGTTGTTCGACAGGTTGCGGATGCCGCCGCCGGTCAGAGCCAGCAATTTCAGGCCATTTTCGCTTTGCTCGTAGACACGGTTAAAATACGAGACAACCTCGCTATCGGGAGCCATTGCCTTACGGAAAATGTCGATATTTGGGAACAGATAACTGATGCTGAAAAGCTGAAATTCGGGGAAGAACGGTGTTGCTTCCTGAGTGCCGCCGATCAGCAGGTCGATTGTGCCTAATCGCATTTCGTCAAGGGCAGTTGCATCGCGCCCAAGAGTGGCGCCACCAAAGATTTCGATTTTAACCCGACCGTTGGTCGCGGTTTCGACTTCGGATTTGAGGGTTTCAGCGGCATCAAGCCAAGGATGAGGCGGATTGCCCTGAGTGGATAAACGCAGGGTTTGCGCGTCAGCGGCGAACGTGGTCGTAGTAAGAACGCATGCCGCAAGCGCGAGCATAAGATATCTCATCGGGTCGGTCTCCCTGATTTCAAGTAGCAAGTTTTCTTGTGCTCTGAGGGTCGTGCCATCGAGCATGAACCAAGAGTGAGTAAAATTTAAAATAATGTCCAATAGCGATTTTATATGCCATTATGATTTCATGTTATACTAGGTAGCAGGAAATATGGCGTCACGTATCACCATTCGACAAGTTGAGGCATTTCGCCTTTTGATGACCAGCGGGACGATGACCGAAGCGGCCGAGAGGATGTCGATCTCTCAGCCTGCTGTCAGCCGCCTGATTTCCGATCTTGAAGCAACGCTGGACATGCGGCTTTTTGAGCGTTCCGGTCCGCGGCTTCAGGCTACTCCTGCCGCATCACGTCTGGTGGGGGAGGTTAATCGTGTTTTTGTGGGGCTCGACTTTGTAGAAGAGGCGGCAAGGCGTATACGCCGTTTTCCAATGGATCCCTTTCGCATTGCAGCTCCGCCTTTCCTATCGCATACATTTGTCGCTCAACTTGTTGCTAGCGTGGTCAAGGAAATTCCGGAATTGACCATCAGTCTTCATACGGATGATTCGCATGCCATTGCCGATCAGATTTCACGCGGCGAACATGATTTGGGTTTCTGCACATTGGGTCCTGTTACGCAGGATATCAGGGTTATGTATCGTGCAGTGATCGGATCCGTTGCCCTGATACCATCAGATCACCCGCTGGCGTCCAAATCGACAATCAATGAATTTGATCTCGATGGTGAGAATATCTTTGTCTTAGGACGCAGTGGCGCAATAAGACCCCAGATCAATGAGATTTTTGAAAAAGCCCAAGTCGAGTTGAAAATCGCTGGTGAGGTTCTTCATGCGTCTTCTTGCGCCAGTTTTGTGGCTGAGGGTCTGGGAATTGCCATTCTGAATACGATCTCAGCACGTATGGCTCCAGAAGGGCGTACAGTGATCCGCCCGTTCAGTCCGGCGGTTACGCAAGAATTTGCCGCCATAACGCCTTCGCGTGTGACCGCCCCAAGAATAACCGATGCTTTTGTCCGACATTTACCTGAGGTGCTTGAGTATCAAGGCCGTATTGAACCTTAGCCCGCCTTCCGTTACAGCGGCCAAACCCATAGAAGCATAGGCACCCCAACCGCCACGACGATGATTTCAATCGGCAGGCCGAGCCGCCAGTAATCGCCAAAGCGGAAGCCGCCGGGGCCGAGGATGAGGGTGTTGTTCTGGTGGCCGATCGGGGTCAGGAAGGCACAGGATGCGCCGATGGCGACCGCCATCAGGAAGGCGTCGGGATTGGCGTCGAGTTGCGCGGCACTGCCAATCGCAATCGGGCACATGACGGCCGCCGTGGCGGCATTGTTCATGAAATCCGAGAGCGTCATGGTGATGATCAGGATCAGGCCAAGGGCGATGATGGCATTCCCCTGTGCGACCCAGTTTAACAGAAAGCGGGCAACCAGATCGGCCGTGCCGGTGGTTTCCATGGCATTTGCCACCGGGATCAGGGCGGCAAGCAAAACAATTACCGGCCAGTCCACCGCGTCATAGACATTGCGCGGTGCGACCACGCGCGTCACCATGGCGATCAGAACCCCGATGGCAAAGGCAACGGCAGCGGGCATGACGCCAAAGGCGGCAGCACCGATGGCCGCGGCCATGATACCAGTGGCCTTTAGCGCCTGTGCATTGTCGGGGATGCGAAGCGCGCGTTGTGCCAGCGGCACACAGCCAAGGCGCGATGCAAAATCATGAATGGCTTCGGGCGGACCTTGCATCAAAAGCACGTCGCCGGCCTTCATTGACATGGTACGCAACCGCGCCATCGAGCGTTGCCCCTGCCGCGACACCGCCAAAAGGTTTACGCCATACCGGGTGCGCAGATGGATATCGGTGGCGGACCGGCCGATAAAGCCGGAGTTCGGCAAAATCGCCAGTTCCATGAGCGCAATGTCATCGGACTGGATCGCGCCGCGGCGGCCATCATCGGGCTTTTGCGTATCGGTTTCGGGCGTGTCGGCTTTCTTTTCGGCCTTTGCTGATTTGGTGGCAATTGTCTTTGTATTTTTGGCTTCCGGGGCTTCCGGTGCATCCGTATCGCCTTTATCTTCCGGTTGTTCTGCCGCCTTTGCCTGTGCCTCCAGATCGCGTAATTCTTCTTCGAGCTTCAAATCAAGGGCGGACAGGGCAATGGCCAGTGCTTCGGGATCGGCTTCGATGATCAGGATGTCGTTTTCATAAAGTTCGCGAAACGGATTGGGGGCGGGAATACGTTTTTCATTGCGGATCAGGCCGATGACCTGCGCGTCGCCCTTTTCAAGTTCGCGGTTTACATCGCGCAGCATCATGCCAATCGCCTTGCTGCCCGCGGCTATGCGTGCCTCGGTCAGGTAGGAGCCGGTTTCAAAGCCCTCCGCCCCGGCGCGTTCGCGGGTGGGAACAAGCCAGCGGCCAAACACCATGACGAAAATCAGACCGGCGGCGGCGACAACAATCCCGACCGGGGTATAATCAAACATCGTAAAGCCGCCATCCCCGGCCTCGGCCCGGAAACCGGCGACAATCAGGTTGGGCGGGGTGCCGATCAGGGTGGTCATGCCGCCCAGGATCGATCCGAAGGCCAGCGGCATCAGGATTTTGCCCGGTGGCAGGTTCTGTTTGGCGGCGATTTGCAGGGCGACGGGCATCAGAAGCGCCAGCGCGCCGACATTGTTCATGAAGGCCGACAGGATCGCGGCCAGCAGACTGAGTGCGGCCATGGTCACGACCGGACCGGCGGATTGCGGTAGAACCATGCGGGTCAGGTTATCGACCGCGCCTGATTGCTGAAGTGCCGATGACAGGATCAGGATACAGGCAACCGTGATCACCGCCGGATGACCGAAACCCTGAAAGGCCCCATCAACCGGCACCAGCCCGGCGACCACGCAACACAGCAGGGATGCCATCGCAACCATGTCATGACGCCAGCGGCCCCACAGGAACATCACGACCGTTCCGACAAGAATGGCAAGGATCAGAATTTGTTCGAGTTCCATGGATGCCTGTCTGGTTGCTTCATCGGGTTGAAAACATGGTCAGGATCAAAGATGGCAGAAACATAGATGCCACAGGGAATAGAAACCGCAGGGAATAGAAACCGGCCATAGGAAACGATCCGACCCACCGAAATGTTCCTGCAACCTACTGACATAATTGTCAGGAGGGTATGATACCATCACACTGTTTTTCTTTGCGATTTTTCAAAGGCCACCATGATTAACGACAAAGCCGCGATTTCCGTATCCGCCCGGCAGGCGCGCAATCTGGCCCTTGCCGCACAGGGGTTTGATCAGGACGAAAGCCGCCCGGTGACGAAGCGCCGGATTATGAAAGCCATCCGCCAGACCGGCATGTTACAGGTCGACAGTGTCAATGTTCTGACGCGTGCGCATTACATGCCGGTCTTTTCGCGGCTTGGCGTTTATGACCCGGCGGACCTTGATCAACTGAGCTGGGGCAACGCCCGGCAGCGGCGATTGTTTGAATATTGGGGCCACGAGGCATCGATGATCCCGGTTGAGGATTACGGGCTTTATCGATGGCGCATGGCGGATGCCGCCGAGGGCAAAGGTACCTGGGGGCAGATCGCCAAAATGATCCGTGATCATCCTGAATTTGTGCGCAGCATTCTGGACCGGATCGAAAAGGAAGGGGCACTTGCCGCCAGTGATCTGGAACAGGAAGGCGCATCAAGTTCGAAATGGTGGGGATGGTCAAAGACCAAAACCGCGATGGAATTCCTGTTCTGGAGCGGGCAGGTGATGGCGCGCAAACGGCGCACCAGTTTCGAGCGGGTTTATGACCTGCCCGAACGGATCATCGGCCCGGAGGCGCTTGAACCGCCGATGCCACGTGCCGAGGCCCAGCGTGCCCTGATCCGCAACGGGATTGCCGCGATGGGGATCGCGACCGAGGCCGATCTTCGGAAGTATTTCCGCCTGCCGACCGACGATGCCAAGGCGCGCGTTGCCGAAATGGTCGAGGACGGCATGTTGTTGCAGGCGAATGTCGAGGGTTGGAAACAGCCGGGATATTTGTGCCCGCATGTCAACCCGCGGTGCCGTGCCAAACCGACCGCCTTGATGGTACCGTTCGATCCGATCATGTGGGAACGCGACCGGGTGGAACGTATTTTCGGTTTCAATTACCGCATCGAAATCTATGTTCCGGCGGAAAAGCGGCAATATGGTTATTACGTTCTGCCGTTCATGAAGGATGGGGAATTTGTTGCGCGTGTCGATCTGAAAGCCGACCGACAGGAAGGGGTTCTTCGGGTGCAGAGCGCACATCTGGAAGACGGGTGTGATGCGGTAACTGTTGCGGGTGATCTGATGATGCATCTGTCACGTCTGGCGCGGTTTCTGGGACTTTCGGGTGTTGTCGTTGTCCCGTGCAATCCGTTTTCGGTGTATCTTGGCCGACAAAATCAAGGCTGAAAAGGTGAACGGGGCGAAGGTCCCACAACCACGCCCCGTTCCACCACAGTCCTGACCTGATCGCAGAAGCTTCAGGACAATGCGATCAACAGTTTTACCTGTGCCTTACCAGCAGGTATAACCCCCATCAGCCAGGACAATGGAGCCGGTCATCAGGCTGGACGCGTCGGATGCCAGGAACAGCACAACCGATCCGATTTCCTCGGTCAGGCCAAGGCGGGCCATCGGGGTGCCATTGATCCAGGCGTCATACATGTCCGGCTTGGATTTCACGAATTCATTTAACGGGGTTGCGATATAGGTCGGTGCAACCGCATTGACGCGCACGCCACGCCCGCCCCATTCGGCAGCCAGCGATTTGGTCAGATGATGCACGGCGGCCTTGGATGCGTTGTAATAGGCCTGTTCCTGCGGTTTGTTGACAATGAAGCCCGACATGGAGCCGACATTGACGATCACACCGTTTTTCTTGGCCAGCATCTGTTTGCCAAATTCGCGGCAGCACCAGAATGTGCCGTTCAGGTTGACGTCAATGACGTTGAGCCAATGTTCATCGGTGACGGTTTCGGCCGGGGTTTCGGAACGTGCGATACCGGCATTGTTGACCAGAATGTCAACGCCGCCCTCACGGGCCATTTTTTCGGCACTGGTGCGGACCTGATCGGTGTTGGTGACATCCATGATATCGATATCGGCGGTATAACCCTTTGATTTCAGGTAATCACGGCCTTCTTCGGCGACGCCTTCGCTGATGTCACCGATAATGACATGCGCGCCTGCTTCTGCCAGTGCCTCGCAGCATGACAGGCCAATTGCGCGACCGCCCCCGGTGACATAGGCGCGGCGTCCGGTAAGATCGAACTTTTTGAGATACATTTTGGTCTCACATTCTTGTGGTGGTCAGGCTGGGTCGCATGGCGTATGGGGCAATGCGATCCGGTTTTTTGAAAGTCTCAGGGGTTTCCAAGAGCGATACCGTTCGCATCAAAACGATGGATGCGGTCCTGTTCCGGGGTCAGCCAGATTTTGTCATGTTCGCCCAGCGGCACTTCGCCGGTTGCGCGCACCGTCATCGGGCCAAAGCCGTCGGCATTGACGTGCAGATAGGTTTCGGCACCAAGATGTTCGGCAATCTTGACGGTTGCGGGAAGATCGCCGCTTTCGGTACTGACCGCGACATGTTCGGGGCGAATGCCGACTTCGTGGCAGTCATATTTTCGGGCGTAGTCGCCACCGAGGAAGTTCATTTTCGGCGACCCGATAAAGCCCGCGACAAACTTGTTGGCGGGATTGTTATACAGTTCCATCGGTTTGCCGACCTGTTCGACCCGGCCGGCCTGCAACACGACGATCTTGTCGGCCATGGTCATGGCTTCGACCTGATCATGGGTCACATAGATCATCGTGGTTTTCAGTTCCTGATGAAGGCCGGTGATTTCAAGGCGCATATTGACGCGAAGGGCTGCATCAAGGTTCGAGAGCGGTTCATCAAACAGGAAGGCCGCCGGGTTACGCACAATCGCACGACCGATTGCGACACGCTGGCGCTGTCCCCCGGAAAGCGCGCCGGGGCGGCGTTCCAGATAATCCGTCAGGTTCAGGATTTTGGCCGCGTTCTGGACCTTTTCATCGATGACGGCCTTGCTTTCCCCGGCCATTTTCAGGCCAAAGGCGATGTTGTTATAGACCGTCATGTGCGGATAAAGCGCATAGGACTGAAACACCATCGAAAGACCGCGTTTTGCCGGTGCCTCGTTGGCGACGTCGGTACCGTTGATCAGGATTTTGCCATCAGTGACGTCTTCAAGACCGGCGATCAGGCGCAGCAAAGTGGATTTGCCACAGCCCGACGGGCCGACAAAGACAACAAATTCACCATCATTGATATCAAGATCGACACCCGGAATAACATCCAGCGTTCCGAAGGTTTTCTTGACTTTTTCCAGTCGGATAGCACCCATTTCGGTGTTCCTTCTTGTTGAATTTCGATCAGGCGGCGGTTACTTGACCGCGCCAAATGTCAGGCCACGAACAAGCTGTTTCTGCGAGAACCAGCCGATGATCAGGATCGGTGCAACCGCCATCGTCGATGCGGCTGAAAGCTTTGCCCAGAACAGCCCTTCGGGGCTGGAATAGGAGGCAATGAAAGCGGTCAGCGGGGCAGCATCGGCGGTGGTCAGGTTCAGGGTCCAGAAAGCTTCGTTCCAGGCCAGGATGATGTTGAGCAGCATGGTCGATGCAATGCCCGGAACCGCCATTGGCAACAGCACAAAGATGATTTCCTTGGGCAAAGTGGCCCCATCCATGCGGGCGGCTTCAAGGATGTCGGCCGGGATTTCCTTGAAATAGGTGTAAAGCATCCAGACCATGATCGGCAGGTTCATCAGGAACAGAACCATGATCAGACCGAACCGGGTATCGAGCAGGCCCCAGTCGCGAAACACCAGATAGATCGGGACCAATACCCCGACTGGCGGCATCATCTTGGTCGACAGCATCCAGAGCAGGGCATCCTTGGTCCGTTTGGTCGGATTGAAGGCCATCGCCCATGCACAGGGCACGGCAAAAAGCAGACCCACCAAGGTAGAGCCAACCGACAGGATGACCGAATTCATGGCGAACCGGAAATAATCGGACCGTGCCTGTACCTCGGCGTAGTTTTCGAGAGTCCAGTCAAACGACATGAAGCTTGGCGGGATCGATACGGCTTCAAGCTCGGTCTTGAAGCTGGTCAGGACCATCCAGAAAATCGGGAAGAAAATCAGAAGCCCGACAATCCAGGCAAAGATCGAAAAACCGATATGGCCAAGGGCTGTTTGTTTGTTTTCCATCTCGTGTCCCCTACCTGTCCAGATTCTTGCCAATGAGGCGGATCAGGAAGATCGCCACGATATTTGCCAGAACGACCGCAACGATACCGCCCGCCGATGCCCCGCCAATGTCGTATTGCAGCAGGGCCTGCGTATAGACGAGGAAGGCGATATTGGTGGTTGCAAGGCCGGGGCCGCCGCCGGTTGTCACGAAAATCTCGGCAAACACGGTCAGCAGGAAAATCGTTTCGATCAGCACGACCACCGTGATCGCACGGCTGAGATGGGGCAGCGTTATATAGAAGAAAATCGAAACCGGGCCGGCACCATCCATCTGGGCAGCTTCCTTCTGATCGCGGTCAAGCGATTGAAGGGCGGTCAGCAGGATCAGCACGGCAAAAGGCAGCCATTGCCACGACACCATGATGATGATGGCCGTTAGCGGGGCTTCGGAAAACCAGTCGATTGACTGGAAGCCAAGCGAATTGGCAATCCAGGCAAACATGCCCGACACCGGATGCATCAGAAGGTTTTTCCAAACCAGCGCATTCACGGTCGGCATGATGAAGAAGGGGGCAATCACCAGCAGGCGCAGGATGCCGCGGCCGAAAATCGGCTGATCCAGCATCAGGCCCAGCAGAACACCGCCGACCACCGTGATCACAAGTACCGATCCGACGAGCAGAAGCGTATTGGCCAGCGACGCAAAGAAGGCCGGGTCGGTCAGGAAGAATTCATAGTTCAGCGTACCAACCCATTCTTCCATACCGGGCGAAAGAAGGTTGTAACGCAGGAACGAAAAATAAATTGTCATGCCCAGCGGCACGATCATCCACAAGAAAAGGGCGATGATCGACGGTGCAGACATAATGCGCCCGGTCAGGGTAGAGGACCGTGTCGACATGATGTGCTCCCTGTTTGAAGTCCCTGTTGCCTCGATCCGGATGGAAAGAGGGTGGCGGTCAGAAGTGCCGCCACCCCAAGTTCATCAGGTCAAGGAGGCACAGGCCAGAATTCATTGCACTAGGTGCGGCATCCTGGCCCGTCATGCATCAGTAGTAACCAGCCTTGCGCATGGTGCGGTCGGTGCTTGACTGTGCGGATGCAAGCGCATCTTCAACAGTCGAGGAACCGGCCAATGCGGCAGAGAACTGCTGGCCTACCGTGGTGCCGATACCCTGGAATTCAGGGATCGCGGCAAACTGAACACCGACATAGGGCTTCGGCTTCATGGTCGAATTGATCGGGTCGGCACTGTCGATGGCGAGAAGGGTTTCGTCAGCGAACGGTGCGGCTTCCAGATATTTCGGGTTTTCGTACAGGGACATACGGGTACCCGGCGGAACGTTGGCCCAGCCTTCCTTGGAGGCTACGAGTTCCAGATAGTCTTTCGAGGTTGCCCAAGCGATGAATTTCTGGGCGGCTTCGACTTTCTGGGAGCCGGTCGGAATGCCAAGGTTCCATGCCCAGAGCCAGTTGGCACCAGTGCAGGTTTCAGCACAGGGGGCTTCGGTGAAGCCGACCTTGTCGGCAACGGTCGATTCTTTGGGGTTGCTGACAAAGGATGCTGCAACGGTTGCATCAATCCACATGCCGCATTTGCCCGAGTTGAACAGCGAAAGGTTTTCGTTAAAGCCGTTCGAGGTTGCGCCCGGAGGACCATATTTGCCGAGAATTTCGACATACATGTCGAGGGCGTTTTTCCATTCGGCACTGTCGAAGGTCGGGTTCCAGTTCTCGTCAAACAGGCGCGCGCCATAGGCATTGCCCATGGTGGTGATCAGCGCCATGTTTTCGCCCCAGCCGGCCTTGCCGCGCAGGCAGATGCCATAGACGCCGTTATCCGGATCATGAAGCTTTTTGGCGATGTCGAGAGTCTGGTCCCAGGTCAGGCGGCCATTGATGGTGATGCCTGCTTTTTCAAACAGATCGGTGCGGTACATCATCATCGAGCTTTCGGCATAGAAAGGTGCCGCAAAAAGCTGATCATCCTTGCTTACCGCAGCGCGGATCGCAGGCATGATGTCGTCGGTATCGTAATCGGCACCAAGTTTATCAAGCGGTGCCAGCCAGCCCTTTTCCGCCCAGATCGGAACCTCGTAGGTGCCAATCGTCATGATGTCATACTGACCGCCCTTGGTGGCGATGTCGGTGGTGACACGCTGACGCAGGGTGTTTTCTTCGAGCGTAACCCATTCAAGGGAAATGTCGGGGTTTTTGGAGGTGAAGTCATCCGTCAGCTTCTGCATGCGGATCATGTCACCGTTGTTCACGGTAGCAATGGTAAGTTTTGTTTCGGCATTGGCGGAGAATGCGACACCGCCTGCCAACAGCGCGCAAAGCGCTGCTCCCGTTACGCGTTTCATAGTTCCTCCCAAAGGACTGTGTACCCGATGGGCAAATTATCTTGCCCGTTTGATCATTTGTTCAGGTAATGAGCATTCACTCAATTTAAGGATGCCTTGTCAAACGAAATCGTTTTTGCGCTGCAACAAGAAAACCCCGCCAAAAGCTTTGGCGGGGTTGATTTCTGTATTGATTCAAAACGTGTTTTGCGGTGCCTAGCTTTGCAGCAAAGCTTCGGCAGTGGCTTCGTCGGTGATCAGTGTGGTGATCAGTTTGCCGCGCATTGCCCCGCGAATCGCGGCGACCTTTTTGGCCCCCTTTGCGACGGCAATCGTGTTTTGCGCGGGAATATGAATTGGCGCACTGGTGACGCGGTGATTGACATCGTGATCAAGGATCGCGCCGTTTTCATCAAATGACCAGCTGACGACTTCGCCGATACCGCCGTTTTTTTGCAGGGATTGCAATTCATCCCTGCTGATGAAGCCATCGATATAAAGCGGTGCGTCGGCGCCAAGATCACCAACCCCGACAAAGCGCACATCGGCCTTGGCGGCAAGGTGCATGATGTTATCCATGGGTGGCTGTTGCTGCATCTGGGCGCGAACATTGGCACTTTCGACAATTACCGGGATCGGCAGCGGATAATGCGGCGCGCGGGTCCGGTCAGCCAGATCTGTGACCGCGTCATAGAAACTTGCAGCCCCGTCATGGGCAATCGTCCCGACCAAAGATACGATCTTGTGATGGCGGGCATCGACGCGCTGAACTTCGTCGACCATGCCGCGCATTGCACGCCCCGTGCCAATCGCAATGATCTTGGGATCGGGGGATTGCAGAACGCGTTCAAGATAGGTCGCGGCCGTCTGCGCCATGCCAAACATGGCATCGGGGGCGGCAGGATCGGTCGGCACCACTTCGCAGTTGGCTAGGCCAAATTGCTCGCACAGCGATGCAGCCAGTTCCATGCAGCGCGCAATCGGATGATCAAGGCGGACTTTGACCAGGCCTTCGCTAATGGCTGCAGACACCAGACGCTGGGCGGTCGGACGCGAAACGCCAAGTTTGGTGGCGATTTCGTCCTGCGTGTTGCCGGCGCAATAATACAGCCAGCCCGCGCGGGCGGCTTCGTCAAGCCTTGCGGCTTCTTTGCGTGTTCGTTTAACCATCCCTGTCCTCGATTTATTTTTCTTTATGGATAGCAACACTGATGGCACGCGCTGCAATCAAACTATCCTAAATTCCCTATCGTTTTTTTGCGGTTCTGACCAGCGGGAATGATCCGGGCAAAAAGAAACCCGCCGGGATCGGCGGGTTTCGAAGACGTTTATTAGGGGCGCGATTATTTCTTTGGCAGATATTCCGCGACCAGCATTTCGGCGATCTGAACCGCGTTAAGGGCGGCCCCTTTGCGCAGGTTGTCGCCCACACACCACAGCGAAAGACCGTTTTCGACCGTCGGGTCCTTGCGCACGCGCGAGACGAAAACATTATCTTCGCCCTGGACTTCCTGCGGTGTGACATATCCCTCGTCCTGGCGGTAATCCACCACGGAAACACCGGGGAAAGCTTTCATTGCCTTGCGGGCTTCTTCGACGGTGACCGGCTGTTCGAATTCTATATTGATGGCTTCGGCATGGCCGACAAAGACCGGCACCCGCACGCAGGTCGCATGGACCGCGATATCCGGATCAAGGATCTTGCGGGTTTCGGCGGTCATTTTCCATTCTTCGCGGGTCGCACCGTCATCCATGAATTCGTCGATATGCGGGATGACGTTAAAGGCGATCTGTTTGGTGAACTGTTCTTTGACCGGCAGATCGTTGACGTAAATGCCCTTGGTCTGATTGAACAGCTCATCCATCGCCAACCGACCGGCACCGGAAACCGACTGATAGGTCGCCACAACAACGCGTTTGATCGGTTGCAGGTCATGCAGGGGTTTAAGCGCCATGACCATCTGAATGGTCGAGCAGTTCGGATTGGCGATGATGTTTTTCTTGGCGTAACCGGCCAGCGCGGCACCATTTACCTCTGGCACGACCAGCGGTACACCGGGCTCCATCCGCCAGTAGCTGGAATTGTCGATGACAACGCAACCCGCAGCAGCAGCCTTGGGTGCCAGCGTTTTAGCCGTTGTGCCACCGGCAGAGAACAGCGCGATATCAACCTTGGAAAAATCGAAGGTTGCGGCATCTACGACCTTGATTTCCTTGTCACCGTAATCCAGTTCGCGGCCAACCGAACGCGAGGAGGCGAGTGCGAAAATTTCATCGGCCGGAAATTGGCGTTCTTCAAGCGTATTGAGCATCTCGCGCCCGACATTTCCGGTCGCGCCGACAACGGCGATTTTATAGCCCATCAGGAGCCTCTTTCAGTCTTTCTGGCATTGCTTATACGCGTTGCCCCTCTTTGGTATGGGGCGTCGTGATTTGCATATGCCTGTGGATAATCGTCTGTACAGTATGGGGCGAGATGTAAGGTTTTATCGAGTACCACGCAAGGAGTTCGTTGGCTTTTACCTCTTGAGATTGCAAAAAATTCTGGCAGAATTACCCACGGGGTTCGAGTACCGAACCCTAAATCAGAATCGTTCGGCCCCGGCTTTGAGTTTTCTGTTTTCAATGTCTGTGGGTAAGTTGCCTGCGACTGTGCTGTTTCCGCATTTCCTTTTTCGAACGATTGACCAGACGATCCTGATTTAGGGTCCGGTGCTTATGTGAAATCCGGAAACGGGTTTTATGTGGGGCGATGGCATTTCCGGCTTAAAAAGGACGGCAGATGACGTACCCGATGACATTGGACTGGACACAGAAAAAGGTTCTCGATTTTTTCCGGGAACATGTCACGCGCGGAACACTGGTATTCCGCGCGGACGATAGACACGAGATTGTTCTGGGGGATGGCAGCGATCCCAGGGCAACAATGACTGTACCGAACTGGACCGACACATTGAAAATGGCGCTAAGTCCTGATCCGGGATTTGGCGAATCTTATATGCGTGGCGGTTTTGAAGTGATATCGGGCGAGATGGAAGACCTGATCAGGGTCTTGCGGTTTAATTTCGAAGGCGGCCATTCGGCAAACGGATTTGGCCTGTTTATCGAAAAGCTGCAATCGCTTAAATTCCAGATCGCGCAATTTACCTCGGTCAAGGCCGCGTCCCGGCGCGTGCGCCATCATTATGATATCGGCAATGACCTTTATACCCGTTTCCTTGATCCGGAAATGCAGTATTCCTGCGCATTCTGGGACGATGGTGCCCAGACGCTGGAAGAGGCGCAGAACCGCAAAATGACTTTGACCACCCAGCGGCTGAAGATTGACCAGCCGGGCCTTCGGGTGGTTGATGTCGGGTGCGGCTGGGGCGGGTTGAGCCGCTTTATCCGGCGGACCACAGGGGCTGAGGTGCACGGGATCACCCTGTCGACCGAGCAATATAACTGGGCGCTGGAACGCAAAGAGGAACTGCCCGATAACTTCCACGAAGGTCTTGGATATCATCTTTTGGATTACCGGATGTTTGCCGATGCGAATGAAGGCAAGTACGACCGGGTTGTTTCGGTCGGCATGTTTGAACATGTCGGGCGGCCACAGTTCAAAACCTATTTCGAGAAGGTCGGCAAATTGCTGAAAGCCGGGGGACGGGCGGTGATCCATACGATCATCAAGCCGCGCCCGGAATTCACATCGCCGTGGATTGATCGCTATATTTTCCCCGGTGGTTATATTCCGGCGGTGCATGAAGTGATCGAGGCCGCGGAAAACGCCGACCTTAAAGTCGAAGCATCGCATTTCCATGCCGGACTGAACTATGCCCGAACTTTGGTGGCGTGGCGCGACCGGTTCCGCGAGATTGCCGATCAGCTTGACCCGGAAAAATACGACACCGAATTCAAACGGATGTGGGAATTTTATCTGGCGGGCTGCATCAATGCCTTTGACGAGCGTGAAGGCGGTGGCGGGATGCGGGTCGGGCAGTTTGTTTTCACCAAACCCGGTTATCGTTTTACGTAAAAACGCATCGGTCGGACTGTCGTTTTGCGATGGCCCGACCCATATAGCATTATTAACGGGCCAAAGAGCCCGGACAGCGTGAACCGTGAAACAACCGGCACGGTGTAGAACGCGACCAACCGGTTGTTCCTTCGGGAGGAAACAACATGCAGAACATGACACACCGGGAAACCCCGGGCGCACGTGCATATTCCACCCAGATCACCCATCGTACCGGCCCCCATATCGGCCGCGTTGAGGACTATGTCCGGGCGCTTCGATCCATTGATATGTCAAGTTGCGAACGCGACATGCTGCGCGCCCATGCCAAGGCACCGGGGCGCGAAATTACCGGTAATCAACTGGCAAATACGATTGGTCATTTCGGGTCCCGGATCGGGAACAGGAAATACGGCAAACTGGCGCAAAAAATCGCCCTCGCGGCCGAATTGCCGATGTGCAAATCCGATGTCAGCGATTATCTGGCGGCGGTCTTTACGCTGGCAGATGGTGAACAGCAAAATAGCGAAGACTGGCATTGGGTCATGCATGACGAGGTGGTCGAGGCGCTTAAAAAGGCGCGGATCGTCTAGTTTTTGCGGGCGACCAAAGTTTTGTCCATGTGTGTAACACGGGGCTAAGCTGTCTCGTCCTGATTGCAAAGGGGGATTTTCCCCGGTTTGCAACAAGGACGAAACATGATGAGCCGTTTTGACTTTCCGAAATCCAGCCCTAAACTTTTCGAAGCCATGCTTGGACTGGCTGGCAAGCTTGACGACAACCCGAGAATCCCGCGTGTTTTGCGCGATCTGGTGGAATGCCGGGTATCGCAGATCAATGGTTGTTCGCATTGCCTGCGGATGCATGCCAAAAGCCATGCCGATCACGGTGGGGACGCCATCAAGGTGACCATGCTGGCGGTCTGGCGCGCGGCCAAGGGATATGACGAGGCCGAACGTGCGGCACTTGATTGGGCCGAATGCCTGACCGACGCGGTTGATCAGGACCGCATTTCGCAAAGCTATCGCAATCTTGTCGATCATTTCGAAGCAGACGCCATTTCCGAACTGACTTGCATCATTTCAACGATGAATGCATGGAACCGTCTTGGTATTGCGCAGCATGAGCTTGCCTGATCGCAAACCCCCATCCGATAGGCCCTTTGCTTCAACGGACCTATCGGGCAGGATGACCACCCAATCGGCGATACGGGCCTGTCCCGTATCGCTTCATGTGTTTGACGGGGATCTCATGGCGGATCAGGTTTTCGAAACCCATCGCGGGCGGCTGCATGCCCTTGCCTATCGCATGCTGGGCAGCCATGCCGATGCCGAAGATGCCGTGCAGGATGTCTGGTTACGCTGGCGGGCGGCGGCAAAGGATGACATCCGCGATGCGACCGGCTGGCTGGTGCGGGTCTGCAGCAATATCTGCCTTGATGTTCTGAAATCGGCACGTCGCAGGCGTGAACATTATGTTGGGCAATGGTTGCCCGAACCCTGGGTACCGCCAGTTTTTCCTGAAGCGGAAAACAACCTGATCGAACGGGATGGTCTGGGGCAGGCCTATGTCATGATGCTGGAACGGTTGGGGCCGGTTGAACGGGTGGCACTTGTTCTGCATGACGTTTTTGACTGGTCACACGAAGATATCGCCCCGGTGATAGAGCGGACCGAAAACAATACCCGCCAGATCCTGTTTCGCGCACGCCGCAAGGTGAACCGCGAAGACGACCGTGATCCAACCCCCGTTCCAGACAGCGAGACCGCAAACAGGGAACAGGTCACAGCCTTTGTCGATGCCCTGATCCACGGTGATCTGAATACGTTGATCGGGCAACTGGCCCCGAACGTGATCATGCATTCCGATGGCGGAGGCAAGGCAAGTGCGGCGGTTAATCCGATATTCGGTGCAGATAAGGTTGCGCGATTCTTTGTCGGTATCTGGCGCAAGAATCCGGTGCACGACATTGAATTCAGGGCCGTTGACGGGCGGGAATACTGGGTGCTTGTGCGTGAAGGCGACCGGGTGGCGACCGCCATCAGTATGGCCATGCACCAAAACGCAATAACGGATGTTTTCATCCACCGAAACCCCGACAAACTGGCGCGCTTCGATGAACTTGGATCGCGAACATGATAACGGGCCGGATCATTACGATCCGGCCCGTTAATTTTTATTCTGCGGCTGTCATTGGCCGTTGGCGGTGATACGAAGGCCCAGCATTTGCGCCCCCATCTGCGGGAACATCAGGCCACCGGCCGCCATGCCCATCGCAACCGGTTCCTGCGGTGCCAGTTCGATCAGCAGGTGGCGCGGATCATCAACCCATGTCAGTAATTCGCCGAACGCATCATAAAGCGTTGCGTCGTCGGCAAATTGTTCCTGCGCCTGCATCAGGTTCATGGTGACCAGCATTTTCATGTCTTCGGCGGTGTTGCCATTAAGCAGGGAAGCAACGCCCAGGGCAAAAGGCAACATTTTCTCACCTGAAATTTCAAGGCGTGCACCGCGGAAGGCCGCGTCGACCGTCAGGGCCTGTTCGAGTGCCGCGTCATCGCCGATCCGGGTTTTCAGAAGACGGGTCATGACGTCATCGTTGATCCCGGTGACCGTGACCGAAAGGCCGATCTGGCCGATATCGCGCAGGGCAACCTTGTCGATGCTGTAAACAAAATCGCCCGCCGTCTCATCCCAGATAATGCTGTTGGAGACATCCAGCACAAGATCATCGAAGCTGTTGATACCAAGGTAGATTGCGGTATCGTTGCCACCGGTAATGCTGTCATCAAGGGTGGCATGCAGCCCTTCGAGGGTGCTGTTGTTGATTTTGACAAATGTCAGTGCGCTGTTTTCAGGGGTGAAAGGCTTTTCAAGGGTGCTTTTGAAGCTGTCGAGCCGGATTTCGACCTTTTCACCGTCCGGCGCGCCCGAGAATGAGAGGCCATTCATGGAAAACGCACCGTAAAGCGCCTGACTGAGCGGCAGGTTCATCTGACCCAGTGTGAAATCTTCGAACTGGTCGATATGTTGACCAACCATTTCATCGGCAACGTCGTAAATTTCGCCAAAGCCGGTGATTGCCATTAAATCCAGATCGGTGACGGAAAGTCCGTCCAGACCGAAATTGGCGGGGCCGTCCGGGGTTTTCTGCGTGATGTGGCTTCCGGTGATGTCGATCCCGGCAAGCCTGCCATCACGCATGTCGCGCAATGTGACATTATCGAGCGCGATTTCGACTTCCTCGTCGGAAATTACCGGGTTTTTGACGATGATTGTCTGGAAGGAGGTGTTTTCGACCATCTTCCTGGCGTCCGTCATGCTGAGCCTTGTATCAAGATCAATCATGTCACCCGTCAGATCGATGCGGAAATCAGCAAGTGAGATTTCGCCAATGGCAAGCCTGGCAGGATTGTCTGGCTGCTGCATCGACAGACCGGTCAGGGTGCCGGATTTGATCACCCGGGATTCCAGACCCGACAGGGCAATTGCATCAACCGACATTTCCAGGCCTGCGTCATCGGCAAACGACAAGGTGGTGGCCGAAATATCGTCACAGATGGCGAAATCGCGGGCAATGTCGGGATCGAAACTGGCGATCAGATCGGCCGGTCCGGCACAGCCGGCAAAGGACATATTGTCGATGCTGCTGGTGATTTTTGTTTCCTGATCATCCATTTTCCAACCGGTAATGTTCAGGGCATCGATATTGGCCGAACCGGCATTTTCCGCCAGCAGGTGATCAATATTGATGCGGCGGATGTCGCCATCCGAAATGGTCAGGTTTTGCAGATCAGCACGACCGGTGGTGATGTCGAAATTGCGCGAAGCCAGGTCCATCGCAAGATCGCCAAGTTCCGCCTTTGGGGTGGTGATGCCATAGGCATCATGGGCAATTGCCAGTTCTTCGAGATCGGCCTGACCGGCAATGCCGTTGCCAAACGGGTTTGCCCCGATCAGGGTCAGCCAGTTGACCTGATTGAGATGCATTGATCCGATGGTGTAGGTCACACCGTTAGGATCGATCAGTTTGACGTTCCTGGCGGCCAATGTGCGGCCCAGAAGCGACATTTCGAAATCGGAAAATTCACCGCGAAGGTCTGAGTCCGGGCTGCTGAGGATCGTGCGGAACCGGTTTTCGAGATAGGCCGGTGCCTTGTAGTGAAGACCGGCACCCGCGGCGGCCAGAACGGCAAGGCCACCGACAAGAAGAACTGTTTTTTTGCTCATGTTATCCAGCTTTTATTATGTTTCTGCACGTATGGGATGCAGACAGTAGTTGCCTGGGCAACATCTTTGTTGTCGCGCAACAAGTCAAGAAAACGTGCTTATGGCAAAGGCCGGATCATTGACCCGGCCTTTGTTTTTTTGAGGCGTGATCGGAAAGATCAGGCGATCTTGTCAAGTTCGTTGATCAGGGATTCGCCCATGACGGTGGTCGAAACCTTTGCCATGCCCGGCTGCATGATATCAGCAGTGCGAAGCCCGCCTTTCAGAACGTTCTGAACGGCGGTTTCGATCATGGTCGCATCATCGCCCATGTCGAACGAATAACGCAGCATCATGGCGAAGGACAGGATGGTTGCCAGCGGGTTTGCGATGTCCTGACCGGCGATGTCCGGGGCGGAGCCGTGCACCGGCTCATAAAGCGCCTTGCGGGCACCGCTTGCATCGGCAGCACCCAGCGATGCGGACGGCAGCATGCCAAGCGATCCGGTCAGCATGGCGGCACAATCGGAAAGGATGTCGCCAAACATGTTGGTGGTGACCATCACGTCGAACTGTTTCGGGTTACGGACCAGCTGCATGGATGCGTTATCGACATACATGTGGCTGACCTCGACTTCCGGGAAGTCCTTGGCAACGCGTTCAACAACTTCGCGCCACAGGACGGTCGATTCCAGAACGTTGGCCTTATCGACCGAACACAGGCGTTTGTTGCGTTTCATGGCCATGTCAAAGGCGACACGGGCAATACGTTCAACTTCCGGCTCGGAATAAACCAGCGTGTTGAAGCCAAAACGCACACCGTCGCGTTCTTCGATGCCGCGCGGCTGACCGAAATAGATGCCGCCGGTCAATTCGCGCAGGATCATGATATCCAGACCCTTGACGATTTCTTCCTTCAGCGTCGAGGCGCCGACAAGCGCATCAAACACAAGGGCCGGACGGAGGTTGGCAAACAGGCCCATTTCCTTGCGGATTTTAAGCAACCCGCGTTCCGGCTTGATATCGAAGGGAAGGTTGTCCCATTTCGGGCCACCGACAGCACCAAGCAGAACCGCATCGGCCGCCATGGCATCGGCAAGCGTTTCGTCGGTCAGCGGGTTGTTGTGCGCATCAATTGATGCGCCGCCGATCAGACCTTCGGTGATTTCGAAATTGACGTTACGCTTTTTGGCCATCCAGTCCATGACGCGCTGAACCTGGCGCATGACTTCGGGGCCAATGCCGTCGCCGGGCAGCATCAGAACTTTTTTGGTGGTGCTCATCAAACAATCCTTCCCAGATATTATCGGGGTCGTTCACCCCGTATCGACAAAAAGGGCGGCAGACCGATCTGGACTGCCGCCACTTTGAATTACAGCGACAGCCAGGGCTGCGACGCAGCGCGCTTGGCTTCGAAATCGTTGATCGCGTCGCCCTTCTGCAGGGTCAGGCCAATGTCATCGAGGCCGTTCAACAGGCAATGTTTGCGGAACGGTTCGACATCAAACGTGATGCAACCGCCATCCGGACCATGGATTTCCTGTTTTTCAAGATCAATGGTGATGGTGGCGTTTTCGCCGCGTTCGGCATCATCCATCAGCTTGTCGACATCTTCCTGCGGCAGACGGATCGGCAGAATGCCGTTCTTGAAGCAGTTGTTATAGAAAATGTCGGCAAAGCTTGGCGCGATGATGCAGCGAATGCCGAAATCAAGCAGCGACCACGGCGCATGTTCGCGCGATGAACCACAGCCGAAGTTGTCACCTGATACGATGATCTTGGCATTGCGATAGGCCGGTTTGTTCAGAACGAAATCCGGGATTTCGTTGCCCTTGTCGTCATAGCGCATTTCATCAAACAGATTCTTGCCAAGGCCCGAACGTTTGATGGTTTTAAGGAACTGTTTCGGGATGATCATGTCGGTATCGACATTGATCATCGGCAGCGGTGCTGCCACACCGGTGAGGGTCGTGAACTTATCCATTAATCTTATCCCTTGCTTCCAGTTTCCCAGGCAAGACCGAGGGCCTCGATCAGTTCCTCGGTTGCGTCGATATCCTTCGCTACGAATTCGGGCAGGTTGATCCCGGTCAGCTGCGGGAGCAGCTGTTCAAGGATCGGTGCCCGGCCGCAGCGCGCTGCGCCGTCACGGAAACTGATGAATGCTCGTTCTGCCATGGGTTTCTGCCTTAACCGAGTTTGCGGACGTCAGTCAGATGACCGGTGACTGCTGCGGCCACGGCCATCGCCGGGCTGAGCAGGTGGGTACGGCCACCACGGCCCTGACGGCCTTCGAAGTTACGGTTGGAGGTCGATGCGCAACGCTCGCCCGGCTCCAGTCGGTCCGGGTTCATCGCCAGGCACATCGAGCAGCCCGGTTCACGCCATTCAAAACCGGCTTCGAGGAAAATCTCGTGCAGGCCTTCGGCCTCGGCCTGTTCCTTGACCAGACCGGAACCCGGAACGACCATGGCACTGACGTGATCGGCAACCTTGCGACCCTTGGCGATAACCGCCGCGGCGCGCAGGTCTTCGATACGACCATTGGTGCAGGAACCGATAAAGACGCGATCAATCCTGATGTCTTCGATGTTGGTGCCTGCGGTCAGGCCCATATATTCGAGCGAACGGGCGATGGCTTTCTGTTTGCCGGGATCCTTGGCGTCGGACGGTGCCGGGACTTTGCCGTTAACCGGTACGACGTCTTCCGGGCTGGTGCCCCAGGTGACCTGCGGGATGATGTCGGCAGCATCGATTTCGACGATCTTGTCGTAATGCGCGCCTTCGTCAGACGGAAGGGTCTTCCAGTATTCGACAGCCTGTTCGAATGCGGCCCCTTTGGGTGCCATCGGGCGGCCCTTGATATATTCAAAGGTTTTTTCGTCCGGTGCGATCAGTCCCGCGCGTGCGCCGCCTTCGATCGACATGTTGCAGACGGTCATGCGGCCTTCCATCGACAGCGAACGAATGGCCGAACCGGCATATTCTATCACATAACCGGTGCCGCCAGCCGTGCCGATGCGTCCGATGATGGCAAGGGTGATGTCCTTGGCGGTAACGCCCGGATGCAGATCGCCTTCGACCTTGACCAGCATGTTTTTTGCCGGTTTCTGAACCAGCGTCTGGGTGGCCAGAACATGTTCGACTTCGGACGTGCCGATGCCGAATGCCAGGGTGCCGAATGCACCGTGGGTCGAGGTGTGCGAGTCGCCGCAGACCATGGTGACACCTGGCAGGGTGAAACCTTCTTCCGGGCCGACAATGTGGACGATACCCTGACGCAGGTCATTCATCGGGAAGTAATGGATACCGGTATCCTTGGCGTTCTGGTCAAGGGTGTTGACCTGGATACGGCTGTCTTCTTCCTTGATGCCTTCGGAACGGTCCGTGGTCGGAACGTTGTGATCCGGAACGGCAAGGGTCAGTTCCGGGTGGCGCACTTTGCGGCCGGCATTGCGAAGGCCTTCGAAAGCCTGCGGGCTGGTCACTTCATGAACGAGATGGCGGTCAATATAAATCAGGCAGGTACCATCATCCTGCGTATCGACCACGTGACTTTCCCAAATCTTGTCAAAAAGGGTTTTAGGCGCACCCATCTCGACCTCCTCTTAAAATCGATCTTTTATGCAGCGACGACCAGACAGTAGTGCCGGCAAAGGACATTAAACCGGGGATGTTTTTTACGACGGCAATCCTGGGATTGCGATGTCATGTGGCGCACGGCGTCGCCTGTTCCTCCGGGCATCCGGGTTTGTCCCGATATGCGAAATTTTATTATCCAGAACCGCACGGACTTGATCGTTTTTGCCGCGGGAGTGCCTTTATACACTCAAGCTTCCAAATCGCAAGCAACCCGGCGCGTGTTTTTTTACGCTACTGCATCTCAAAGTAGATTCGGGGAAAATTGAGCATCTTGTGGTAGCTAAAACTACCAGATTCCGGGGTGAGGCAGCCAAAGCAGGGATAGCTGATATAAAATAAAGTTATATGTTATTCGCAAGGTTTCTGCGCGTTACATCGATCAGACATGAAAACCGGCGATTCGATATGATGCACGCATAAAGTGTATTTGTCGGTTGTTTGTCGCCCGAAACCACAGGCAATCGAAACAGCCCAAAAGAAACGGGCCCACCCGAAGGTGAGCCCGCAGATCATTCCGACAATGCGGAACGCAGATTATTTCTTGCGTTCTGCAGCCGTCAGTTTGCCTTTGTGACCGGTGGTCTGTTCGGCGATACGCGCCGATTTACCGGTACGGCCACGCAGGTAGTAAAGTTTTGCGCGACGAACGTCACCGCGACGGACGACTTCGATTTTGTCGATCGCCGGGGAGTAGTTCTGGAAGATACGCTCGACACCTTCGCCCGATGCGATTTTACGCAGGGTGAAGGACGAGTTCAGGCCGCGGTTTTTCTTGGCGATGCAGACGCCTTCGAACTGCTGGATACGTTCGCGGGTACCTTCAACGACTTTCAGGTGAACACGGACGGTGTCGCCTGCGTCGAATTCCGGAACTTCGCGTTTTGCAGCGATTTTATCGAGCTGATCTTTTTCGATCTGCTGGATGATTGCGTTGGTCATGGTTTAACCCTCTTTGATGTGCCCGCGTGCGACATACTGATCCCAAAGGTCAGGACGCCGAGCACGGGTAATTTCTTCTGCCTGAGCATGCCGCCAGGCTTGTACCTTGGCATGATGTCCGGAAAGCAAGATCTCCGGCACGTCACGCCCGTTCCAATTGGCCGGGCGCGTGTAATGCGGATATTCAAGCAACCCGGTTTCAAAGCTTTCCTCGTCGACGGATTCGGTCTTGTTGACCACACCTTCGATAAGGCGAATGCACGATTCAATCAGGACCATGGCCGGCAGTTCGCCGCCCATGAGGATGTAGTCGCCAATGCTGATTTCCTCGACCTGATGTTCATCAAGTACGCGCTGGTCGATACCTTCGTAGCGACCACACAACAGGATGGCACCCGGTCCAGCTGCCAGTTCGCGGCAACGTTTCTGGTTCAGCATTTTCCCGCGCGGGCTGAGATAAATCAGCGGCAATTGCGGAGCTTCCGCACGCAATTCACGCAGGGTGGCGTCGACAATATCCGGGCGCATGACCATACCGGCCCCACCCCCGAAAGGATTGTCGTCAACAGTGCGGTGACGGTCGGTTGCATGATCACGGATGTCTTTGACATCCAGCGACCAGATCCCGTTTTCCAGTGCCCGTCCGGCCAGAGACTGGCCGAGCGCGCCCGGGAACATTTCCGGGAACAGGGTTGCAACCTTGGCCTGCCACACAGACATCGATCAGGCCTCCTTTCCGCTGCCGGTCGCATTTTCTGCGCCTACTGCATCGGCAGTGACGGCATCAGAATCGCGGTCGGCCTGAGAGTCCCTGCGGGAGCTGCCCGGACGGCGGGTACGATTTCCCGGTCCTTCTTCTTCCTGCAAAAGCCCCTCGGGCGGATTTACCACCAGCTTGCGTTCCGAAAGCACCACATCGGGCACGACTTCCTTGGTAAACGGCAGGACGACGACTTTGCCACGGACTTCTTCCAGCGCGATTTCGATCACATCGCCCGCGCCAAAATCAGCCACACCCCGTACGGTCCCGAACAGCGAACCATCAACATGATGGGCTTTCAGGCCGACAAGATCGGCAAGATAGAATTCGTCTTCGTCTTCCGTTTCCGGCAGGGCCGTCCGCGGTACGTAAAGCTTGGTTCCCCGCAGCCGTTCGGCGGCGTCCCGGTCGTTCACACCATCGATCTTGGCGATCAGCTGGTCGCGAACATGTCCGACAGGAGACAGTTTGAATTTCGCCTGTCCCTTGGCGTCGAACAACGGGCCGTAACCGACAAGGTTATCCGGATCGACGGTATAGCTTTTGACGCGCACGGCACCACGCACCCCGTGCGGGGCGGTGATCATGCCGACGCAGACAAATGCATCGTCGGTTTTGGATTTGCGGGTATCAGCCATTTCGGTTCACAAATTTCCGGTATCTGATCAAAGCGTGCGAAAAGCTTATTCTTCGCTGGCAGCTTCTTCAGCAGGAGCCGCAGCAGCTTCGGCAGCTGCAGCAGCAGCGGCTTCGGCTTTTTCAGCTTTCTCACGAAGACGTTCCTGGGCTTTCGCTTTCGGAGCCGACTTCTGGGGCTGTTCGGTCGGTTTGAACGCGTCAGCCAGGCCAGCTTTGCCCAGGAAACGTGCAACACGATCGGTCGGCTGTGCGCCAACGCCCAGCCAATATTTGATGCGCTCTTCTTTGAAGGTCACGCGGTTGTCAGCATCCTTCGGGAGCATCGGATCATAGGTACCGACTTTCTCGATGAAGCTGCCGTCACGCGGGGCACGGGCATCTGCAACTACGATACGGTAGTACGGACGCTTTTTGGCACCGCCACGGGAAAGACGAATCTTGACAGCCATTCGGATAAGTTCCTTTCAGCTTGGGTTTGTAGTCTTCAAGTTACGATCCCGGAGGATCAATTTATTCCGGTTCAGGGAACCGGGGTGTTTGGTTCTTTCGAAAAATCTTGAGAACCGGGGGCTTGGCTATTTCTTTTTACCGAACCCCGGAAATCCCGGCGGCAAACCACCGCCGCCCAATCCCGGGAACCCGGGCGGTAATCCGCCCCCGGCACCGGGAAATCCTTTTGGCAACTTGCTCATATCGGGCATTTCGCCGCCTTCGAGCATCGAGGGATCCATTTTCGGCATGCCGCCAAACAGTCCCTTTTTGCCCATCTTGCCCATCTTTTTGATCATGGTGGACATGGTCTGATACTGTTTGAGCAGCTTGTTCACATCCTGAACCGAAAGACCGCAACCTGCGGCAATACGCTTTTTGCGCGATGCCTTGATCAGGGCCGGGTTTTCTCGTTCCTTGGGCGTCATCGACAGGATGATCGCCTCCTGATGGGTCAGAAGTTTGGGATCAAGCTTGGTCTGCGACATCTGTTTTTTCAGCGCGCCCATGCCCGGCAGCATCCCCATGATGCCGGAAAGATCACCCATTTTCTGAAGCTGCTTGAGCTGGGAAAGAAGATCGTTCAGGTCAAACTGACCCTTTGCGAGCTTCTTCGCCATTTTCTCGGCGTCTTCCTGCTTGATCGTTTCGGCAGCCTTTTCGACAAGGCTGACGACATCGCCCATCCCGAGGATGCGGTTGGCGATACGATCCGGATGGAAGGCTTCCATCTCGTCGATTTTCTCACCGGTACCGAGCATCTTGATCGGGCAGCCGGTGATCTGGCGCATCGAAAGGGCCGCACCACCACGTGCATCACCGTCGATACGGGTCAGAACGATACCGGTGATGCCGACCTTGTCGGCGAATTCCTTGGCCACATTGACCGAGTCCTGACCGGTCATCGCATCGGTGACCAGAAGGGTCTCGGCCGGGTTGACCGCGTCACGGACCTGGGCGACTTCGCTCATCAGTTCCATATCGATATGCAGGCGCCCTGCAGTATCGAGGATGACGGCGTCATAGCCTTCCTTGCGGCCCATATCCATTGCGCGTTTTGCGATCGATACCGGCTTTTCGCCCATAATGATCGGCAGAACGTTCAGGCCGTTATTGTCGGCCAGAATTTTCAACTGCTGCTGGGCGGCCGGGCGATAGATATCAAGCGACGCCAGCAGGACTTTCTTGTTGCGCTTTTTGGTCAGATGCAGCGCGATCTTGGCCGAGCTCGTGGTTTTACCTGAACCCTGCAAACCGACCATCAGGATCGGAACCGGCGGGGTGGCCGCAAGGTTGATATCCTCGCCTTCACCCAGCATGTTTTTCAGTTCGTCATGAACGATCTTGACGACCATCTGGCCCGGTGTGACCGAACGCAGAACGTCCTGACCAACCGCACGCTCGGTTGCATTGGTGATGAATGATTTGACGACCGGCAGCGCCACGTCAGCCTCAAGCAGGGCGACGCGTACTTCGCGCATGGCTTCCTTGACGTCGGATTCTTTCAGCGCGCCACGTCTGCGCAGCTTATCAAGAACCCCGCCAAGGCGATCGCTTAGTCCTTCAAACATTCCAAATCCCGTCTGTGTTTCCGGTGTTTCCACCGTGTGCGCACAAAAAACTAAAACCCAGTGCTCGACAACTCGAGGACTGGGGGAGTCACCCCTTGGGCGACCTTTGTTGCGCAGGGTTTATGCGATAGGGGGGATAGAGTCAAGCGCAATCAGGCGCAAAAGCGCGATGTTCTGCGCTTTTGATGCCAATCGCATCGCAATCCGCGATTCATCGCGGCCAAGCCGCTGTTTAACCCGTGATGTTGATCGGGTCGATGGCGTGATTGTCGATCAGGCGGGCTTTGCCAAGATGGGCGGCGACAAAGACGCGGCTACTTTTGCGCACCCGATTTTCGACCCGTTCAAGCGTGTCTGCGTCGCGGATTTCAAGGTAATCAATCGATTTGAAACCGGCGTTCAGAATATCTTCGCGTCCCTTGGCCAGAAGCGGGACGATTTCAGCACCCCTTGCTGCGGCTTTGGTGATTTCGCCCAAAACCCGGTCAAGTGTCGGGGCAATCGCGCGTTCTTCCGGTGTCAGATAGCGGTTGCGCGATGACATCGCCAGACCGTCATCTTCGCGCAGAATCGGTGCGCCGATAATTTCGACCGGGATGTTCAGGTCGGTGGTGAAACGGCGGATGACCATCAGCTGCTGATAGTCTTTCTGGCCGAATATCGCGCAATCGGGCAGGGCTTGCAGCAGAAGTTTGGTAACGATCTGGGCAACGCCGTCGAAATGGCCGGGGCGGGAAGCACCGCACAGGACGTTGGTAAATGATCCATCGACGCTGACACGGGTGGCAAAGCCATCGGGATACATTTCTTCGACGGAGGGGGCAAAGCACAGCTCCACCCCGGCGGCATCGAGCATTTTCTGATCGTCTGGCAGTGTGCGGGGATAGGCACCGAAATCCTCGTTCGGGCCGAACTGCGTCGGATTGACGAAAACGGACACGATCACGCGATCGGCATGTTCAAGGGCAAGTTTTGTCAGGCTGATATGACCATCATGAAGGGCACCCATGGTCGGAACCAAGGCAACCCGAAGACCTTCGGCGCGCCATTCTGATATCTGGCTGCGCAGATCAGCGACGGTGTGGACTGTATGCAGGCTCATATTCTAAAAATCGTTTATCTTACTTTATCGCGCGCAAATTGCCTGATTTGGTCACACCGTAACAATGTTCGTCACCGGGAAATGCGCGCGCGCGGACCTCTGCGGCGTAAGCGGCTGCCGCGTCAGAAACCTGATCCCCCAGATTGGCGTACTTTTTGACAAATTTCGGGGTGAAGTCCGAGAACATGCCAAGCATGTCGTCAACGACCAGCACCTGACCATCGCAGGCAGGGGAAGCACCAATACCAATCGTGGGAATGCGAAGTTCTGCCGTAATCTGACGTGAAACCGGTTCGATGGTCCCTTCGATCACAACGGAAAAAGCACCGGCCTGTTCGACGGCTTTGGCATCGGCCATCACTTTAGCGGCGGTTTCCTCGTTCCGGCCCTGGCTTTTGAAACCGCCTACCGTATTGAGCTGTTGCGGCATCAGGCCGACATGCGCCATGACGGGGACACCGCGCAGGGTAAGAAATTCGATGGTTTCAGCCAGTTCGGCCCCGCCTTCGAGTTTGACGGCCGCACAGCCTGTTTCAGCCATGATCCGGGCCGCCGTCCGAAAGGCCTGTTCTTTTGATTCCTGGTAGGTGCCAAAGGGCAGATCGATGACAACACAGGCCCGCTTGCTGCCGCGCATGACGGCTTTGCCGTGATTGATCATCATATCAACGGTCACGGCCAAAGTGCTGTCCATGCCGTAAATGATCATACCGAGCGTATCGCCAACCAACAGAACATCGCAATGCGCATCAAGGCGCTGTGCGATTGGTGTGGTATAGGCCGTAAGGCAGACAATCGGTTCTGCGCCCTTGCGGGCACTCAGGGCTGGCACAGTGATCCTGCCCTTTTTATTGGTGGTGGTGCTCATGACGTTTCTCCCCCGGTGTTACCGGATCTGGCTGCCCGATCTGTGTCAGGCGTGCCGTCATGTTTACAATATGATGACCATTTGCGGGAACTGTTTTTTCGCAATCGCGAAACAGGCTTTTGGTCGAATAGCCTTTAACAGGAAGGGTTCCCTATTGTTGCCGCAGGATATTCCGTCCATTTCGGGATTTGTTGTGCAATTGCACAACGCAATCACAAACCTTCGGCAAGATCTTCAAGCATATCAATGCCGACGGCTTCGATATGGCGATTATCCTTAAGCGTGATCGTTGCTTCCTTGCGCAGCTGCGTCAGGGTGCGTGAAACCGTTTCGATGGTCAGGCCAAGGTAATCGGCGATGTCCGAGCGGCTCATCGGGACCTGGATCGTGTCGCTTTCCTCGCCGCGATGTTCCTGACGGCGGGCCAGCATCAAAAGGAAGGACGCAACCTTTTCCTTGGCCGTCTTGCGACCCAGCAGCAGCATCTGATCCTGTGCGGCGGCAAGTTCGTCAACCGCCATGCCCAGCATGCGTTTTTCAAGACGCGGGAATTCGTCAAACAGCTTTTCAAGCTTTTCGCGCGGGAAACGGCAGGCGGTTACCGGCTCGATTGCCTCGGCGGTGTAGCTGTATGTGGTGTTCAGCGCCAGACCAAGGAAATCACCAGGGAACAGGAAACCGGTGATCTGGCGGCGGCCGTCGCCCAGAAGTTTGTATAGTTTTACCGAACCCGACGTGACGTTAAACACGTAATCGGCATCTTCGGCTTCGTGGAAAATCGTGCTGTGCGGATCGAACTGAACATGGGTCAGCATCTGGCGCAAACGATCATGCTCCGTGCCCTGCAAAGAAGAGCAGAAGGTCAGGTCCTTGATTCCGCAGGCCTCACAAAGCTGGGAACGGACAGACATGGCAAACTCCGGAGCTACATGTACTTAAGATGTCAGATTGGAATTAATCTATGCGATCTGACTGCATCAGTTCAAGCGATACTAACGTTTGTCTCCGTTGTTTTTCGTATGGCTGTCCTGCGGTTGCTGTTCATCGTCATCAAAAAGGATGCGATTGGCGGCTCCTTCCATGTCATCGAACTGCCCCGATTTAAGCGACCACAGAAATGCTGCCAATCCGAGAAGCCCCAGAAACAGGGCGATTGGTATCAGAAGTAATAGGTTGCTCATACTGACGGCGCTCCTGCCTCTTGGGCATGTACGGGGAGGGCGGAAGGATCTCCGGCCCGTTGTTTGTCTGTTCCAGATCGCAGGCGCAATGCGTTGGCAATCACAATCAAAGAGGATGAAGACATCGCAATGGCGGCAATCAGTGGTGTGACCATGCCCGATACTGCCAATGGAATCGTGATCAGGTTATAGGCAAATGACAGGGTGAAATTCTGTCGGACAAGCCGGTCGGATTTCCTGGCAACGTCGATGGCCTCGATCACGGCCGAAAGGCGGTCGCCCTGAAACACGATATCGGCGACATTCTGGCTGATTTCGGCTGCACTTGCCGGTGACATGGATGCATAGGCTGCGGCAAGGGCCGGCGCATCATTAATACCGTCACCGACCATCAGGTCACATTTGCCATTTTCGGCGCGACGGGCGATTTCGTTTGCCTTGTCCGCCGGTGAAAGCTGCGCCTTCCAATCGCGAATGCCCAGTGTTTTGGCAAGTCGAGCAACCGTCACGGCCCGGTCCCCCGATAGCAGCGATATGTCAAAACCACGCGAAGACAGGGTTTCGATGACCTGTTCGGCATCATGACGCGGGGCATCGCGGAAAACAAAACGGGTTGCGGCCCGGCCCGGTTCCTGCAGCCACATCTCGGGGCCTGCAATGTGGCTGGACAGGTCGGCATTTTCCGCAATGCCGCAAAATGCACGGCTGCCCAATCGGACCGTGCCGCCGGGCAATTCTGCTGATAGTCCCTGGCCGGGATGTTCCGAAACATTGGCGATTGGCGTTACATTTCCGGCAGCCCGTACAAGGGCACGCGACAGTGGGTGGGTGCTATTGGCCGCGATGGATGCAGCCAGTTCAAGCGCAGTGTCATCGTCCGGATTGGAGATCAATTCGGGCTTGCCGGTGGTCAATGTGCCGGTCTTATCAAAAATGACACCGCGAATACGGGTCAGTCTTTCAAGGGCCGTGGCTGATTTGACCAAGATACCAGCGCGCAACAGCCGCCCGGTCGCAATCACCTGAACAACCGGCACGGCAAGGGCAAGGGCACAGGGGCAGGTGATGATCAGAACGGCAATCGCATTCATCAGGGCATCCTGCCAGCCAATCCCGCCAATCAGCCACCAGCCGAGAAATGTCGTGCCCGAAAGAAGGTGGACCACAGGGGCATAGGATTTGGCGACACGGTCGGCAAGGGCGACATATCGGGCGCGTCCCTGTTCGGCGTTTTCCATCAACCGGACAATTTCAGCCAGAAGCGTTGTTTGACCGGTCGCAGTAACGCGGATGCGCAACGGGGCCGATATATTGGTTGTTCCGGCGAAAACGGTTGTGCCTGGTTTGGCGGTGTTCGGGATGCTTTCCCCCGTTATCAGGCTGGTATCGATATCCGATTGACCATCAAGGATTTCACCATCAATGCCGATCCGCTCCCCCGCTGCCACCAGAACGATCATGCCCGGTTTGGCCTTGTCCGGTGCGATCAGTCGGCGGGTGCCATCGTCACCCAGAACCGTGACCGAGCGCGCATTCAGCGATAGCAGATGTTCGGCGGCTGATCGGGCCTGACCACGGGCGCGGCTGTCAAGATATCGGCCAACCAGCAGGAAAAACAAAAGCGTTATGGCAGAATCGAAATAGGCATGGGGGCCGCCGCGCATGGTTTCGGCCAGGCTCATGCCAAGGGCAAGAATGACCCCCAGGCTGATCGGCACATCCATATTGACCCGGCGATTGCGGATCGCACCCCATGCGGACCGGTAAAACGGCATTCCGGCATAGATGGCTGCCGGAAGGGCAATCAGGGCCGATATCCAATGGAAAAGATCGCGGGTTGCCCCGCCCATTCCCTGAAAATATCCGGCCCAGACAGAAACCGACAGTAGCATGACGTTGCCCGCGGCAAATCCGGCAACCGCCAGACAGCGCAGCAATTCGCTGTTGCGGGCCTGTGTTGCCTGTTCTAGCGCTGCGGGATCGAACGGGATCAGCCGGTATCCCATCTGCAGAACCGGTTTAACCAGTTCATCCACATCGGCAATGTCACCGTTCCATGTCAGCCGTAACCGGCGGGTGGTCATATTGACGCGCGCATGCAGGACAGACGGATTTTTTTGCAGCAGGGTTTCGATCAGCCAGACACAGGCTGCACAATGTATGCCATCCACCATCAGGTTAAGATGATGAACGCCTTCGTCGTCGGTGCTGACAAGATCGGTGAAATTAACCGCAGCGATTTCATCGCTATCGGGGCGCAATGGCCGGGCTTTGGGATCGATGCTTCGGCGGCTATAATAGGATTTAAGACCCAGATCGCCCAGAAGTTCAAACGCACCTGCACATCCCCGACAGCAAAAGTCAGGCCCGACCGGTGACATCGAGGTCACCGGATCTCCACAATGGCGGCAGGTGGTTTGGGGGGTCATGGTTTTACGACAACGGTCTCGACAGTCTGATAATCATCACCAAGGGCGTGCGCAATGGTCCGGATTTCCCAACGGCCATAAACCGGGAACGCGGCACTTGCCCGATATTCCCCGGGCGCGATTTCCGCCATTCGCACGGTCTGGTCAAGATCGTCACGGTCCGAACGCCGCAAAACGATTTCCATTTTGGCACCGCTGATCGGTTGGGAATCGCGATCCCGGAACAGGACAGTAACCGTCGCAGACTGATTGATCAGACCCTCGACCGACAGTTTGCTGCGCCATCCCAATTCGGCCTGACGCTGCGCGCCCGACATTGCGGCGTTATAATTGTTGCCTTCTTCGAAGGCGTGTTTGGTGACAAGCCCGTTCCAGCTTGTCATTGAAAACGTGATCAGCGAGATGTTGGCGATCAGCATGATCGCGAAACCGCCAACAAAGTACCACGGGATCAGGCGATCCGATTTGCGCGGACCCGCAACAGAGGATGGTGAGGTTGTGGTCTGGGTCGTCATCTTTCTATCTCCTGTCCGGCGCAATAGGGTCGGTGGCCGGATCGTCAGGCGGGTGTCGGTTATTTCGGACCGGCAAACACGGTATCATAAGTTTCGCGAATATTGTCCTTTGGATCGGTCACGCTGAACTCGAACGGTGTGGCTTCGCCATCCAGTGCTTCTGGATCGGCCGCAACAAAGACACGGAAACTGCCAACGCGGTCCGGGGCAACATCCAGGCTGAATGTGCCATCCTGATTAGGTGTCAGACCGATAACCTGAAAATCGGTGGCAACAAGCCCTTCGATTGTAAGGATATAGGTTTTGGCAGCCTGTTCCTTGTTCAGGACCTTTAAGGTGTAGCCATTTCGGACATCACCATCGGACAGTCGGACGAATATCGGGTTGCGATCCCGCAAAACGTTGACTTCAAGTGTCGTGCGATTGAACAGGCCAAAGGCCATCACGCCTGCGACCAGCATCACGATGATCGAATAGAAAATGGTACGCGGCCGGACAATGCGGATTTTGGTTGCCTTGCCATGCGCACGCAACTGGCTGTTTTGCACCGAATCAAACCGGACCAGATCGCGCGGGAAGCCGACCTTGTCCATCATTTCGTTGCAGGCATCGATACACAGGCCACAGCCGATGCATTCCATCTGTAATCCGTTACGGATATCGATCCCCGTCGGACAGACGTTAAAGCAGGCATAGCAATCTATGCAGTGGCCGACTTCCGGGACTTCGCCGCGGACAAGGTTCTTGCGCTTGATCGGACCACGCGGTTCGCCGCGCCAGCCTTCATAGGTGACGATCATCGACTCGTCATCAAGCATCGCCGACTGGAAACGCGGCCACGGGCACATATAGGTGCAAACCTGTTCGCGCGCCCACCCGGCCAGCAGATAGGTCGAAAAAGTCAGGAACGCGATGGTGACATAAACGCCCAGTGACGCATCACCGGTAAAGATATCGACCATGACCGTCGGCGCATCGTGGAAATAAAGCACAAACGCACCGCCGGTTGCCGCGGCAATCACCAGCCATGAAAGATGGGTCGCGCCGATTTTCCAGACTTTTTCGAATGTCCAGGGCGATTTGTCCAGACGCATGCGCGCATTGCGATCCCCCTGGATATGACGTTCGACCAGCATGAAAAGATCGGTCCACACCGTTTGCGGACAGCCATAACCGCACCAGATACGGCCAAACAGCGACGTTGCCAGAAACAGACCGATCGCGGCAAGGATCAGAAGGCCGGTGATATAATAGACTTCCTGCGGCCAGATCTCGATAAAGAAGAAATAGGCGCGGCCAAGATCCATGTCGATCAGCACGGCCTGATCCGGTGCCGAAGGTCCGCGGTCCCAGCGCAGCCAGGGAACAATCCAGTAAATGGCAAGCAGAGCGACCAGTGCAAACCATTTCAGGTTACGGAAACGACCCGAGACCCGTTTCGGATAGACCTTGTCGCGGGTTTTATAAAGTGGTTGGTCGCGGTCATCTTCCGGCAGTGTATCGTTTTGCGGGATCGGATGTGCGGGATCGGGCTGTTGCAAATGGGGCATGGCCATTGTCGCTACCTGACTGTTGGGCCGCATCGCCGATAACTGCTCTCTTGTGGCTTTGGGGCCACCAGTTATCTGCATGGTGCACAACATGGCATGCGGCATGCCATGTCGGATTAGGATTATTCAAATTGCAGTGCCAACATACGAAAAACCCGCCGCACCCCACCATGACACAAATCAATTTTTGATCAGATCACAGTGTATAAAGGTGCGGCGGGCAGAAGATTTTAAAGGTTACTGACCGCCACCAAGCGAGTGGACATAAACCGTCAGCATCTTGATGGTTTCTTCGTCAAGACGACCACCCCATGCAGGCATGACGCCACCACGAGAATTGGTCACGGTTTCGGTAATGGTTGCGGCATCGCCACCATACAGCCAGATCGCATCCGTCAGGTTCGGTGCCCCCAATTCCTGAACACCCTTGGCGTCTTCGCCATGGCAGGATGCGCAGTTATCGGCGAAGACCTCCATGCCGCGGGTTGCTGCGGCCTTGTCGGTTTCGCGTCCGGTAAAGGACAGGACATACTGAACAACATCATTGATGCCTTCGCGTTCCAGTATTTCGTCACGACCAAAGGCAGGCATATCGTTGAAACGCGTATCGTCATTGGCATCCCAGCGGACACCGACATGCAGCGTTTCATTGATGGTTTCAAGCGAACCACCCCACAGCCAGTCATCGTCCTGAAGGGATGGGAAGCCCGGGTTGCCCGAACCGCCGGTGCCATGACACGGTGCGCAGTTTTCTGCAAACACGGCCTTGCCACCTGCCATCGAGAAGTTCAGCAATTCGCTGTCATTAACGATTTCATCCAGATCCAGTGCTGCCAGACGCTCCATATACGGTGCGCGTTCGGCGGCAACATTGGCCATGGTTTCATGCAGTTGGGTCCGGTTGGTGGTTTCGAACATACCGGTAAGGTAGCTCGTTGCCGTCGGCCAGGACGGATAAACCACCCAATAGCCGACCGACCAGACGATTGTGGCCCAGAAAACATAGACCCACCAGGACGGCAGCGGTGTATTCAGCTCTTTGATGCCATCCCATTCATGACCGGTGGTTTCGTGACCCGAAACCTGGTCTTTTTCGACATGTGTCGACATAGCTCGGTTCTCCCCCTATTCCTCATCCCGAAACGGAATCCGGGCATGCTCTTCCATGTCTTTCCGGCGCTTTTTGCTGGGCCACATGACCCAGGCAATGATCGCCCCGAAAAGCAGCATCAGCCACAGACCCCACAAGGGTCGGAAAAAGTCAGCGAGTTGCGTAAAGAATTCCATGACGTTCCCCTTCGCCTTAGCGCAGGTTCAGTTGCGGGTTGTAGGTGGTGAAATCGACCATGCGACCCAGGACCTGCAGATACGCGACCAGCGCATCCATTTCGGTCAGTTTCGCGGGGTCTCCGTCAAAGTCACCGGTTGCCGCATTCGGATAACGTGCAAGGAGTTCATCGTAATCCTCGTCCGCCATCGCCTGCAGATACAGGTCAGCCTTGGCATTCTCGATCTGCTCGTCGGTATAAGGAACACCAACCATTTTAAGCGTTTCAAGATGGGCCTGGGCGTCATCGAACTTCAATTCGCGTTCCGCCAGGAACGGATAGCCCGGCATGATCGATTCCGGCACGACAGAGCGCGGATCTTTCAGGTGGGCAACATGCCAGTCGTTGGAATATTTGGCTCCAACGCGGGCAAGGTCCGGTCCGGTACGTTTCGATCCCCACTGGAACGGATGGTCATACATCGATTCCGCGGCAAGGCTGTAATGGCCATAACGTTCGACCTCGTCACGGAACGGACGGATCTGCTGGGAATGGCAGTTATAGCACCCTTCGCGGAGATAGATGTTGCGACCCGCCTGTTCGAGCGGTGAATAGGGACGGACCCCTTCGACCTTCTCGATGGTCTGTTCCATCGTGAACAACGGCACGATTTCGACAATACCACCGATGATGATGGTCAGGAAAATCCCGAGGATGAGAACAAAGACGTTCTTCTCAACAATGTGGTGTTTTTTCAGAAGCATTTTTCACATCCCCCTTATTCGGCTGCTACGGTAGCAGGTGTGCCGATCGGTGCTTCGCGACGCAGATCACCCTTGATCGTCTTGTAGACGTTCCAGACCATGATCAGCGATCCGAGCAGGAAGAGCAGGCCACCGGTTGCACGAATGATGTAGTAGGGGTGCATTGCTTCAACGGTTTCGATGAAGGAATACTGCAGGAAGCCAAGATCGTCGTAGGCACGCCACATCAGGCCCTGCATGATCCCCGAAACCCACATCGACGTGATGTAAAGAACGATACCGATGGTACCCAGCCAGAAGTGATAGGCAACCAGACGCATCGAATAGAGGCGTTCACGATGCCACAGGACCGGGATCAGGTGATAGATCGCACCGAAGGAAACGAAAGCCACCCAGCCAAGCGCGCCGGAATGAACATGTCCGATGGTCCAGTCGGTATAATGCGACAGGCCGTTGACGGCCTTGATCGACATGACCGGGCCTTCGAAGGTCGACATGCCATAGAAACCGACGGCAGCAACCATGAAGCGCAGGACAGGGTCGGTACGCAGTTTGTCCCAGGCACCCGAAAGCGTCATCAGGCCGTTGATCATCCCGCCCCAGGACGGCATCCACAACATGATCGAGAAGGTCATGCCAAGGGTCTGCGCCCAGTCTGGAAGGGCCGTGTAGTGCAGGTGGTGCGGACCAGCCCAGATATAAAGGAAGATCAGCGCCCAGAAGTGAATGATCGACAGGCGATAGGAATAAACCGGACGTTCGGCACGTTTCGGAATGAAATAGTACATCATCCCAAGGAAGCCGGCCGTCAGGAAGAAGCCCACCGCGTTATGGCCATACCACCACTGCGTCAGCGCATCCTGCACACCCGAGAACAGCGAGTAGGATTTGGTCCCCATGAAGGAAACCGGAATCGCCAGGTTGTTGCCCAGATGCAGCATTGCGATCGTCACGATGAAGGCCAGATAGAACCAGTTCGCAACATAGATATGCGGCTCATGACGCTTCAGCAGGGTTCCGACGAACATCGCCAGATACGCAACCCACACCACGGTGATCCAGATATCAACAAACCATTCCGGTTCGGCATATTCGCGACCCTGGGTAACCCCCATCACATAGCCGAGTGCGGCCATGACGATGAACAGCTGATAGCCCCAGAAAACGAATGCCGGAAGCGCCTTGCCGCCGTAAAGCGGCGTGCGGCAGGTCCGTTGCACGACATAGAACGACGTTGCCAGAAGGGCGTTACCGCCAAAGGCAAAAATCACCGCCGAAGTATGCAACGGCCGCAGGCGACCGAAATTCAGAAATTCATTATCGAAATTAAGCGCCGGAAATGCGAGCTGCCAGGCGATGAAATCGCCCGCCAGAAATCCGACGACGCCCCAAAATACGGTCGCCAGTGCGCCCCAGCGCACAACGTCCATATTATAATTAACAGCAACTGGCGTTGATGCTGTCTGTGCCATGCTCCCCTGGCTCATGCTTGACTCCCGTTCAAGGTGTTCGGGTGAGTTGTCCCCAATCCGATCGGTCAACTCCATCAGTCCCGGCGGTGACCGGGTGCGACACATGTCATTCCCTTGCCACCTGCACCAAAAGCCCCACCGCTGCCGTGATGCGCTTTTGGCAGCATCACATGCAAAACGGACGAGGCTTTCGATTGTCAGGTGATTATGCGGGCTGAAGCCTTACGCGCCATTGATCCACGTCAATATTGGCTCGTAAAACCGCGGAACCCCTCAATCTCAAGACAAAGCTCGCCCGCATTGCGGGACAATTGATTGCTAAGCGTGTTTATGCGCGTTTGGGTCTGTAAAGGTGTTGATACAGGTCAAGGTCAACACGAAATCTTTGCGCCATGATTGCTGAAAATCGTGGGAAGAGTAGCAATCATGTCAACAACCTATCAGGCAAGACCCCTAACACATCACACGGCGGATATGACTTTTCCGCTCGTGCAGATGATGCAGACAGGTCTTACGTTTGAGCGCTGGCGTGAATTTGTTGCCGAATTCTGCACTGATCGCGCCAATAGCATGATTGGGGCCGGATGCGACGATATCCTGTGGCAACGCCCGCGTGGCATCATCGTGATTGCCAATGAACGGGGATATATCCACGGTCTGTTTTCCTATCAGGTGCGTGACGACATGTCCGAGGGACTTGTCCTGCATGTCGACAACATCATGGCCGTCGAGATTGTTTCACGACCCTATGTGCTTGATGCGATGCGCGACGCGATGAACCGGCTGGTTCTGGATCATCATTGTGCGGCGGTTCATGTTTCGGTCGGTGAAATGGAAGAACGCCTGCGCGACTATTTCAGCGGGGCCGGCTTTGTGCCGCGCAAAATCCGTTACTGTGCCCCGGCTGCCCAGCATTGACGGCGCTGACTTTGGTGGACGATATCCGCTGACACCGTTATAAGGCGGTTATGAACGGTATTCCTTTTGTCAAAATGCATGGTCTGGGAAATGATTTCGTTGTCTTTGACGGACGACGCGATCCCGCCGTGCTTGATCTTGATAACGCAACTGCGGCCCGCATCGCCGACCGCAAAACCGGAGTCGGTTGTGATCAGCTGATCGTGATCGAACCCGCCCGCGATGATCTTGCCGATGCCTTCATGCGCATTCGCAACAATGACGGGGGCGAGGTCCAGGCCTGTGGCAATGCCACGCGCTGTGTGGCGAGCATCGTCATGGGCGAACTTGGCCGCAAGGATGTCATTATCCAGACCGTCGTCGGATTGCTTGATGCCAATGGTCTGGCCGATGGTCGTGTCACCGTCGATATGGGGCAGGTCAAGCTGGACTGGCGCGATATCCCGCTGGGTCAGGCGGTTGATACCAACCATATTCCGCTGTCCTTGGGCGGTTTGTCGGATGCGGTCGGGGTCAATGTCGGCAATCCGCATGCGGTGTTCTTTGTTGACGATGCCGATTCGATTGATATCGAAAAGCTTGGCCCTGTCCTTGAACATCATGAAATGTTCCCCGAACGCGCCAATATTGAGGTTTGCAGCATCATTGGCGAAGACCGGATTCGCATGCGGGTCTGGGAACGTGGTGTGGGGGTGACGCGCGCCTGTGGTACGGGTGCCTGTGCGGCCGGTGTTGCCGCTGCGCGCCGCGGTTTGACCGGGCGGAAAACCGAAATCATTCTGGATGGTGGTCCGCTGACCATCGAATGGCTGCCCGACGATCATGTTCTGATGACCGGGCCGGTCGCGACCAGTTTCTCGGGCTTTTTGCACGGATCCCTTCTGGGACAGCATTGATTGAATTTCTGGTGCCGACCCGCAGGTAGCCTGATGGGTCGGTATCGTTCTGAATGGTTTCCCCGGTTGCACAATGCCTGTTCGTCGGGCAAAAGGGCGCAAACGGGTTCTTCGTTCAACCCATGTCGGGACGCCCCCTCCCGTCTTCTGTGAAACTCAAAAGCAGGTTCAGATAATGGCTGACTTCAATACGCTTGACGGTGTCAATGTCGCTGGCAAGCGCGTTTTGCTGCGCGCTGATCTTAACGTTCCAATGAAAGACGGTGTTGTGGGTGATACCACCCGCATCGAACGGACGGTTCCGGGGTTGATCGAACTGGCGGATGCCGGTGCGAAACTTGTCGTGATCACCCATTTTGGCCGCCCCAAGGGCGAACGCATTGCCGAAATGTCGCTTAAACCGGTTGCCGATGCGCTGGCCAAGCAGCTTGGGCGTCCGGTGAAATTCGCCGATGATTGCATTGGTGCGGCCGCAGCAGACGTCGTGAACAGCCTTCAGGACGGTGAAATCGCGGTTCTGGAAAACCTTCGTTACCACGCCGCAGAGGAAAAGAACGATCCGGCCTTTGTTGCCGAACTGGCAAAGCTTGGCGACATTTACGTCAATGATGCGTTTTCGTGCGCGCACCGGGCGCACGCCTCGACCGAGGGGCTGGCCCACAAACTTCCGGCCTATGCCGGTCGTCTGATGCAGGCGGAACTTGAAGCCCTTGGCAATGCGCTTGAAGCGCCGAAACATCCGGTGATGGCAATCGTCGGCGGTGCCAAGATTTCAACTAAACTGGATCTGCTTGGCAATCTGGTTGCCAAGGTCGATCAGCTGGTGATCGGTGGCGGCATGGCCAATACCTTCCTTGCGGCCAAGGGTGTAAATGTTGGTAAATCGCTGTGCGAACACGACCTTCTGGCAACGGCGCGCGAAATTTTTGCCAAGGCCGAAGCCGCCAATTGCGAAATCGTCCTGCCGGTCGATGGTCTGGTCGCCAGGGAATTCAAGGCGCATGCCGATCACACCATATCTGACATCAACGATGTCGATGCCGATGGCATGATCCTTGATGCCGGTCCGAAAACCATTGTCGATCTGAACAAACGTCTCGAGTCCTGTGAAACGCTGGTCTGGAATGGTCCGCTCGGCGCGTTCGAAATTGCCCCGTTTGATACCGCGACGGTTTCGGTCGCCCGGCAGGCGGCCAAACTGACCAAGGCTGGCAAACTTCTGTCGGTTGCGGGCGGTGGCGATACGGTTGCGGCCCTGCGTCACGCCGATGCCGATCAGGATTTCTCCTATGTCTCAACCGCGGGCGGTGCCTTCCTTGAATGGCTAGAAGGCAAGGAATTGCCGGGCGTTGCAGCCCTGCGTGGCTGATCCGCAAACTGCTGATTGTTAAATGCAAGACCCCGCCAATCGGCGGGGTCTTGCTGCTGACAAAGCATTCCCAATCATCCGAAATAAACCACGACGGCGGGAATCCCGTCTCTTTCAATGGGCCATGGATTCCGGGTCTGCACTCCGCTTCGCCCGGCATGACGATTTTGATCAACCGCCAAGCCACTCCAGCTCAGACAAAGCCAACCACCCCCGCTGCCCCCGGTATCGCCAAACGCCACCGACCGGACGGACCACGCCCCCCCGCTACCCCGAACAAGCACCCGTTGCTCTCGGTTGACGCCCGAAACGCAACTCACCCCAAGGGCAACAGCGTTGCTGCATGGCAGGCACACGTCCCGCCCATGATGACCGGCCTTTCGGCATCTCCAAACGAATCCATCGGCCCGCTGGCAACCGATCCTGCCAGCCGATCCCCGCCAGCCAATCCCGGCAACCCGGCCAGCCGACCCCGTGCCGATCCAATCCGGGCGCAATTCGGGCCCGCTGATTCTCGGCATTGTCACGCTTCACCGACCGGGCTGAATTGGACCGAACCAAATTGGCCCCGGCTCTCGCTGCCCCGTTCAAACGCCCTTGCCCCAAGGGCACAACTCTCCCGTCATGATAAACCACAGTTTTTCGCAAATATCCGACGGCCTTACGGCCTGATCGCACCACCCCCATAATGACTTTTCCAAGCGCCATGAACGTCCCTTTGGCGATACTGTCCCCGCCATTTCATCCCGTCAGATCGCTGCCCTGTCATCGTCTCATTCCTGTTTTTGCCGCCCGAAACGCAAAAAACCCGCAAAAGCGAATCACGCTTTGCGGGTTTTGTCTCGGGGCCCATTTGTCCTGTTGACTTTATCTTTATGCCACAAGAAAAAGAACAAATCAAGAACTATTTTCCAAAAACCCGGAAAAAGTTCCCGGAAAAAGCTCAGCACGGCAAGAAAGGTATATTTTTTAATACCTTGGGTAAGACCATCTTACTCCGCCGCATCGACTTTCAGAACGCCGCGACGGATCTGGTCTTCGTCGATCTGGCTTTGGTCATCGGTTGATTCGTTCAGCGGAATATGGATTTTGCCGCACGCGATGTGATCGCCCGGGCCCCGCCAATCGGCGGGGTCTTTGTTATCCGGGAAGGCTGTTGTTGGCGGTTTGCGCGATGATTGTGTCGCGGTCCTTCAGGAACGCCGCATATCCGTTATCCATCATCGCACTGGCCAGTTCGATATAGACGGCAAACAGGCGTGACAGGGTGTCGGTTTCTTCCGCATCAAGGATCGCCAGAAGTTCTGCCGACCGGGCCTGCCCGGTTTCAAAATGTTCCCATGCGCGTTCCAGCAGAATAGTGCCCAGGCGGTCAAGTTCGTCATATTTCTTCTGCCCGATGGCATTGCGGATTTCGCCAAGCGTGATATCGGCGGCAATCAGGATTTCGGCTGGTATCGTCACCAGCCTGTCCGGGCCTTTGATATCGTCTGGAAGGTCGCGCAGGATATGCACCACGTAACAGAAAATCGCCATGTCGCGCGCATGATAAAGCGGTGGGTTGGTCAGAGGGGATGTATATCCGATTTCGTTATCGAATCGTGCCGATAGCAGATAGACAAAAATCGATGCCGGGGCGGCGGTTGCCCCCTCGCAATAGGCGATGAAATTGTCCCATTCATCCATCGGGTCTTCGGCAACATCGCGGCGCAATGCATCGGCCAGATCAACCCACGGATCAACTTCCAGGTCGCTTCGGCCCAAAGTCAGACGCAGGGCATCAAATACCTGCTGGCTGAGCGGGCCGCTTTCGGGATGGGGGTTATCGCCATCGATCTTGGCAGCCTGGATTTGCTGCTGCCAGTGATCAATCGCAATCAGGGTGTCTTCGCGGGCATAGTCGCGTTCATGATCGGTCAGTTCAAGGAAGCCGTCATCGACAATATCGTCGATCACCCGCATCGATGCATAGGCCGCCAGAAAGAAACGCTGCCGTTCCGGGCCAAGGCGCATGGCCGCACGGTAAAGATTGGCATTTTTTGCCGCGGCAAGGTCGTTGCAGGCGGAAAAGGCATCGGCATTCGGCCCGTCTATCGGTGCTGGCATTCTTGTCATGCGGCGTTTCGTCTTTTCCTGATGATCCTTCTAGGAGTCATACAGCCTCGTTCGGGCAGGCAAAAGGGGAATTGAGCATTTCGTAAAAGATCACGGCCAAATTAAGGGGGGCTGATCCTAGAATTCCAGGCGATATCCGGCTGTCAGACCCAGCATCGCGTCAAAGCGATCAAGCGCACCGGTATTCGGATCAGGGGCAAGATCACTGGTCAATCGACCATGTAACCCGATCCAGATATCCTGAAACGGCATATAGGACAGGCTGGCGGCAATGCCCGCATCATCCGTCCCCGAAGGGTTGCCGGGATTGCCCGAAAAGTTATGGCGGTAAAAGCTACCGGGGTGGTGCGTGGGGGTGACATCAAAATCATTGCGTTGGTCGGTGCCAATGCTTTGCCCGATCGGGCCATTCAGTTCGAAAACCGGGCCAAAGGCAAAGCCCAGATCCGGGCGTGGGGCGTAGCCAATTCCGAACTGGGCCGCAATGCCGTTGTTAGTCGTTGGCTGGCTGTCGATTTCAAACCACAGAAGCGATGGGTCACTTTCCCCATCGGTGGATGGATTGTTCAGGACAATGCCGTGATTTCGACGAGGGGCGAAATAATTGCTCATCCCGCCAGGCAGCGCGGCGGGCAGTATTCCGGGGACCAGTGAATTTGGCGAACTGTCAGTCTGGGGCATGCCAATTGTCACACCGGTTTCATCTGGCGTGGCGGGCTGGATCGACTGGGCACGGGCTGCGTGCGAAAAACCGCCCGTTGTCGCGGCAACGGCAAGAATCGCAACAGACCACGCAATTGGACTTGATACATGCATATCTCGTGTTCCGACAACCTGATCGCAACTGGTGCACATCCCCTTGTGCAAACAAATTCTGGATGTTTCCGGCCCCGGTTTGTCAGTCGGCAAGGAACGCCTTGATGGCTTTTATCTGTTCCTCGTCATTCAAATGGGGTGCATGTCCGCAATTTGCTACAGTTAAAATCGGCATTTCCGGTTTTTGTTCCCGCATTTTTTCGACAATGGCGGGGGGAATCAGATCAGATTTCGCACCGCTGATCAGCATCACCGGGCAAGAAATAGCGTTGAATTGATCCCATGCATCAAAAGAATCAATATGTTCGGCAAAGACGCGCATGACTTCGGGATCATAATGCATCATGAAATTTCCGTTCGGCAGACGTCGCACCGAGCGCGCGGAAATAAATGACCAGGTGGCTTCGTCGGTGATGCCAAACGGCGCATAGATCAGTTTGACGATTTCTTCGACATCATGGATCGTTTCAAATTCCGGGGTGGCCCCGACATAGGATTTGATCCGTGCGACTGCCGCAGTGTCAAGTTCCGGTCCGATGTCATTTAAAACCAGCTTTTCGATCCATCCGGCGGCTTCGGCGGTCATGGCAAGCCCGATCAACCCGCCCATTGACGTTCCGATCCACTTGCAGCTTGAAATCCTGAAATGTTCAAGCATTTCGAAGGTCTGTGCGACATAGAAGGGCAGGGTATATTCCCGGTCGGGATTCTTGGCCCATCCCGAAAGCCCGCGTCCGATCATGGACGGGCACAGGACAAAATACGTATCAGTGAAATGCGGCGCGACATGATCAAAATCATCGGCCAGTCGCGCCAGACCGTGGCTCATGACAAGGGCTGGTTTTTGGGGATCGCCCCACGTCCTGACATGAATTTCATAGCCGCAACAGGGAATAAAATGGTCACGGAAGGCGGGCATGGGGTGCTCCGTTTGTAATGCCCGCCAATAGAGACTTTAGCGTCGAATTTATGCGTCGCGTTTGCGGGCGATCATGAATAACCGGTTGAATGGAAACAGTGTGACGCCATCATCACGCGGCGGATAGACCTGTTTCAAGCGGGTTTTGTATTTTTCACAAAATGCGGCGCGCGCATCATCATCGGGCAGGGCGGCAAGAACCGGGCGCAAGGCGGTCGATGATGTCCAGTCGAAAACGGGGTCTTCCCCATGCAGGACATGGCAATACTGGGTCTGCCACAGGTCAATGGCATCGCAATCGGCGGACAGGACATCAAAATAGTCGCCCGGTCGCATGATCCGGATTTGCTGGGTCGCCCCGGCAACCGCATCGCGCCATTCAATTCCGGCTTCGCCAATCAACTGATGACTGGGTGCCAGGAAATTGTTCGGCACCTGAATGGCCAACAGTCCGCCGGGACGCAAAAACCGTGTCAGGCGGGGGAACAGTTTGGCATGTTCGGGAATCCATTGCAGGGCGGCATTGGAAAACAGGATATCAACCGGGCTATCCGGTTCCCATTGCGCGATATCGGCCTGTTGCCATTCGATATTCTCGTCGCGCTTGGCGGCTGTTTCCAACATTTCTGCTGAAGAATCGATCCCGACAATCTGGACATCGGGATTTTCCGGTGTGCGATACGCCTGATCAAGCAACGCGGTGATGGATCCCGGCCCGCAGCCAAGATCGACAATGTGACGTGGCAAAAAGCCATCCGCCGGTTTGGGCAGACGGGCAATCAGGTCTTTTGCCGGGCGGCGACGTTCATCGCCAAAAAGACCGTAACGAACAGGATCCCAGTGTGTATTGCTCATACTCTGATCCATAACGTGCCCGGTCCCGAAAGAAAACCTCAAAGGCGATGTCGACCGATATCTCGGCGGCAGACCTTATTTATGCCCGTCTTTTTCCAGCTGGTCATAATGTCCCTTGATCAGTGCGAACATGAACAGCACCGCACCAAAGAACAATGCCAGGCCCACAAAATAGGAATATCCATCATGTGATCCCGAAGCATAGAACAGGCCGAAAATCCCCACCACAATCGTCAGGACACCGAAGATCAAGCGATCCGCACCCATCTTAGAACTCCTCTAAACTTCTGATGTATCTTGATTTTCTGCAATCTATCGATTTGAGCGTATTGATCAAGAGATAACGTGGCGTCTTATGCCGTCCCCAAATTTCGAATTCTTTGAGGTACATCACGAAATATTTCGACAAGTTGCAAATAAACCGGTCTTTTGAACGGGACAATCAGATCGGGCAAAGTTCCGAAATCGGTCCAGCGCCATGCATCAAATTCAGGATGGGGAACATCAATTTTGATATGTTTTTCCTTGCCCGTAAAGTGCATGGCAAACCATTTCTGTTTCTGGCCGCGATACTTGCCGCCAAATGCCTTGCCAATCAGGTGATCGGGTAAATCATAGGTCAGCCAGTCGGGCGTTTCGGCAACGATTTCCGCCTTGTCGGTGCCGATTTCTTCGGACAATTCGCGAAGCGCTGCCTGTTCGGCGGTTTCGCCATCATCTATCCCGCCCTGTGGCAATTGCCATGCGCCTTCAAACCCGATCCGGTTGCCGATCCAGACCTGTCCCTCATCGTTAAAAAGTGCGATCCCGACACAGGGGCGATAAGGCAGGTCTTCTGCGGTCAGCGTTGATTTGTCCGTGCTGCCGGTTTTTATCTTCTGATCCCCGGCCTTCTGATCATCGTCGGCTTTGGCTGCCTTCTTTGATTTGCCGCCCGATTTCTTCGCCATCAATACCCCCTGACAAACCGCATACGGTGGCGGTGTCATCAATTTTCGATTGTTTCACTTTCGCCGTCACCAGTATCGGACGGGGCGGCATCCTTTTGGGCGCGTTCTTCGGCCAATGCGGCGTCACGCCGGGCGGCTTCCGCCTCGTCCGCAGACTGCGGTGTGACCTGCAATTTTGCAAGCGCCGAAACCGGTGCAAGCTGAACGCCCTGGCGGGCAAGTCGTGACGACCAGTTCCGAAGGCGCTGTATGGTCACCGGATAGGATTGCGCAATTCCGACGGCAACGCCGTTGCTTTTTGCCAGTTCGACCAGATCGTTAAGCCGGGCGTCGATTTGTCGGCGACTTGGAATTTCGTCGATCATGATGTTGCCAACGGCATTCGGACTATCGGCATTCGATGCCAATTGCGCGCCAAGGCTCACGGACCCGGAATTGGTACCTTCAACATACATAAGACCGGTCCGGTCGACGAATTCGATCACTGGACGGATGGCGCTATCGAGGCTTCCGAACTTCGACCCAAGATAACTGACGACACCCGCGTAGCCCGGGAACCGTGCGAGCAACCATTCAAGTCGCACAAGGTTTTCCCCTTCCGGCAGGCTGGTCAAAAGCGCGCGCGGACCGGGATCAGATAGCGGGAAGTCGATCGGCTCCATCGGCAACTGCAAGAATATCTCGTGGCCCATGGCGCGGGCATCGGCGGCGACCTGTTGCAGATTGTTGGCATAGGGCGACAGCGCCAGCGAAATGTTCAGCGGCAAATCTTCGATTGCCGCCTTCGTTCTGGTGCTGTTCAGGCCTATACCGGTCACGATGATCGCGACATAGGGCTGGCCTTCAACCCGTTCGAAGGGCCGTTTATAGGCATCAAACGGCGTTGTGCCATCATCGGCAATCCGCGGAATACGACCGAAACTGCCTTCTTCATCCAGACCAGGAAGCGGAGCCGGGCGCAGGGGATCGGGTTCTATCGGCTGATCAAGTGCACCTTCTTCGGCAAGGGCGGCGAGTTCTTCCGGGGTTGGTGTTGTCGTGCCATCCACTGCGCCCTCCTGACCGGGGGTGCCAACCAGATCTGAAACGCCTTCAAGCTGTCTGGCGATGTCTTCGGCACTTTGCGGATTGTTGGGATCACTAGCGGCTTTGGCCAGTGCTTCCTGCTCGGCGCGTGTGCGTTCTTCGACGTCGCGCACACCTTTGGCGATTTCTTCCTGAAGCTCGCGCTCGGTCCCGGGAACGGCGACGATGGTTTTGGGTGATCCAAGATGAAACAGCCGCCAGCCGGTTTCAGGATCAAGGATCGGGATAAGTCCGACACCCGCCGCGGCAATCGGGCTTAAAAACAGCGCAATGATCAGGAGTTTTGACAGCCACCAGCGCCGTGATGGCGGATGCTTTGGCAGACGTTCCCATTGAACCTCGATCGGCAGCTCGTTAAAGGGAAGATCCTCGTCCGACAGAGCGTCTGAAACATCATCTGTTTCAGGGTCGCCCATGTCATCAAGAGGACCCCGTTCCTTCTTTCGGCCAAACCGTAAGGATTTTATGAGTTTCCTGATCACGAAAGGTCAGTCTCTTTCGGTCTGCGGATCGCACCTCACCCTTGCGGGCGGGGTGCGAACAGGGCGATGCCCCGGATCATATCAAGTGCACGGGACAGCTGATAATCTTCCAGCGCTATTTCCTCGGCAGCATTGCGGCGATCATTGGCATCGCTTTCGGCGTTGCTGATGGTTTCATCCTCGTTGCGCAATGCACCATTCAGATCGGCTTCGGATCGGCGCTGGGCGGCTTCGATGCTTTCGACACGGGCCTGCGGGACAATGATGTCAGGCACGATGCCGACTTCCTGGATCGATTTGCCCGACGGCGTGTAATAGCGAGCCGTGGTCAGACGCAGTGCCACATTGCCGGGCATCGGAAGGATTGTCTGAACCGATCCCTTGCCGAAACTGCGTGTTCCCATGATGACCGCGCGGCGGTGATCCTGAAGGGCACCGGCAACGATTTCGGATGCGGATGCCGAACCGTCATTGATCAGAACGATCATGGGAAGTCCGTCGGCAAGATCGCCCGGACGGGCATTGTAACGTTCGGTATTTTCGGTATCGCGCGGGCGGGTTGATACGATTTCACCCTTATCAAGGAAGGCGTCCGAAACCGAAATCGCCTGATCGAGCAAACCACCAGGATTGTTGCGCATGTCAATCACAAGGCCCTTGATTTCCGGGCCGATCTGATCGCGCAACTCGGTGATCGCACGTTGCAGGCCGCTAAAGGTCTGCTCGTTGAATTTGGTGATACGGATATATCCGACATCATCCTTTGCTTCGGATCTAACCGACTGAATCTTGATCACGGCCCGGGTCAGGGTGACATCAAACGGTGCGGTTTCACCCTTGCGCATGATGGTCAGGATAATGTCTGTATTGACCTTGCCGCGCATCATTTCAACCGCTTCGTTCAGGCCAAGACCACGGATCGGTTTGCCGTCGATATGGGTGATGAAGTCACCAGGTTGCAAACCGGCCTTTTCGGCGGGCGTGTCATAAATCGGGGAAATGACTTTGACAAAGCCTTCTTCCATCGTGACTTCGATACCAAGCCCACCGAATTCACCGCGGGTATCGACCTGCATTTCCTCGAAATTATCCATATTCAGATAGGAGGAATGTGGATCAAGCGATGTCAGCATGCCGTTGATGGCTGCTTCGATCAGCTGCTTGTCATCGACTTCTTCGACATATTTCGATTTCACCTGTTCAAACACATCGCCAAACAGGTTCAGCAGCCGATAGGTTTCGGCTGATGTTGTTGGTGAAGATTGCGCCAGCGCGGGCGAAGCAAGGCCCAAAGTCATGCCGGTAGCGAGTGCGAATACTGCCAATCGAGAGGTTTTCATCCACTTACCTTGCCGTTTTTCGAGGCCAGCCAGGGAAGCGGATTGATCGCTTCACCGTCATGGCGCATCTCCAGATAGAGTTTAGGCGATAATTCACCCATTATTCCAACAGGTTCACCCGCCAACAGATATTGTCCTACCACACTGTCGAGCCGATCAAAACCAGCGATAAGGCTATGGTATCCTTCGCCGTGTTCGATAATCAAGAGGCGGCCATAGCCACGGAAGGGCCCGGCGAATACAACTTTGCCGTCAAAGGGCGATACGACCTGCGCGTTTGGGCGTGTGTCGATCTCGATCCCTTTGGAATGTGTAACCGCCAATCCGTCCGGTCCGCGGGACCGTTCACCAAACAATGTAACGACCTTGCCGCTTGCGGGCATACGCAATTGTCCGTGTGCCAACGTGATCGAACTGCCGACAGAAAGCTCTTCATCATTTGCCGATGATGTCTTGCTGGCAGGGGCTGTTTTTTCCGCAGGGGTGGCGGGCGGCTCGTTTCGGGCAATTGTCGATGGGGCCGGGGCCGGTTTGGGTTCCGTGCGCTTGGCGATCTGGCGTTCCGGTTTCATGCGAGGTTCGGGAACGCCTTCCGCCCGCTTTTTCAGGCTTTCCAGAAGATCGCCCAATGATTTTGCCTCGGTCGCCAGTTCATTGACGGCACGCGATGCCATTTTGGCCTCGGCCTCGGTTTCCGAACGCAGTTTGCGCTTTTCGTTAAGCAGGGCGGCCAGTGACTGGCGCTCTGCCTGTAATTCTTTGGTGGCGGCTGCCATTTCGCTGCGGCGCGTGCGGATGTCTTCGCGAAGGGTGCCGATTTCTTCAAGCTCGGCGCGCAAATCGCGCGCATGCTGTTCAACACCGGGCAGGGCGGCCTTTAACAGGATGGCTGACCGCAATGTATCCTGCGGGCTGGTCGGAAGGGCGATCACAGCTTCGGGCGGGGTGGTCGACAAACGCTGCAAGGCCATCAGGATGCGGGCATATTGCCCGGCTTTGTCTTCAAGGCTGGTGGCGGCCCGCTTTTCGCGCACTTCAAGTTCGGCAAGCTGATCTTCAAGATCGGTCAGGGTTGTTTCAAGGCGCTGGGCGCGTCTGGCGACCGAAATGGCTTCGGATTGAAGCGCCTGTTCCTCGGTCCAGAGTTCGCGCGATTTGCGCGCCAGGAATTCTTCCTGCTTTTGCTGCTCTGACAACTGGCTTTCAAGTTTATCAAGCTGACTGTCGACCTTGCGTAGCGACTGGGCAAAAGACGGCGCTGCCCCGCCCGCGATCATGGCTGCAATCACAGCCAGCGCAGGCAGGGCGGTCTTGGAACGCAGATCAGTTCGCAAGAAGCGCATCATTCCCTTTCAAACCCTTGATCAACGGTTTGCCGGTCATTTCCGCCGGTTGCGGTAGCCCGAGAAGCTGCAATAAAGTCGGTGCCACATCGGCCAGTCGACCATTTTCCAGTGTCGCGCCTTCGGGTCCATTCACCAGAATGGTCGGCACCAGATTAAGCGTATGCGCGGTGTGCGGCTCGCCGGTTTCCGGATCCACCATCATCTCACAGTTCCCGTGATCGGCGGTAACGAACATCACGCCGCCCACCGATTTAACCGCATCAACAACCTGTCCAAGGCAGGTATCGACCGCTTCGGCGGCCTTCATCGCGGCGGACAAAATGCCGCTATGGCCGACCATGTCGGGGTTGGCAAAGTTCAGAATGATCGCGTCATAGGTTTCAGCCCTGATCGCCGCCACCAGCTTTTCGGTCACTTCCGGGGCCGACATTTCCGGCTGCAAATCATAGGTCGCGACCTTGGGCGATGGCACCAGAATACGGTCTTCGCCTTCGAAAACCTGTTCTTCGCCGCCGTTAAAGAAGAAGGACACATGCGGATATTTTTCGGTTTCCGCGATGCGCAACTGCTTCATGCCAGCCTTGGAAACGACTTCACCAAAGATATTTGGCAACACCTGCGGCGGATAGATCGCATCCATATATTTTGCATGGTCGGATGAATATTCAACCATACCGGCCTGCACAGCAAATCTGATCGGGGTGCCACGGTCAAACCCGTCAAAGTCCGGTCCGCAGATCGCGGCCAGAATTTCACGCGCGCGGTCGGCCCGGAAATTGGTCATCAAAAGCCCGTCGCCGTCTTTCATGCCGGCATAATCGCCAATCACGGTCGGCAGAACGAATTCATCCGTGGTGTCGGCATCATAGGCTGCCCTGATTGCGGCTTCGGCACTTTCAGCGGTGCGGCCATCGGCGTAATTCTTGCCCTTTACCATCGTGAAATAGGCCTGGCTGACTCGTTCCCAGCGATTGTCGCGGTCCATCGCGTAATAGCGCCCGGTGACGGTCACGATTTCAACATTGGCATCACCGATCAGTGCGCGGAATTTTTCAAGGAATTTGGCGGCACTTTTGGGGGCGGTATCGCGGCCATCCAGGTAGGCATGGATTTTTACCGGCACACCGGCCGATGCGATGATTTTGGCAAGGGCCGCCATATGGGCCTGATGGGAATGCACCCCGCCTTCGGACAGAAGCCCGGCGATATGACAGACACCCCCGCTTTCTTTCAGCTTGGCGATAACCTTTTTGACCGTATCGGTATCTGCGATCGAACCGGTTTTGACAGCCTCGTCAATTTTTGGCAGTTCCTGCATCACAACCCGGCCGGCACCAAGATTCATATGGCCGACTTCGGAATTGCCCATCTGTCCTTCGGGCAGGCCGACATCAAGACCGCAGGCTTTCAGAAAGCCGGTCGGATTGTTGGCATAAAGCGCGTCCCAAACAGGGGTATTCGCCAATGCAACCGCATTGTCCTTGCTTTCCTCGCGATAACCCCAGCCATCCAGAATGCACAGCACCACCGGACGCGGGCGCTTTACGGTATTTGATACAGTCACAATCATAATCCCACGAACTAAAGTACACGAAATAAGGTAAAAGGCTGAATTACCGGTAAAGATGGTTATTTTCCGGTAATTTTGCCATCCGTACAAAGACGCCGGGCGCGGTGGGTCCGCCATCAGACGCTGCCAATCATAGCATTTTCAACGCGCAATCTATCATGAATGCCGGTATTGAACAGCCTTCCGACCGGGTATTTTTTGTGCGCTTGCAAAGTCGCTTTTTGACAAGGATCATCACCTGCCTGTAATCTCGGGCGTTACGGTGATACCTCGAATAACCGCGATGGGAGAGCCCGCTTTGATCCCGCGATCAGATCGGCGCCGAAGGAGCAATAGCCCCGAAAACTCTCAGGCAGATGGACCGTTGCGGATTGAGGCTCTGGAGAGAGAAAGCGGTACGGGGCCAACGCCCGGCACCATATTTCCACCGAAGGATGAAGCCATGGCGTCAAAGACTTCTTTGTTTTTGGCAACAGGGCGCACAATCTCAGGTCAAGGGACAGAGGGGGCAAGACACCGGTTCTATAACGTCATGTGGCATTGATCCGCATGACAAAGAGCCGTGGGAGGCCCATTTGACCGAAGAAAATAAGCAGCGTCCGCAAGACGTTAATCTTTCCGTTGTCGATCTTTATACCATCGGGATTGGCCCATCGAGTTCGCATACGGTAGGCCCGATGCGCGCGGGCTATCGGTTCTGTCTGGAACTCGAAGCCCGGAATCTTTTGGAAAAAATCGGCTCGGTGATTGTCGATCTTTACGGATCGCTTGCTCTGACCGGCAAGGGCCATGCCACCGATACCGCGGTGATCATGGGGCTTTCGGGGGAACGACCGCGTTCGGTTGATCCAGACCGGATCGCACCGACAATGGATGCGATTGATAAAGATCACGCATTACAGCTTTACGGCGCGCACCCGGTTGCTTTCAACCGGGATACCAACCTTGTTTTCCATATGACCGAAAGCCTGCCCGAACATCCCAATGGCATGCGGATCACCGCCTTTGACCGTGATGGTGTTGTTTTGCACAAACAGGAATATTTTTCGGTTGGGGGTGGGTTTATCGTCTCGGGCGATGATCGCGGCGCGGAATATTCCGGCGATAATATCACGCTGCCTTATCCCTTTTCCTCGGCCGATGAACTGATGGCGATCTGTAAAAAGGAAAAGCTGTCGATTGCCGAAGTCATGGCCGAAAACGAAAAAAGCTGGCGTGAACCTGCCGAGACCGAGGAATTTGTCGACCGCGTGCATCGCGCGATGATGGATTGTATTGAGCGTGGCTGCAAAACCGATGGCATTCTGCCCGGCGGGTTGAATGTCAAACGGCGTGCGCGCAAACTTTACCTTGAACTGACGGAACGGCCAGAAGCGGGGCTTAAGGACCCGTTGACCGTGATCGACTGGGTCAATCTTTATGCCCTTGCGGTTAACGAAGAAAATGCTGCCGGTTCGCGCGTCGTGACCGCCCCGACCAACGGGGCGGCGGGTGTTATTCCCGCCGTGCTGCGCTATTACGAACGGTTCGGGGCCAATGTGACACAGGGCAAAATACGCGAATTCCTGTTAACGGCGGCGGCCATTGGTTCGATCTATAAAAAGCGTGCGTCGATTTCGGCCGCCGAAGTCGGTTGCCAGGGTGAGGTCGGAGTGGCTTGCTCAATGGCGGCAGGAGCGCTTTGTGCCGTCATGGGCGGTACACCCGAACAGGTTGAAAACGCCGCCGAAATTGGCATGGAACACAACCTTGGCCTGACCTGTGATCCGATTGGCGGTCTGGTGCAGGTACCCTGCATCGAACGCAACACCATGGGGGCGGTCAAGGCGATCAATGCTGCCCGTCTGGCAATGCGCGGTGATGGTCAGCATACCGTGTCACTCGATAAGGTAATCGAAACCATGCGCCAGACCGGCATTGATATGCAAAGCAAATACAAGGAAACCAGCCAGGGCGGGCTAGCGGTCAATGTCAACGTGGTCGAATGTTGAGCTGACAGTTTGAAATACCGACCAAACACCCTCGAAGCCACCGTTTCGGGGGTGTTTTTCATCCGGCCTGATTCTTGCCACCTTGCGCCTGCAATCTGATATCATTGAGAAATCAAAAACGGGGCAAAGACCCCGAACAGGTTGGGCAAAGCATGAAAAAGAAACTGTTCCGCATCTATATCGCGGTCAGTCTGGATGGCTATATCGCGCGCGCCAATGGCGCGGTTGACTGGCTTGATCAATTCGATCCGGCCGAGTTCAATTTCGAGGGCTTTCTGGGCACCGTGGGAACACTGATCATCGGGCGAAAAACCTTTGATCAGGTGATGGAATTTGGCGACTGGCCCTATGAAGATCGCCGCACGATTGTGCTGACATCGCGCGATTTGCCCGATAACCGCCCGGCCAATACAGAGGCCTATGGCGGTAGTCTTGTGGAACTGGCAAGCCAGCTTCGCGATGACAGGTCCGATACCGGTGATATCTGGATCGTCGGTGGGGCCAGTGTTGTGACCCAATTCCTGTTTGGCGGCCTTGTCGATCAGCTTGAAATGTTCATCATCCCCGAAATTCTCGGTGATGGCATCCGGCTGTTTGGCCGGGATGCTGTGGGCACGACACTGAAACTGGTGGCATCGGAGCACTACAAGTCCGGTGTCGTGCGCATGCAGTATGATTTGCGTTAAAGCCGGTTACTTAAGCGTTTCCAGTTTTTCGGTAATCTTTGAGGAAAGTTCGCGTAGGGCATTAACAGCACTGCTTTGCCAGTCGCTGTCGAGGACCATCTGCATCTTTTCCTGATAGCTGTCGGTGACTGTAACCGGTTCGCCCTTGTTCAGTTCGTTGCCCTTCAACGTCACTTCGGACTTGTTATGCACCGTGACCTGCCAGAAACCGGGTTCGAACCATGACCAGAACTTGATCAGGTCGGCATCGACGGAGTCGGCGCTGTCATATTCGGCGTCCCCCGGTTCAAGAACACGGTATCCGGCCTGTTTGAAGCCGTTGGAGATTGCCTTGTTGACGGCATCGGCAACGGTTTTGCCTTCGGGTAGCAAAACATCTCCCAGTGCCATTCCGTAGGTGTTGCGTTTTCGGGCATAGGCACGCGATGTAAAGGTGACATCATCAATCTCGTCATTCGACAGCGACGGGATATCCGGTGTTGACGGATCAATCTCGAATTGGCGTTTGTCTTCGACCGAAACGATTTTAACGGCCGGCCCAGTCGCCGGGTTCTCAATTTTGGCCGGTTCCTGAATTTCGACAACGCTACGCGAAGCTGCGCACGCGCCGGTCAGCATTGCCAAACCGATAGCGGCGGCAATCTTTAAGTATCTGTTTTGCATCGTTAATTCCCCTACTCAAACAGATAGAGAAATACCCATGGACAAATTTTGAAACAACTTATCCAAGAGTGGGGGAACCAATGCTTTTGGTGACTTTGGGGATTATTCCCGGTGATAGGGGTGGTTGGTCTGGATGGCGTGGGCGCGGAAAAGCTGCTCGGCAATAAGGGCGCGCACCAGCATATGGGGCCATGTTGCCTTGCCAAGCGACCAAAGCGTATTGGCGCGTGTTTTGATAGCGTCCCCATGCCCGTCGGCCCCGCCAATGGCAAAGGCGATATTTCCGGCATATTGATCGATCCAGCCTTCAAGCTTTGCGGCAAAATCGATGGAGCCATATTCGCGGCCATGCTCGTCAAGTGCGATCAAAAAGGCATTTTCGGGGATGACGCCCAGTAAAAGCTCCGCCTCGCGGTCTTTGAGCTGATTGGGGGGCAGCTTTTTCTTCTCTTCGACTTCCCGCACGGCAAAGGGCCAGCGCAGGCGGGCTGCGTAATGGTCAAAAAGATCTTTCTCGGGGCCGTTTTTCATTCGGCCCACCGCAGCAAGGGTAATTTGCATCTTTCCGATCTGGCTCCGGCCCGCAAGGGGACCACCGATGGCCAATCCCCGCGGTGGTCAGGGCAAACCGGGGCGGACTGTATTAATACAGTCGCGCCGCCTGCTGTTTAAGCGCCGGATTTTCAACGCCCCACATCTGTTCTATGTTGTAGAAAGCGCGAACTTCCGGGCGGAACAGATGGACGATGACATCGCCGGCATCAACCAGAACCCAGTCGCCCTGTTCCTTGCCTTCGGCCTGGGCACGGCCCTGACCTGCTTCTTTCAGCTTTTCGACAATATGCTCTGCCATCGACGCCACCCGTCTGGAGGATGACCCGGTTGCAATGATCATATGATCGGCAAGGGAGGTTTTATCGATCAGATTAATGGTGACAAGGTCTTCGGCCTTGTCGTCTTCGAGCGTGCTCTGGATAAGGGCAAGAAGCTCGCCCGGGGTCAGAGTCTTTTTTGCGGTACCTATGGTCGCCACCTCAATTTACGCAAGAGAGCCCGATCCGTTTCGGATCCGGGGAACTCCCGCCGGTCAAACCTGCCATCTGCCTTCGGCGCGGATTGCGGTCGAAGAAGCCGGATGGCGCTTTATTGGCAGGTAAACCCAGGCCGGAACATCGAGATCGGCCAGCAAACCCGCCCTGTCCGATGGGATGCGCCAGCGTTCCATACGCTTGGCTGCCGTCCCGGACAATGCCTTGTTAGAATACCCCTCGCGGTCAAGAACCGCAATGGGAGCGCGCAAAATCAACCTGTCCCACCATTTCCATTTATGAAACTGGGCCAGATTGTCCGCCCCCATCAGCCATACGAACCGCGTTCGGGTAAAACGACGCTGCAAAGCTGCGAGAGTGTCGGCCGTATAACGGGTTCCCAGTTCTGATTCAATTGCAGAAACAACAATGCGGGGATGCTTTGCCATCATCAGCGCCGAATCGAACCGGTCGGCAAGGTCGGCCATACCCTGGGCGGGCTTGAGCGGGTTTTGCGGCGACACCAGCCACCAGACTGCATCAAGTTGCAGGGTTTTCAAGGCTTCCAGCGATATATGCAGATGCCCTTCATGCGCCGGGTTAAACGACCCGCCCAGCAATCCGACGCGGGGCGGGGCACTATGACTTCTGGGCGTCGAAAAACTCATGGGCGGGTCTGGCCGGTGCCGCGCACGATGTATTTATAGCTGGTCAGCTGTTCGACTCCGACCGGGCCGCGTGCATGCAGCTTGCCCGTCGAAATGCCAATCTCGGCCCCCATGCCAAATTCGCCGCCATCAGCGAACTGTGTCGATGCATTGACGATCACGATGCCGGAATCAACACCATTGAGGAACGTCGCGGTCGCATCGGTATCCTCGGCCAAAATGGCGTCGGTATGATGCGATCCATATGTGTTGATATGGTTGACCGCTTCTTCGACGCCATTGATGACCTTGATCGACACAATGGCATCAAGATATTCGGTGATCCAATCATCGTCCGTGGCAGGCAGGATGCGGGTGTCTGCCTTTTGCGCGCTGGCGTCCCCACGCATTTCACATCCCTTGTCGGCAAGGGCAGCGGCAATTTTCGGCAACAGATCATCGGCAACCACCTGATCAATCAGGATGGTTTCGGTCGCACCGCAAATGCCGGTCCGGCGCATCTTGGCATTCACCACGATATCGACGACTTTGGTCACATCCGCACTGGCATGGACATAGGTATGGCAAAGCCCTTCCAGATGCTTGAACAGGGGAATCCGGCTTTCATCGGTAATGCGCGATATCAGCGACTTGCCGCCGCGCGGGACGATGACGTCGATGTAATCGGACAGTTTCAGCATCTCGCCAACGGCGGCGCGATCCGTCACCGGGATCATCTGAAGCGCATGTTCGGGCAAACCGGCATCGAGAATACCGGCAAGCATGCAGTCAAAAATCGCGCGGGATGAATGGAAGCTTTCCGAACCACCGCGCAGGATGGCGGCATTGCCCGATTTGATGCACATGGCACCGGCATCGGCCGTCACATTCGGGCGGCTTTCATAAATGATGCCGATCACGCCAAGCGGCACAGACACGCGCGCGATATCGAGCCCGTTGCGTTCGGGGCTCCAGCGGGCAAGTTCGCGACCAACCGGATCGGGAAGGTCGGCAACTGCTTCGACCCCGGACGCCATGCTTTCGATGCGTGCAGGGTCAAGCGCAAGACGATCAAGCAATGCTGGCGTCAGGCCCTTTGCACGGCCTGCTTCCATGTCGCGTGCATTGGCGGCCAGAATGATATCGGCATTTTCGCGGAGTTTCCGGGCGGCGGCCTTAAGGGCAGCGGTTTTTGGTTCGGACGGGACCTGTGCCAGTTTCAGCGAAGCTTCACGGGCATTGATGCCCATGTCGTGCATCAGTGCTGCGATGTCCTGGGTTTCGATGCTGGCAAGTGCCGTCATGGTCCTGGTTCCGTTCCTTGAAGATGTCCCGCAGGCCGGAATTCCCGGGGCGGGCTTATCGCAATTTTATCGACAATTTGACAAAATATCCCTCTGACCGCGTAACTGCAATCATCTAGGAACGATAAATCAATGTTTTGCGAACTATTCCGTAGACGGCAAGACATGCTTTCTTGTCCGACTTGCTTGCCAAATCGTTGATTACGGGCCATCTGTTGTTTTGGGAAAGCGGGACGTCAATCGGAAAGCCGGGGCTGTGTCGGACACGTCACATGGTACCCACCAGGGGATAAAAACTTGAAAAATATGGGTGATAACCAGCCATCAGCCCGCGCTGAATTTGGTGTTGTTAAAACTTTTCTGCCGTATCTTTGGCCGCGTGGCGAGTTCGAGCTCAAGGTCCGTGTGGTTATCGCCCTGCTGTTTCTGGTCGGGGCGAAGGTCGCCAACGTTTATGTCCCGGTTTTGTATAAATACGCCGTCGATGCGCTTGACGGCGGTGGCAAGGCCGGTGCTTCGTCCGGTGGTGCCGATGCGACATCCCTGATTGTTGTGCCGGTGGGGATGATTGTCGCCTATGGGCTGGTGCGGGTTTTATCCTCGGCCTTCGGGGAATTGCGCGATGCCGTCTTTGCCAAGGTCGCGCAACGTGCCATCCGGACATCCGCCCTTGGCGTTTTTGAACATTTACATGCCCTGTCGCTTCGGTTCCATCTGGATCGTCAGATGGGCGGGCTTTCGCGCGCGATTGAACGCGGGGTCAAGGGGATTGAATTCCTTCTGTCCTTCATGCTGTTCAACATTCTGCCGACCCTGCTTGAAATCTTCATGGTGTCGGGCATTCTGTGGGTGCTTTATGATTTCTGGTTCGCGCTGATCACGTTTGTCACCATCGTGATCTATATCGCGTTCACCCTGATCGTGACCGAATGGCGCATGAAGTTCCGCCGCGAAATGAACCAGCGCGATGACGAAGCCAACACCAAGGCCATCGACAGTCTGATCAATTATGAAACGGTCAAGTATTTCAATAACGAGGATCACGAATCCCGGCGTTACGACAATGCCTTGCGCGGTTACGAAACGGCGGCGGTGAAGTCGCAGGAATCCCTGTCCAAGCTCAATATCGGGCAGGGTGCCATCATTGCGGTTGGTCTGGTTCTGAACATGCTTCTGGCGGCCAAGGGTGTTCAGGATGGCAACATGACCATTGGCGACTTTGTGCTGGTGAACACCTATTTGTTGCAGCTTTACATGCCGCTGAACTTCCTTGGTTTTGTCTATCGGCAGATCAAGCAGTCGCTGACCGACATGGAACGCATGTTTTCGTTACTCGACGTCGAAAAGGAAGTCGAAGACAAGGCTGGGGCACCCGCGTTGGTTTGTGCGGATGCGGCAATCCGGTTCGAGGATGTCAAATTCGCCTATAACCCGGATCGTCAGATTCTGAGGGGTGTCAGTTTCGAAGTTCCGGCGGGCAAAACCGTTGCTGTTGTCGGGCCAAGCGGGGCGGGCAAATCGACCCTGACCCGCCTGATGTTCCGTTTCTATGACGTCTCAAGCGGTCGGATCACGATTGACGGGCAGGATATCCGCGATGTGTCGCAGACATCCCTGCGTCGTTCGATCGGTATCGTGCCGCAGGATACGGTCCTGTTTAACGATACGATTGCCTATAACATCGCTTATGGCCGCCCCGGCGCGGACAAGGAAGAAATCACCAATGCGGCCAAACTCGCCAGCATCGATGGCTTCATCGCCGGTTTGCCGCAGGGTTTTAAAACCATGGTCGGCGAACGCGGGCTTAAACTTTCCGGTGGGGAAAAACAGCGTGTATCGATTGCGCGCATGTTGCTCAAACGCCCGAAAGTCATGATCTTTGACGAGGCAACATCGGCCCTTGATACCCGTACCGAAAAGGATATCCAGCAGGCGCTTCGCGATGTGTCACGCGGGCATACGACGCTTGTGATCGCGCACCGGCTTTCGACCGTGATTGATGCCGATGAAATCATCGTGCTGCGCGACGGGCAGGTCGCCGAACGCGGCCGTCATCAGAACCTTCTGGCACAGGACGGGCTTTATGGCGAAATGTGGGCCCAGCAGCAGGAAATCCGCGAGGCCGAAGAAATCCTTGCCCATGCCGGGGATGTCAAGGCATAGGTCCGAAAACCTGCGTGGTGTCAAGCAGCCAAAGGGCGGTTGATATGGTGATGAAGGATAGTGACGTTGCGATCATAAGCGATGCGGCACAGAGTCCTTCATGGCCATAACGTTGTCCAAAGACCGCATAGATGCTCAGCATCGGCGAACAGGCAAAACTGACCGCGGCAATTTGCAGGACCGGCTCCATCGGCGGCATCAGCCAGACAAGGGAAAATACGATCAGCGGATGCAGGATCAGTTTGCCAGTAACGATCCGCGCCATATCAACGCGCATACCCCGGATTTTAAGCCCGACAAGACCCGCTCCGATCACAAACAGCGCCACTGGTCCCGATGACATTGCCAGCATGTCGATGGCTTTCAGGGCCGGGGCGGGCAGTTCAATCCCGGTCAGCGAAAGACAAAGGCCTGCAAAAATCGCGATGATGATAGGTGTTTTGCACAGGTTTTTTAGTGCCTTGCCAAGAACCTGAAGCCGTCCCTGTCCGTTATTGTTCGCACTGTCGCCCAGCACAAGAACCAGCGGCATCATCACCAGCGTTTCGATCATCACGCACAGTGTTAATGCTATCGCTGCCGGTGGCCCCAGCACCTGAAGCGCGATCGGATAGCCGATAAATCCGCTATTGGAGAATGACATGCCCAAACCCTGCAGGGTCGCATTGGCAAAGGATTTCCGGGCGATAAAGCGCGTATAGGCAATCCCGATTGTCAGAATGATTAACGAGCCGCCGCCATAGGCAATCAGAAATTCGCCGTGAATGATGTCGGCAATCGGCCGCCCTGAAAGCGTTTTGACCAGAAGGGCCGGTAGGGCAAAATTCATCACGAACGCCCCCATGCCGCGCGCCACATCCTGCGCGATAATATTTTGCCTGACCGCGACATAACCCAGTGCGATAATCAGGAAGATGGGGCTGGTGATCGCCAGAATATCAAGCATATTGGGGCATATTCCGAAACCGGCGCGGATGATCTGATCGACAGACCGCGGTTGTGCCAAAAATATTTGATTTTATTACATATCCCGTGCAATGCCGGGCGGGTCAAGAAATGGAATGGATTTATCAATGAACCAGACCGGAATGGATTGGCCCGAAAGCCTGATGCCCAATGCCTTTCGCGGTCTTGATTTGTTGCGATCCGTTTCCGTGCGTGGTCAAAAGGCGGCCGGTCTGATTTCAGGACATGGTGTCTGGGATGGGCTTGCCGGGTTTGATCCGATTGTCGCCGGAACTTTTCCGATCAATCTTGATATTGATGGATCGGATATCGACATTCTTTGCCATTGCCCGGATTTTGATGGTTTCAAAGCCCATGTACAGGCTGTCTTTGGTCATCATGATGATTTTGGGTTGCATCGCCGCCCGGCAACGCAACATGTCGCGCAGGCCATTGTCGTGCGGTTTGTTCTGGATGATTTGCCGGTCGAAATTTTTGCCACCGGCACGCCATCGCAATGCCAGTTCGGCTTCCGCCATATGCTGGTCGAGGCACGGTTGATATATCTTCTGGGGTCGCAGCTTTCCGAAGAAATCCGGAAAATGAAACGGGCCGGTTTCAAAACAGAACCTGCCTTCGCCATCCTTCTTGAGCTGGGCGCCGATCCCTATCTCGTGCTGGACGAAATGTATGATCTGGGGCCGCTTGCATTAAAAAGCAGGGTGGGGCGGTTCATCCTTTAAGGTCATCAAGGATGCCATGGCTGTCCAGCGCGTGATAGCGGACCGTATCGCGCCCGCTTTGTTTCGCGCGATATAGCGCGGCATCGGCAATTTCGAAGATGGCCTTGCGGTTGTCGTTGCTGCAACCTGCCGCAATCCATGTGGCCCCGATGGAAATAGTTACGCCAAGGGTTTTACCCTCGCTGGTGTTGATCGGTGTATTGCGCAGGATATTGCAAAGTTTTTCAGCAATTTTCGGGGTCGTTTCGCGCGTGATACCGGGAATGACACAGACAAATTCCTCGCCGCCGACACGTGCAATGATGTCATTTTCGCGCAAATGATTTTTGAGCATCCCGGCAATTCTGATGATGACCTCATCGCCAATCAGATGTCCGTGTGTGTCATTGACGCATTTGAAATGATCGATATCACATAACAAAATCCCGCAGGGTTCGGTCAATGGCACGCCTTCTGGGGCGAGTTCTCGATCAAGTATTGCATCAAGCCCGCGCCGGTTCCAAAGCCCTGTCATCGGATCAATCATGCTTTGACGAACCGCTTCATCAAGGCTTTGCATCAACCGTTTCTGGCTGAATTGTGCAAACCGCAGCAACAGAATCATATCGACCAGATAGGCAAGGTCCTTGAGGTTATCGATATCGCGCTGGCTCATTTCGCGCGGTTTGTCGTCAAAAATGCAAAGTGTCCCGACCGGTTGTCCTTCGTGATGATGCACTGGCATCCCGGCGTAAAAAATCACTGGCGTATCGCAGATCACCAACGGATTGTCGGAAAAACGGGGATCGATCCGGGCATCCTTGATCACCATCCGCTCGGTCTGGGTGATTGCATGCCCGCAGAACGAAATATCGCGGCGGCTTTCCAGCTTTTCGAAATTGGCCCGGGATTTGAAAATCTGTCGGTCATGATCGATTACCGTCATCGTGGCCGATTTGACGTCAAAGATCCGTTTGGCAAGTGACGTGATTCGGTCAAGTTCGGGTTCGGCATCAAAAGTCGCGATACGCATGCGCGTGATGATGCCCTGACGTTCGGCTTCGTTATGCGGTATTGGTGCAAGTTCCATCCTGATCCCCGACCATGCTGCTGCCTGTTAAGTGGGAAGCCGACAGGGGATTTCCAGATGGGCCAGTCCCGATTAACCAGGATAATCAGTCAACAATAACCGTATCACCCACCCGGATCGCACCGGGTTCAATCGCACGGCATGTAACCCCGCCCCGCCAGTCCGGTGTCAGGGCCTTTTCAAGGCCCGGTGCCGCGGCTTCCATCCGGTTGCACGGATCGGTTTCGCCGGTGATTTCAAGGACCAGTTCCCCTATCCGGATGCGGGCACCGGGCGTTTGCGGCAATTTCACACCCCGTACCAGCAGATTGGCGCGCCGCGTGGTCCAAGGCAAATCCATACGGTCAATTTCGCCGCAGGCCGCCAACCAGTCTTCCTCAGTCATGACCGTGATCTGGCGTTTGCGTAGCTTGCCGCGATAATCGCCATCAACCCCAAGATCAAGACTGACAGAAACACCATCAAGCGTTTCCATCGGCGCACGTGAACGTGCCTTACGCGCGATACCAATCAGGGTGGCGGTCATGACAATCTCCGTCTTTGATCCGATTAACGTGGGGGAATGACGTCTTCGCCGATCAGGTCTTCCATTGGCCCGATACAACCCAGCGACCGGCAAAGTTTTCCGGCACAAGAATGGTCTGGCGGGGCGTCGCGCTGTCATCACGTTCCGGATAATCGGTGGTGTAATGCAGGCCGCGGCTTTCATGGCGCCAAAGGGCCGACTGGATGATCAGCTTGGCAACCACCGAAAGGTTACGCAATTCAAGCAGGTCATTGGTCACACGGAAATTGCCGTAATATTCGTCAATCTCCGACAGCAGCAAATCAATGCGATGCTGCGCGCGTTGCAGGCGTTTGGTCGTGCGAACGATGCCGACAAAGTCCCACATCACGTTGCGTAACTGTTCCCAATTATGGGCAACAATGACTTCCTCGTCGGAATCGGTAATCCCGGTTTCATCCCAATCCGGCAGGTCCTTGAACCGGTCATCAACCGGAAGGGCTTCGACAATGTCGCGGGCCGCGGCCTCGCCAAATACAAGGCATTCCAGAAGCGAATTTGACGCCAGCCGGTTCGCCCCGTGAAGGCCGGTACCCGCACATTCGCCAATCGCATAAAGCCCGGTCAGATCGGTGCGCCCGCGAAGATCGGTCAAAACCCCGCCGCAGGTATAATGGGCGGCCGGAACAACCGGGATTGGCTGTTTGGTCATGTCGATGCCATATGTCAGGCAGGTTTCATAAATGGTCGGGAAATGCTCGCGGATGAAATCCTCGCCCTTGTGCGTGATGTCAAGGTACACGCAATCCGCACCAAGGCGTTTCATTTCATGGTCAATCGCGCGCGCGACAATATCGCGTGGGGCCAGTTCGCCGCGTTCGTCAAACCGGTCCATGAAACGCGTCCCATCGGCCAGCAGCAATTTGCCGCCTTCGCCGCGAACGGCCTCGGTAATCAGGAATGATTTGGCCTGCGGATGATACAGGCAGGTCGGATGAAACTGGCTGAATTCCATATTCATCACCCGGCAACCCGCACGCCATGCCATGGCAATACCGTCCCCCGTCGATCCGTCGGGGTTCGATGTAAACCGGTACACCTTGCTGGCCCCCCCGGTGGCAAGCACCACGGTACGCGCATTGAACGACCGGACCTTGCCCGTTGTCAGATCAAGCGCATAGGCCCCGATGCATCGGCGGCCTTCACCGCCAAGCTTGCGGTCTGTCACCAGATCAATCGCAAGGTAATTTTCAAAAATCCTGATGTTCGGATGTTTGGCAGCCTCACCCTGCAAGGTGGTCTGCACCGCGCGTCCGGTGGCATCGGCGGCATGAACAATGCGGCGATGGCTATGCCCGCCTTCCCGTGTCAGGTGAAACGGCTGATCATTGCCGCCTTCCGGATCACGCGTCAGCTGAATGCCAAGATCATCCAGCCATTTGATGGCATTGGGCGCGTTGCGTGCGACAAATTCAACAGTGTCGCGTTTGCACAATCCGGCACCGGCAATCAGCGTGTCTTCGACGTGGCTTTCGATGCTGTCGGCGGCATCAAGCACGGCGGCAATTCCGCCCTGTGCCCAGTTGGTCGAACCGTCATCGATCTTGCCTTTCGACAGGACGGCAACCTTGACATGCGGAGCAAGCTTGAGTGCGGTGGACAAACCGGCAGCGCCACTGCCGATGACAAGCACATCATAATGGAAGGACAGATCGGTCATGATATCCCATCGCTTGTGAAGCAAGGCGACGGATGGCATCTGGCGCGGTGGCGTCATCATCCGGGGCCCGAACAGAAGCGGCAGAATAGGACTGCTTTGGGCGAAGCTCAAACATTATCGTCGCAATATTGCCCGCAATAACATCGATATTGCCACAAGCCATGCTTGCATGATGCCCGAATTGGTCCAGATACTGTTTAACAAGACAGCATCTGTAACCAGGCTGCGTTCCGCCTGCCCGATCAGAAGAGGAAGGTTTGATGAGCACATCGACACCAGCGCTAAGCACGATGACCGGCGGTTGCCATTGCGGCGAAGTTCGTTATGAAGTGCGCGGCAAACTGCATGACGCCAAAATGTGCCATTGTGGCCTGTGCCGCAAACTGCACGGTCATGTCAGTTCCTATGCCCGGGTGGAAAAGGATGCTCTGCATCTAACCCGTGACGAAGGATTGCGCTGGTATCGCCTTTCTGATCAAAGCGACCGGGGCTTTTGCAAGGAATGCGGATCATCGCTGTTCTGGCGTCCCGTCCGGTCGCAGGAAGTCGCAATCACCCCTGGCACGCTTGACGGCGCATCAGGCATATCGACATCCGCCCAGATGTTTTGCAAGGACAAGGGCGATTATTACCCGATTGATGCGGCTATCCCCGCCTATGACGGGGATGATCAGGACTGATTGACTTGCAATCAGTCCTGATCTGTAACACCGGGGACCTTCATCCAGGTCAGTTCGTGCTTGTTGTTGTATAGATGCACGACCTTTGACCCTGGAATATCGGCAAACTGTGTAATGGCGGCGTAATCGGTGTCACCCTGCAGCTTGATGGTGCAGATGAAATTGGTCGCCATACCTGCATCCATCCACTGATTGACCAGTTGGAACAGCCGGTCCGGATAGCAGATCACGTCCGAACACAGCCAGTCGATATAACCGATTTCATCGGGGTTCAGGCCGAACGCGCTTTCCTGCCGGAAATCAACACGCGGCAGGGTGGCGATTTTCGGATCAAGACGGGCCTTGTCGATGCTGATCACATCGGTGCCGAATTCATGCAAAACCCATGTCCATCCGCCGGGGCTGCCGCCCAGATCCATCGTGCGGTCGCCAACTTCGGGCCCAACACCAAGGCGGGTGAAGGCTTCCCAAAGTTTCAGATAGGCGCGGTTGGGCGGGGTGGTCTTGTCTTCTTCAAACTCGACCTCGCCATTTTTCCACGGGCTGGAACAATCCATCGATGCGATGATCGTATCGGGATCGATCAATGTCCACGATCCCAGCGGGGCGGTCGGGGCCGGTTCGCCAAAGACCTGTCGTTTGGCTGATACATGCGGCAGGTTGGCTTCAATCAGTTTCGCGCGCGAAAAATGATCAAACTTGAACATGGCCCAGTTACGCTGATTGAATTTCAGGATCTTGGCCGCACCCTTGATCGACGGGATCGCCATTCGGACCGGATTGCGCCAGACATTCTGCGCCCAGAAGACACGGCGTTCGGGGCCGGGGGCAAACATCAGCCGGTCATGGTTTTCGATCACGTCGCCAAGTTCGGCGCGCAACTGATCTTCAAAGCCGACAGGGGCCAGATAGCCGGTCGCATCCATCGGCTCGATGACCGCATCGATGCCATCGGGGATGTCAAAAGTCTGGGGGGTGTTTGTGTCCTGTTTCATAGGGCTGCTTTTACCGCGCTTTATCAGCCGGTAAAAGCAGCAAATTGTCGGTGTCGGAAAAGCCGACCCAAGTCGGATTTATTGCAGGACAGGACGGGCAAACACGCTTTGTACCGGGCGATTGTTTGGCCCGTGCTGCGTACCGGCAAATGCCGCCAGTTGGGTCTCTGAAATCGTTTGCGGCTGTTTCTGAACAAGCCACGTGACGCCTTCGCTGCATGGCGGTGTCGTCAGCGATCCGTTGAAACGATAATAATCGCGGTCTTCCGCCAATACGCTGGCGATGGTCGTGTTGTCCGGTGTGGCTTCGCTGTCACCAGCTTTTTGCGGCATGTTTGCCCAGAACGAAGCCAGTGCGGCATTTTCGGCATCGATGTCATACATGATTGCAACCACGGCAAGGTTCCCGTCTTGGTCGGCATGCACCAGATGTGCTTCAAGCGCAAAGGACTTGCCGCCGATATGGTTTTCGCTCGGGGCGTGGAAATGCATCTGGATCAGGTCAAACTGATGCTCGTTCAGGGTGATATAGGCCCCCGAATTCATGTTGATTTGGATCGTATGGCCGTTATTGACGATTTCCCTGGCGGTGACGTCGTAATGGAAATCGATTGGCGGTAAATCCGCATCGATATTGTTTGCAAGATTGATCGGGCTTTGGTTTTTGCCGGACCCGCAAAGCTGATAGGCGGGATCAAGTGTCGACCAGTACTCTGGCGCACCGGAACCGTCATATCCCCATTTCGAATGGGTCTGTTCTGCGGGTACAGAGGAACAGCCTGCCAACAAAAGTGAAAATGCCAGCAAGCCGGTCGGGGAAATTGCTTTTCGCATGCTGCGATCCTGTCTGAGAGAAGGTGCCGTGCCATGGCATCGAAAGAATATGATCATTCTTTCGTGTGCAGATATTATCCCAGTTTTGAAAAATACCAGCTTATCGGATTGCTTTATTTATTTGAAACCGATCAGTCGTTCGAATGCAGGAACCGTTTTCCGGGCGTGAAAAAGGGCAAGCAACCTGTGGCTACTTGCCCGTAAATCTTCGAAAGTCGATGATCAGAACTTGTCGGCCTGAACCAGACCGTCGATCAGAAGCACCTTGGTGGCGTCACCCTTGATGCCGAAATCGTTGTCATTGATCAGGGCCAGTGCACCGTCGCCCATAACCGCAAGACCTTCGATCTTGGTCGGGGCCATTGGGTAATCGGCACTGTCAAAACGAAGCGTTTTGACAACTGCCTTCAGGTCAAGCTTCGACAGGTCGTTTTCCTGTTCAAGCGACGGGCTGGTCGACATATCGTCCCAGCGCGATGCCAGAATGTTTGATGCACCATCCAGTTTGACTTCATGCAGCTTGGTGGTGCCATCGGTCCGTTCCAGAACCAGCAGGCGGTCATCACCAAGTGCCATGACTTCGGAAATGCGCGGTGCGTTCTGTTTGTCAGACGGATCGTTGCGGAAGGTCTGCGGATCATCCAGCTGATAGATATATTCGCCGGCAAGTTCGCCCTTCACGCGGTCATACACGAACAGGCGGGTGTTCTTTGCCTTTTTGTAGGCATCTGCATTCGGGTTGGCCAGCGGGTTCTGAACCATGAAATACAGTTTGCTTTCATCGGGCGATACGGCCATCGATTCAATGCCGCGGTTGGTCTGGCGGGTCACAAGGATTGCCGGAAGACCGCCGGTGATCTTATAGGCCGCACCTTCGAAATCCTTTTCCGAACCGGCTGGAACGATACGTTCATTGACCGTACCGTCGGCGGCAACATGCAGGATCGACGGGCCGTTTTCTTCACCGATCCAGTACGAACCATCCGACAGGCGAATGATGCCTTCGGCGTCAATTGCCGACACCGACTGTGCCAGTTCCTTGCCATTGGCATCGACCGGCTTTTCGGTTTTGGCAACCGACAGCTTGTTGGTCAAACCGGTCAGGGGCACGCCATTCTGGTCCTTAAGCGCGATAACGTCCTTGACGTCAAAGCTGCCGTTATCGTTCAGGAAAATGGTATAGATCGACGGCGAATAATCCGGCGTCGGATAGACGCGCACCTTGCGGCCCTGACAAACGACGTCTTCGGAGACGCCAAGAACGTCCTGAACATCACCGCAAACAAAGTTCGGACCACGGTCGGAAACGGCATAGAACATATTGGACGGATCACCCGGACGGCGATAGGCCCCAGAACCGAAACCAACCGTCAGGTCGCGTGCCTTGCCGCCATCCACCATGACGGTCGACAGATTGTTAATCGCACTTTTGGTTTCGAAAACCTTGACGTCACCCGCCATTGCCGTTGTCGCAAGAAGCATGGCCGCAATACCGGCAAAACCGGCTGCAATCGTCCGTTTCATGGTGTGATCCCCCACATCGTGTAATGCATACGAAGAAACGCCCGAACCCGGTTATGCATCGGTTCAGGCGCAAGTGATGAGGATCACATTAGAATTTTACTGTGACAGTTTGTTTGCGGTTGCGGGTCGTTTCCGTGAAACAACAGAAAGTCGTAACCTCTCGCCGCAAACCAGCGGGCTGTTTACCAGAAATCCTCGCGCCGGACGGTAAATGTTTCCGCGACACTGACATATTCGTGATAGCCCAGACGTGCCAGCGGCTCGAACAGGGTGACATCGACCATGCCGTCACGGATGATTGCATCATCAATATGCAGACCGACCACCGTTCCGATCACCATCGCGTTTTTGCTTTGCGGGGTGGGGCCGGGCAGATCGACAATCTGGAACACCTTGCATTCCATATGGATTGGCACCCCCTTGATCCGATGGGCGGCGACCGTTTGACCCGGTTCCTTTTCTAGACCGGCATAATCAAATTCGTCCTGTTCGGGCGGAAGCGGTGCCGAACAGAAATTGATTTCGCGCAGCATCGCGCGTGGGGCGACGGCGGCAATAAATTCACCGGTTTCACGCGCATTGTTCAGACTGTCAATTGAGCCGCCAGATGCAAACATGACCATCGGCGGATTGCCGCAGACTGCATTGAAAAACGAATAGGGGGCCAGATTGGCGCACCCCTGTTTATCGACCGTCGAAATCCAGCCAATCGGGCGTGGGGCCACACAGGCCTTGAACGGATCATGCGGCAGGTTATGTGGCGTTTTGCCCGGTTCGTAAAACATGGTGGTTCTCGATAATGTGCGTTGACCCACATCATATGGGGTGTAACGGGGAATGGATCACGTGACGAAATCGTTTCACGTGTGCGATTTGCTATTTCCCCGGGGCATAATCATCGCCGCGCACCGTTTCGGGCCGTTCCGAAAGATGCAGGCAGGTTTGCTGTAACGGGGTTTCGGCGATGATGTTGCCGCGCCGAATGACATAAAGCCGGTTGGCGCGAAGCCGGACGGCTTCGATCGTATCCCGGGCCTGTAACACGACGAAATCGGCATTGTTGCCAACCGCAATCCCGTATCCTTCAAGCCCCATGATTTTTGCCGGTTCGGTTGTCACCGCGTCAAAACAGGCCCGGATATCGTCGCGTGACGTCATCTGTGCGACATGAAGCCCCATCGATGCGACTTCAAGCATATCGCCCGATCCCATCGAATACCACGGGTCCATCACGCAATCATGACCAAACGCCACGGTCAGCCCCGCCTTGCGCAATTCCGGCACGCGCGTCATGCCGCGACGCTTGGGATAGGTATCGTGACGACCCTGAAGCGTGATGTTGATCAATGGGTTGGCAATCACGCTGACCTCGGCCTCGGTCATCAGCGCTATCAGTTTCGATACGTAATAATTATCCATCGAATGCATCGATGTCAGATGCGATCCGGCCACACGCCCCTGAAGGCCAAGGCGCTGCGTTTCATAAGCCAGCATTTCGATATGACGCGACAGCGGATCATCGGTTTCATCGCAATGCATATCAACCCGGAGGCCGCGTTTGGCCGCCATTTCGCAAAGTTCGATAATGCTTTGCGCGCCGTCTGCCATGGTGCGTTCGAAATGCGGGATGCCGCCGACAACATCGACGCCTTTATCAAGTGCGCGAATGACATTCTGCTTTGCCGTCGGGCTGCGCAGATAGCCATCCTGGGGAAACGCCACCAGTTGCAGGTCGATATAGGGTGCGATCTGTTTTTTGACCTCAAGCAACGCATCGACCGCAAGCAGACGGTCATCGCAGACATCAACATGCGTTCGGATGGCAAGCAGGCCCTTCGATATGGCCAGATCGCAGTAACGAAGTGCGCGTTCAATCACCGCCTCGATGGTCAAAATCGGCTTAAGTTCGCCCCAAAGCGCGATGCCTTCCAGCAACGTACCCGACTCATTCATCCTTGGCAGGCCCAGCGACAGGGTGGCATCCATGTGGAAATGGCTATCGACGAAGGGCGGGCTGACCAGCATCCCGTTGCAATCGATTTCCTCGGCCGCCAGGATCGGCAATTTCGGCCCGATTTCGATGATCTTGCTATTCTTGCAGGCGATATCAACACCGGTGCGGCCATCAGGCAGATTCGCGTTTTTAAGGATCAGATCGGCTTGCATGGCGGCGTCCTTCGGTAATGGGATATTTTAATCATCAGGCTATTTGTTTCGGGGCGAAAATCAACGCTGTCCCTTGAACCACGGCACCAACAATGCCTTGGGATAATCGGCCTTGCGCGCCACAATGATCAGGGCGGCAATCGATAGCAGATAGGGCATCATCAGGAAAACCTGCGATGGCAGAAACGCGCCAACTTCGGTTTGCAGGCGGACCTGAAACGCATCAAACGCACCAAACAGCAACGCGCCCAGCAATGCCTTGCCCGGTCGCCAGCTTGCAAACACCGTAAGTGCAATGCAAACCCAGCCACGGCCATTGATCATGCCAAAGAAAAACGCATCAAACGCCGACATGGTCAGAAACGCGCCGCCCAGCGCCATCAGACTCGATCCGGCAACCACGGCCCCGATGCGCAGCGCATAAACCGATAACCCTTGCGCCTCGACCGAGGACGGATTATCGCCAACCGCCCGGATCGCAAGGCCAAGCGGGGTGCGATACAAGACCCAGCCGGTGACAAACACCATGACAAGCGCCAGCATTGTAAGAGCCGTTTGGGAAAACAGCGCCGGGCCGATAAACGGCAAATCCGACAGGATCGGAATATCAAGCGGCTGGAACGGAATGATCCGCGGCGGTGACGACACATCGGGCAATGCCGTGCGATAGGTAAAATACGACAGGCTGGTCGCCAGCAACGTCACCCCGATCCCCGACACATGCTGCGACAGGCCAAGCGGCACGGTCAGGATCGCGTGGATCAGGCCGAAAAACCCACCGGCCAAGGCGGCAACCAGAACGCCGCCCCACAATCCGGCACCCAGCCAGACCGCCATCCATCCGGCCATCGCCCCGGCTGTAAAAATCCCCTCGATGCCAAGGTTAAGAACTCCGGCGCGCTCACAAATCAGCGCGCCGAGCACCCCGAAAATCAGCGGGGTGGCAATGCGAAGCGCTGCGGCCCAGAAATTTGCGGTCAAAAGGATGTCGATGATTTCCATTTTCTTTCCCCTTAACCTGCTGATTTCTGGCGTTCGAAATGGACCTTGAACCGGGTCAGAAACCCGCCAATCAGAACGCATAACAACGACATCGCGACAATCAGATCGGCCAGATAACTTGAAACGCCGATTGCGCGGCTCATGGAATCGGCACCGACAAAAACCGATGCCACAAACACGGCGGATATGATCACGCCAACCGGTGAAAGGCGGGCCAGCATTGCAACCACGATCCCCGCATAGCCATAACCCGGCGACAGATCGGTCGCCAGATATCCACGGGTTCCCGCGACTTCGGAAACACCGGCAAGTCCGGCCAAACCACCCGACAGCATCGCGACCAGTACCATGGTTTTGGTTACCGAAATTCCAGAAAATCTGGCTGCGGCGGCATTTTCACCGACCGCACGAATTTCAAATCCCCAGACGGTGCGTTTAACGAAAATCGCCAGCGCCACGGCACAGATCAGCGCGATCACCAATCCAAGATGCACCCGCATCCGTTCGATCAGCGGCGGCAGGACGGCGCTATCGATTACCGGTTCGGACTGTGGCCAACCCATAGACATCGGGTCTTTTAGCGCACCTTCCAGCATCATCTGCACAAACAGAATGACGATGAAGTTCAGAAGCAGAGTGGTGACAACCTCGTCCACCCCTAACCGCGTTTTCAAAAGCGTCGGGCCGATCAGCATTACCGCCCCGGCGAGCGCCCCGGCAATCAGCACGACCGGGATCATGATATAGCTTGGCCCGTCAATCACACCCGATCCGATGGCAACGGCGGCCATGGCCCCCATATAAAGCTGTCCCTCGGCCCCGATATTCCAAAGTTTGGCCCGAAACGCGATGGCGGCCGCCAATCCGGTCAGGATCAGCGGGGTGGCACGCGTCAGCATTTCCGAAATCGAAAACATCGATCCAAACGCGCCGCTTATCATCAGGCCATAGGCGTTTATGATCGGTGCTCCGGCAAGGGCAAGCGGGATCGCTGCCAGAAGAATGGCGATAGTTGCCGCCATGACGGGGACGCCATAAACCATGATTGCGGATGGATTGGTGCGGGGTTCAAACCGGATCACGCCGGGTCTCCTGATTTTGGGGCATTTTCATCGGTTTTTGCGCTGGCCTTTGTGCTGGGCTCAAATTTACCGGACCCGAAATCGGCATCGCTTTTTTTCTGTCCGGCCATCATCAGACCAAGCTCTGATCGGTCAATATCGTTTGCCGCAATCGCAGCCGATACATGACCGGCATGGATCACCGCAATCTGATCGGACAGGGTCAGCAATTCATCGAGATCCTCGGATATCAGAACCACCGCCGCGCCGCCTTCGCGCGCCTCAAGAAGCCGTCTATGGACTTCTGATTGCGCACCCACGTCAAGCCCGCGGGATGGCTGGTTGGCAAGGATCAGTTTTGGTGATTTTTCAAGAACACGCGCAAGGATAAGTTTTTGAATATTCCCGCCAGATAGCAGACGTGCGGGAGCATCCGGACCGGGGCAGCGCACATCGTAATCGGCGATTGCATGTTCGGCGCGTTTTCGGATTGCCTCGAAATCAAGGAAGCCGAATTTCTGATAATCACGGGATCGGACATCTTCGATGGCGATGTTTTCCGCCACCGTCATCGACCCCACCATACCATCATGATGGCGGTCTTCGGGGATACGCGCGATGCCGATCTGGGCAAACTTGTGAGCATCGAATTTGGTAACTTTTTCACCAAAAATCTCGACCGAGCCACCATCGGGACGATCCAGCCCGGCAATCAGTTGCGCCAACGCCGCCTGCCCGTTACCCGATACCCCGGCAATGCCAAGAATTTCGCCCTCACGCGCCAGAAGGTTCACCCCATGCAGCGACCGCCTGGCATCGCCACGATCAATCGTGACATCCCGAAGCTCGATGACCGGCTTGCCCGGTGCACGTTCGCTTCGGCGGCTTAAGGGAACATCGCGGCCAACCATCAGCTCGGCAATCGAACGTCTGTCGGCCTGATCGGTTGCCATTTCGCCGACTTTTTTGCCGCCGCGCAGCACCGCGATGCGATGGGAAACCGCCAGAACCTCGGCCAGTTTATGGGCAATGATAATGACCGAAAGCCCGGTCGTGGCAAGCTTGCGAAGGATCGCAAAAAGGCTGTCTGCCTCCTGCGGCGTCAGAACCGCAGTTGGTTCATCCAGCACCAGCAAACGGGCATCGCGATAAAGAGCCTTGAGGATTTCAACGCGCTGCTTTTCGCCGACGGTCAGTTTATGAACCGGCTGATCCAGATCGACATTGAGACCCGATCCCGCCATCAGTTTTGACAGTTTGGCGCGTGCCTTGGTCCGGTCGCGGCGTAGGCGAAAAATCGGCTCTGTGCCAAGGACGATGTTATCAAGGCCGCTTAGATTTTCGGCCAGTGTGAAATGCTGATGAACCATGCCGATCCCGGCATCAAGGGCCGCCTGCGGTGCGCCGGGTTCAAGCGGGGCAAGGATACCATCCGCACCCGCGACCATCACGGTCCCCGTATCCGCAACATAATGGCCAAACAGAATGTTCATCAGGGTGGTTTTGCCCGCACCGTTTTCGCCAAGAAGTGCAACGATTTCGCCCTTGTGCACATCAAGGTCGATGGCGTCATTGGCGATCAGCGGGCCGAATTTCTTGGTGATTGCAGCCAGTTGCAGCAGCAATTGTGGGGACGTTTCCAAAGATGGGGTGGCAGCAGATGACATCCGGCTGATCCGTTAATTTTTATGTGTCACGCCTTGGGCTATATTGGCGTATCGGGTGCATGGCTGGATCGCCCCGAAAAACGAAAGGCAGTCCGATGTTTAAACCGGACTGCCTGCAAAGTGGAAGAAATCTTACATGGAAGATTTCGGTTCTTCGTCATTCACCTTGACGGTAAAGCTGCCATCCAGAATTTCTGCCTGTTTGGCGTCAACTTCGGCAACAGTACCTTCGGGCAGAAGGGCGCTATCAAGAACGACGGTGCCGCCGCCCGGTTTCATGTAGCTGAGTTTGCCGTAATCTTCGGCCTTGAATTCACCAGCTTTGACCGCTGCAATCGCATGATCCACCGTCGGCTCCATGTGCCAAAGGGCCGAACCCAGAATGGTGCCCGGATAGTCTGCCGCGGTATCGATCACGTTGCCAACAGCCAGAACGCCGCGTTCCTTCGCGGCATCCGAAACGCCAAAGCGTTCGGCATACATGACATCCGCACCCTTATCGATCATCGCAAAGGCGGCTTCTTTGGCTTTGGGCGGATCGTACCAGCTGTTAATGAAGGTCACGGTAAATTCGACATCCGGATTTACCGATTTGGCACCTTCCATGAAGGCATTCATCAGGCGGTTGACTTCCGGAATGGCAAAACCGCCAACCATGCCGATTTTGTTCGATTTGGTCGCCTTGCCGGCTGCCATGCCAACAAGATAGCTTGGTTCATGGATATAGTTGTCAAAGACCGAGAAATTGTCGCCTTCGGGGCCGAAGCTTGAGCCCATCAGAAACGCGGTTTCGGGATAATCGGCGGCAACCTTGCGGGCCGCGCGTTCAACACCGAAAACTTCGCCCAGAATAAGGGCCGAGCCATTTTCGGCATATTCACGCATCACGCGTTCATAGTCGGTATTGGCGACGTTTTCGGAAAATTCATAGGTGATGTCGCCGCGTTCCTGAGCGGCATTCAGCGCCTTGTGGATACGCGAAACCCACTGCTGTTCGACCGGAACGGTGTAAATCGCCGAAACCTTGATCGGGTCGGCTGCCATTGCCGGTGCCGGTACGCCAAGGCCAAAAGATACCACCGCGGCTGCTGCGGCCATGGCCGATAGCATTGCGCGACGGGAAAGACGGAAAGTGCCAGACTTCATGATGTCCCCCTGCAGGTTATTGCCAATCTTGAAAATTCTATTTTTCTGCGTATTTGATATGCAGATTGTATACATGATCATAAGAAGGGCAAATGCAGAGTTGTCCAAACGGTCAAATTACCGTTTTCGGCTAAATTGCTGTAACGCAATTCACATCAGGATGTATTGAACTACGTGAATATACGGATGCGCGCGTTAGCTATCTGCGAATTCACATTTGAATTCTTGCCGCATATACCCGGTCAGACCAGAACGAAGTCAAGGAGTCCGATGAAGATATGCGGGGTTTTTGACCGCTACTGTCCGGGATGAAAATCTTCCTGTTTTTGGGCCGAACCGGTTAAGATTGTCTAAACGGCTGAAATTACTTTGAAACTGTGGCGACTCCTTGGAAATTTTCGGAGTCTATTAACTTTTTGCGGTGATGCTTTCCTCAAGAAATATGGGGGAACCTGGAACGCATCATGACAAAGAAAACATCCTTACCGCTTGATCAGGTTATGGTCGGGGACTGCATCGAACTGATGAACAGCCTGCCGGAAAAGTCGGTCGATCTGATTTTCGCCGATCCGCCCTATAACCTGCAGCTGGGTGGTGATCTGCTGCGCCCTAATAATTCCAAGGTCGACGCGGTTGACGATCATTGGGACCAGTTTGACAGTTTCCGTCACTATGACGATTTCACCCGCGACTGGCTGACCGCCGCGCGCCGTGTCCTTAAGGATACCGGTGCGATCTGGGTGATCGGTTCGTATCACAACATTTATCGCGTCGGCACGGTGATGCAGGATATCGGTTACTGGATCCTGAACGATATCGTGTGGCGCAAAACCAACCCGATGCCGAATTTCCGTGGCAAACGTTTCTGCAATGCGCATGAAACCCTGCTGTGGTGTTCGAAAAATGCCGAGCAGAAGGCGATCACGTTCAATTACGAAGCGATGAAGCAGCTTAACGAAGGATTGCAGATGCGGTCCGACTGGTTGCTGCCGATCTGTTCTGGGTCCGAGCGCCTGAAGAATGAAAAGGGTAAAAAGGTCCATCCGACCCAGAAACCCGAAGCATTGTTGCAGCGTGTTCTGCTGGCAACGACCCGTCAGGGTGATGTCGTACTTGATCCGTTCTTCGGTACCGGCACCACCGGTGCGGCAGCGCGCCGCCTTGGTCGTCACTTCATCGGGCTTGAGCGCGAAGAAGAATATGCAAAGGCCGCCAAGGAACGCATTGCCAAGGTTCAGATGCTTGATGGTGAAAGCCTTGAGATGACGGAGTCGAAGCGATCACTTCCGCGTATTCCGTTCGGTGCGGTCATCGAACGCGGTCTTCTGGCGCCGGGCGACAAGATTTATGACAACCGCGGCAATGTTGCAGCGCTTGTTCGTGCCGATGGCTCAATCAGTCACAAGGACAATGCCGGTTCGATTCATCAGATCGGTGCCCATGTTCAGGGCGCACAGGCTTGTAATGGCTGGACTTATTGGCATTACAAGTGTGACGGGCGATTGGTTGTGATCGACAATCTGCGCAGTCAGCTTCGCAAGGAAATAGGGCAGGTTTCCGCCTGATTTCGTGCGGTGCAGCACGCTTAAAATGATCTGATCTGGAAGGCCGGGATGGTTGTGAAACCTTCCGGCCTTTTGCATTCGGGGGCAATTCTTGCTATATATTGAATCTTGGAATTATCCGTAAGGATAGATGGAGAGCCCCATGCAGGTTGGCGCAACAGGTAGTGCCGCTTACGCACCGAACCCGGTCCAGATCCAGCAGGCAGCGGCACCGATCGCCGAAACCGGTGGTAACGATCTTCAATCACCGCCGACCCAGCGGGTCGATCAGGTGGCAGAAACCGACACGTCACAACAATCGGCCCCGCCGAGCAGCACGGGCCGTGGGCAGGTTATTGATATATACGCTTGACCACCTGATTAACGATTTAAAAGGCCCGCGCCGGAATGGCAACGGGCCTTCTTTTTGCGTTTTGAAGGGCCGGTTGACGCCGACCTAGTGGTATTTCAGCGCGTGACGCACGATTTTTTTCATCACCGTCGGCAGAGCGAATTCAGATAACCCGTCAATCGTTGTCCAGCTGCCATCAAGTTTTGCTGCGTCGCTTTCAGCTATATTGGCGGCAAGGACCGTCACATCGAGATGGAAATGGGTGAAAGTGTGCCCGACAGTACCATCCAGTTCCGTCCAACTTGCCTTGATCGGGGCTTCGGACAACATCACATCGTCCGGTGCCTCAATCGCGCGCCAGTCACTGCCCGGCACTTCGTAAAGTCCACCCAGCAGACCCTTTTCCGGGCGGCGCCGGACCAGGATTTTACCGTCTTCGCGTCGTATCCAGAAGGCATATCCGACCCGGGTTGGTTTGGCGGGTTTCTTACGTTTTTTGGGTAGTTCCGGGGCAATGCCCGATTTGCGGCCTTCGCAGGAAGCCTGCCACGGGCAAATGCCACATGCCGGATTGCGTGGCGTGCAGATCGTTGCGCCCAAATCCATCAGCGCCTGCGCATAGTCGCCCGGCCGGTCGGACGGGGTCAGGGCCGCCGACTTTTCCTTGATTTCGGGTTTGACGTCGGGCAACGGGGTTTCAAGGGCAAACAGGCGGGATATAACCCGTTCGATATTGCCATCGACCGGGCTTGAATGGCGGTTAAAGGCGATGGCTGCAACGGCGGCGGCGGTATAGGGGCCAATGCCGGGCAACTTCAGAAGGCCTTCTTCGGTATCGGGGAACCGGCCGCCATATTCATCGGCAACAACCTTGGCGCATTTGTGCAGGTTGCGTGCGCGTGCATAATATCCCAGACCTTGCCAGGCATGCAGAACTTCATCGAGATCGGCATTGGCAAGATCGGTTACGGTCGGCCAGCGTTGCAGGAATGCTGCGAAATAGGGACCAACCGTAATCACGGTGGTCTGTTGCAGCATGATTTCGCTAAGCCAGACGCGGTAAGGGTCTTGTGCGTCGCCCGGTTCGGCACGCCATGGAAGGGTGCGATGATGACGGTCATACCAGTCCAGCATGGTCCGACCGAGGTGATGGATTTCGTCGTTGGTGAAATGCACGGCGTTCCCGTGTTATGTTGCGGGGATGAAAACGGGTAATTACGTTTAGGTCAGATTCAGACCCTACGAAAGAAGCGGGCGTGAGCAAGCAAAAAGATATGACCGATACGCCGACACATAGCACGCCAGATCAGCGTGCCGATATGGTTGCGGCAAAAAATGCGGTCAAAAAGAAACAAAAGATTACCCCGATGGGCAGTTCGGAACGCCGCATGGGGTTGCGCAATATTGCCGCCATGGTTGGCAATCTGACACGTCCGCTGGTCCGTAAACGCGGTTTCTTTCAGGCCGAAATCATTTTGCACTGGTCCGAAATTGTCGGTCGCGATCTTGAACAATTCACCATGCCGGTCAAATACAATCCGCCACGCGGCGAAAATGCCGGGGGCGGAACCCTTGTGATCCGGGTGATGGGACCGGTGGCGATTGAATTACAGCACCGCATGCCGCAGATCATCGACCGGGTGAATACCTATTTCGGATATCGCGCGGTTGAACGCATCAAGATGATGCAGGGCGATATTTCCCGCCCGGAGCGCACCGTCAAACGGCCGGAAAATGTGCCCGAAGGTCCGATCCGCGAAACCAGCGAGATCGATATCGCCAAAATTGAAGACCCGCATCTGCGCGAAGTGCTAACCCGGCTTGGACGCCGCATTTCGGGGGATGTTCACGCGCGGGGGCAACCGGGACAGAAGAAATAGCCGGTGAAATTGCGTTTAAAATCACGTGTAAGTCATTTGCCAATCGGTGGCCCAAAGCCTTATTCCGATGCGGGCCGGATCGAATCATTTTCCCATAATGTTTGATCACGGAGTTGCCGCATTTCCAAACGATGTTGGCGACTCGTTGGCTCATTAGCGCTTTTGGGGGGCGTGTTGACTCCCGCGCTGCAACAGGCTTGTAATCACAAAATATTGTTTTAACGGAGGTTTCCTTGCTGAAGGCAGTTAAGTTTTTTGCGGTCGCATGTGCATTTGCGATTGGTGTTGTCGGGGCGCAGCAGGCCAAGGCTGTAGAATATAAGGAACATGTGCTTGGCAATCCGGATGCGCCGGTGACGATCATCGAATATGCGTCGCTGACCTGCCCGCATTGCGCCACGTTCCATAATGAAACCCTGCCGGAGATCAAGAAATCGTTGATCGATACCGGCAAGGCCAAGCTGATCTTCCGCGATTATCCGCTTGATGGTGTTGCGGTTCGTGCGGCTGCTGTTGCGCAATGTGCCGGTGATGACCGTTATTTCGGTGTTCTGGGCATGCTGTTCAAATCGCAGATGACCTGGGCACGGGCCGCGGACCCGATTGAAGGCATCAAACAGGTGGTTCGTTTTGCCGGTATGGATGGCGATGCGGTTGATGCCTGCATGGCGGACGAGGCCCTGATCGATGGGATTGTTGCATCGCGCATGCGCGGCGAACAGGAATTCAAGGTCAATTCAACGCCGAGCTTTGTGATTGATGGTGAAACCTTTGCCGGTTCGCGCGATCTGAAGTTCTTTGAAGACAAAGTCGAAGATCTGACCAACTGATAAATATGATCCTGCCGGATGCTGCAGATGCGACATCCGGCAATCAGGGGAAGGGACGGATCGGGGGCATGATTGGTCCAGTTTAAATCGCTACGGCTGACGGGGTTCAAATCCTTCGTCGATTCAACCGAATTGCTGGTTGAAGACGGGCTGACAGGTGTTGTCGGCCCGAATGGCTGTGGTAAATCCAATCTTGTCGAAGCCCTGCGCTGGGTCATGGGTGAAACCTCTGCCAAGCAGATGCGCGGCTCGGACATGTCCGACGTTATTTTTGGCGGGACATCGTCGCGTCCTGCGCGGAACGTGGCCGAAGTTACCGTCGTTCTGGATAATGCCGAACGCAAAGCACCGGCGATGTTTAACGATCACGAAACGCTTGAGGTCGTGCGACGTATTGAACGCAGCGGCGGGTCGAATTATCGGGTCAATGGCAAGGATGTCCGTGCGCGTGACGTCCAATTGCTGTTTGCCGATGCCGCGACCGGGGCACGGTCAAACGCGATGGTGTCACAGGGCAAGATCGGTTCGCTGATCGGAGCGAAGCCAAGTCAGCGCAGACTGGTTCTGGAGGAAGCTGCCGGTATTACCGGCCTGCATTCACGCCGTCACGAGGCCGAGCTTCGGCTTAAAAATGCCGAACAGAATATGGAACGCCTTGAAGACGTTCTGGTCACACTCGATAGCCAGATCGCGTCTCTGCAAAAGCAGGCGCGACAGGCCGAACGGTATCGCAAACTTTCCGAAAGCATCCGCCAGACGGAGGCTCTGCTATTCCACATCCGCTGGACCGATGCCGAAAAACGGCAAGCAGATGCCCGTGAATTGCTGGTGCTAGGCGAAAGTGCCGTGCGTGACCTGACCGGTCAGGTGACCGAGGCAACGACCATTCAGGCCCATATTGCGGCAAGCCTTCCGGATCTTCGCAAAAAGGAAAGCGATGCGGCAGCGGCCTTTCAGCGCATGCTGATCGAGCGTGAGGGACTGGACAAGGACAAGGCACAGATCGAAACCCAAATGTCGCAGCTTCGTGCGCGCATCCAGCAGATTGATGCCGACCTTGCGCGTGAAGCCGAACTGGCAAGCGACGCCGAAGGGGCGTTGAACAAGCTTAAGGCAGAACGCGAAGAGCTGGGTCAAGCCCAGGACGGCGAGGATGACGAGCTTGACGAGGCAAAGGAACGCGCCGTCGCGCAGGCCGCAAGGGTTGAAACGCTGGAAGGGCAGGTTGACGAACTGACCAACCGGGCAGCCGCCGAAGAAGCCCGGCTTAAAAGCGTTCAGCAGCGGTTAAGCGAGCTTTCCGCCCGCCGGTCACGTTTGACCGAACGCTATGACGAGGTCGTTGCCCGCCTTGATGATATCCGGGTTGAAGCCGATTTTACCGACGCCCTCGAAGAGGCCGGTCTGGCGCTTGAGGAATGCGAAGAACTTTGCGAGCAGCGCAAGCTTGCCATCGAAGATGCCGAAATGCGTCTTGCCGAATTGCGCGACCGTGAAGACAGCCTGAAAACGGCGGAAACCGAATCGCGCGATGCCCTGCGTGATGTCGAAAGCCGCAAGGCGCGGCTTGTCGCCGAGATCGAGGCGCTTGAAAGTCTGGTCAAGGGCAATGCCGATCAGCAGTTCCCGGCGGTGATCGAAAAGCTTTCGGTGACCAGCGGCCTTGAAATGGCGATGGCGGCGGCACTTGGCGAGGACCTTGACGCGCCCGATGCCGAAGATGCCCCGATGCACTGGTCGGCGGTTGACCCCGACGCAGATGACCCTGCCCTGCCCGAAGGGATCCAGGCACTGGCGAAATTTGTTGATGGTCCGGCATTGCTGAACCGACGCCTTTGGCAGATCGGGGTTGTTGATGACGAGGCAACCGGTAACTGGCTGGCCAAGACGTTGAAAACCGGGCAGCGGTTGGTGTCGCGTGAAGGTGCGCTTTGGCGTTGGGACGGGTATCGGATCAAGGTTGGCGCGGAGCTTCCGGCAGCCGCACGTTTGCGACAGCGTAATCGACTTGAAGAATTACGCCTTGAGCTTGAAGAGATCGACGACGCGGTCGAGCTTGCAGTGGAAAAGGCCGATACAGCGCGGGAAAATGTTGAACGTCTTGAAGAAGATGTTGAAGCCGCACGCAACGGCGAACAGGAAGCCCACCGTGCCCTTCGCGAGGCAGAGGGATCATTGGCCCGCGCGCGAGAAGAAATTGCCAATATCAAACGTGACGCCAGTGCCATTGAAGGACGCCTGCAAAACGCCGAAGAAGCCGAAAAGCGTGCCAAGCAGGACCTTGATGAACTGATCGCCGAGCAGGAAGAATTGGCGGCAACGCCCGAGGAATCGAGCGAAGGCCTGATGGAAATCAAGGCCGAACTGATTGAAAAACGTGCCGAGCTTTCGGACGCGCGCGCCGATCAGATGGAAGCGCGCAGCCAGCTTGAACGCATGCAGCGTGATGCATCGGGGCGTCGCAAGCGACTTGAATTTGTTGAAAGCGAAATCGCATCCTGGAATGATCGCGCATCGGGGGCAGGCGAACGTGTGGCCCAGCTTCGTGAACGTCAGGAAGAAGCGCGCATGGAGATCGAGGAGCTTGAACTTAAGCCCGACGAGATCGAGGAGCGCCGCGCGATCCTTTCCGACCGTATCGAGATTGCCGATCAGGCACGCAAGGACGCGGCGGATGAACTGGTGCGTGCCGAAAATGCGCAGCGCGAAGCCGATCAGAACCTTAAGGAAGCGGAACAGAAACTGGCCGAGGCCCGCGAAGGCCGGGTTCGGTGCGAAGCCCTTCTGGAGCAGGCAGAACAGCATCGTCGCGATTTGATCGAACGCATTCGCGAACGGGTTAATGCGACGCCTGATCAGCTTGTCGAACTGGCCGAAATCGATCAGACCAAGGAATTGCCATCCGAAGACGATATCGAGGCCCGTTTGCAGCGTCAGTCGCGCGAACGCGAAAACCTTGGTGCGGTTAACCTGAGGGCCGAGGTCGAACTGGCCGAGATGGAAGAACAGAAAGACACATTGGTTTCCGAACGCGATGACCTGATCGCCGCCATTGATAAATTGCGCAATGGTATCAACCAGCTGAACCGCGAAGCACGCAACCGCCTGAAAGCGGCATTTGACGAAGTCGACAAACATTTCCAGCAGTTGTTTGTCCGCCTGTTTGGCGGTGGCGGGGCGCATCTGATGCTGACCGATGCGGACGATCCGCTGGAAGCCGGGCTAGAGATCATGGCATCCCCGCCGGGCAAGAAATTGCAGCACCTTTCATTGCTGTCTGGTGGCGAGCAGGCATTGACCGCTGTTGCGCTTCTGTTTGCGGTGTTCCTGACCAACCCGGCACCGATTTGCGTGCTCGACGAAGTTGACGCACCACTTGATGACGCCAACGTCGACCGGTTCTGTAAATTGCTTGAAGCTATTGGCCGCCATGCCAACACGCGTTTCCTTGTGATTACCCACCATCGCATGACCATGGCCCGCATGAACCGCCTGTTCGGGGTGACGATGGCTGAACGTGGTGTTTCCTCGCTGGTGTCGGTCGATTTGCGCCAGGCCGAGGTCTATTCCCAGAAAGAGCAAAAAGAGCTCGATTTTACCAATTGATGATTTTTCCGGTATTTGGGTTTCGTTCGTCTCTGCCTTTGGGTTAAGAGGGAGGCTTGGTGAGATACTCCAACCGGGAAAATTGCGAAAATGTCCAAAGAAGTCCGTGCGTTATACGAGCAATTTCCTTATCCCATGCGTGACCCGCAGGAGGAAAAGGAACGGTTGCTGATGCCGCCGATGGACACCCTTTCGCGGGTCAATCATTACGGTTTCGGCGGACGCAAGAAGATTGATGCGAGATTTCGTGCGCTTGTTGCAGGGGGCGGTACAGGTGACAGTCTTGTCTGGCTGGCCGAACAACTGCGCGATTGCGGCGGGCAGGTTACATATCTGGAACCATCAAGTGCGAGCACCAAGGTGGCGCGTGCCCGCGCCGAAGCACGTGGGTTGACCAATATTACCTATGTGAATGCAACGATTGGCGAGTTTGCCGCGACCGCACCGGAAAAGTTCGATTACATCAATTGTGCCGGTGTGCTGCATCACCTTGAGGTTCCCGAACAAGGTCTTCGTGATCTGGTGTCGGTTCTGGCCAATGATGGTTGCATCGGTACCATGCTGTATGGGGAACATGGCCGCCTTGCCGTGACCGAGTGGCGCAAGATGGTTGCACCGCTTCTGCCCGGAAAGACGCTTGATGAGCAGCTTGCCATGACCCGAAGCCTTCTTTCGATGCTTCCCGAAGGCAACATGCTGCTTAAAATGGGGGGTGGTCCGGGCTTTATTAAAGGGTTGCTGGAAAACGATCCCGAGATTGTCGATTTGCTGCTGCATCCGGTTGAATGTGCCTATGACGTGCACGGGGTCTATGACTTTGCTGCCTCGGCAGGGCTTGATGTTGCTGCCTTTACCGGCTTTTTCGGTTTTGGCGGCACCGGAAAGGCGCATTACAGCATTGAAAACCATGTTGCGGACCCGAAAATCCTGCGGGATCTGATGGCTTTGCCGCTTCGCGATCAGCAGGCATTTTGTGAACGTTACAGCTGTGCGATGCCGTTGCATGCCTTTTATCTTACACGTTCTGATGCCAAACGTGCGGCGGCAACAACGACAATGCCGGATCGTGATTTGTGCCCGTGGTTCTTTGTCGCCCCTTCTGACGGTTTCTTTGACGATATGCTGACCAATGCAGGCAAACCGATTATCCTTGCGGATGGAACCGGTAATGCGGTCGATCTGACCGGTGGACCTGACTTGGCCAGGCTTTTAGCGCTGTTTGATGGCAAGACGTCCTTTGGCGATATATCAGCCCGGTTGCGTGACGAAATCCTGCACAAACAGCCCATCGATATGAACCAGATTGCAGACAATACATTGGCCGCTGTCTGGGCGCTGTTTCACAAGTTCGACTGGATGCTGGCATCGTCATCCGAAAGCGGCTGGCAGCAGCAGGATGGTCAACGCCGTTTGTCGGTTAATTTGCCGAAGTGATCCTTGATCGGTGTTTTTGCGGCTAACGGCGCGGGCGGATTTGTGATGAATCGGCATGGCTGATGACTGCGTGTTCCAGCCCGTATCGGACCTTGGGCGGGATACCGGTGCCAAAACACGGTACAAAAGGCGGAAATCAATAAAAAGCGATTGAATTCACAATGGTTACTCAGAAGCCCAATTCAGCGGTTCAACGGGCCGTGAACCAAGGGAAACCGCCGGTTGCAAGCGGTTGTTTATGGAAAAGTCTGATAAATGCGGCTGCGACTATCGCCTAACGTCAAATGTGAATGATCACACATTTCGACGGTAAAATTGTTATAAAACAGATGTTTAATGTCAATTTTGTGCCCCCGGCAAGGTGGGGTTTTACGGCTTGACAGCCTATGGGGCGCTAAGTATGTTGCCCGCGCATTTCCTTGCGACGTTTGCAAGGCTGCCACAGCGGGGTTCACGACAATGAGCGATGATAAAGATCGCGCTTCATTAGCAGAGCTTGAAAGCAAGTTGGTGGCCGTAGCAAGCAAGCGTGAAGAAACGCACAGCCCGAAACGGGCGACCGGCAAACCATCCCAAGGGATGGCATTAGGAATGAGAATTTCGGCGGAAATGATCGCTGCTGTTCTTGTTGGACTATTGATTGGCTGGGCGCTGGATCGGGTGCTTGGTACGACGCCCTGGCTGCTTGTTCTGTTTGTATTTCTCGGAGCAGGTGCTGGTGGTCTTAACGCTTATCGCGTGGCCAAAGGATTCGACAGTGCAGTCGGACTTGGACGCGCGATGGGGGAGCGCAAGCAGGGGGACAAGGATTAGCCTTGGCCCTCAAAAGATTGAGCGAGGATTACGGTGGCTGGACCGCTAGAGCAGTTTGAAATCAAGCCCTTGGCCGAGCTTTCGGTTGCCGGCATTGATGTTTCCTTCACCAACTCCGCACTTTGGATGGTGATCGCAGCCGTTCTCGTAACGGGCTTCATGACGCTCAGCATGCGTCGTGGGGCATTGGTACCTGGCCGTTGGCAGGGTGCAGCCGAGGTGATGTATGAATTCGTCGCCAATATGTTGAAAGATAACGTGGGGACCGCGGGGCGCAAGTATTTCCCGTTCGTTTTCACCCTGTTTATGTTTGTTCTGTTCGGGAACCTGCTTGGCATGATCCCGCACAGCTTTACTTTTACGAGCCATATCGCTGTGACTTTTGCGATGGCTCTGGTGATCTTTATCGGTGTGACCATTATCGGCTTCGTTCGCCACGGTACGCATTATTTCCGGATGTTTTTCCCGGCAGGTGCGCCGATTGCAACGGCCTTCATTCTGATCCCGATTGAAATCATCTCCTATTTCTCTCGTCCGTTCAGCCTGGCGATCCGACTGTTTGCGAACATGACCGTCGGACACATCATGCTGAAAGTGATTGGCGGGTTCGTCGGCCTGATCGGCATCTTCGGCGTCCTTCCGTTTGCTCTTCTGACGGGGATTACGGTTCTGGAGTTCGGCATTGCTGCGCTTCAGGCTTATGTCTACACCATTCTCACCTGCATCTATCTCCATGATGCAATCCACATGCACTAATGCTAGTGGACCGGTGTGATCTCTTCTGATTGCCTTTAAGAAATTCGAAAGGGTGAAGTTATGGAACTCGATGCTGCTAAGATGATCGGTGCTGGCCTGGCTGCTATTGGCATGATTGGTGCCGGTATCGGGGTTGGTAACATCTGGTCGAGCCTGATTGCGACTGTTGGCCGTAACCCGGCTGCAAAAGGCGACGTTGAACTGTATGGCTGGATCGGCTTTGCCGTTACCGAAGCTATTGCACTGTTCGCACTCGTCGTTGCGCTGATCGTTCTGTTCGGCTAATCGGCGCCTTTTGCGCGAATACTCGGCCCGGCGAGGGGACCCCTCGCCGGTGTCGTTGAATTCGGGAGTAGGCTATGCCGCAGTTTGATATTGCGACGTTCTCGGAACAGATCTTCTGGCTGTTCGTTATTTTTGGCATCCTGTATTTCCTGATGTCGAAAATCGCGCTGCCGAAGGTTGGCGAAGTTCTGGAACGCCGTCACAAGACCATTGAAGACAATCTTGGCAAGGCCCGGGCGTTGAAAGACGAAACCGATGCCGCCATCGCGAAGTATGAGGCTGCCTTGGCAGAAGCTCGTGATGCCGCACAGGCAGATATTCGCGAAGCAACGGAAAAAGCAGCTGCAGAGCAAGCTGCGAAAACCGAAGCGCTGGTCAAGAAACTGTCGAAAAAGACCGCTGATGCCGAAAAGGCAATTGCCGGTGCGAAAGACGACGCAATGAAAGGTGTGGCCGAAGCTGCATCCGAAATCGCCCGTGAAGCAACCGACAAGCTTATCGGTGTCAAGGTTCAGGCCAAAACTGCCGACAAGGCCGTTTCGGCGATTGTAGGAGAGTAAGAAGATGGCAACCCCGCACGAGGTTACGTTCCTTACCGATCCTTACACCTGGACCACGCTTTCTTTCTTGCTGGTTGCCGGTTTCGGCGGCTTCAAGGCTGTTAAGGGTATTTCCGGTGCACTCGACAAGCGTGCGCAGAAAATCTCGGAAGAGCTGGATGAAGCACAGCGCCTGCGTGAAGAAGCTCAGGAGCTTCTGGCCAAGTATCAGGCCAAACAGCGCGAAGCATTGAAGGAAGCGGATGAAATCCGCGCCCATGCCAAGGTGGAAGCCGACCGCATGCTGGAGAACGCCCAGGCTGAACTGAAAGCGTCGCTCAAGCGTCGTGAACAGCAGGCCATGGACCGTATTGCCAATCTCGAAACCCAGGCCATTGCCGAAGTTCGTGCCCGTGTGGCCGAAATCGCGGCACAGGCCACATTTGCACTGGTTTCCGAAAAGGTTACTGCTGCAAAGGCAGACGAGCTTGTCGATAGCGCAATTGCGGAAATCAAAGGTCGCCTGAATTAATAGTTTCCGGTTTTCGGAATGCAAAACCCCCGCAGAGCTTCTGCGGGGGTTTTTGTTTGGGCGTGGTATTGTCTGCCAACAAATCGGGCAGGGCGTGTTATCTATCCGGCGAACTGTTTGTCCCGGCCATGTGGCATATCAAGATCGAGAACAGGTCCCTTGGGCACGATGCCCGTCGGGTTGATCATCAGGTGGCTTTCATAATAGTGGCCCTTGATATGTTCAAAGAACACGGTCTGTTTGATGCCGGGCACCTGATAAAGTTCGCGCGTATAGGCCCAAAGATTGGGATAGTCCTTCAGCATTTTCAGGTTGCATTTGAAATGCCCGTGATAGACCGGATCAAACCGGATCAGGGTGGTGAATAGCCGCCAGTCGGCCTCTGTCAGACGATCACCCGCCAGATAGCGATGGGTCGACAGACGGTCTTCCAGCCAGTCCAGCGTGCCAAAAAGCGTTGTCACAGCGTCTTCATAGGCATCCTGAGCGGTCGCAAAGCCGGATTTGTAGACACCATTATTCACATCGTCATAGACGCGGCCATTGATCGCATCGATTTCGCTGCGCAGATCTTCTGGATAGTAATCGCCGGGTTTGGCTCCCAGATCATCAAAGGCAGTGTTGAGCATCCGGATGATGTCGGCAGATTCGTTGCTGACAATCCGGTTGGTTTTCTTGTCCCAAAGAACCGGCACCGTAACCCGTCCAGTATAATCGGGTTTTGCCGCAGTATAAATCTGATGCATGAAACGGTGATTGCCAAGATGGTCGGGCAGCCCGTCATCAGGGGCAAATTCCCAGCCATTTTCAAGCATGCGCCAATGCACGACCGAAACTGAAATCATGTCTTCCAGTCCCTTGAGGGCGCGGAAGATCAGCGTGCGATGTGCCCACGGGCAGGCATAGGAAACATACAGGTGATAACGACCAGCTTCGGCAGGAAATTCGGCGTCCTTGTCTTTCGACAGCCAGTTCCGAAAAGCGGCGTCCTGACGTTTGAACTTACCACCGGTCGATTTCGTGTCGTACCATTGGTCTTTCCATTCTCCATCGACCAAAAGGCCCATAATCGTATCCTCCGGTTTTTTGTGGTCCCGTGATATGCCGATTACGCGCGGCCGGGGTCGTTGTTCCCATCATCGTCATTTCCCCGTTGAATGCAATCGGGCGATATGACATTAATTTGTTTCCAAATGGGCAACAATTATTCGGTACTCGGACAGGGGCAAAGCAATGCTGATCGGCAATCTGGATGGAATGACGGTTTTTGCCCGCGTTGTGGAGGAGCAAAGCTTTTCCGGTGCCGCGCGCAAACTTGCCATGTCCAAATCCGCAGTCAGCAAGCATGTTACCAAGCTTGAAGACAGTCTTGGCATTCGTTTGCTTAATCGCACGACACGCCGGTTGAGCCTGACCGACGCGGGGGCAACTTTTTATCAACACTGCGCGCGCGTGGTTGAGGAAATCGAAACAGCCGAACATGCTCTGACCGATTTACGGGGCACACCGCGGGGTACGCTCCGGATTTCGGCCCCGCTGACATTTGGCCAGCGTTACATGCCCGATCTGGTGTCTGAATTCATGGGCCTGCATCCCGGACTGCATGTTGACATTCATCTGGCCGATCACATGGTTGATCTGGTTGCCGAAGGGTTCGATATGGCCATTCGCATCACCCGGTTAAAGGATTCCAGCCTGATTGCCCGCAAGCTTGCCGACTTTAACGGTTACGTCGTGGCATCGCCGGGCTACATCGCCGAACATGGTGAACCCAAACACCCGACCGAACTGGCCAACCACCGGACACTTGCCTATACCAACCTTCCCAGCCCGAATGTCTGGGAATTTGAAGGACCCGAAGGCCAGATTAATGTCCGCGTCAATCCGGTCATGTCGTGTAACAATGGTGATTTTACCTCGTTCGCAGCGATCCGGGGCCTTGGTATCGCGCGTGAACCGGAATTCATCGTTGCCGAGGCGCTTCAAAAAGGGTCGCTGGTCGAAATCCTTAAGGAATATAATTCGCTGGCCAGTGGCGGGATTTATGCCGTATATCCGGAACGACGCCATCTACCGACCAAGGTGCGTATTTTCATTGATTTTCTGGTGGAAAAGTTTCGCGGTGGATTATGTAATTTCCACAAAACAATGTATCCGGTCGACTAAGGCTATTTGCTTTCGATCCGCCAGCCGATCAGACACATCAACCCCAGAAGAATAGCAACGACCGGAAGAGGCAACAGATTGGTAATGCCGCCAATCACTGTGCGATAGCTTTCCGTTTCCATCAAGCCTGCCCAGTTTGTGCCAAACCAGACACGTTCTTCTTTCACCCGACGGAAATCGGGAAGCCCTTTTTCGATGCGATCAATATATCCGCCATTTGCCAGAACCAGTTCTCGTAACAGGTCTGATGTCGAGTTGGTGTTGCGACGTTCACTGGTCAGAACATCGCGGTCGACATGCAATGCCGACTGGGTAACGCCGTCGCGATCAAGGGCCTGAACGCGGATCAGGCCGCGCTCTGCGATGGGCAGGGTGGCCTGCCATGTCTGATCCGATGTTCGTTCAAATGTTGTGCGCACGACTTGGCCGGTTTCCGGATCGGCACCGGTTGCGGTTGTCGGTTCAGCCCCGATCTTGCGCCAGCTCAGGGTCAGACTTTTACCATCGGCGCTGCGTTCGGTGGCAATGGTGTTTTCGTCAAGGGCCGGTTCCTTCATCAGCCAGTGCGACAATCGGCGCAGTAATTCGGCAATCGGTCCGCCACCATCATGGCCGCGCTGCCACAACCACATCTGATCCGAACTCAACATAGCTGCCCGGCCTTCTTCAACACGCCGCAAAGACAATAGGGGTAATTGATCCGCCCCGGTCAAAAGCGTCATGACGTCATTGTCAGTTTCCCGGGTTTCGATTTGCCGATACCAGCGGCCCCATTTGGGCGGGGTATTGATTGAACCGGCAATCGGGGCTGTCACCGGATGAATGCGTCCGGCTGTGTTCACGCGCGGCGCAAAAGGCCGTTCAATGACACGGCCCGTTGCCCGAACCGGCATCAAATCACCCAGAACCGTGTTTGAAAGCCCATCAGATCCAAGATATTCCGGCCCGGCGACAACAAGGGCGGCACCACCCCATCGGACATAATCCACCACCTTTTCCAGATAGTGGGCAGGCAAAACCCCGCGCATCTGATAGCGATCAAAAATGATCAGATCGAACTGCCGCAGGCGCACTTCAAACAGATCACGGATCGGAAATGGGATCAGAGCCAATTCGTTGATCGGGGTATCGTCGCCTTTTTCCGGTGGGCGCAGGATCGTGAAATGCACCAGATCAACACCGGGATCGGCACGCAGAAGGTTCCGCCATGCCCGTTCGCCGGGATGCGGTTCGCCCGAAAGCAGCAGGACACGGAGCCGATCACGAACGCCGGTCGTTTCAAGGATCAGCCGGTTATTGGTCTGATCTGTTTCGTCAGGATTTTCATCCATGCGCAATTCGGCGATCACCGGCCCGGCGTGGGGCACAGGAATGGTGACGCGGTGCGGTTCGTTGGCCGGCAGCGTCAGGTTCCGTTCGGTGCCATCTTCATGCAGCATGCGGACCGATACCGGACTTCCTGTCTCAAGGTTGTGATCAATGGCTTCGACCATGAAATCCGCGTTCTTGCCAACGATACCGTAATCGGCGGTCTGGCGAATTTGCAAACGCCGGTCATGTTCATCTTCGCGCCCGGTAATGAGCGCATGCAGGGGCGCACCCAGATCCAGACTGGCGGGAATATCGTGAATTTGCCCATCGGTAATCATGACGACACCACCCAGTCGTTCGCGCGGGATTCCGCCAAGAAGCCGGTCAAGGGCGGCAAACATCAGGGTGTCGGTTTCGCCCGGCACTTCTTCGATACGCAGTTCGATACTTTGATCATCGGCAAAGCGGTTGCGTATCTGCGAGATCGCGGCATCCGTCTGGTCGGTGCGGCTGCCGATATTCTGGCTATTGGAACGATCCACCAGCACAAGGACGATGTCGCTTAGTTTTTCACGGTTCTGATCGGTAAATTGCGGCGCAATCAGTGCAAGCAGCATGACCGCCATCGCGATTGCCCGCCAGATCGTGCCCCGCAGGCGAAATACCGCAAAAAGCAGGATGGCGGCTACACAGGCGATGGCAAGTATTTGCAGCAGCCCGATATCAAGTAATGGTGCGATCTGAAAATCCTGCCAGCTTCTGTTCATCGGCCAAGCCTTTCAAGGATTGCCGGCAAATGAACCTGATCCCCCTTATAACTGCCGGTAAGCGCATACATCACCAGGTTGACCCCGAACCGCCAGGCCATTTCGCGCTGGCGCGGGGAAATGTCATCGGTGCGGCTCTCTGTCTGGATGCCTTCGTTCAGCATCCAGGCCGATGCCCAGTCATTCCCGCCAAACAGAACAGACGCAACACCGTCCAACCGTTGATCGGGCCGTGCATCAAGCCAAAGCGGCGCGGCAAAGCGGCCATAGGCATGGTCCAGCAGATAGAAACTGCGAAACAGGATATGATCCCCCGGTGCCTTATCAAGGATCGGGATTTCCAGCCCGGCCAGTAATCGACGCAGGCGGGCGGGTTCGACTTCCTGATCACGGCTGTCAATCAGGATCATGCCGCCGCTATCGAGATATCGGTTGATACGCGTCCGGGCAAAGTCCGAAAAAGGTTGCTGTCCGTCAACCAGCGGCCAATAGATCAGCGGATAAAAGCTGAGATCGTCGGCTTCGGGGTCAATGGCATCCGGGGCGGCCAGGTCAGCGGCCGTTCGCCGACGCAGGATTTCGGTCAATCCGGCAAGTCCCGACTGGCTGAGACGGTCAATCGGGGCAACATCCGTCTTGAGATAGGCGAGACGCGGTTGCAAAGCAGCGGCCTGTGTTTCGACCGCCCTGGCGTCGCGGCCACCCAGCAGCATCGTTGCCGAAGCACCGATAAATGCCAGCAGAAGGAAAGATGTCAGCGCATCTTTATGCCGGGTACGTCTCAGACTGACGTGATGGACGAGTATCAGGGCAACCCCGTCAAGGATCAGAAGCAGCATCGCAGCCATCAGGCACATCGCGGCAAGATCGATTTGGTCCTGATCGGTGATTTCGCGTATGACCGTGCCGGACGGCCAGCGAACCTGACTGTCAAGATTTTCAAGGAATGAGCCAAGGTTAAGCGCAACGGCCTGACCATTTTTGCCGTATATCCCCGGCGGATGCCGTGGATCGGGCATCGGCAACGGTGTGCGCAAGGGCAGGGTCGTTGCATCAGGTTGATGAGCACGGCCAAAGCCATCAAGCACGGATTGGGCCGGCAGGCTTGTTTGCAGTTCGGCCTCAGACCGGTCACTTGGGCTTGCAAGGGGTAAAAGGCGTTGCCAGATTTCGACAAACAGGCCCGACATCGGAAGGTTCGACCAATCGGCCCACGGGGTCACATGGAAAAGAACAATTCGCCCGGCATTGCGCGGGGCACTTGTAATCAGCGGGGTGCCATCAGTCAGGCGGGCCCATGTTTTGGCAACAATTTCCGGATCGGGTTCGGCAAGAAGTTGCCGATTGATGGTAATTTCCTCGGGAATCAGGACGCCGAAAAATGGACTGGTTTCCGGAAATGCCAAAAGTCGTTTCGGTTTTTCCCATGACATCGATCCGCCGAAATCCCGATTGCCAAGACGCAGCGTCACAGGCAGGAATTCCGGTTCGACCTCGGTCGTGCTGTCCCCTGCGAAACGCACCAGCATACCGCCATCGCGGACCCAGCGTTCAAGGGCTGAATATTGGCTGCCAAGGCCGGAAATCGGCCCTGTGGCGACAAGGATATCCATCCCGCTTTCAAGCAGCTTTCCAAGTGGTGCATAGGTCACGTCGGCATAGGGGGAAATTGCCCGGTCCAGAAAGAAATACCGATCCGACAGCAGCACCGGACTATCTCCGGAACTGACAATCACGCCGACTTTTCGCTGTTGCCAGCGGGCACCGGTTTGAAAGACCGTGGCAGCGGATTCTATACCTTCTATTCCTACGGACTGTATCGAATTGGTGATGTCGCTGGGTAGTGGGATTTGGGTTCTGGTCTGATGGGTTGCTGGTTCAATTTTTACAGTGTGACGCAACAGGACCTGACCACGTTCATTGCGCGCAAGAAGGGCAAATTCGCCTGGCGCATTCATATTCTGATGGGCCAAGGTGATATCAAGTCCGGTACGGTTGCGTGTCAGCGATTGAACCGTGATGCGGTTTTCACGTTTGGTACCAAGTACGGTAATCGGTGCAATGGTACCAAGTTCGTTGGCAAGATCGGCCTTTGCGGGGTGTTCCATATTATCCGTCAGCCACATAATGCTGCCGATGGAATTGGCCATATGCTGGTGATCGGCAATCCGGTTTGACAGAGCCGTATAATCGGGGGCCCATGGGCGCGGATGCAGTCGATCAATAAAACGGTCAGCTTCGTGCGGCGATATCGGGCCGATAATATCGGGTAATCTTGTTGTTGTTGCGCCGGATGCCTCGGGTGCGGTTTGTGCGATATAGATACTGCGCAAGTCCAGCCGTGCCTGATTGATGATCTGGCTAAGGCCGGTGCGATATTCCTGCCAGTTTGCTGCTGATGACCAGCTGTTTTCGGCAATGATCAGAATAGCGCCCTCGTCGCGCGAAAATTCTGTTCTGTTAAGGACTGGTCGCGCGGCGGCGAGGATCAGCATGGTCAGGATCAGGCAGCGTAAAAGCGTTTGCCAGATTGGTGCACGTTGCATGTCACGCCGGTTGGCACGAAGCCCCCGCAACAACCGGGCCGCCGGAAACACGACTTGTTTGGGCGACCTTGGTGCGGATCTGATGATCAGCCAGACAATCGGCAGAACCAGAAGACCGGCCAGCATCGCAGGATATAAAAAGGTGATGGCCGCAAGGTTCATCGCGGCCTCGTCGGGCTGTTGCGGTTCATCGCCGGACGACCACGTCCGTTAGAGCCACTTTGGCTTTGGCGTTCGCTTAGATGCTGATAAAGCGCAAGCAGGGTCGGGCTTGCACTTTCCGAAGTCACATGCTGGTCACACAGCCAGTCGTTTTCACGCGCGGCGTCGCGGATGTCGGCACGCCAGGTTTTGGCCCGCTGCCGGAAACCTTCCCGAAGGTCTTCAAACCGTTCGCTGCGGTAAATCATCTGATCGTCGGTATCCACGAAATTGACCCGGCCGGTAAAGGGGGGCTCGATTTCAGCGGGATCAAGAACATGCACCAGCGCACCGTCATTCTGATACTGGCCAAGGGTCTTGATCGCGCGGACCGGCGACTGCTTGCTATCGACGAATTCCAGAAAATCACCCAGCACCAGAACGGAATGTTTGCGACCGGCATGCATCGAACCGGCATGGTCGGTGATGTTGCCCGGGCTTGCCAGCATGGCGTGGGCCAGTTTTTCAAGATGTTCGGCAGATGTGATGCGGGTCCGTTCGGCATCGAATGTTCCGACCGTTTCCCCGTTGCGCAGCAGCAGATCGGCAAGTGCGATGGAAATGACAAGGGTGCGTTCGGCCTTGAAAGGGATGTCTCGTGCCGATGACCAATACATGGATGGCGATAGAACCGGCCAGATCCAGTAATTGTGGCTGGCCTGCCATTCGGTCTGACGGATAAAGGTATGATCGCTACGCGCGGAACGACGCCAGTCGATCTGGTTGGTCGGGTCGCCAGTGATGTAGGGGCGGAACTGCCAGAAATCGCTGCCAGGGCCGACTTTGCGGTTGCCGTGAAGGCCGCTTCGCAAGCTGATCGCCATGCGTCGGCTTTCATCGATCAGTTGCGGCAATCGGGCCGCCAGTGCACGTGCGGCTGCAACATGATCGTGGACCGCGGCCAATGCCAATTCTTATTTCTCCTGCAGATATTCCAACGCGTTGGTGATCAGGCCTCTGGCGGTGAAACCCTCGGCACGTGCCCCATAGGTCAAGCCGAAACGATGGCGAAGCACCGGAACGGCAAGGGCTTCGATATCTTCGATCGAGGGGGCGAAGCGGCCAAACAGCATGGCACGGGCACGACAGGCAAGCGACAGGGCCTGTGCCGCACGCGTGCCGGGGCCCCAGGCAACATTATCGCGGATATCGGCCATATGCGTGCTTTCCGGTCGGCATTCGCGGCAAAGTGCAATGATGGTATCCAGCACCCGGTCGGGCATCGGCAGACGCCGGACGAAATCCTGTGCTTCGGCCAGATCGTCGGCCTGAAGCACCTGCCGTGGGCGCACAGGATAGCGGCCAGTGGTTTCGGTTACGATGCGTCGTTCTTCATCTTGATCGGGATAGCCCAGCCGGACTTCCAGAAGGAAACGATCAAGCTGTGCCTCGGGCAGGGGATAGGTGCCTTCCTGTTCCAGCGGGTTCTGGGTTGCCAGAACGTGGAACGGTTCCGGAAGCTTGTGGCTGTAACCGGCGACGGATACTTCGCGTTCCTGCATGGCTTGCAACAGGGCGGACTGGGTGCGCGGGCTGGCGCGGTTGATTTCATCGGCCAGAAGCAACTGGCAGAAAACCGGGCCTTTGATGAAACGAAATGCACGTTTGCCGTCCGCGCCTTCTTCCAGAACTTCGGAGCCAAGGATATCTGCTGGCATCAGGTCGGGTGTGAACTGGATACGCTTATCAAGCAGGCCAAGGACTTTTCCCAATGTATGGGCCAGTAATGACTTGCCAAGTCCGGGCGCACCGACCATCAGGACATGTCCGCCGGATAAAATGCCGATAAGTGTTTGCTCTATGGCTTCATTCTGCCCAAATATAACAGATGAAACCATCTTGCGGGCTTCGTCCAACCGGCCAACACAGGCGTCAAGCCGCCCTGCGTCGCGTTCAAGGCTGCTGTCTTGTGAAAGACCCATTTCTTCGGGAAAACGTGGCGCGTTTGTCATGACAGGAAACTTTGCTTCCTCTGTTGTGCCGGTAATCGAAGCCGGTTACCCAATAAGGATGGTATCAGCGTTATAAAAGCGCGCAATCTTTTGGTTTCGGACCTAAGTGTATAGCATGAGCAGTAACGAAAAAACCGTCGATCTTGCCGAAAAGCTCTGGACCCGCCTTCGCGCCGGAAAACCGGCAGGCGGACGCCATCCACAGATCTGTGGCGACATTCCCATGTCTATAGGTCGTGATGGAACCTGGTTCTATCAAGGTGGGCCGATTGGCCGTATCGAACTTGTCAAACTTTTCGCATCTGTCCTGCAACGCGACGAGGAAGGGGGGCACTGGCTGGTGACCCCGGCCGAGATGGCGCGGATTGAGGTCGAAGATGTTGCTTTCATTGCGGTCGAACTGGAAAAAACCGGCGAGGGCGCGGCATCGGTCATCCGTTTTCGCACCAATATTGATCAGTGGGTCGAGCTTGATGAAAATCATGGTTTAAGGGTTGAACACGATCCCGAAACTGGTGAACCGTCGCCATATGTGAAGCTTGATCGCGGTCTTGAGGCCCGACTGAACCGGGCTGTATTTTATCAGCTGGTCGATATGGCTGACGAGCTTAAAGAACCGGAGACCGGCAAAATGCGTATTGGTGTTTACAGTCACAATCAGTTCTTCGAGATCGGAACGCTGGAGGCTGGCGAATGACACCGGCCCAGATCATTGCCGCATTGAATGCGCCGCGTGATGATATTCTGCAGCGGCGTGGGGACCATGCGGTTGACTATCCGGGATCGAAATCACGCGCGCGCGAATTTGCCGAGGGGGAATTGATTGCGCGTCCGGCAGCGGTTCTTGTGCCGCTTGTACGTCGCGACGAAGGCCTGCATGTGATTTTGACGCGCCGCACCGATCATCTTAGCGATCATGCCGGTCAGATCAGTTTTCCCGGCGGTCGTCAGGAAGACCATGACAATACGCTTGAGGAAACCGCCCTGCGAGAAACCGAGGAAGAAATTGGGCTGTCGCGCGCGCATATCGAACTGGTTGGTCGTCTGGACGATTATTACACTGTAACCGGATATCGGGTGACGCCGGTTGTTGGGCTGATCACACCGCCTTTCGACCTTGCACCCGATGCACATGAAGTGGCAGAAGTATTTGAAGTACCGTTGGAATTCATTGTTGAACCGCAGAACCAGAAACTTCAGACCGTGACCTTCGAAGGGGCAAAGCGCCGCTATTTTGCCATCCCGTATCAGGAATATTACATCTGGGGGGCAACGGCTGGAATGCTGGTGAATTTCAGCGAGGTTCTTAAGGCGAGTACTGAACGGTAATGATTGGAGACTATCGGTAATGCTGCGACAGATTATTCAGATTGCCATTCCCGTAATCCTGCCGTTTCTTGTTTACGGTCTTTGGCTTAAATGGGCGCGTGCAAAGGCGATTCGAGAAGGGCATGATGTTATTCCGCCCTGGGACAAAGGGCCGTGGCTTTTGCTGCTTGGTATTGGTGTGGCGCTGGCGGCGGCAATCCTGATTGTAACGGCACTCGGGACTGGTGCATCACCTGATTCCATTTATCATCCGCCGGTATTAAAGGATGGTGTCGTTCAGCCAGGATTTTTCGAACCCAAGGAATAATCCGGAACAAGACATCCGCCTGCAAGGTTTCAGGCCAGCAAAGATTTACCGATGACCGAACTGACAGCAACCGGGCATCTGCAGCCCTACGGGGTGATGACGCATCCCGACACAGCACGTGTATTTGATGCGATTGCAGCACATGGTGGCACGGCCCGCTTTGTTGGCGGGATCGTACGCGATGCGCTTTTGAAACGTGATCTGATCGATGTGGATATCGCGTGCGACCTGAAGCCGGAAGAAACCGTTATTGCCCTTGAAAAGGCGGGGCTCAAAGTTATCCCTACCGGGCTTAAGCACGGCACGGTGACGGCGATAACTGATGCATCGGCCTATGAAATCACGACGCTGCGCATTGATGTCACGACCGATGGCCGTCATGCAGAAGTCGCCTTTACTGATAGCTGGCTTGGCGATGCCAGACGTCGTGATTTTACATTCAATGCGCTTTATTGCGATCTGGACGGGACGATCTATGATCCGTTTGACGGTGAAACGGATTTGCGCGAAGGCCGGGTACGGTTCATCGGTATTGCCGAAGACCGGATTGAAGAAGACTACCTTCGTATTCTGCGATTTTTCAGGTTTCAGGCATGGTTTGGTCGACCACCACTTGACCCGATTGGTGCGGAAGCATGCCGCAAGGGGGCGCAAGGGCTTCGGGATATTTCACCCGAGCGTATTCGCGATGAGATGTTTAAATTGCTGCGTTCACGCAGCCCGGCAGCCACGATTAAGGAAATGATCGGCTTTAATGTGTTGCCGGTTATCTTGCCGGATTTGGCAGATACACCGCGACTTCGCATGATGGAATGGCTTGATAGCACGGCTCTTGCCGATTCTGCAATCAAGCCCGATCCGTTGCGCCGTCTGGCGGCCTTGTACCGTGCGCCGGAAAATGCTGATGACGATTTGCAGGCGGCAACCGAATTTGGCAGGGCATTGAGATTGTCCAACGACGAAGCTGACCGTTTCGCGGCAATGATTTCCAATGCCAATCTTATCAGTGCCGATTTGTCCGAGGATACGATCCGGCGTGATCTTTATCGCATCGGGCCGGATGCCTTTCGCGATGCGGTTTTGATTGCCTGGGCGGCGCGTGCGGCGATCCCGCCACGGGCCAGCAGTGCCGAAAACCGCGATTGGCAAGCTTTGTTGCAGGCGGCAACAGACTGGGTCGATGTTAAAATGCCAATTCAGGGGCGGGATCTTCTCGCAGCGGGTCTTGTGACCGCCGGGCCGACAATGGGCTGGTTATTGAAGATGGCGGAAGAATACTGGATTGCAAATGCCTTTGCGCCCGGTCGCGAGGAACTGATGAATTATTTGGCGGCGCAGAATGCCGCAAAGTTGCAGGAGTAATCATGACCGAAGGTGTTACAGGTCATCGCATTTGCTGTTTTGGGGACAGTCTGGTCAATGGCGTGCGCGACGGGGATAAAGGCGGTTGGCCAATACGGCTAGGCCGCCGGTTGCTGGACGAGGCCAAGCGCGAAACGACGATCTATAATCTGGGCATTCGTGCCGAAACCAGCGAGGGTTTGAAAGCCCGTTGGAAGTTTGAGGCCGAACTTCGCATGGTGCCGGAATTCCCGACGGTTTTAATGTTTAGTTTTGGTGTGAATGACGCCAACCATGCCGAAGACCGTGGCGAGGAAACCACCATGCGGGTTTCCCCCGCCAAATCGGCGGCAAATGCAGCAGAGATCATAGGCGAAGCATCCAAATTGGCACCGACCTTATGGATCGGACCGCAGGCAGTTATTGACGGCGGCAAGTCTAGTAAGGAAATCAACGAACGCCTTGAAGGGCTAAACCAGATATATGCCGAAACGGCGCGGGGGTTTGACGTGCCTTATCTTGATCTTCATGCAACGACGCTTGCCGATCAGGATTGGCAGCGCGCGCTTCGTCGTGGGGATGGCTATCACCCGGACCGGGCCGGTTATGACCGGATTGCCGAACTGATCTGGAACTGGGATGGGTGGAAACGTACCCTTGGGCTTTAAGGCCGGGTTATCGTTGCTGTCAGTTTAGACGTAGAAATCAACAAGGCTGCCACGGTTGTTGGCACCGCTAGCGAAGGTGTGACTGGACTTCCCGTTGGCTCCGTAGCTGTTGGCGGCATCATCGGCCTGATTATTTTCAAGTGTCAGGGCAGTCTGGCCATCCTGAAACCGGCGTTCATTGCGGGCTGTTTCCGCGGCACGCTGAACGCGTTCGATTTCTTCGTCAGAAAGCTGGATCGAGTTTGCGACCTGCTCGACGGATTGCTTCTGTTCCTGCTGCGTCTGGGATGCACGTGGCGACACCGGACTTGCCGGGCGGACCGGAATCGGCGGCAGAATTTCAGAAGTGCTGGTAACGCTGACCATGATGGCAGGACGGCTCGCTACATTTGTTATGACGGGCGGCAAAACAGGTGTGCTGCATTTTCCGGATTTTAGCGTCAGTGATTTTAAAGAAAAGCGTTATTTGCAACGATAACGCGTATCGCCTGTTATCCGGGTTCCTGTATCATCGGCGCGATATTGTCCGGAGCGTCATAATGGCCTGCGGCAAAGCGGGTCACGCTATTTTTGGCAATCGTTTTGAGTTTCGCGGCCTCGATCGAGATATGGTCAAGCGTAATGTCTGTGCGTTCCGGCGGGATACGTACCAATGCCGCACTAACCGTCATCAAAGGAAATTCGCTGCTTTCACCGTTGCGCCCCTTGCCAATCAGGTAACCCTGATCGCGGGTTTGGGCGTCATAGAAGCTTTTGATCTGTTCATCGAACATGGATTGGGCACGTTGAACCGCACTTACGGCATCCTCGAAGTCAATTGACTGGACATAGGCAAAGAAATCATCGCCGCCTATGTGACCAACAAACCAGTCATTCTGGCTTAGCGCTTTGCCCAATATATCCTTGAAAAGCAGTATGGCGCGATCACCTTGCCGGAAACCGTAAAGGTCGTTGAAGGGTTTGAAATTGTCGAAATCAAAGTAAACGGCAAAGCGACGGCGGCGCGGTTTGGCAAGTGCGTTGGCCGCATAGCGATAAATCGCACTGTTTCCCGGAAGACGGGTCAGCGGATTTTCATCGCGTGCATTTAGCGTATTGCGTTCATTAACCGCGCGCAGCAGGGCACTTTGATCAAGCACGCCAAGGTAAACCCCCTTTTCAGTCAGGATCACACCATCAAGCGAGTTTGCCGCGACAAAGGTTTCAAGCAGTTCTGACAGACTGGTATTGATATCGGCAATCGGGCAGCGGCGTAAAAACCGGCTGATATTGGTTCGGTTCGCCGGATTTTGCAAAAGCTCGCGTCCGAACGGGGTATAGATGAATGCCTTGAAATCAGAGTCCCGGATAACGCCAAGCGGTTCGCCTTGCCGGTTGATGACCGGAGCGATGGCAATGTCGGTATTTTTCTGGAAATAGGATAGAATCTCGACCGGGTTGATATTGTTTTCGATTGGTGGTGTTTCAAGAAGATATGACCGCAGCACATCACCATCACGTTCAACACCGCGCCGGTTTTCCAGTGAAACACCGGAAATGGCAGGCACAATGTCGGTACGTTCTGGTAAATCGACAGATGGCCGCGCGATGAAAAAACCCTGAACCAGATCGCACCCGATCCGGCGACAGCACAGAAATTCCTCTCGGGTTTCAACGCCTTCGGCGACAACCTGTGCGGCAATCATGTGCGCGAAAGCGGTGATCTGCGATACAAACAGTTCCTTGCGCCGGTCGCGATCAATGCCGTCGATGAAAAACCTGTCAATCTTGATAATGTCGGGTTCGCATTCATACAGGGCGCGCAACTGGGCAAAGCCACTGCCGTAATCATCAATTGCTACCTTGAAACCCTGACTGCGATATCGCAGCAGGATATCCTGAAGGTACTGAGCGTTGCTGATGTCGTGCCGTTCGGAAATTTCAAGAAAGATGGTGTCGCGTTCAAGTCCGGCATTGCGCAAGAGTTCCGCGGTGCGACCGGGCTGATAATCCCGGGTGCGGACAACGCGACTGTCAAAATTATAGAAAAGCTTTAAACGGCGGGCTTCGGGCAGACGCGCGAATTTTGCAATCGCCTTCTCGCGCAGCATCATATCCACACCGTGCAGGTTTCCGGTTTCCCAGGCGGTATCGAAAAGGGACTGGATCGACTCAAAGCCGCTGTCTTCCCAGCGACGCAAAAGCGCTTCGTAGCCAAATATGTGGCCGGTATGCGGGTTGACGATCGGTTGAAAGGCAAAGTCGACTTTTTCGACGATCTGCTTCCAGTTCCGAAGGCGGAGTGCCGAGCCGGCAGCTCTGTCCGCGGTCAGTTCATCCTCCGCATCAAATGCCAAGGCTATTCCCCGATCTTGAAAAATTTACTGAATCCTCTGAACGGCAGGAGCATCACGGTACATGCAAAGCTCCTAACGCAGGATCGGCAACAACCTGATGACAGTACAGTTACGAATATATGACATCCGCAGAAAACCGACACTTTTCACAGCATTTGGTCGAGGTTTCTTATACAGAGAGCTAGACAAATTTTGTGATTCCGGCGGGCGAAGTCAGCTACGTTGCAGTTGAGCAAGTGGATGGTGTTCCTGCACAAGGCCGCGTAAACGCGATTCGAGGACGTGGGTATAGATTTGTGTCGTTGAAATATCCGAATGGCCCAGCATCTGTTGCAGGCTGCGCAAATCGGCCCCGTTTGCCAGAAGGTGGCTGGCAAAGGAATGACGCAAGACGTGCGGGGAAACCCGTGACGGGGCAATTCCGGCCTCGGCGGCAAGGTCCTTGACCATATTGAGGAACATCTGGCGCGTCAGATGACCCGATTTGCCGCGCGACGGAAACAGATAGGGTGATTGGCCGGGCTGGTTTGCCTTGGTGACCGGAATAAACAATGCCCGGACTTCAAGATAATCCCTTAAGGCATCACGGGCAGGATCGGACAGCGGGACGAGCCGCTCCTTGTTTCCCTTGCCCCGAACGATCAGCATTTGCGGGTCACGCGCTGCAGCGGCAAAAGGCAGTTCAACCAGTTCGGAGACGCGCATGCCAGTGGCATACATCAGTTCTACCATCGCCAGAAGGCGTTTGCCCTTGATGCCGTCATGATTGGTGGCGGTGACAATCAGTCGATCAATTTCATCAATGGTCAGGAATTTTGGCAATGTATTGCCCTGCCTGGGGCTGTCGATATGGGCAGATGGATCGTCATTGCGATATCCATCGGCATAAAGGAATTTGTGGAACTGCCGGACGGCGGACAGTCGACGGGCCTGGGTTCGCGGCGCCAAACCTGCATCGCCAAGCGATGCCATATATTTCCGGACATGGATGTCCTGCGCACCGATCAGGTCCGATTTTTGCGTTTTCAGACTTGCAACATAATCTTCCAGATCACGGCGATACGCGTCGAGCGTATGAATGCTTGCTCCACGTTCTGCTGCCATCATTTCCAGAAAGGCCGCGACAAGATTGCTATTAAGCGGTTGTGCCACGATATCTGTCCGTTATTGGCTTCGAGCCATCAGGATTTCGACGGCAAGACGGCGCGCCTCGCGGTTAAGCCCGATATGGTTGAGTGCGGCAACCGCGTCCGAAAGATCCTTCGGATCACCGTTGGGAACCCCTGCAACCTGCTGCGCATGAATGGCAAGGGCGACGGTTTTGCCGCGCTGCATATTCATTGCTGCGGATTCCAGATGATGGTTGACTGCCGTGCTTCCGGTTTGGCGTTCATCAAGATAGGGCGCAGTCAAAAGCGCATCCCAAAGTGCAATCGGGACTTCAATGCCAAAGCCGTCAAACAGGCTAAAGATCAGTTCTGAATCACGTTTTGCCTGAATCTGATCGCCGCGGGCGGCGTCCATTTCCTGCCATTCGGTCATACGGGCGCGGTGTTTGGCCTGTGCGTCGTTCATCGGTGCAGAAGTTTTGGCTGGTGGCGTAAGAGTTACAGCACCGCCCAGTCCATAACGGACAGGCGTTGTTGCCTCATCGTCGGGCAGATTAACCGTGACACTGCCATTCGACCCGTCGGCCATTTCGGTGGCGGTTTGTGTTCCGGTATCTTCAAGTCCGGCAAGTGCCAGAACCGGATAAAGAAGGATCAGACGGGATTCGATATCGTTGCCCGGATTGGAACTGTTTTTGGCGGTTTGCAGCCAACCGGACGCACGTTCCATATTGTTTGCCGCAATCGAGGATTTTAGCGCATCAATCGCAAACCACGAAAAATCACTATTCACCGGGATATCGGTCAGCAGATCGGACGTCAGGCGTGATACCTGAACGAAATCACCATTGATGATTGCAGATTCATAAAGGGCAGCAAGGATTTCCGCACGGACTGCTGCAACGTCACTTTTGGCGGCCGCCTGATACAGTTTGGCATATTGGCGGGCCTGCACCCCTTCGGGGGCATCGTCAAGCGCATTGGTTATCGCATCTGCGTCAAAAGAGACGTCGCTATAAATCTTGCACAACTGCGCGGCTTCGATCAGGCCAAGTTTTTCAGCTTTGCGGGCGGCTTCAAGGCGCACATCGGTCGACGTTGCACGCGCATTGATCATGCCCAGAATGGCGGCGGCATTACCGGTTTCAAGCTGATTGGTCGGAATGCTTTGCTTGGCGATTTCAAGAAGCGCAATATCGATCGGGCGCAACGTGTTCAGCGAGTTCAGAATGTCTTGCGACGGGGCCGATCCATTCCGGATGGCTGATACCAGACCAAAGAAGGTTTTGTCGGTTTCGCCTTCCATTTCGCGGACCAGATCTGTCGAAAACGATGCCGATGTCCGGTCATTGGCATGAAGCGCGCACATGACAGCGGCTTTGAGCCAGAAAATATCGTCGAAGTTGTTGCTGTAACCATCGATTGCCGCACAGGCATCATCAAGTTTTCCGGCAATCATCAAAGCATTGACTTCTGCCTGTGCCAGCAGCGAGCCCCGTGCCCCTTGTGGTGTGGCGCGGACCAGATCAATCGCACCGTCCAGTTCACCCATATTGATCAGCTTGGCAGCACGCGTTTCAAGCATGCTGATTTCCTTGTGATCATCGGGAACGGCCGCGATGCTTAACAACAGGCGACGTGCAAGGTCGCGGCCCGTATGCGTTGCGGGCATTGCCGGAATATCTGTCAGAAGACGTGCCGCCGTTTCCCGGCTTGTGCCGTTCCACATATCGGCACCAAATCCTCCACGTTCACGTCCCAGTGTGCCAACGGCCTCAGCATCAACAGCTTGCAACGTAACCGTCTGGACCGCGTCGGGGGCGCTTGGGAATGTATCTGGTAGTGTGCCGGTACCCTGACCAAAATTGCTGTTTTGGCCCGAATTGCCGCCTGTTGCAGGGGCGGTCGCATCCGGTTGCGAATTTGCGTTCTGTTCTGCTTCCTGTTTCAAAAACAGCGGCACCGGTGCCTGCGCGTTGGCAAAAGCCATGGGCAAGGTGATTCCTGTCCCTGCCATCATTGTGACGAAACAGGATTGCATCAGCAGGCGAGAACGCAAGCGCATGTCAGTTGAACCTCGAATTCGGGATGGTTTCTTCCATCTGGGTCGTTGGCGATGGAATATCCCAAGTGACCAAAAATGTTGCGCCACCAGCGATGACAGCAATGATCAGCAATAAAATGAGACGCGAAATTATCTTCATGGTTATCCAGACTTCGGTGCGTTGGTTCTATATGCGCAAAGATCAGTATGCGGGGCCCGGTAAAAGATGCAAGACAGAGCCGAACCGCTTTGGCCCAAAGCCATGAATTCAGCCTGTGATTTCTCCAACCCCGTTCCCCGAACCTTTTCCCTGACATTCCAATTCGGCGATATAAAGGCAGTTTAGGGTCCGGGTCCTCACAGAGGGTTAACGCGATGGCCAAAAGTTTTCAGCGGGTGCGCAAATCTCGCTGCGTATCGGAATTGCTCAGATCCCTTGTGTAACGAAGGAATTTGTCGGTGAACAGCGCGGTTTGCTTGCGTTCAGGCCGCAGCTGGCCTAAAGAAATGGGTAAATTGTGTGATAACCGGATTAAAGACAGGACTGCAAACCGATCATGGAGAGCAATATTGCCGAGTCGGGTTTGCGCGATGACGTGATTGCAAATATCCGGACAGGGCTGAAAGGCCGACCGCTGGTGTTTATCGGTCTGATGGGGGCCGGGAAAAGCTGCATCGGACGTATGGTCGCCAAGGGACTTGATCTGGATTTTGTTGATGCTGATCGTGAAATCGAGGAAGCCGCAGGCTGTTCGATTGCCGACATCTTCAAGCTATACGGCGAAGAAGCATTTCGCGAAGGTGAAGAACGCGTAATCGCGCGTCTGCTGGATGGCGAGCCGCTTGTGCTTGCGACCGGTGGTGGTGCGTTTATTCGCGAAAAAACCCGGGAACTTATTCTGGAAAAATCGGTCTCGGTCTGGTTGCGTGCCGACCTTGATCTGTTGCTGCAACGTACCAGCGGGCGAACGCATCGTCCGCTGCTCAATAATGGCGATCCGCGTCAGATTCTTGGCGATCTGATCGAGGCGCGCTATCCGGTTTATGCCGGAGCAGACATCATTTTTGACTGTGACGAATCCTCCAAGGAAGAAACGCGCGACGGGGTTATTGCCCTGCTTGGCCGTTCATTTGATAAAGACGGGAATATAATCCGGTGAGCAATCAGACGTCTCCTCTTGCGGCAAATCATGACGTTTTGCGCGTCGAACTTGGTGCGCGCAGCTATGATATTCTGGTCGGAAGCAATCTTTTGGCAGATACCGCAAGCCATATCGCGCCGTTCGTCAGAAAGGCCGGTGTCGTCGTTATCAGTGACGCGACGGTGGCGGAACGCCATCTTCCGGTGGTTCTGGCATCGTTTGACGGGGCGGGTATCGCGCATCGCGAAGTGATCGTTCCTGCCGGTGAAAAATCCAAAAGCTTTGCCGTATTTGAAGATGTTATCGAACAGATTCTGGCGATGGGGATCGAACGTTCGACCCTGATCATGGCACTTGGTGGTGGGGTGGTTGGCGATCTTGCGGGTTATGTTGCAGCGTCGCTTTTGCGTGGTCTTGATTTCGTTCAAATTCCGACAACCCTGCTTTCACAGGTCGACAGTTCGGTTGGTGGCAAAACAGGCATCAATTCGAAATCGGGCAAAAACCTTGTCGGTGCATTCCATCAGCCGCGCCTTGTTTTGGCAGATACGGCGGTCCTTGATACATTGCCGCGCCGTGAAATGCTTGCCGGCTACGCCGAGGTTGTTAAATACGGCCTGATTGATGATCCGGAATTCTTTGACTGGCTTGAACAGAACGCCGAAGCCGTTTTGAGCAACGATGGTGCGGAGCGCCGCGAAGCCGTGATGCGCAGTTGTGCAGCCAAGGCGCGGATCGTGTCTCAGGATGAACGCGAGTCCGGGAAACGTGCCCTATTGAATTTGGGCCACACATTTGGGCATGCGCTGGAAGCGGAAACCGGATACGGCGCAAAGCTTCTGCATGGCGAAGCCGTCGCGATGGGGATGGTCATCGCCCATGACGTTTGTGCGGCAATGGGCATGGCCCCGGCTGGCGAAAAAGAACGGATTGCAAGTCATCTGAAATCGGTTGGTTTGCCGGTATGTGCGTCCGAAGTTCCAGGCATGCATTGGGATATTGATCGTTTGATCGGCCATATGTCGCGCGATAAAAAAGTTCGTGACGGTGAAATCACGTTTGTCATGACGCGTGGTATCGGCAAGGCTTTTACATCCAAGGCGATGGACATTCAGAAAATGCGTGCTGCCATTACCCGTTCCTGCCACGGCTAAGGCAGAAGTTCGGGGCAATAGCGACTGTGAACTTGATGACTTGCCCGATCAGAGATTGACCTGATACGCCGCAACAGCACAAAGTAAATATCTGTTGCGTACACCCATTGGAGACGAACCTGAATGACAATCACGATTGTCGTGATTTTTATCCTGCTGATGCTTTCGGCTTTCTTTTCTGGCTCGGAGACTGCGCTGACAGCAGCATCAAAGCCAGTCATGCATCACAAGGAACAGGATGGAGATCAGCGGGCAGGGATCGTCAACCGGTTGCGCCAGTATCAGGAGCGGCTGATCGGTGCCATTCTGCTGGGTAACAACCTTGTCAACATTCTGGCATCTGCCTTGGCAACGTCTGTCATGATCGAGCTTTTTGGCGAACGCGGTGTCGTTTACGCGACCGCGGCCATGACGGCACTTGTGCTTATATTTTCTGAAATTCTGCCAAAGACCTATGCGCTTCAGCATGCAGACAGCATGGCGCTGCGCGTTGCCCGGCCGATGAGTATTCTGGTTGTTGTTTTTGCGCCGGTTACCCAGACCATTCAGGTGCTGGTACGTGCCACCCTGCATCTTTTTGGCAGCGGCGACGGCCCGGGAACCGACCGAGAGCGTGAATTGCGCGGTGCCATTGAATTGCATGCGGATGACGTCGTTGTTGGTGATCATCATGCCGAACGCACGATGTTGCATGGGGTTCTTGACCTTGAGGATGTCGGGGTCTGGGAAATCATGGTGCATCGTCGCAAGGTGCAGATGATTGATATCACGCGCCCGATGGAAGAAATCCTTGATACGGTACTGGCAAGCCCGCATACGCGTATTCCGATCTATGACAAGGATCCGGATAACATCGTTGGCGTTTTGCATGCGCGTGAGGCGCTGAAAGCGATCGTCCGCGGGGCAAAGCCTGAAACGGCAGAAGATGTTCGCATGCTGAGTTCCGAACCCTGGTTCATCCCCGATAGCACTACGCTTGCCGATCAGCTTAAGGCGTTCAAGGAACGTCACGAGCATTTCGCGATTGTCGTCGATGAATATGGGGCGTTCGAAGGCGTCGTGTCGCTTGAAGATATCCTTGAAGAAATTGTTGGCGATATCGCCGATGAAACCGACGTCGAGGTTGTTGGTGTTCAGCCGCAAACCGATGGATCGGTCATTGTGCGCGGTGATGTGACCATTCGTGACCTTAATCGTCGTTTTGGCTGGCGTTTGCCCGACGAAGAGGCCGCAACCGTTGCCGGGTTGTTGCTTTATGAAACCCGTCGGATTCCCGATGTCGGACAGCAGTTCCGATTCCATGGACTTGAATTCGAAGTTCTGCGTCGCATTCGAAATCAGATAACCCGCATCAAATTACGTGAAGTGCGCGAAGTCGCAACCGACGATACGAACTAGCAATGATTGCATCAAAACAAACGGGCTGCACGGGAGACCGGGCGGCCCGTTTTGTTTGCTGGGTGTAAATATGTTCTTTTAAATCTACTTATCGGTTAAAATGATCGGCAAAGGTCTTGATCGATGTGATTGCAGGGCCACTTGCAAATAAGGGCCCCGGACGCATTTGATGCGTTGTTTTCAGCAATCTGATCGGGGCAGGGCACGTGGCAACAGCAACCCGCAGAGGGAAAAACATGGATACGAAAATCGTACCTGGTGTGGTCAAAGAGCAGTCGATTGCAACCTTGAACCCAGCAGACTCGGTCATGGACGCCGTTAATATGATGACTGAACGCAAGATCGGTGCTGTGATCATTGTCGATAACAATGCCAGGCTTGCCGGCATCTTTACAGAGCGTGACCTTGTAAACCGGGTTGTCGCAAAGGGTCTTGATGCGGTATCTACCCCCCTTAAACAGGTTATGACGGCCAATCCCGATACACTTGCACCCGGCGATACGGCGATGAATGCCCTTGAATTGATGAGTGCGCGCCGCTACCGACATCTTCCGGTGCTTGATGGGGAAAATGTCGTCGGCATGGTTTCGATCCGCGATCTGTTCAATGTCGTAAAGGCACAGCTTGAAGAAGATTTGCGCGAACGCGAAAAGTTTATTTTCGGGTCCGATTACGGCGTCGCGTAAATCAGGTTTAGTCCATGAAATATGCTTTGGGCGGCTGATGCGGAGGTTCCGCATCAGCCGTTCTGCGTTTTTGAAGGTTGACAACGTGCCAGTTACTGTCTTTACGTTTACGTAAAGGAGATATATGCCATGCCCTTATCCAGCCCTGCGGAACGTGACCATATCCATACCCGCAACGTTACCTGCACCGGATATCGTCGCAAGGACGGTCTTTGGGATATCGAAGGCCATATCACCGATACCAAGACATACGGGTTTGAAAATAACGACCGCGGCGAAATTCCCGCCGGTGTACCGATCCATGAAATGTGGCTGCGCATTACTGTCGGGGATGACATGGTGATAAGTGCGGTTGAAGCCGTCACTGATCATGCCCCGTTCAATGCCTGTGATGAAATTGCCCCGAACTACGCCGCACTGGTCGGACTTCGGATCGGGCCGGGGTTGAAACAGCAGATTCGCGAACGGGTTGGTGGCATTCACGGATGCACGCATCTGACCGAACTGATGGGACCGGTGGCAACGACTGCGTTTCAGACAATCTTTCCGATCCGCGCCCGCGAGGCCGAAGAGCGCCGAAAGCAGGCGGAAAAGGATGGCACGGTGCCAAACCCGCCGAAAAAGCGCCGATCCCCATTGGTGAATAGCTGCCACGGGTGGCGAAGTGACGGTGCGGCGGTCAAACGCATTGCGCCCGATATGTATACCGGTGACTAAGCGGTCAGTCTTGTAACGCTGTTATTACACCCAATATCACCGGTGACGGGGTTTGGTGAATGTCAGGTGTTGCATGAGACGCCATACACAGCCATCAGGACAAAATCTTTCGGGGCGATTTGCGTCGGCCTATAGCTGTATTTTGCTGCTTGGCCTGATGGCATGCGTGTTTGTGATTACGCTGAAAGGCCTTCCCGCACAGGGGCAGGAACAAGCACAGGATTCTACCGGCTCATCCGACGAGAACTCATTCCTCATTCTTCAAACCAATCTTCAGCCTCCCTATCAGCAATTGCAGAACGGCATTTTGCGAGGCTATTCCATCGCAGTATTGAATTGCGCGTTTGACCGGATCGGGGTTGGGTACGGGATCGCGATTGCACCCCGCCAGCGCAATCGGGAAATGGTGCGAAACGGGCAGGCGGACGGGTTCTTTCTGGCGCGGATCAGCTCCTTCATGGACGAATACGCCGAGCCGACCTTGCCGTTAGCACTTGAAAAATGGGTCTGGATTTCAGCTGCCGGACAACAGGGCAGTTTCGCGTCAAGCCCGACACCCGACAGTCTGCTTTCTGTTGGTGCCATCCTTGGCTCCAACGAAGCAGAATGGCTGGCAGAGCAAGGGTATCAGGAAATTGCCAAGGCACCGTCCATCAACTCCCTGATTTCGCAGGTCCTGGCCGGGCGCGTTGAATACGCCTTGGTCGACAAACAGACATTCGAGGCCGCGCGCGACAGCATGGGCAACCATGAAGATCAGTTCAACGTCCAGTTCGAACGATATGCCCCGCTTGTTGTTTATATTGGGCGGGAATATACCCGCCTTAATCCCGGGCTGATTGCGTCACTGAATACGGCGCTGGGTGCATGCGAAACCTTACCCATGCAGCTTGAGGATTGGGAACGTGATCTGATTACTCGTCAGCAGTTACCGGCGATCCGCGCCATGGCGGCGAATGCGGAACTTGTTGGGGCGGTACGGTCCGCAATGGGTGGAGCACAAATTCAGCCTGATGCGATTGTCGAAATCGATCGCGAATGGCGTCAGGGCAGCGAAGGCGGGATTGCCAGCCCGAAGGCAACCGAAATCCTTGAAAATCCGCTTTCCGATATCTTGCGGGCCTTTCAGGAAAGCGACGCCGACAATATTGCCGAAATAATCGTATTCGATACCAACGGTGCGGTTATCGGCATGAACCGGTTGACGACCGATTTCGATCAATCAGATGAGCAGAAATTCGAGGTCGCCATTAGCCATGACCCGGATATAAGTCAGATCGCCGACATCTATTTTGATGGATCAACCCGCGCCTTTCTGTCGCAGGTTACGGTTCCGATCATCAATCCGGAAACCGGAGATGTTATCGCGGCAATGACGGTTGGCCTTGATGTTTCAGGGGCACTGCGACCCGACAGCTGATTTTGGTTTCAGTTCGGTTTGGTCGGATCGGTGATGTTGATCGTAATCGCACTGTACCAGTCTGCTGCGGTCTGCATTCCTTTATCGTCAAGCTCGGTTGCAATTGGCGACATGATGTCATGACTACGCTTGCCGTTTCGGAACGCTTTTAACTGTGTTTCGAGATAGATATTGGTTTCACCGGCAAGGTTGGGAACGTCCGGCATTTCCGAAATCCCGTTTGAACCATGGCAGGTGCTGCACAGTTCCGGGGCATCATGAGGGTTTTTCCCGGCTGGCAGTGTGGCAGTCACATCAAAATGGTTATACCAGGCCGCGGCGTCGGCGATCTGCTGGTCGGTTAAACTGCTGGCAACCACGGTCATCATTTCATGTTCCCTGCTGCCATCGCGAAACGCGCGCAATTGGGTTTCGATATATGCCGCGGGTTCGCCGCCGATATGCGGTGCAATCGGTATGCGGGCAAATCCGTCCAGACCGTGACAGGTTCGGCATATGCCCGCAACTTTCCGACCGGCATCAATGTCCTGTGCCAAGGAAGCCCCGGCGGGCAAAAGCCCGCCGAGAATCACGATAAGCAATATCCGCATTATTTCCCCTCGTACCAGATGCGGTACAGGGCACCGGCAAGGTCGTCCGATACAATCAGGGAACCGTCGCGCAGCTGGGCGACATCAACCGGGCGGCCAAGATATTCCCCGTTTTCATCGATCCAGCCTTCGGCAAAGGGCTCTATGCGGGCCGCGCCGTCACTGTCGATAAAGGTTACCATCACGCGCGCGCCGACCGGCGTGGTGCGGTTCCACGATCCGTGCTGGGCCGAGAAAATCGCATTCTTGTATTTGGCCGGGAACATCTTGCCCGTGTAGAAGGACATGCCAAGGTCGGCAGCATGTGCAATGGTTTCGACCGCGGGCATCACGACATCATAGGGTACTTCTTCACCGGCATATTCATTTGTGCGAACGTTGCCGCCGCCATACCAGGGATGGCCGAAATGCTGACCGGCTGCTGTCTGGTGATTGATTTCGCCGGGCGGAATGTCATCGCCCATGCCGTCAACCTGATTGTCCGTCCACCATAGTTCGCCGGTTTCTGGATGGAAGTCATGACCGACGGAGTTCCGGACCCCGTATGTGTATACTTCACGGCCGGTTCCATCGATGTTGATGCGTATAATACCGCCGATCCCGTGTTGGCGATAAAGATCAAGCTTGTCCTTGGGGGAAACGTTAAAGGGTTGTCCAAGCGAGATATAAAGTTTGCCATCCGGGCCGATTTTGCAAACACGTGCGGTGTGATTGTAGCTTTCTTCGGACGGTGGAATCAGCTCACCCTGTTTAACGACATTGAATGCCGCGACATCGGGGCTTTCATAGAAAAATTCGGCGGCGGGGAAGGTCAGAACCCTGTTTTGCTCTGCTATATAGAGCATGCCATCGGGAGAGAAGCACGGACCGTTGGGAATGGAGAACCGCAAGGACGGGGCGAAGTCCTTGACCTCGTCGGCAACACGGTCCTTGTTGCGGTCGGTTACCGACCAGACCTTGTCCTTGCGCGTGCCGACAAATGTCACAACCCCTTGCGGACCAACGGCGATATGGCGGGCATCGGGCACAACGGCATAAAGGGCAATCTTGAAACCGTCCGGCAGAGTAATGCGTTCAAGCGTTTTCTTGATGCCGTCAGCATAGTCACCGGTTTGCTCGATTCTTGTGAACTCGCTGGTGCCTGTAGACTGGAAATTGGAGAGTTTTTCTAGATTGTCCGGAGCGGGGGCCTGTGCGTAGGCCGTTCCAGACATAAACAGGGCGACGCTTGCCCCGATAAGGCGCGTTCTCATAACCTAGTCCTCCCGTTTGTATCGGGCGCAGATTTGACCGGCGCCCGTGCCCCATATGCAGGAGACTGCGCATCGGGCTTCTGGGCTATTATTGCGCCGAAAAACAAAGGTCGTCTAAGTTGATTTCACGATGCGGAATAAACGCTTTGGTTATTTTTGGGTCGCAGCCGCTGCATATTCGGAAGGTGTCATGGTTTTCAAAGCCAGCGCGTGAACGCGATCTTTCAGAAGCTGATCAAGGGCTGCGTAAACCAGCCGCTGGCGATTGACGCGGTTCTCGCCATCAAATTTTTGGGAAACGACCAGTACGGAAAAATGCGACTCTCCGCGTGGGTCGGCGCCTGAATGACCGGCATGCTTTGACGAATCATCGATGATTTCGAGTTTCTCGGGGGCGAATTCCGCGGTCAGGATATCGCTAATCTGTTGGGCTACCTGCATGACAATGGCCTCATGTTTCGGTGTGTTTCGCATGAATTAATGCGAAAATCTGACTGTTGGCACCGTTGTGGCACGCGATGGCAGTTTTTCAAGCCTTTTATCGCATTAAAACGGCTCGTATGATATTGCGAAGCTTGATGATCAGAACATATAAACGCAGATGAACCGCGGCCAACGCAACAAACGCAAAACCCTTTACCATGAAGAACCAGACCTGCCCGTATGTGAATGGCCGGGATGTGAAGGTCATGGGGAATTTCGTGCGCCCAAGGACCGCAAGCTTCGCGAGTACTATAAGTTCTGTCTCGACCATGTCCGGGAATACAACAAGTCCTGGAACTATTACGAGGGCATGAAAGCCGAAGACATCGAAAACGATGTCCGGCGTGATACCCATTGGCAACGCCCGACATGGCGGTTCGGGCATATTCGCGGTGCCAAGAAACCGTTCAACTTCAAATTCAGCGACGGTTTCGGCTTCTTTAATGAAGATGGTGATCCGACCCATCATGGCCCAGGGGGTGACCCCGCGGGGGATCGCCGACGCAAAAGCGAAGATGCCCAGCGTCGCGCGGGGGCTATGGGCATGCCATCCGAACAGCAACAGGCCATGGCAACGCTTGATCTTCCTTGGCCGTTTTCCAAGGACGAGCTGAAGTCAAAATACAAGGCGCTTTCGAAAAAATATCATCCCGACGCCAATGGCGGCGACAAGGTTGCGGAAGAACGCTTTAAGAAAATCAGTGCAGCCTATTCGTCGCTGATGAGATACATCCGTGATCTGGAAGCACGTGTTTCCACGTAATCAGAGACTGGTATCGGGCGAAATTTGATAAAATCTGCCTTGCAATTCGTGCCGCGGACCTTTTCATTGTTCGATCCATTGGCGGCGATAGATTTTTTTTGCGCATCTTCCCTTTGTCACGCGCATCTTAGCCGCTATTAATGAGCTAGTTTCAAACGAGACCGCGTCACCGGTCCGACAAATGCGCGAGTACTTATGAGCCAAGGTTACGAAGCGACAGGTGCAGCCGCCGAACATCCGCTGGATGCACCAGACATCAAAATCTCCGTTCGTGAAGCGTTCGGGATTGATTCCGACATGAAGGTTCCGGCATTCAGCCAGGGCAGCGAACATGTTCCCATGATTGATCCGACCTATCGGTTTGATCGCGATACCACGTTGGCCATTCTGGCGGGCTTCGCCCATAACCGCCGCGTGATGATCCAAGGGTATCACGGTACGGGTAAGTCGACCCATATCGAACAGGTTGCTGCACGTCTGAACTGGCCTTGTGTTCGTGTAAACCTTGATAGCCACATTTCGCGTATCGACCTGATCGGCAAAGATGCCATCGTGTTGCGCGATGGCAAACAGATCACGGAATTCCGCGAAGGCATTTTGCCCTGGGCGCTTAAACGTCCGGTCGCGATGGTCTTTGATGAATATGATGCCGGTCGTCCCGATGTGATGTTCGTTATCCAGCGTGTTCTGGAAGTCGATGGCAAGCTGACCCTGCTTGATCAGAACAAGGTCATCCATCCGCATCCGAATTTCCGCCTGTTTGCGACGTCAAACACGGTCGGCCTTGGCGATACCACGGGCCTATATCACGGAACCCAGCAGATCAACCAGGCCCAGATGGACCGTTGGTCGATTGTTGCGACCCTTAACTATCTGTCGGTTGCCGATGAAACCAACATTGTGACCGCCAAGGTGCCGTCGTTCGGCAATGCCGAAGGCCGCAAGAAGATCGAGGCCATGGTTGCCCTTGCCAACCTGACCCGCCAGGGATTTGTCGCAGGCGATATTTCGACTGTCATGAGCCCGCGTACCGTTATTACGCTTGCTGAAAACGCCGAGATTTTCGGGGAAATTTCCTATGCGTTTCGCGTGACGTTCCTGAACCGTTGCGACGAGGTCGAACGCCCGATCCTTGCTGAATATTATCAGCGGTGCTTTGGCGAGGAACTTCCCGAAGAAGCCATCAATGTGATGGTCCGTTAGGATCATCCATTGTTAAAGCAAATCGGCGACCTGATTCCAGAAGCGAGTAGAGCAATGAAGAATGATGAAGCGCTTTCCGGATTTTTGCGCGGCACAGCGGCGACATTTCGCGCGCTTGCCGGACGCAATGATCTTGAAGTCGGCTTTGTCAAAGGCGGTCGGGCAGGTGGCTATGGCGAACATGTGCGCCTGCCGATGCCCAAACAGGCGCTGCCGAAGGACGAGGTTGCCGACCTGCGCGGGGTTGCCGATGGCTGGGCGTTGAAACTGCGTCACCATGATGTGGCCCTTCATGCCCGCCGTATGCCCGAAACCGCCGAGGCACAGGCCGTTTACGACGCGCTGGAAACGGCCCGTTGCGAGGCAGTTGGTTCGCGTTATTTCCCGGGGGTCCGCAAGAACCTGCGTGAACATGCCGAACAGGATTGCCGTGCCAAAAACTTCCATCGGTTGACGGCGCGCGAAGATGCCCCGTTTGCTGATGCAATCGGGATGCTGGCGCGCGAGATTTTTACTGGTGAACCCGCCCCGTCATCGGCCCGCCCGCTGATCGATCTGTGGCGTGCCCATATCGAAGAAAATGCCGGTACAGACCTGAACGATCTGCGCGATCTGATTGACGATCAGGATGCGTTTGCGCGGGGATTGCGCCGCCTGCTTGATCATTTGTCTCTTGAAGATGATATCGACGAAGCCCCGCCTGAAAATGACGGCGAGGATGAGGACGAAAAAGAAGGCGAAACCGACCCGGACGAGGAACTTGACAGTCAGGGTGGCCAGCAGGGGCAGGCTGACGAGTCCGAACCTGATGGTGATGATCAGCAGCAGGATGCCGGTACCGAAGAAGCCGAAGCCGGTGAAGGCGATATCGATGACCAGCAGCTTGAAGCCATGTCACAGGAAGAACAGCCTGCCGGACCCGGTGAACAGCCTGAATTTGACGGTCGGAACGAACCGATTGAACGCGGCTATGAACCCTTTACGCGTGAATTTGATGAAATCGTAACTGCCGACGAGCTTTGCGAAGGCCTGGAGCTTTCGCGTCTGCGCGCCATGCTCGATAAGCAGCTTGCGAATTTGCAGAATGTCGTTTCGCGCCTTGCCAACCGGTTGCAGCGCCGCCTGATGGCGCAGCAAAATCGTGGCTGGGACTTTGACCTTGAAGAAGGCATCCTTGATGCGGCGAAGCTGGCGCGTATTGTTTCAACACCTTCGACCTCGCTGTCCTTCAAACAGGAACAGGATACAGATTTCCGCGATACGGTCGTGACGCTGCTGATCGATAATTCCGGTTCCATGCGCGGGCGACCGATCACGATTGCCGCTCTATCGGCCGACATTCTGGCACGTACCCTTGAACGGTGCGGGGTGAAGGTCGAAATCCTTGGTTTCACTACCCGTCAGTGGAAAGGCGGGCAATCGCGCGAAAAATGGGTTGAAAGTGGCAAGCCGCCAAAACCGGGCCGTCTCAACGACCTGCGACACATCATCTATAAAGCGGCCGATACCCCGTGGCGGCGCGCGCGCAAGAATCTTGGCCTGATGCTGCGCGAAGGATTGCTTAAGGAAAATATCGACGGCGAAGCCCTGCTTTGGGCGCACGAACGCCTTCTGGGCCGTTCGGAACAACGCCGGATTTTGATGGTGATTTCCGACGGGGCACCGGTCGATGATTCGACCCTGTCGGTGAATTCCGGAAATTACCTTGAACGGCACCTGCGCGAGGTCATCGACTGGATTCAGACCCGTTCGCCAGTTGAACTGCTTGCGATCGGGATCGGACATGATGTGACCCGCTATTACCAGCGTGCGGTAACGATCAACGACCCCGAAGAACTTGGCGGGACGATGTTGCGTGAATTGTCCGATCTGTTCGATGAACAGGGGGGGCGTCAACCCAAACGTCCGATGCGTCATGTGCCTGCGGATACCGCCAAGGACAAGGCGACGGGTGATCGTGACCGCTGGTAGGTCATGGGGATAGGGCCGTTATGACAGCCATTACCCGCTTTGCCCCCAGTCCGACCGGGTTTCTGCATCTTGGCCATGCGGCCTCGGCCCTGTTTTCCGCAAAACAGGCCGGGCCGGATGGCCGTTTCCTTTTGCGGATCGAAGATATAGATCAAACCCGCTGTCGCGCGGAATATGTTGATGCGATCTTTGAGGACCTTGCTTGGCTGGGGCTTCAATGGGAAGAACCTGTTCGCATTCAGTCACAGCATTTCCGTGATTATGAGAAGGTGCTGGATCGTTTGACCGATGCCGGGCTGCTTTATCCGTGCTTTTGCACGCGAAAAGACATTCAGGAAGAAATCGCGCGGATTGGAAATGCGCCGCATGGGCCGGATGGTGCGCTTTACCCGGGGACCTGTCGTAATCGGAGTGCTTCCGAGCGCGCAGATCGTGTTGCGACGGGGGAAAGCTATGCGCTGCGTCTGGATATGGTGCGTGCCCTTAGACAGGTCGCCAGCCCGTTATCGTGGTATGACCGCAAGGTTGGCAAACAGGATGCAACGCCAGAAATATTTGGCGATGTTGTTCTGGCGCGCAAGGATACGCCGACAAGCTACCATCTATCGGTAATCCATGATGATCATTTGCAGGGTATCAACCTTGTCACCCGCGGCGAAGACCTGTTTTTTGCAAGCCACCTGCATCGCCTGTTACAGGAATTGCTGGGGTATGATGTTCCTGAATATCATCATCATGGCCTGCTTACGGGCCCGGATGGCAAACGGTTTGCCAAGCGCGACAAATCAAAAACACTGCGATCCATGCGTGACGAGGGCATGACCGCCCAAGAGGTCATTGCGCTAAGCGGATATGTCTAGGCGACGTCGTTCTGGTTTCCAGAAGGTCAGGACGTTCGACGAACCAGCTGCGAATAAAATCAATCATCAACCGGTTTTTGACCGGCAGGTTTTCCTGATAGGGGTAAACCAGATAGATCGGTCGTAACGGCGATGAATAGCCATCCAGTGCCGTTTCAAGCAATCCGTCGAAGATTGCCGGAAGGGCAACATACCGGGGCAGCCGGGCAACGCCCAATCCGCGGATCGCGGCATTGCGCAACAGCGGATAATGATTAAGGCGCAGATTGCCCTGTGCCGGAACTGATTGTGCGCCATCATCGGAAAAGAAAACCCAGTTGCCGTCCTTGTAGTACTGAAAATTCAGCAGGCAATTGTGATTTCCCAGATCGGCGGGTGTGTCGGGCTTTGTGTGCTTTGCCCAGTAGGTAGGGCTTGCGCAGATCAGTTCGGACAATTGACCCAGCGGAATGGCAACCTGTTCTGGGTCGTCGGTTAATCCGACGCGAATGGCGATATCGATATGGGCAGATTGCAGCGCGCGGAAGGTGTTTTCCAGTTCCATTTCGATCTGTATGCGCGGATGTGCTTTTTGAAATGCGACGATGATGTCATCAAGAAACATCTCGCCGAAGGAAACGGGAACCGTAATGCGAACGGTGCCGACCGGTTCGCCTCGCAGAGCCTCGACGGCTTCGAATGCGGCGGTGGCACTTTGGGTGATATTCTGACAGTAACCCAGAAATGTAATCCCGATTTCGGTTGGTTCTACCTTGCGGGTTGACCGGAACAGCAATTGTGCCCCCAGCTCTGATTCCAGTCTTTTGACATGCTGACTGATCAGGCCCTTGGACACGCCAAGTGCCTTGGCGGCGTGGGTAAAGCCACCGTTTTCCATGACGGCCGCAAAGCTGCGCATTTCATTCAGATAATCTTTCATTGTTTAGAATATTAAACAAAATGTTTGGAAATAACCAGATTATCCTTGCAATTGTCTCATGAGACAATCCTTCCATCGAAGCACTTCCAAGGATGGAGGATCAGATGAAAGTTCTTTTGGTAGGCGCATCGGGGATTGTCGGGCGCGGGATTGATTCCGAGTTGTCCCAACGCCACGACATTATCCGTGCGTCCCGCGCAAGTGGAGACGTTAATGTTGACCTGACGGATATCGCATCAATCCGTGCGATGTTTGAAAAGGTTGGCAAAGTCGATGCGGTTGTTTCTGCGACCGGAAAGGTTCATTTCGGTGATTTCGCCGAAATGGACGATGACAAATACCGCATCGGGATCAATGACAAACTGATGGGGCAGGTCAATCTGGTGCTGGTTGGGCGTGATCACGTGGCAGACAATGCATCATTCACGCTGACCACTGGTATCCTGTCCAAAGATCCGATCCGTTACGGTAGCTCGGCCTCGATGGTGAATGGCGCAATCGAGTCTTTTGTGCGGGCTGCTGCAATCGAAATGAAACCGGGGCTTCGCATCAACGCGGTCAGCCCCGGTGTGATCCTTGAGGCCATGGAAGGCTACGCACCGTATTTCCGCGGGCATGATCCCGTTCCGGCGGCACGTGCGGCCCTTGGCTATGCCAAATCGGTCGAGGGTCTTCAGACCGGGCAAGTCTTCGAGATATTCTGAGGGTATATTCTGACGATCTGGCATCGAAAGCCGACCGGGGCAAAACCGGGTCCCGGTCGGCTTTGGGGCTTACAAGGGGTATTGTTTCAAAAAACCGCACTTTCTATCTGGAATTATTTAGGGTGACTGCTTACCATCCAAATAGCTAATGTTGCGCATCCGATTGTTAAGCGTGTAAACGGCTATAACGGAATTTCCGGATGGGGCAGTTCACAGCCAGGATGGCTGACACCTTGAAACGGCTGCTTTGGGAACCCGGACACGGGACCGAAGCAGGGCCGAAATTGCAAAAGAAGGTTCGCGCGGACCTTCTTGATCTTGCCTATCGCAACAACTGGGCGAACGTCCTTGTCAATCTGTCGGCCGGAAGTGGTCTTGTCGGGACGCTTTGGTTTCAATCCGAACTATCATTTGGCATGACCGTCTGGATTTGCGTGATTTTTGCAACGACGGTGATCCGGCTTTTTATCGGGTATCGCTATCATGTCGAACGACGGCTGGTTTCGGCATTTGATGATGCGGAATTCCATAGATGGTTTATGCGATATGCCTGTGGTGTTTGTTCCGGCGCTATCCTTTGGGCGTTGGCGTCAATCTTTGACTTGCCAACGCAAAGTAATGAAAGCCGTTTCGTAACCCTGATCATATTGGCGGGGCTTGCCGGTGGCGCGACAGGAATTCTTGCACCTGTTTTCAGGGTCGGCCGGTTCTATCTTCTGATGTTGCTACTGCCTGCCTGTATTGTTCTGATTGTCATGCCGGAGCCGAATTACGTTCTGTCGGGGCTTGGCTTCATCTTTGTAACCGTCATGATGATCACCCATCGCAATAATCACGGTATTCTGTATCGGTCGCTTGTGCTGAAGCACGAAAATGACTCTCTGGTTGACGACCTGCGCGAGAAAAACCGGATAACCGAGAACTGGAATGCGACACTTGAAGCTCGGGTGGCGAAACGAACCCGTGAACTTCGCAATCTTCTGGTGCGCGACACCCTGACAGGATTGCTGAACCGTGATGGCATCGTTTCCTGGTTTGAAGAAGCGCGCGCAAGCTGGGGCAATCGTGCCTATGCCGTTCTGTTCATTGATCTTGATCATTTCAAACAGATCAATGACGGGCTCAGTCATGCGATCGGTGATATGGTGCTTAAGGAAGTTTCGCACCGTTTACGGGAATATGTCGATGATCGTCATGCTGTCGGGCGGTGGGGTGGTGATGAATTCATCATGATTCTGACTGATCAGCCGGAAAATCTGCATCAGCTGGTGGACCAAACCATCGCCGAGGTCCGGGCGGCGGTTAACCGGCCAATCCATATCGCACGGCAGACATTGCATGTCGGTTTCAGCACTGGTGTGGCATTTGGCATGGAGGAGAACCCGCAGATTGCGGAATTGATCCATTGGGCCGATCTGGCCGCAGCCGAGGTTAAGCGGTCCGGGCGTGGCAGCGTGCAAAGTTATGACAGCAAGTTGCTTGTTGAGCAGGAACGTCGGTTGGCGATCAATCAGGCCCTGCGTCAGGCTTTGTCCGCCAATGAGCTTTTTCTTGAATATCAGCCGGTCGTCAGTGCGAAGACGGGCGACATTACCGCCTATGAGGTGTTGTTGCGCTGGGAAAGTGCAGAGCTAGGCCGTGTAGCACCAGACGAGTTTATTCCGATTGCTGAGGAATCGGCGCTGATTGTCGATATCGGCGAATGGGTGATGCGCGAAGCCTGCAAAACCATTCTGGACTGGTCCGGCTTTGCCGGTGGGCCCAAGATTGCGGTTAACGTATCGGTGCGTCAGATTGTTGTGCCGCGTTTTGCCCGTATGGTGGAAAATCTGCTGCTTGAAACGGGTCTGCCGGCCAACCGTCTGACTATTGAAGTGACAGAATCGATCTTTGATATCCGGCGCACACAACTGATTTCAGAAGTCCTGTCTGATCTGCATGATCAGGGAGTGGAAGTTCATATTGATGATTTCGGTACGGGCTATTCATCGCTTTCCCGCCTGCATCAGATCCGCGTCGATGCGGTCAAAATCGATAAATCTTTCATCCTGAAAATGGATGTCAATTCACGTGCGGTGATCGAAGGCGCCATTCTGATTGCGCATCGGTTCGGTCTTGATGTGATTGCCGAGGGTATTGAGACCGAGCAGCAACGCAGCGAACTTGCGGCGATGGGGGTTGATGCCTATCAGGGATATTTCTTTGCCCGCCCGTCGGCGGGGCCTTGTGAAAATCCCCATTGGCAACAAAGAGGTTCAGCCGTCTGATCGTGATTTTTCAGGCGAAAGCCCTCCAAACAATAAAACGGCCCGCCGAAACTGGCAGGCCGTTTTATTGTTTGCAGACAGCGCGCAGGATCAGCGACTGAAATCCAGAAGCACGAGGAAGACGACCGGGACCAGTGCGAGTGCGACGTAAATCCAGACCGATGCAATCGGCACACCGAAATGCGCAAGCACATAACCGGCCAGATACAAAACAAGGCCGATCACAGCGACCAGCAGAATGCCCAAAAGGGGCAAGGATACCTTGGAATCGGTTTTCATCATGCGCAGTGCTCCCCAAGCGTGTGCGGAATAACTATGACGGCACGCTAACACCGAATGCGCGATGATGTTTTGACAAGGATCAATCTGGGTGACCTTGGGTGTTCTGGCCTCTATCTTCTGAATCCTTATAAAGAACGTAACGTCAAAGAGCCAATATGGGCAGCGAGAAGGCCTGAACCCGACTTTATATATGTTTGTCTTTGCCGGATGCCGTCCAGAATCGGGTCGCATCATCGTGATGTAATTGCCAAACCGAACCGGGGGTATGGCTGTGTGCCCGGGAAAATCGCTTGATTCCGTGTGGTTGAGATGGGAAAAGCCGTCCTTGCGTGATGCAATATGAACGGATTGCGCAAAACAGGTGTTTTTGTCGCGTAAAAGCGTGGATGAAGGCTTGACGGCATCTGTCAGAGACGGTAATAACCCGGCTCCAAGCGCGGGCCTGCCTGTCAGGCCAAGCGTCCTTTTGCGAATTATAGACCAGGAGATCAGGTCATGGCACGTCGCTGCCCGGTATCCGGCAAAGGCGTTTTGGTCGGCATGAATGTGAGCCACGCCCACAACCGCACCAAACGTCGTTTCCTTCCGAACCTTCAGCCGGCTTCGCTGCTGAGCGAAGCGCTGGGTCGTTCGGTGCGTCTGCGTCTGACCACCAATGCGATCCGCACCATTGAAAAACGTGGTGGTCTGGATGCATATGTGCTCGGCACAGCAGCTTCCAAGCTGTCGGCAGAGTTGGTGAAAGTCAAACGCCAGATCGCCAAAGCTGTTGAAGCGAAAGCTGCCTAAGGCAGACTTTTGCTTTAAGAATTACGAAGGCTCGCGATTGCGGGCCTTTCGTTTTTCAAAGATTTCAGATCGCCCTGTTCCGGGGCCATAAAAGGGTCGTGCATCATCGATGCGCGGCCTTTTTGTTTGTCCGGGTGTTGATGTGCCTGATTGCGAGTCGTACCTGGTGCCGCCGGTTTTGCGTAAATGTTTGCGACTCGGCCTCAAGCGGGATTTGCGCTTTGCGAAAATTGGTCTATACTTTTCTCTATCAGTGATTTACGTGACCGCGTCGCATGGATTGATGAAACGTCATGATATGTTCATCACCCGCGATTCGCGAACCTGCTAAATAGTGGGTGCGACTCGGTAAACACGGTGGAGCGGATGATATGCATTTATCGCCCAATGCGTGTCCGGCACTTGTCCTTAACGCCGATTTCCGGCCGTTAAGCTATTTCCCGCTGTCCTTGTGGTCCTGGCAGGATACGCTTAAGGCAGTGTTTCTGGAACGCGTTGATGTTCTCTCGGAATATGATCGCGAAGTCCATTCCCCGTCTTTCAAAATGAAACTGCCGAGTGTCATATCGCTCAAGGAATATGTATCGCTCAAAAGCAGCCCGGCCTTTACCCGGTTCAACGTTTTCCTGCGCGACCAGTTTTCCTGCCAGTATTGCGGGGATCGTCTGCCGACCAGTGACCTGACATTCGATCACGTCATTCCGAGGTCGCGGGGCGGGCGAACGAACTGGTCCAATATTGTGACTGCCTGTTCGGACTGTAACCTTTTCAAGGGTAGCCGATCGATCAGGGAAGCCGGACTCCGGCTGCGCAGGACCCCCGAACAGCCGAGCATGCACGAACTCCAGACCATCGGACGCCGCTTCCCGCCAAACTATCTTCACGAAAGTTGGCGGGATTTTTTGTATTGGGATACCGAACTGGAATACGACTTCTGATCCGGGTCCGGTATATGTGGACAAAGTAAAAGCACCGTCGTTTCCGGCGGTGCTTTTTATGTTTTACGAAGTCTTTCGCAATCTGACTACCAGCGATATTTGACCGTGGCGAGAATCGTGCGTCCCTGACCGTAGTAGCAGGCATTTGTTCCCGAGCAACTTGCGACCCAACGTTCATCCGTCAGGTTGGTCGCATTCAATGCCAGAAGGTAGCCTTCAATCTCATAGTGGATGCCGGCATCGAACAGAGTGGTTGACGGGACTTCAACGGTGTTTGACTGATCAGCGTACTGTTTACCGAGATAGCGAACGCCACCATTGAACCCAAAGCCACTCATTGTGCCGGACTGTAACGTATAATCAGCCCAAAGAGATGCTGTATGTTCCGGAACGCCGACCGGGGCTTTGCCCTGATAGCCATCGTTGTCTTTGGTGACTTCGGCATCGTTGAAACTGTATGCAGCTTTGCCAACCAACCCTTCAAAAGGCTCAATGGTTGCTTCCAGTTCGATACCGCGCGAGCGGACCTCGCCTGACTGGATTTTACGTGCTGTATCGTCAGGGTCGGTTGTCGTGACATTTTGACGGCGCAGATCATATAAGGCAGCGGTTAACAGGCCATCGAAGCTTTCAGGTTCGTATTTGGCACCAATTTCGTATTGCTGACCTGTTTCAGGATCGAAGTTTTGTGTTCCCTGACTGGCGACGGGGGTAAAGGATTCCGAGTAGCTGATATATGGCGTAAGGCCGAGTTCGGTTTTGTAAACGAGCCCGGCCTGACCGGAAAAGGCATGATCGTTTTTGCTGCTCTCTGCGCCGTTATTGGCGTTGTCGTATTTTTTCTCGTCTGACCAGTCCTGGCGACCGCCAAGGGTCAATACCCAATGTTCATCAAACTCGATCTGATCTTGTGCATAAACACCAAGCTGGCGAAGCGTTACATCGTCATCGTACCAAGTCGTCAGGGCAGACAGAGTTCCGCCGTAGGACGGGTTATAGACGTTTAGCGCTGACGCACTGCCGAACGCGGCATAACGATCATAGATGTAATGCTGATAATCCAGTCCGGTCAGAAGGGTGTGATTGACAGTTCCGGTTTCAAACCGGGTTTCCAGCTGGTTATCAATTGTAATGGCATGTGCATTCTGGTCGGTGCGCAGGAGACTGCGATTTAGCGTGCCAGCATTTACATCTGCCCAGCCGTTTCCGTAGATTGTTTTGTAATCGACATCAACAAAGGCATATCGCGCGTTCTGGCGGAATGTAAGATCATTCGTGAAGTCATGGCTGAGCTCGTAACCGAGTGAATACTGAATGCGCTTGTAGCCCTCAAACGCCGGTTCCCCGGTAAAGACATCAACTGGAATTGCACCATTGGGGGCGCCAAAGATTGTTCCGACGGCGGGCAGCCAGTTGTTTGCCGAGCCGGTATCGTCTTCCTGATAATGGGTGAGAAGGGTCAAGGAAGTGTCGTCATTTTCCCATTTCAGCGATGGCGCAAGATAAATCCTTTTGTCATCGACCATATCGGTCTGGGTGCCGGAATCTTTGACGAGGCCTGTAACGCGGTAAAGAACGCTTCCGTCTTCAACCAGCTTGTCGCCGATGTCAAAGGCCCCTTGTTTGTGATCGAAGCTGCCGGTTTGCAGTTCTACTTCGTTCAGCATGTCTGCATGAGGGCGCTTGGAAACGACGTTGACGATACCGCCCGGCGCATTCTGACCATAAAGAACCGATGTCGGGCCACGCAGGAGTTCAATCCGTTCTGCCCCATATGCCTCTTGCTTGAATGACGCATAACCCGATGAGCGAAGCTGCATACCATCGCGGTAAAGGCCTATGTCCTGTTGGGCGAAGCCCCGGACCTTGAACCAGTCATAGCGGGTGTCGTAACCATACAAATCCGGTTGAATGCCCGGCGAATATTTAAGGGCATCCATAACGGTCTGGGCTTGGCGTGTTTCGATCTCTTTTTTTGAGATGACCGATATGGCGCGGGGCGTTTCCGAGATCGCGGTACCGGTTTTGGTTGCTGTTGCACTTTGCTTTGCAACATATCCCTTAACAGGTGACGTTGCTGTTTCACTTTGTTGGTCGGCTTCGATCACGATGGGATCAACAAGGATTTCGTCTTTGGCCTGTTGTGCGAAAGCCTGCATTGGTGATGTTGCGAAAATCATTGCAACACTGCCAAGAAGGGCGGTTCTTAAGTTCTTGTCTCTGAAGGACTTCATTGGGTCTGTTCCCTGCGTCAGTTGTCACGTGTGACGTCCCGATAGCACGCAGCGAAAGGGGAAATATTGAACCCTATTTGGCTATATTGAACGGTTTTTGGTTTAATTTACGATAGCCTGTTCGCGGCGCCATGCGCCGGGTGTGGTGCCTGTGATGCGGCGGAATACCCGTGTGAGATGGGCCTGATCTGCAAAGCCGATTTGGGTTGCGATGGATGCCAAAGGAGTATCGCATTTACGCAGCATGGTTTTGGCGCGTTCTATTCTGGCTTTCATCTGCCACTGGTGGGGCGGCATGCCTGTGCTCTCGCGAAAAGCCGAGCAGAAATAAGATTGAGACAGTCCTGCAAGTTCGGCTAATTCATCCAGCCGAATGACGCGACCGCAATTTTGTTCAATATAATCGACAGTCCTGCGTAGCTGGAACGGGGCGAGCCTGCCGCGTTTGCGTGTCGTATCGGTTTCTGGCATCGGTGCCAGAAGGGCGCTGGTCAGTGCGGTTAAAAGTCCTTCACCATAGAGCGCCGGTGATGGGCTATCGGTTGCGATGTCGTCGGCAATCATGCGCACAAGCGCATTGATGCGCTGATCATAAAAGCCGATCCGCGGCATTTCGAGGACGCTGGGATCTGCCTTGTAGCCAAGACATTGTTCAAGCCGTTGTGTATCAAGATGGATGTCAAGATGGCGCAGGCGGCATGAGCCCTGTACCTCAGAGGTGACATGCATGCCGGCCGGAATATAGAACAGGCACCCCTGATCACCGCGGCCTTCACCAGTATGGTTTTTGTTTGCGCGAATGCAAAATTGCGCATCCCCGGCGCATTCCAGAATGGCAACCAGTCGCGGCGCTTCCGAGACATAACTGCCACCCGAGGTTTCTGCACATTGCACATGCCATAGATCGGTAATCCCTGTGTTCCAGCGTCTGAAACGAAGTTCTTCCAGGAATGTGATTCCTTCGATCTTGGTTGTCATATGGGGATGGAATGTCTGGTCTGGCATTCCTGCCTATATCCTCGCTGGGTATATTTGCTCTTCGGTCGTGCTCGATCAGCGCAGACCTATCTGGTTCGGTATTCCTTAAGGCTGCGGATATTATAAGAAGAATTTTATGCAAACAAGAATAATTCGCATTATTATTTAACGGAGGGAAAAAGAATATCTCGTGTCCGCAATCTGGTGTGTTTTTCGCAAAAAAAAGCCTGCCAGCAAAGCGTCTGGCAGGCCGGATTTCGGGTTCGACTTTGATCGTTCTAGCGTTTCATCCACCGTGATGGGGCGATCAGGCAAAGGATCGTCAGCGCGGCCGAGAAGAAGACATTGACCGTTGGCATAGTGATGCCAAACAGGGACCAGTCGATCTTGTCACAGCGGACAATCGGCTGGGCCATCAGTTGCGCTTTCAGGTCGGCGACCGATGCCGCACCGCTGGTAAGGCCGCCACACATGGCCGGACCTTCCCACCAGAGTTCCTGAACGCCGACATGATAGATCGCAATCCCGGTACCAATGGCAAAGGCAACACCGCATAGATAAACAAGAACCCGCGAAGCACCCGGTATGCGCAGCAGCAAAAGGGCAAGAATGGCAAGGCCACCGGCAACATAAAACGGCACGCGTTGATAAAGGCATAACACACAGGGCAAAAGCTTCTGCACATACTGCGCATAGAAGGCAAAGCCGAGGCTTCCGGCAGAAATCAGGAAAATGGCAACAGGTGGCAGGGCTGGGGCATAATGTGCGCGGAGCAATTTGATCATCGGGTTGTTCCGTTATCGTTTTTCGGTGTTAACCGTGCGGGATCAGTTTGATGGCGGCAAATCCACCGACAAGAACCACGACAAATATGGTAAAAACGAGGCCAAGCCGCCTTTCGATAAAGTCGCGAATGACCGGGCCAAACTTCCAGATCAGGGCTGCAATAATGAAGAAGCGCAAACCACGCGCCAGAACCGATGCGACCATGAATATTGCCGGATCAAGTGCTGTCACACCCGACAGGATGGTAATGACCTTGTAGGGGAACGGGCTTATCCCGGCGATGAACACAGCCCAGGCACCCCATTCGTTATAATAATCGCGGAATACATCGAACTTGGCGCTATAGCCATAAAGCTGCAATACCGGTTGGCCGATGCTTTCAAAAAGGAAGTAGCCGATGCAATAACCGGCAATGCCGCCAAGAACAGACCCGACAAGGCAGATTAACGCATAGCGCCATGCGCGTGTTGGCGCGGCAATGATCATCGGGATCAGAAGAACGTCCGGCGGGATTGGAAAAACCGAACTTTCCACAAAGGCGATAATGAAAAGTGCAATGGCAGCGTGGCGATGGGCGGCCAGGCCAAGGGTCCAGTCATAAAGGCTGCGCAGCACGGAAACGCCCTTTGCATTTAAGACGATAAAAACAATACGGCACTATGGCTCAGGAACGGCTGATGTAACCGCATTTGGGGCCGTCTCGCAATGCCGTTTTCCTGAAAAAGTCCGCTGTGGCCAAAGATGTAATTTTTGCGCAAAGCCCCATTGACCGGACGAAAATTACAGCTATTATCCGCCCCCACGATGGCGGGTGCGCAATGCACCCATATGTGCCTGCCCCTGTGGCGGAATTGGTAGACGCGGCAGACTCAAAATCTGTTTCTCTTTGAGAGTGGGAGTTCGATTCTCCCCGGGGGCACCATCGCTTTTTCAAAATCAATCTCCAAGAAATGCTCGTGGTATCCCGTGTCGTGTTTGCGGGCTGTTGCGCGCTAACCGATCATTCTAAGTCTTGAGTTGATCGATATCCGCTCCCTTTTTCGGTGGAAATGCTGATTTGCGTCACCTTTTTGTTGGCACGACAATTGCCACTCTCTAAGTGCTTATCAACTTAGGGAGGAATAAATGCAAAAAGCAAAAATCCTGATTTCTGCATCAATAATATTGGGTTTCATCGGAGCTGCCGACAGTGCATCGGCAGATGACAGGTTCATCTCGCGGTTTGGTCCGGATGATCAGATCGGAGCCGCAAACTATCTTTCATCAGATGTAACCCTTGCGGCAAGCAAGCTGATTTCCGAGGGAAAAGTCTACTCATTGGGTATGGAAATTTCGCGCGATACGCCTGCATTCGCACCGCGTGGTGTGGCTGTAACGGTTTTCTCGCCCGGGCAAAGTGGGAACAAGACCATCGGCAGTAATGCCGGAACGTATAATGACGACATGTTTACCGGCTGGCTCGGCGTGGGAACCCAGATTGATGGCCTTGGTCATCTTGGCGATCACCACACTTACTATAACAATAATCACGCCGAAGACATGGTCGCTGCCACCGGATTGACCAAGCTGGGTATTGAAAATGTTCCGCCAATGGCAACCCGTGGTGTGCTGCTGAACGTTGCCGCGATAAAGGGAGCTGCCCGGTTGGAAGGTGGATATGTCATTACCCTGGATGATATCATGGCCGCCCAAAAGGCGGCTGGGACTGAAATCCGCAAGGGTGACGTTGTTCTGATCCATACCGGCTGGCTTGATCTGGTGGGTAAGGATAATGCGCTTTATGGCAAGACCGAACCCGGTATCGGGCTGGAAGCAGCGGAATGGCTGGCTGGGCGGGGTGTGGTCGCGGTTGGCGGAGATACATGGGGCCTCGAAGCGGTTCCTCACGAGGACCCGAATGCCTTCTTCCCGGTTCATGTTAAGCTTCTGGCAGAAAACGGCGTTTATATCCTTGAAAACATCGTCACCAAGGATCTGGCAGCAGACCGCGCCCACGAGTTTCTTTTTGTTCTGGGGCAGGCAAAGTTAAAAGGCGCAGTCCAGATGATCATCAACCCGGTTGCCATTCGGTAATCCGGGATCGCCTCAATTGATTTTAAGAACCGGCGGCCAAGCGACCAAACAGGCCGCCGGTTCTTTGCCACTGTATAAATCGGAGTTCACAAGCGGCTAAATCAGAAAACGCTGCGGTAAATGGCTTCAATATCGTTTGTCGTCATATCGCGCGGATTGCTCTCGATCAGGCGATGGATTTTGGTAAAGACCTCCTCGGCCATTTCAGGCAGAGAGTCTTCGGTGATCCCCAGTTCATGCAATCGTGTTTCAAGGCCGCTGGCAAGGACCATTGCCTCAATCCGGCGAACAAAGGCCTCTGCGGCATCTTCATCGGATGAGAAATCGGCATCTTCGATCAGACAGGGCGCAAGTTCGGCATAGAGTTTACTTGCGGCGGGCAGGTTGAAGCGCAAAACTTGCGCCATTACCAGTGCATTGGCGTGTCCGTGCGGAATATGGAACCGTGCGCCCAACGGATAAGCCAGCCCATGGACGGCTGCGACTGACGCATTGGCAAAGGCCATCCCGGCAATCAGTGAGCCCTGAAGCATTGCAGATCGGGCTTCCTTGTCGCCGGGGTTCTCGATCACCTTCATCAGGTTCTTGCCGAGCAGAGAAAGCGCGGTGATTGCCATGCCATCAGCAATCGGGTTTTTGCGTGTGCGGCTGGTGTATCCTTCGATGGCATGAACCATGGCATCAAGACCGGTTGCCGCGGTGACTTTCTGTGGCAACCCATAGGTCAGTTCAGCATCCAGAAGCGCGATATCGGGCATCAGTTGCGGGGTATAAACAACCTGTTTCAGATTATTGTTATCGGTGATGACCGACACCCAGGTGACTTCCGATCCGGTGCCAGCGGTTGTCGGGATCTGGATCAGGGGCAAACGGTCGCCGGTTGCCTTGTCGATCCCGTAAATGCCTTCGATTGTCTGATCGCTATTGGCAAGCAGCGCGACAAGTTTGGCACTATCAAGCGAACTGCCACCCCCAAGACCAACCACACCATCAGCCTGCCACTCCTTGGCACCATCAATGGCCTGCTGAACGATATTCTGGGGGGGATCAGCTTTAACATCGGAGAATATCTGAACGGCAATACCAGCCGCTTCCAACGATTTTTGCACCTGATCGGCAAAGCCAAGTGTGACAATGCCCGGATCGCAAACAACAGTGACGCGGGTTGCGCCAAGTTCTTTCATCAGGGTGCCGGTTCTGGCAATGCCGCCCGCCTCGCATACGATGCGCGGGACACTACGAAACATGAAACTCATGGTGGGGCTCCTTGTTGCCGGTCAGTTGGCTTTCCCGGCAAGACCGCCGAGACACATATATTTGATTTCGACAAAATCATCGATGCCGTATTTCGATCCTTCGCGGCCGATACCGGATTCTTTCACACCGCCAAACGGGGCTGATTCTGTGGAAATGATCCCTTCATTGATGCCGACAATGCCGTATTCCAGTGCTTCGCCAACCCGCCAGATACGACCGATATCACGGGCATAGAAATAGGCCGCCAGTCCAAAGGGCGTATCATTGGCCATACGAATGGCGTCTGCCTCGTCGCGGAACCTGAACAGGGGGGCAACCGGGCCAAAAATTTCCTCGGAGAAAATCCGCATGTCGGCGGTAACACCGGTCAGGATGGTCGGGCTGAAGAAATTGCTACCCGGTTTGGCGCGTGCGCCACCCAATACTGCTTTTGCGCCACAACTGATCGCGTCATTGACAAGGGTTTCGACCTTCTCAATGGCCTTGGTATTGATCAGCGGCCCCTGGGTTACACCCTCCTCGGTGCCGGGACCGACACGCAGGCTGGCAACGGCGGCGGCAAGTTTTTCGGCGAAGGCGTCATAGACACCTTCCTGCACCAGAATGCGGTTGGCACAAACGCAAGTCTGTCCGGCATTGCGGTATTTCGATGCGATGGCACCGGCAACGGCCTCGTCAAGATCGGCATCATCAAAGACAATAAATGGCGCATTCCCACCAAGTTCCAGACTGACCTTTTTGACGGTGTCGGCGCATTGCCGCATCAAAAGTTTGCCGACCTGGGTTGAACCGGTAAAGGACAGTTTGCGCACAATCGGGTTTCCGGTCAGTTCATTGCCGATATCCGCCCCATGCGATGCGGTCACCACATTGATCACGCCATCGGGGAAACCCGCACGCTTGGCCAGTTCGGCAAGGGCAAGGGCGGTCAAAGGCGTATCTTCGGCAGGTTTGATGACAACCGTACAGCCCGCGGCAAGTGCCGGGGCACATTTGCGGGTGATCATGGCCATCGGGAAATTCCAGGGCGTGATCGCAGCAACAACGCCAATCGGTTGTTTGACCGTGATGATGCGTTTATCCGCACCGTGCGAGGGAATGACATCGCCATAAATGCGTTTACCTTCTTCGGCAAACCATTCAAGGAATGACGCGCCATAGGCCACTTCGCCACGGGCCTCGGCAAGGGGTTTTCCCTGTTCGCGAGTCATTAGCAAGGCAAGGTCTTCCTGTGCGGCCATGCACATGTCAAACCATTTGCGAAGGATGTTTGCCCGTTCCTTGGCAGTCTTTGTCCGCCATGCCGGAAGGGCGGCATTGGCGGCATCAATCGCCAGCCGGGTTTCGGATGCCCCCATATCGGGAACATCGGCAAGATGTGCGCCGGTTGCAGGATCTGTCACTGAAAAGGTTATACCATTTTCAGCCGACACCCATTTGCCATTGATATGACCAAGGGTTTGCCAAAGACCGGTATCATTGAGTTCAATCGTCATGGGGCTATCCTGCGGTTACAGCACGGTGGCATAAATGTCGCGGGCGGCTTCAAAGGTCATCTCGCGCGGATTATTGATCAAAAGACGTTCGACCTTCATCGCATCCGTCGCCAACATGTCGAGATCGGACTCGGTCACGCCGACATCGCGCAGCTGTCGGGTAAACGGCATGCGTTCGACCATGTCGGTCATGTAGCTGATAAAGCGATCACAGGCGGCATTATCATCGGCAAACCGTTCACCCGGCAGAACAGCACGGGCCAGTTCCGCATATTGCGCGTGGGCGGCATCGCGGTTGAATTTAAGAACCTCGATCAGGACAAGCGCATTACTGTGACCATGCGGCACATGAAAATGCCCACCCAGCGGATAGGCCAGCGCATGAACTGCGGCGACCGGGGCATTGGCGAATGCCATGCCGGCCATCATTGATCCTTGCAACATGGCTTCGCGGGCTTCGCGTGATGGTGTTGCCGATACCGCATCATCAATATGGGCGGTCATCAGCTGCATCGCGCGAATGGCCAAACCATCAGACAGCGCGTTTTTCTTGTGCTTGGTTGTATAGGCCTCTATTGCATGAACCATCGCATCAATACCGGTCATTGCCGTAATCGATGCAGGAAGACCCATCGTCAGTTTGGCATCAAGCAATGCGACATCCGGATAAAGAAGCGGCGATACAACGCCCTTTTTCTCCTGGGTCGGAGTGGTAACGATGGAAATGGGTGTGACTTCAGAACCGGTGCCTGCGGTGGTTGGAACCTGAATAAGCGGTAGTCTCGGTCCTTTTGCCAGACCGATCCCATAGATCGCGTCAAGTTGCTGCGGGTTGCCACACAGCAAGGCCACCAGCTTGGCGGTATCCATCGATGATCCACCACCCAGGCCGATAATGATATCGGCCGCGAAATCCATCGCGCCCTTTACGGCATCAAGGATGGTGCTTTCAGGCGGGTCGGCTTCAACACGTGTCCACAGAAGAGTATCGATCCCGTCATCAATAAGGGCCTGATAGGGGGCATCAATCAATCCGGCTTTCTGCAGGCCCGGATCGGTGATGAGGATGGCGCGTTTTGCGCCGAACTCGTTACACAGGCTGCCCAACTGAAGTGCGCCATCAAACTCGCAGATGACGCGGGGCGTGGTTTCAAATGTAAAATCTGACATGGGGGTCCTCGCGTTGGCCGGTTCAGGCGAACTGGGTTGCTGATGGGGAAACTGTGCCGCGTTCGATGCGGTAGCTCCCTGTCACCAGATCGGCGGAATGGGTGTCATCTGACTCGGAAATCAGGACGCACAAACCGCTGCTGCCAAGGTTGGAAATGACTTCGGACAGGCGGCGTGACAGAACCGGGGCAACACCTTCGAACGGTTCATCAAGCAGCAACAACTTCCGGCCCGGCATAAGGGCGCGGCCAAGTGCGACCAGCTTTTGCTGTCCCCCCGAAAGCTGTAAGGCGCGGCGCGCCCGGAACTGCGCAATTTCCGGAAGCAGGTCATAAACCCATTCCAGACGTTCCCTGGCATCGGCAATGCCGTTGGCCCATGCAGGCAGAAGAATATTTTCCTCAACCGTAAGTGACGGGATCAGGCGGCGGTCTTCGGGCATGTAACTGATACCGCCTTTTGCCCGACCAAAATCAGCCGTTTTGCGCAGATCCTTGCCATCAAAGGTAATGGAACCATCGTCGGCCTCAAGCAATCCCATGATGGCACGCATCAATGTGGTTTTGCCTGCACCATTATGACCGATCAGACCAAACATCTGCCCGGACGGAACGGTCAGCGAAACATCACGCAGGATCGGAATGTTGCCGATTGAAACATTCAGGTTCTTGATTTCAAGCGTCATGATGCGCCATTCCCCTTTTTGTGAGTGGGACGATGGCCGGTCACGAGATCACGCACGCGTTCTTCGGCAAGAACCGCCGACGGGTTGCCGTCGGCGATGATTTCACCGCTATAGAAGGCCAGAACACGCGAAACGTAACGTTCGACCACATCCATGTCATGTTCAACAAACAGCACTGTCACACCATGCTGGCGGACGGCATTCATCACGGTGTCCATCAGGGCGGTTTTCTCGTCCATGCTGACGCCACTGGTCGGTTCATCCAGCAAAAGCATCTGCGGATTGCCAATCAGGGCCATGGCGATATCCACCAGTTTGCGTGCACCTTGCGGAACTGCCGTCACCAATGAATCACGATAATTTTCGACACCGAATTCACGCAGGATGTCTTCGGCCCGTGCGATGCGTTTGTCGCTGCGAAGCGGGCTCAGGAAGCTTGGGCGTGGACTTTCGGCAGCGGCAAGGGCAACGATCAGATTGTCGATTACCGTCATTTCAGGAAATAGTTGTGCAACCTGAAATGAACGTGCCATGCCAGCACGGGTGATGGCACGTGGCGAACGGCCAAGAATAGACTTGCCGTTAAACTGTATTTCACCACGGGTCGGCTTAAGATAACCGGTCACCATATTGATGAAGGTTGTTTTGCCCGCGCCGTTGGACCCGATGACGCCAACGATTTCACCTTTGGAAATCCGGACATCAAGATCCTTTGCGGCGATGACCGCCCCAAATTCCTTGTTTAGCGATCTGGTTTCAAGAATGACAGTCATGCACGTTCTCCTGACTTTTTCCGTGATACCAGGCTCCAGAGCCCTTTAGGCAGGAAGACGATGACACCCAAAAGGGTAAATCCGAGGATCATCTGCCAGGTATGGGGAACCAGTTCGATTGCATAGGTCCGCACGACCGAGAAAACCACGGCGGCAATGAACGGAGCGGCGACATGACCCAACCCGCCGAGAAGAGCGATAAAGATGAATTCGCCCGATGTGGTCCAATAGGCCATTTCAGGGTCGACATGCCCGGTGGCCAGGGCAGTCAATCCACCGCCAAGTGCGGAAACTGCTGCGGCACAGACATAGTTGCCGTACAGTAGCCAGCGCGGCGAGAGACCAAGATATTCTACGCGGACTTCGTTTTCGCGAACGGCTTCGCAGATCACGCCGATCCCGGCCTTGGTGTAACGGTGGATCAGAACGGCAATGACCAGACCTGCCAGAACGGTCAGGGTGAAGACAGTAAGCTGACTGCCTTCGCCGCCTTCTGGCGCCCAGCCAAAGACGGTCCAGTTATGCACGTTAAATCCGTCCGTACTGCCCAGTTCAGGGCTTTTGACAAGGATGCCGAACAGGATCATCGAAAAGGCCAGCGACAGCATCGCAAAGAAGATGTCCCGATATCGGGTCAGCAACAGCCCCAGCAACATGGCAACCGCAATTGCCACCAGCATGCCAAGGGCCAGGGCAGCAATTGCATCATGGATGCCAAAGAACTGGCCACCCATGCCGACGGTATATCCACCAATGCAGTAAAATAGGCCCTGGCCAAACGATACCAGGCCGGAGCGCATCTGCATGACAACGCCTTGCACAACGAGGGCTTTGGCAAAGGCGATGGTCAAAAGGAAGATCAGCCAGCCGGGCGATACAAACCCGAACAGCACGCAGGCAATCGCAATTGCAGCAAGCGAGATTTCAGTTTTATCGAAGCGCATGTCAGATTTTCCTCGCCAAAGTACGGCCAAACAGGCCTTCGGGGCGGAACGCCAGAACCAGCGACATCACGCCGTAAATGACGAAAAGTTCGAATTCAGGGGCATAATGAACGGCAGCGGCGCGGCTCAATCCAACCAGAAGGGCGCCAACCGCGGCACCGCCGATGCTGCCAAGTCCACCAATCACGACCACGGCAAAGGCCAGAACGATGACTTCAATCCCGATACCCGGCACAACCGAGATGGCAGGTGCGGTCAGCGCACCGGCAAGTGCACCAAGGATGGTACCGATGACAAAGGTGATGGTGAACATGAGGCGGACATTAACGCCCATCGCCACCGCGATCTCGCGGTCATGGATCACCGCGCGCAATACCTTGCCGGTATTGGTGCGTTCGAGCAGCCCCCACAAAACAAGGCCAATGACGGCCGAAACCCCGACCAGTGACAGGTCGTAATTCGAAACCTTAAGCAGTCCAAAAGACGTTCGGCCGAGTTCGGAATAGGGCTGATAGGCGAAATACGGATTGACCCCCCAGACGATTTTCATCGTGTCTTCAAGGATAAGCAAAAGCGCATAGGTAATGATCACCATCAGGATTTCGTCGCGGCCGTACATCAGGCGCAGCAATCCGCGTTCAATGATCACGCCGACAATCAGTCCGGCAACCAGTGCCGCACCAACCAGCAAAAGATAACTGATCCAGGCCGGGCCGATACCGTTGTTGAAATACCAGCCAACAAGGGATGCTGCCGAATAGGCGCCAATGGCATAGAAGCTGCCGTGCGCCATGTTCAGGATGCGCATCACCCCGTAAATCACGGTCAGGCCAGCGGCCACGAGAAACAGCCACGATGCATAGATCGAGCCATCAATCAGGACGGCAAGAAGACTTGTCATCACAAATATCCAGTGTGCAGGGAAAAGGGCGGGCATCCCGCAAAAGAGATGCCCGCATCGCAGGAAGATTGCGTTTAGTTACACTGAGCGCCCGGGAAGCCCTGGGCAATCCAGTCTGCGGCAGAAACACCTTCTGGCGGAGTTACGCATTCGCCAGAGAATGAAACGGTATTGACGATGGACGCCTTGCCGTCTTCATAGTGGTATTCGCCATAGGTGATGCCCTGCATCGCCTGATGACCATTGCCGCGCGCCATTTCGACAGTACCCGAAACGGATTCAAAGGTTGCCCCCTTGAGGCCCGTCGCAAGCTGATCTGCGGTCGGGATTTCCTTGTCGGCAAGGCCTGCATTTTCAGCGGCAAATTTCAGGCCGAGGATCGCTTGTGCCATCTTGGTTGCCGGGTAAACCGGATCAAGATCATAGGCGGCGTTATAAGCACCCTTGAACCAGGTGTTCAGGGCGTTGTCCGGCGCAAATGCACCGAACGGACCGCGCGCACCAATGATCATGCCATTTGGTGCCTGATCTTTATAGGTGGCAAGGCTCGCTTCACCGCAGGTTAGCAAACCGGTGGCGTCTTCAAGAAGGCCACGGGCATTTGCCTGAAGAACCAGGGCTTCCATGTCGCCACCCCAGAAGGAGCTGTGGACGATTTCCGGACGTTTGACCGACAGGGCAGAGATTTCTGCGCCATACTGGCCCTGATAGATTTTTGGGAACTGTTCTTCGACGATTTCTGATTCCGGCAGCAGTTTTGCCGCTGCAGCGGTAAAGTCAGCCCAGCTGTCCTGACCCCAGGAATAGTTCTGCTGAATACCTGACAGACGGGTTACGTCCGGACGGGTTGCTTTGAGATAGCGAACGGCACCGATATTGTCGACCGATGCATCAAGGCCGGTACGGAACATATATTGTGCATCGGGGTTATCCGCAAACAGGCGGGGAGTGCCGCAATCATACGCAATAGTGAAGGTTTTCAGTTCTTCTGCTACAGGAGCAACTGCGAGGCAATCACCCGAAGACACATAGCCGATCACGGCATCAACTTTCTGGCGCTGGACAAGGTTGCGGTATTCTTCAACCTGCTTGGTTGCACCACCAGCCTCATCAATAATAACTGCTTCGATTTCCGCCCCATTGATGCCAAGCTTGTTATAAGGTGCCGGTACTTCTCCCTTGTTAAGCGCTTCGACAAGAATTTTGGCGGCATTCGCAGAAGGAACGCCAAACGGACCAGCAGCCGGGCCAGACAGGAAGGTGACGATGCCGACGCGGAATTTGCCGTTTTCGGCAGCCGATGCAGCTGATGCAAGGCCGGCCGTCAAGGCAAGGGCAGCGACGCCCGAAACCAGATAATTACTGAAAGTTGTTTTATTATTCTTCACTTTTTTCCTCCCTTGGGAAAGGTCTATGGAGATGGCGGTGGAACAGCCTCAGACCCACCGGCCACGGCATCGCGGCGGCGTTTGACCATCTCTTTTGACGGTTTGAGGTCTTCGGCGTCATAGATCGCCCAATTCCCCACCATCAGTTTCGATGGCGGAAAATCTTCGTTATGGACGACCGTGCCCACGGCTTGCGCCTGGACAATCTGGTGGGTGTCGGGATCGATATAGGATGCAAAGCCCGGCGGGTCTTCGGGCAGGGCCAGTTGCAACCCTTCGAGTGCGGTGATCAGAGCCCTGTCATCGTCTGAGCCGCCCGCCTTTTCGATGGCACGCGCAATTGCAATAATGCCGGTATAGGCACCCTCGGCGGCATAAGTCGGATAACGACCGGTCAGGTCATGGAATTGCGCGACAAATCGTTTGTTACGTCCGGTTTCTGGCCAATTATTGTGATGACGAGCCGAAAGGATCAGGCCGGGATAGGGCTGATTACCCAGCGCCATCATCACATCGTAATTGGCACCGGTATCAAAATTGGCCAGACGGGTGGTTTCAAAGAAACGGGTCGTTGATGCCTGTTTGATGAAGGCAATGAAATCTCCACCCCAAAGTGCGGTGACAACGACGTCCGGCTTCGCCGATTGCAGGGCATTGATATAGATCGAATAGTCCGGCTCATAGAGCTTGGGCCATAATGCGCTGACGGTTTCATATTGAACGCCAAGGCCATCGAGTGCCAGTTGCAAGTCCGTCCAGGAAACATGCCCATAATCATAGTCGGGCCCCACAAAGGCCAGCCGTTTCCAGCCAGTTTCCTTTTGAATGTCGCGCAGATAGCGCGCCCCTGCGGCCATGCTGGTCCAGCTGTCATTTGTGACCCGGAAATAATAATCATGACCGGCTTCGATGCTGAGCCGAGAAGAAGCATGATCGGTTCCGATCATGATGACTTTTTCCTGACTGGCAAGGTCGCTTACTGCGTGGGCAACGCCTGATGATACGATCCCGCAGAAAAACCGGGCTTTATCCTTGGCGATGAAGTCCTGTGCCAAACGCACGGCATAAGAAGCCTTTGATCGCGGATCATCGGCAATGATGCGAAGTTTTGGTGGGGTTAGTCCTGCCTTGGTTTCAGCGGCAAGGTCATCAAGTGCGATTTGAATGCCGACGATGCTGTCTCGACCATAGGTCGCTGATCGACCGGTCATGGGGTACAAACAGCCGATCACCGCATCCGCTTCTTTGGCTGATGCGCCCAGCTCAAAACGTTCGGCTTGTGCGCTATTGGCGACAAGCATTGTGAACGCGGCAATAATTATGGTGATGCACCCGGAAACCGGGCGTTTGAGCATCTCCATGATGTATCCTCCCTACGAATGGTTGTTCCATTCGTGTTTGTACCTTTGTCCCACTGATTGGCAAAGGCTGTGCCAACTGATCACTAAAAGGAAAAAGGCAGGGAGATTGCGGTTTTGTGCGATGGATGTGCGGGCGCTCACAAACAATGCGCGCGGGTATGAGCGGTTGGCGCTCCGAACGGAAAAAGCCATTGAGCGGTTTTCGCTCAATGGCTTTTGATTTCGTGAATGGCCGGAACCGCCCTTTTTGTTATTGCAGTCCCAGTCTTTGCAACCTTCGCTTTAAGGCGTGTCGTGAAATGCCAAGGATTTCTGCCGCCCGGCCCTTGTGCCCGTTTGCCTGATCAAGCGCGTCCCGCACCAGAGTGCGTTCCGTGGTATCAAGGCGATCCTGCAATTGCGGCGCGTTAGAGCTTGCGGGCTGATGGGGTTCCCGTTCGCCATGCAACTCGTCTTCATGAAATTCGGCAGGCAGGAGTTCCGGGTAAATCATCTTTGCCGGATACAAAATGGTCAGCCGTTCGATCAGGTTTTTGAGTTCGCGTACATTCCCGCGCCAACGATGTGCAAGCAAAATATCAACCGTTTCCAGTGCAAACTTGATCGGTTGGCATCCCTCGGCCTTTGCCTGTTTATCGGCAAAATGTTCGACCAGTTTGATGATGTCGTCCCCCCGTTCCCGAAGGGCCGGGATATCAATGGTAATGACATTCAACCGATAGAACAGGTCTTCGCGGAAATTGCCTAGACGGACTTCTTCGGCAAGGTCGCGGTTGGTTGCCGCAATCACACGTACATCGGCCGATGCCGAATGCTCGCTGCCAACCGGGCGATAAGCACCATTTTCCAGGAAGTGCAGGAATTTGGCCTGCAGAGCCAGCGGAAGTTCGCCGATCTCGTCGAGAAACAGGCTGCCACCATCTGCGAGCTTTACCAGACCGGTACGTTTCTGATGGGCACCTGTATAGGAGCCTTTTTCCGCGCCAAAGAGTTCGGACTCAATCAGTTGCTCGGGCAATGCTGCGCAGTTCACCTCGATGAAGGCGCGCGATGATCGTGGGCTTTCGCCATGGATTGCCCGTGCGACCAATGCCTTGCCAGTGCCGGACTCTCCCAGCAAAAGAATACGGCTGGCACTACTTTTGGCGACGCGTTCAATAGTGGTGCGCAGGTTGTTCATGACTGTGCAATCGCCGATCAGGCCGTTGGCCGGAACATCGCGTTTACGATGATATTCCAGTTCCAGTGCCGTCTGATTTTGATCCAGAACGGTATTGATCGTGTGGATCAGCTCATCAAGTTCGAACGGCTTGCTAAGATAGTCTGCGGCCCCAAGTTTGACGGCCTTGACTGCCGCACGGGTATCGCCATGCGCCGAGATCATGATCGCAGGTATATCAATGTCAAGATTACGGATACTGTTCAGGACCTCCATGCCATCGGCGCCGGGCAGGCGCAGATCAAGCAGGATAATGTCGAACTGGTTCTTCCGAACTTCGAGAAAGGCATCTTCGCCGGAATGAACGCCCGTGACGTCCATACCTTCTGTTCTTAGTGCAAAACTCAAAGAACGAACGAACGATTCCTCATCGTCGACGATCAGTATTCTGATCTTCTGTGACATTTTCGGGATATTCCTCCTCGGAAGTTCCTGCTTTTGCGGCGAGGAACTTCAATGTAATTGTCGTGCCCTCTTGCGGGGCGCTTTCAATATGAATGGTACCTTGATTGGCCTCGACGAGCTGCTGGCTGATCGTCAGGCCAAGACCGGTCCCTTTGCTTTTCATGGTAAAAAATGGTTGTACCACGTCAAGCAAATGCTGTTTGGGGATGCCCGCGCCATCGTCTGTGACGCGGATTTCTACCCATTCTTCGTTCTGTTCTGCCCGCAAACCGACGGTGCCGCCGACCTTGCAGGCCTGAATGGCATTGATGCCAAGATTAAGCAGAACCTGCAAAACCTGATCCGGGTCGATATGAAGCTTCAGCCTGGAATCGCCGCTGGTGTAAAACCGGACATTCGCTTCTTTGGCAATCGGTTCAAGAACTCGGGAAGACTGACGAAACAGCTCGCGAACTTCGGCATTTTGCAGATTGGCCTCTCCCGGGCGTCCATAAGCCAGAAGATCGTTCACCACGCGTGAAAGGCGATCAATCTGATGGCCCATGTCGTCAAGCAAGACCTTGCGTTCACCATCCTGTTCCTTGCGGGTGAGGGCCTGAACGGTGGTTTTCATCGTGGCCAACGGATTGCGAACTTCGTGGGCAACGCCCGTTGCAAACTGTCCAAGTACTGCAAGTTTTTCGGCGCGAACGGTTCGGTCAATCAGGTCTTTAAGCTGCCATGCCATGGTGTTGAATGCTTTGGCAACCGTGCTGATTTCATCACGGCGGCGGCCTTCGGGCAGACGGTAATATAGATCGCCTGATGCAATGCTGTGCGCGCCCTGAACCAGTGTATCAACCCTTCGCCGCAGGCTGCGCGACAGGGCAAAAAAGATTGCCAGAATGACCAGGATTATAAGGGTCGCTGTGACATAAAGCCAAAACCGGGTCTGATCAATCGGTTGCAAAATGGTGCCTGGATGAACACTCATGACGATATTCCAGCCCGGAAGAATGCTGGGGCCTTCAATCAGTTCACCGGTGACTTCGGCCGGACGGCCCGTTGGGTCCAGAACAACACCACCTGGCGTTCGCAAAAGCGGTTCAATCACCCCGGCAACACCAGCACTGACAAGGAGTTCGGTCAGGGATGCAAGACGCATATGAAGCGCAACAGACGTATTCTGGCCAAGCCCGTTATCGCGAATATGCTGACGCATCAAAATCCAGCCGGAATTCCCATTTTCGGGCAGTTGCGGCCCGATGAATTCGATACCTTCATGTTCGACGCGGGGAAGACCCCGGATATCCCAACCGGTTTTGGACCAATATGGCGGGCCGGACGCGGCTTGCCCGGCAACCAGTCTGTCCAGATTATCATTCCAGTCAAAAAACAGCACGCCATACAAATCAGGTGAATCCGCCTCGACCCGCAGCAATGCAAACGCCTCTTCTGCCTGCGGTGAATTTGGCGCATCAATGAAGGCCGGTAAGGCCGGGTGGTTTGACAGGGTCACCAATTGATAAATGCGGGCGTCCAGAAATGCGGAAAGTTTGTTTGATGTTGCTGCAACCTGCGCGCTCAGGCGCTCACCCGTCAGGCGGTCAATCAGTTCATTGGAAAAACGCTGATAAAAGAAGCTCAGTGCGACAAGCGCACATATTACAACGCCGACCGATAAAAGCGTGTATCGGCCAACCAAACTCATACGCTGATTGCGCGACCAATGGAAACCGGACACTTAGCGCCTCCCATGCGCTGGTTTTACCAACGCGCATTGTTCATTTGCTTAGTTCTGTCGGAATTGTCTTCATCCGGCAAGTCAAACGTCTCTTTTGCCCAAGGACGACAATTTAACAAGTCGTCCCGGAATGTGAGGCACATCAATCTTCAGCCGCGTGCCGGGGGTTTGGCAAGATGGTAAACCTGCCAGACGTTTCATCGGGCCTAACTAGGGGGCCTCATGAAGAAGGCTGTGACATGAATAATGCCACAGCCTTCTTGGTATTCGGATAAACAGGAAGCAAGTTCAATTGGCGAAAGACAATTGAACTTTAACCGATTTGCTTCGATCTCGTGCGACTTCAAACGCTTCTTGTGCGGTTTCAAGCGGATAGGTTTGGGTGATGATTGGGGTGACATTTATGTCACCGCGGTCAATCAGGCGCACAGCATCGGCAAATTCCGCGTGGAATCTGAAGGTTCCGGTGATCGTGATTTCCTTGGCGACCAGCGGGTTGAAGGGGACAGGGATTTCACCTGCAACCCCGACCTGAACCAGAATACCCTGCGGCCGCAAAACACTGATTGCAGACCGCAATGCTGCCGGGGCTGCCGAACATTCCAGACAAACGTCAAACTGACCTTTGTCCTGTTCATAGGCTTTCAGGTCGTCCGCGGCATTGGCGATATTGATGGTGCGGGTTGCACCCATTTGCTGCGCAACATTCAGCGCGAAATCCTGCAAATCGGTAACAACGATTTCACTGGCCCCGGCACGTTTGGCCGCGGCGGCACAAAGGCTTCCAATCGGGCCAGCCCCGGTAATCAGAACCTTTTTCCCCGAAAGGTCACCAGCACGCGCCACGGCATGCAGACAGACTGCCAGTGGTTCTGCACAGGCGGCATGGCCGATATCTGTTTGATTGCTGATCGCAAAGCACTGGCCTTGCCGGACATTGACCAGATCACGGAATGCTCCCTGAATATGGGGCATTGGCATTGCAGAGCCGAAGAACTTCATGTTCAGGCAATGCTGCTGCAGGTTTTTCTTGCAATAGCTGCAAGTGCCGCATGGGTGACTTGGATTGATCGCGACCTTTTGTCCGATGACAAGCCCGGTAACATCGGGGCCAAGTGCAACAATCGCCCCGGCGGCTTCATGGCCCAGAATGATCGGTTCGCGCACGCGGATCTGGCCGATGCCGCCTTCGAAATAATAATGCATATCCGAACCACACACACCGCCGGCCCCGACGCGGATAAGAACTTCGTCATGGGCGGGAGCAGGGGCGTTTTCTGTTTCGATCCGCAGATCGTCTTGGCCATACAGACGGCAAACACGTGTTTGCATAGATTACTCCATCAGGGACGGCAGCCAGGTTGACAGCGCCGGGATATAGGAAACAAGAAACAGGATCATGATGTTCGTCAGAAGGAACGGCATCAGGGCCCGGATCACCGTGGTGACCGGTGCCTTGGCAATGTTTGCACAGATAAACATGCAAATCCCAACCGGCGGAGTTGTCAGACCGATCATCAGGTTGAGAACGGCAAAAACCGCAAAATGGATCGGATCAACTCCGACATTGGTCGCCAGTGTCAGAAGCGGCACAAACAGGATGATCAGGGCTGCGATGGTTTCCATGAACATGCCGACAACAAGCAGCACCAAATTGATCAGTAGAATGACGACATATTTATTGTCGGTCACGGACAAGACCGCATTCGAGATCATCTGGGGAATGCGTTCAGAAACCAAAATCCAGCCAAACACGTTGGCCAAACCTACAAGGGCCAGAATGGCCGCCGCAGTGACGGCGCTATCGACAATGATTTTTGGAACCTTGCGCAGTGGCAGTTCACGATAAATGAAGCAGCCCACAATCAGGGCATAGAGGCTTGCGATGACGGCGGTTTCTGTAGGCGTGACTATGCCGCTTAGCAGACCGCCAACGATTAGTGCGGTCATGGCAAGAGCCCAGAAGGCCCCCATGAAGGAGCGAAGCAGTTCGCCAAAGCCCTGCCATGGCTGGTGGGGGAATTTGCGACGAACAGCGATGATGTAGCAGGTAATCATCATGGCAATGCCCATCAGGATGCCCGGGATGGCTCCGGCGATGAACATTTTGCCAACAGAGATACCCGAAAGTGCGCCGACGATGATCATTGGCATGCTTGGCGGGATGATCGGGCCAACCGTAGATGAGGCCGCGGTCACCGCAGCAGAAAAGGCAGGGGTATAACCGGCGCGGACCATGCCGGGAATCATCATGCCACCGATGGAAGCAGCATCGGCAACCGCAGTACCAGAAATGCCACCAAACAGCATGGAGCCGGTAACGTTGGTAAGGCCCAGCCCACCGCGCATCCAGCCCACCATTGCATTGGCGAACCGGACGATGCGCGGCGTGATGCCACCCCCATTCATCAGGTTCCCGGCAAGGATGAAGCCAGGGATGCAAAGCAGAACAAAGACGTCCATTCCCGCGAACATTTTTTGCGGGATGACGACGAGCGGAATGCCTTCAATGAGCAGATAACAAAGCGAAGACAGGCCCAAAGTAACGGCAACGGGAAGCCCGATAACAAGGCCAAGGGCGAAAACGCCAAGTAAGATTGCAAGGCTCATGGAAAGTCCTTTGTCGTGTCTTCGGGTTTTCCGTCAGATACACCGGCGATAACACGGATCATACGCAAGGTTGCGAAAAGGCTAAGCAGCACGAGAAGGATGAATACCGTCGCGTGGATAAAGTCCATTCGGACCCCGAGTGCAGGCGAGGTTTGCATGACACCGATGGAAACGAACCTCCATGCGGGGGATACCAGAATCAGGCAGAAGCCAGTGGTTAGTGCGGCTGAAACGAACATGAGCGCTCGCTGTATGCGCAGGGGTAGCATTTCGCATACGATATCAACATTGACCAATTCACCATTGCGGAACGAGAGACCAACGCCGAAAGCGGCGAGAAATAGCAGGGCATAGCGCGTTAGTTCTTCTGTCCAGACCGGAGAGCTGGGCATGAAGGTGCGCGAAAAGACCTGTATCAGAACCGTGCACATCAGGATGCTGAAGGCAGCCCCCGTTGCGATGCGACACAGTGCGATAATGAACGCGTATAATCTGGCAAAAAGCACGTTGCTTCCCCGTCGGAAAGAGATCGGTCACGCGAAGTGACCGATCCCGCACATTTTATTTTGTGAAGAGTTCTTCGACGAACGGACGAATTTCGTCGGAAACATTGGCGAGAACTGCATCTTTAGCTTTTGCAGCAAAGGCCTTTTTGTCGACTTCAACAAAGGTCATGCCTTTTTCCTGAAGTTCTTTGGTCAGGCGTTCTTCGTCCGCGGCGAACAGGTCGCGTTCGTAAGCTTGTGCGCGTTTTGCGGCCTCGGTCACTGCAGCCTTGTCTTCGTCAGACAGGTTGTTCCAGGTGATTTCCGAAATGGTCAGGTAGATCCATGAACGAACATGCTCGGTTTTGTTCACGAATTTCTGAACTTCATTGAAGCTGGCGGAATCGATGAGAGCAAGCGGGTTTTCCTGCGCGTCAATCGTGCCAGCCTGAAGCGAGGTAAAGACTTCGGAAAACGCCATCGGTGTCGGCTGTGCGCCAAGCGCCTTCCAGACATCGAGGAACAGCGGCACGTTCGGAACGCGCATTTTCAGACCATTGAGATCATCCGGGCTTTTGATTTCACGGTTCGAGGTCAGGTTACGCGGACCACGTGCAAAATAGGCGATCGGACGAATCTGTGCCTTTTCGACGATCTGATCTTCGATTTTTGAACCGATTTCGCCGCTGGCAACCGCATCCATGTCTTCTAGAGTGGGATAGGCGTAAGGCACAGCCAGAAGGGCCGCCATCGGAGCCCAGTTCTGAAGGCTTTCACCGGTAATAGTCATATCGACCGAACCAAGCTGCATGCCGTTGATCAGGTCGATTTCCTTGCCGAGCGTTTCGTTCGGGAAGACCTGAACATCAATGCGGCCGTCGGTAAGGCTTGAGAGTTCTTCGCCGAATTTGACCGCAGCCTTGTGCCAGGAATTCTGTTCATTGGCGAGATGGCCAAGTTTGAGGGTCATTTCAGCCGCAATCGCGGAACTGCTCATCATCATGGCTGCGACACCAGCGATCATAAGTTTTTTGGTCGTTTTTTTTAGCATATTTTCCTCCCAGTTCGGTTGACGTCTCAGGATGACAACGCAGAATTGGCGTCATCAAAAAGCTCCGTTTTGGAGCGGGCAATATCAGGCAGCGTATGCAGGATTTCACGGAGGTGTTCACGCATGGCTGCGCTGGCTGTTTCGGGATCACGGGCTGTGATCGCCGCAACAATTCGGACATGCTGTTCGATGATTTCATCCATCGGAAACTGGAAGTAGCTGAGATACCGGACCCGGTCGAGCTGGGCGCGGACGTCTTCGACTACTTTCCATGCATAGGTTTTCCCCGCGGCTTCGGCGAGGCAGCGATGGAAGTCATGATCCAATTTCAGAAACGACCGCGCATCGCCTTTCATTGCTTTGCGCTGATCGGAAATCAGTTGTTCGAGACGGGCAAGAAACGCATCGTCAGGTTCTTTTGCAACAAAGCGTGCAATGTCGGCTTCAATGGCTTCGCGGACAAATCGTGCGTCAAGAACAGCGGCAACAGAAATTTTCCGCACATAGGTTCCGCGCTGCGGACGAACTTCCAAAAGACCCTCGTCGGCAAGCTTGATGAAAGCTTCGCGGACAGGTTGGCGGCTGACATTAAAATGTTTTGCAAGTTCTGCTTCGGACAGGCGCACACCGGGAAGCAGGTCCGTACACACGATCCGTTCGCGTATGATGCGATGGATCTGTGGGCCGACAGCCTGATCGTGCGTGATTTCCCAGTCGTTTTGTTCGGGATCGCCCATCAATCTCTCCTTGCTTTTCTGATTCATGATGCATACTACCATACTAGTCAACAAAATTATGTCGTGATACTGTTCACAACCGTTATAGTCGGTGTTGAAGACACCACGCCAATACAGAGAGAAACACATGAAACAAACCTGGAGATGGTTCGGCCCGAGTGACCTGGTCAGCATTGACGATATTTGTCAGGCCGGTGCACATGGTGTGGTTTCCGCCCTTCATCATGTGCCGAGTGGCGCTGTCTGGACTTCCGATGAAATTGCCAGGCGTCATGCCGAAATCGCGACCATGAAAGATGGTGCGCCGTCGGGGCTGACCTGGGATGTTGTTGAAAGTCTCCCGGTTTCCGAATCGATCAAACGTCAGGTTGGTCCGTGGCGTAATCACATCGAAGCTTACAAGCAAAGCCTTCGCAACCTTGCCGATTCCGGCATCCGTATTGTCTGTTACAACTTCATGCCGGTTCTTGACTGGACACGCACGCATCTGAATTGGCGACTAGCCAACGGTGCGACCTGCATGCGTTTTGACCTGACCGATTTCGTCGCGTTTGACCTGTTCATCCTGAACCGTGCCGGTGCGGAAAATGACTATCCCGCCGGAATCGTTGCCGAAGCCAAAAACCGTTTTGCCGAAATGACGGACAAACGCCGTGCCGAGCTGGAACGAACGGTTGCCTTTGGTTTGCCGGGGTCGGTTGAAAACCTCTCTCTGGATGATCTGCGTGCCCTGCTTGAAACCTACGCCGCGATCGACGCCGATACGCTGCGGGCCAATCTGGTCGCGTTTCTCGAAGAAGTTGTTCCGGTCGCGCGCGAGGTTGGTATTCGTATGTGTTGCCATCCCGATGATCCCCCCTTCGCGCTTCTGGGGTTGCCGCGGATCATGTCGACCGAAGACGATTACGCCTTTATCATGCGTGCTATCGATATCGCGGAGAACGGTATTACGTTATGTTCCGGCTCGCTTGGTGTCCGTCCTGAAAATGACCTGCCGGGGATGATGAGGCGCTGGGGGGATCGCGTGCATTTCATCCATTTGCGCAATACCAAACGCGAAAGCGAAGGCTTGCCGTGCAGTTTCCACGAGGCAGAGCACTTGGACGGTGACACCAACATGGTCGATCTGATCGAGGAAATCCTGCGAGAGGAAGCACGCCGGAAGGCTGCGGGACGTGCGGACTGGAACATCCCCATGCGTCCGGATCACGGGCAGGATATTCTTGATGACCTGAACCGGAAGGGACAGCCGGGTTATCCGGCGATCGGGCGTCTCAAGGGCCTTGCCGAGTTGCGGGGGGTAATGACGGCACTTTCTGCAAGGTTTGATTTGCTTGGGGCCCAAAAATGACACCTTCTGATAATTCCGCTGCTGCCCCCCATGCAGATATGGCAACGGCCGGTATCGTGCATATCGGCATTGGTGCTTTTCACCGTGCCCATCAGGCGGTTTATACCGACGTGGCGATGCAGGCCAAAGGCGGGAACTGGCGCATCCTCGGTGTCAGTTTGCGCAGCACTGATATTGTCGATGCCCTGAATGCCCAGGACAGCGCCTTTACGGTGATTGAACGTCATCCGGATGGCCCCAAGGCCCGCAGGATCACCAGCCTGTCAAAGGCAATAGCGGCTTCGCGCGATGTTGCACAGGTTTTGGATGCGCTTGCCGATCCGGAAATCCGGATTGTTACCATCACGGTCACCGAAAAGGCATATGGCATTGATCGGGTGTCGGGGACGGTTCAGGCGGAACATCCGGCTGTAAAACATGATCTGGCATATCCCGCCACGCCAACCGGGCTTCTCGGGATATTGGTTGCCGGGCTGAAGCGCCGCAAACAGGCCGGTATTCGTCCATTTACAATCGTTTCTTGTGACAACCTGCCATCGAACGGGGTGTTGTTGCGCAACGGTGTGATTGACTTTGCCAAGCGGAGCGACCCGGACCTTGCAGGCTGGATCAAGGATAATGTGTCGTTCCCTTCGACGATGGTTGACCGGATTACCCCGGCTGCAACCGCGACAACGCTTTCGGATGCCAAGCGTTTAACCGGGATCGACGACCCGGCGGCAATTGAAACCGAACCCTTTTCACAGTGGGTTATCGAGGATGATTTCCCCGATGGCAGGCCCGCCTGGGAAGAAGCCGGTGCAATTCTGGTTCACGATGTAGAGCCATACGAGCTTATGAAGCTTCGTATGCTTAACGGCAGCCATTCCCTGATCGCCTATTTGGGGCAAGTCGGTGATTACCGCTATGTCCGCGACGCCATGGCGAACGAGGCTTTCTCGCAACTTGTTGCGCAGCATATGGAAAATGCTGCTGCAACGATGGCACCGCTTGCCGGGATTGATTTTTCGGATTACGGGGCCGAACTGGTCGCGCGTTTCCGCAACCCGGAAATCGCACATGAAACTCGCCAGATCGCCATGGATGGCACAGAAAAACTCCCGCAGCGGATTTTTGCCCCGGCCTGCGACCTGCCACAGGAAAGCAAGAAGATCGGTACATTTGCCCTTTGTTTTGCTGCCTGGATGGCTGTGATGCGCCAGCGTGTCAACACTGCGCCAGACGCAGCTGCCGAACTTCTAAATGACCCGCGTGCGGACGAAATAATAGAAGCATTGGCCGGTCATCAGGATGCAGCAGATATATATGAAAATCTTGCGAAGCTTCCCGGCTGGATGCCCAGACAGTTGCAGGACAGTCCGTTCTGGCGTGAAGCCGTAATTGAACGTTTGGCCATGTTATTGTCGGACGGCGCCGATGCTGCCATTACCCACGAGATCAATGCGTGGCTTTGCCCTTGTTAATCGTGGTCGGTGAATGGGCGATCGAAAGGGCATCTGATCAGCTAAGGCATCGCCACTTATCGATGCTTCGCATGTTTTGATTGGTGTGGTTACAAAAAGCATCAACAATATTGAAAATGATTATCATTACTGATACTTTCCGCTCGTCACCGTTGTGGGGGCTGTCTGTCCGGGCGCGCGAAACGGGCCATAGGGCGGAGTTTCATAGGTAATGATAGAACATACGCATGAGTTTCTGGCGGAACACACTTGCAAAGCTGTTCGAAGACCATCGGCGTCAGCTTGTCGCGATGGTTGTTCGGCGGATACGTGATCGTGAAGTTGCGGCCGAACTTGTGCAGGATGTCTATGCGCGTCTGATGCAGTCCGGTGATTGCGGCGAGCCGGAAGCCAATACCAAGATGCTTTATGCGTCAGTACGCAATGCCGTCATTGATCATCACCGCAGCACCTTTGGCCGCGCGAAGGCCATGAACGGGGTCCTTCCGGATCAGATATGGCAGTGTGAAACGACGTCTCCTTACGATCATACCGAAGCCCGTCAGGCGCTTTCCGCGCTTGACCGTGCCTTGCTGGAACTTTCGCCAAAGGCGCGCGAGATGTTCATCCTTCATCGTGTCGATGGCATATCCAACGCAAAATTGGCGAAAAAGTATGGCATTTCCGTCAGTGCGGTGGAAAAACAACTGGCCCGGACCATGCGCCATTGCCAGGAACGGCTGGCAGCCTATCGCGACGACGTCTGATAAATCCCATACGTGCTATGAGGATATTTTATCGTCATCCGTTATTGTTTATAGAAAGGGAATTTGGCGGATCACATCATTTACTGATATGAACGCCAGATCATGACGGGCGAAACGGGAACCTATGCAAGGCGCTTTTGAACCGACTGAACAGCAAAAGGACGAAGCTGCACTCTGGCACGCAAGACGGGCAGGTGGTTCGCTGTCGGCTGAGCAGGAATACGAGTTCGAACAATGGCTGAATGCAGACCGCAATAACCGGCTGGCCTTCGATCAGATGCGCGTGCTTTGGGCCCGGATCGAGGAGCCGGCAAGACGTCTTTCTGAAACCCGAAGGAAGCCAGCACTTTCCGGTTTCCTCTCATGGTTCCGCCCGCGGCGCTCTTTTGCCGTCCTTGCGGGAATGGCATTTGTCGCGGGAGCGGTCTTTTTCCTTCATCCCGATTTCATCGATAACATCCAGGCCGATATCGTTACCGGTCAGTCAAATGTCACGGCGGTTGAATTGCCCGATGGTTCGGTTGTGCGGCTTGCGGCCAACAGTGCGTTATCGACCGACTTCAATGAAGGCCACCGGGAAATACAATTATTGCGGGGACAGGCATTTTTTGAAGTTGTCCACCGTAATGGCGATCCGTTCCGGGTGCGGACCGGCGATGCCACGGTACAGGTCGTTGGCACCCGATTCAATGTGGATCGCCTTTCACAACAGACTGTTGTGGTTGTCGAGGATGGGGCTGTTCGCGTATCAAGCGGGCTGAATGAAAACGGTGTTCTGCTGGGACCGGGGCAGCGGGTTATTGTCAATAACGGAACACTTTCGCCATCCGAAATCGGCGATGTCGGACTCGCACTATCCTGGATGAAGGGGCGGCTTAGTGTGCACAACATGTCCGTTTCAGAGCTGACCGCCCGGTTGGAAAACTTTGATGAAGGCCGCATCGTTGTGATTGGCGATGTAGGAACACGCAGCATTTCCGGTAGTTTCCCGACGACCGATATTCCCGGATCGCTTGAAACTGTTGCCGATGCGATTGGCGCAAAGGTCGTCAGAACCTCGCCCTGGTTGACTGTTGTTTACTGAGATTGCGAGAAATTCGCAAAAAATCATTCTCCGATGTGAGGACTCTTATTTCCCGTTCGTTTGTCCTTTTAGATGCAGGGGGGACCTGCCTGAAAGAAAAGACGTTTATGGAGCGGGAAGTTGGAATTCAAACAAGCAAGAACAAGAACATACTCTCTGATTTCGGCATTGCTGGTTTCAACGGCAATGGTCGTTCCAGCGACATCGGGGGCGCTGGCGGCAAATGTGCAGACCGAAATTGCACAGGCGACCTATTCATTTGATATTTCGGTTTCCTCCCTTGCCGAAGGGATTGCTGAAATCGGAGCCGCTTCGGGATGGCGGATTGCCTATACGATTGATCTGCCGTCTATCGATGGTGCGCGCGCAATCCGCGGCGATATGACGGTTCCCGCCGCGATAGATACATTGCTGCGCGGTACCGGGCTTTCCTATCGTGAAACCGGGGAAAATTCCCTGATCCTGATCGACCCTGCGGCGGAAGCCGGGCAAAGCGGTGCGGCGGTTGTTGATCCGATCCGCGTTGAAGCCAACAGCACGCAATCCGATCTGCCACCTGCCTATGCCGGTGGCCAGGTTGCGACCGGTGGCCGTCTTGGTATGCTGGGCAACACGGACATCATGGACGCGCCGGTCAGCATCACCAGTTACACCAGCGAAAAGATTGCCGATCAGCAGGCCCAGACGATTGCCGATGTCTTAAAGCATGATCCATCCGTTCGGTCACCAAACAGTAGTGGCGGGATGCTTGATACCTATCAAATCCGTGGTTTCAACATGAATACCGGCAACTCTGGCGAAGTTTCCTTCAATGGGGTTTACGGTGTTGCACCAACATATCGTGCGCAGACTGGTTATGCCGAGCGTATCGAAGTTCTCAAAGGCCCCGCTGCGCTTCTGGGGGGAATGGCACCTAATAGTGGTGTTGGTGGTACGATCAACATCGTTCCCAAACGTGCGGGAGACGAAGACCTGAACCGGGTCAGTACTGATTATGGATTTGGCGAGCAGGCAGGGGGTAACGTTGATTTCGGTCGTCGCTTTGGCAACGAGAATCAGGTGGGCGTCCGCTTCAATGGTGGCTACCACAATGGCGATACGTACCTTGATCATCAGGAACGGGAAGCGTCGTTAGGGGCGCTTGCCCTTGATTATCGTGGTGATGATTTCAGAGCAACACTTGACCTGATTGATCAACGTGAAAACCTGAATGCGCCATTCCGGGAATTTCTGGTGGATGGAGCTGTTACCTCAATGCCACATGCGCCAGATGGGAATAGAAACGTTGCTAATGAGTGGGAATGGTCCGAGGTAGCCGATCAGTCAGCTCTTCTTGGGGCCGAATATGACCTTACCGAAAAAATGACTTTGTTCGGTAGTTTCGGTGCCGGGAAAACCCAGGTCGAGCGTCTGTTCGGTTATCCTGAAATCCAGAACTCTGCCGGGGATACAACCGATACCGTTTCGTATGCCAAATTTCAAACCAAACGCTGGACCGCGGATGCGGGGGTTCGTGGGGAGTTTGAAACAGGTTTTGTCGGGCATCAGGCAACTTTGCAAGTCAGCCGTTATTCCGATGAATTTAGCCGGGGATTGCGGAACGGCGATGATACTCTGAATTCCAACATATATTCACCTGTTGCCAATCCGATGGATGCTGTCGTGGTTCCGGCGGGCCGCCCAAAACTCTCAGAAACCAATCTGAGCGGGATTGCCATCGCAGATACCCTGTCGATGTGGGATGATTTCCTGCAAGTGACAGTGGGCGCTCGTCATCAGCGTATTGATACGGACAACTTCAATGCCACGACCGGGGCGATAACTTCAAGTTATGACGATAGCGTCGTGACCCCGATGGTTGGTGTTGTCGTGAAACCAAACAATTCGCTGTCGGTCTATGCCAACTATCTTGAAGGGCTCAGCCGCGGCAGCATTGCACCAAATACAGCGACCAATGCCGGCGAAGCAATGGCACCATACGTTGCCAAGCAGATCGAGACAGGTGTGAAGCTTGATTACGGTAACTTCGGTGCTACGGCGGCGATATTCCAGATCACGAAACCATCGGGACAGTTGGTAAATAACGTTTACAATTCCGATGCAGAGCAGCGAAATCGTGGCATCGAGCTTGGTGTTTTCGGTGAAGTTATGCCCAATGTGCGGTTGCTTGGCGGCGTCATGTTCCTGGATGCGGAACTGACAAAAACCAATAGTGCGACAACAAAGGGAAATCAGGCTGTTGGTGCACCGGAAATGTCAATCAACCTGACGGCCGAGTGGGATACACCATTTGCGCAGGGGCTGACGCTAAGTGGCACGGTCAACCACGTTTCCGAGCAATATGTCAACACAACGAATACGTTGGATATCCCGGATTCTACGACGCTGGACTTGGGCCTCCGTTACAAAACAATCTTCGCAGAAACACCAGTTACCTTCCGGGCGACGATCCAGAATGTAACGGACGAGGACTATTGGGCGGGTGTCAACGAATTCAGCATGGTCTCTGTCGGAGCACCTCGTACGGCTCTGCTGTCTGTAACGGCTGATTTCTAGTCGGATGTCCGTTCGCTGGCAGATACATCTTCTGTTTATCATTCAGCTGGTTTCGATGGGCGCAATGGAGATGAGCGGGCCGTTCTGGCCCGTTCATTTGCATTCATTAAGCCATTCGGACGACCTGTTCACATTTGCCAGTATTGCGGTCTATGTCGGGCCGATGCTGGGCATCATGCTGACCAGCACGTTCTGGGGGCGGCTTGGGGATCGGTTCGGTCATAAGGCCATGATGATGCGAGCCCTTTTCGGGCTTGCGATTACCCAGCTTGCGCTCGCCTATGCCAATGACGTTTGGCTGATCCTGATGTTGCGGTTTTTGCAAGGGGCTTGTGCTGGGTATATTGCACCGGCACAGGCTTACGGTGTCAGTATCGAAAGTCCAGCAAGACGGGCAAAGCTGTTTGCCTATCTTCAGGTCTCAACCAATGTCGGCTCGCTTGGCGGTGCGTTGATTGGCGGTGTGATCCTTGATCATGCGGCTTTCTTCTGGATCAACTTTTCCGCGGCCATTCTTTGCACGATCTGTTTGATCTCGGTTTGGGTATTGCTGCCGGTTGTAAAGCCAAAAGGTACAAACCGTGATGCTGCCCCGGATGCAACGCCCGTCGCAAAGATCAGTATTTTGCGATCACCACAGATCATCTCCATTCTGACCATTCTCGGCATTTTGCTACTCGGCAGAATGGTAACCCAATCACCGTTTTCGATTTATGTGCTGAACATCTTTGATGTCGGGAACTGGGTCGTCGGTTTTTGCTATGGCCTGCTGGCACTTGGTTTTGTTGTTTCGGCATCCCTTTGGGCGCGCTATTTCGAAGGGCGTGCTGCGCGCGATATTCTGGGCGGCATGTGTCTGGTGATTGCCGGATGCGTGGTGGTGACGGGGCTTGCCGGTGCCACCCGGTCGATCTTTGTTTTTACCGCGATGTATTTTATCTGGGGTGTGTTGCTTGGTGCGACGACGCCGGTACTGACCGCCCTTGTGTCGCGGGCGGCGGGCGACCACCGCCAGGGTCACGTCCTTGGTCTTGCGCAAAGTACGGCGCAATTTGCCTCGATCGCGGGTATCGCTCTTGGTGGCTTGTTCAGTCAGGCCGCCGGACTTTCAAATATCTATTTCCTTGTCGGATTTGTTTACGCCATCGGGTTTGTCCTGACCGTTTTTGCGCGCGCGCGTGCAGACACGATTGCCCGACCATCAGAAATTCCCGGAGAATAATAATGATCGTAAAAACGATATCACGCCTGATCACAGCCGCCGCTTTAAGCCTGCTTTTTATTCAGACGGCCTTGGCCGAAATGATCACCGTCACCGACATTGCCGGACGCAAGGTCGAGGTCAATGCGCCGATCCAAAGGGCAGTCTTGGGTGAAGGGCGGCAGATTTATATCATCGCTGCTCTGGATCGTGAAAATCCGGCAAAACGGATTGTTGGCTGGCGCAAGGATCTGATCGAGGCCGACCCGGCTACTTATCAGGCCTATCTGGCGAAGTTCCCGGCATTTGGCGATATTCCGGCTTTTGCCGGGCTGGAACAAAGCCTGATTGATATCGAAACCACGATTGCGCAAAAGCCTGATGTCGTGTTCCTGAACCTTGAAACACAACAGGCCGTTGAAGAGGCGAACTATGTTGAGAAGCTTGGTGCGCTTGGCATTCCGGTGATCTATGTCGATTTCCGGCATGATCCGGAACACAATACCGAGCCATCAATCAGGCTGTTTGGCAAACTGTTCGATCAGGAAGCCCGCGCAGAAGAGTTCATCACATTCCGCGCCGCCGAAATTGCCCGCGTGACCGATAAACTGGCGGAAACCAATCCGGCGCGCCCCAAGGTCTTCATCGACCGGGCTGCCGGTTTTTACGAGGATTGCTGCCATTCGTTTGGCGACGGCAATTTCGGTGCGATGGTCGAAATGGCGGGGGGCGACAATATCGCGAAGGACCTGATCCCGGGAACATTCGGGCAAATCAATGCCGAACAGGTTCTGGTTTCAAGTCCCGATCATGTGATTGTCACCAGTGCCGAGTGGGATGCCTATGTCCCGGGCGGGAAATGGGTGCCGGTCGGGCCGGGGGCGGATGCGCAACTGGTTGAGAAGAAGCTGGAATATTATCCGGCACGTTCGGCCTATCTTGGAATTGCGGCGCAAAAAACGCATGCATTCCATGCTGTCTGGCACCAATTTTATAATAGCCCCTATCAGTTCGTCGCGATCCAGCAGATGGCAAAATGGTTCCATCCGGATCTGTTTGCCGATCTTGATCCCGATGAAACGTTCCGCCAACTGCATGACCGCTTCCTGCCAATCGATTATCAGCCGGGTTATTTTGCGTCACTGGACGCGGCGAAGTAATAGGCGATTCCCCGCGATAACATGATGGATATCGCGGGGTATTTGGCGATCTATAAGCCTTCGAGAACCGGCGTGGTCAGAAGTTGACCGGTGGTAACATCGCCGATCCCGCGGTCGGTTTGGTGCGGGCCGGGATTGCAGGCCAACGTTGCGCCGAACAGGGCCTTGAAAACCAGATAGGGCGGTTGCCAGTCGACAATCGCATCCGTGGCGGTTCGGATATCGGCAAATTGCTGCGCAACATGATCCATCGGTGCGTCCGAAACCAGCCCGCAAAGCGGCAGGGGAAGAAGCGCATCAAGCTTACCGTTTGATGCCACGGCCATACCGCCACCGGCACGGATGACGGCATTGGCCGCCACCATCATGTCGCGCGGGTTGCCACCAAACACCGTAACGTTGTGGCTGTCATGCGAGACGGTGGTGCAAACAGCACCTTTCCAGTCACCCCATCCGGTCAGGAAGCCGACGCGTGGTTTGCTGTCCGCCTTTCCGTGGCGATGGGCAACCGCGATCATGGTCGTGCCCGAAGGTGGCACAACATAGCCGTCTTTTACATCGGTGTCAGCCGTCGCCCAGCGGGTAAAGCGCGGTCGGTCGATGATGGCAATCCGGACGCGATCCCCGGACGCAGGCACGCGAAAATCATCAATGCTCAGGACATCCATCTTCATTGTGTCCGAAAGGGGGGCGGGATCAATCGAAACGGCTTTCGCCGTCATTTCACCGGCCTCGGAAACAGTCTCGCCATTTGCGATGACATGGCGCGCCTGAAAATCGGTCAGGTCGTCAAAGACGACAATATCGGCACGCCGCCCGGCCGCAATAAGACCAAGATCGGAACGGCCAAGGCGCATCGCAGCATTCAGGGTTGCCGCCCGCAACGCCCATTCCGGTTTCATGCCATAACGGACCAGGCGACGCACCACATCATCAAGCCCGCCAGCATTGAACAGGTCGTCGGGGAAGACGTCATCGGTACAAAGCGTGACGGTTTGTGGCAGGAAACCCAATTCATTAAGCGTTTCGACAAAACCCGGCAGCAGATGGTCGTGCGATCCGCGCATTTCAATCGCAAGACCGGCACGCAGTTTTGCCATCAGATCATCGTTTGAAACCAGTTCATGATCAGAACTGACCCCGGCCGTCATAAAGGCGGCAAGATCAGGTCCTTCAAGGCCGCGTGCATGACCGCAGACAAGTTTCCCCGATGCAAGCCCAGCCTGCATGATATTGGTCATGCGCGGATCGCGATCAATCACACCGCGCATATTCATGACTTCGGCAACCCCGGCGATTTCGGGCCAGGACAGCATTTCAGCCATGGCATCACCGTCAAAATCAGCACCGGACATTTCAAGGCCGGGGGCGGCGGGAACGCAGGACGGTGCCAGAACAAGTACGCGCAATGGCAGGTCACGTGTTGCATCAATCGCCCAGCGGACACCATCAAGCCCCCGCACATTGCCAAATTCATGCGGATCCCAGACGATTGTGGTGACGCCGCGGGCAACGACCGTTTCGGCATAGATCGCCGGTGTGACCATCGAGCTTTCGATATGCATGTGTGTATCGATCAGGCCGGGGCTGACATAACCGCCCCGGGCGCTGATGATTTTGCGGGCGTCGCTTCTGGTTGCCGGTTCATGGACGCTTGCGATCATTGGCCCTATCAGGCCAATATCGGCCTTGCGAATTTCACCGGTCACCATATCGACGAGCTTGCCACCGGTAATCAGGATATCGAACGGTTCATCGCCGCGTGCGGCGGCGATGGCACGTGTGCGCAATTTATGGCAGGTCAGATCACCGGGTTCTGTCGTGCGGTTATTCATTTCGCTGCTTCCGCCTTGAGGGCTGAAAAGATCAGGTCGCGCGCGCGTTTTGTGTCAACAGAAACGGCATATTGCGCGTTTTTGATCGCGGTCGGGTGTGGGTCAACAATGGTTTGCCCACGCGAAGGGCCGTGGCTGGTATCAATTTCGATATGTGCATCGGCAAAGCTGATCGCATCCTGATCAATTACCGCGACCGACGCGCAAGGATCGAAAATCGCCATCGCATCGCGCCCGCGTGATAGGGCAATATTGATATATCCTTCGGTCAGGTCCGCCAGAAGACCGGCATTTTTTCCGCCAGCATTGCGGATGGGTGTCACATCATTCGGGATGGCCTGTACCTGCCGACAGAGACCAAGATCAACCATGCGCAGGGGCACCTGATGGGACAGGGTAATGGCAACAGCTTCGGGGTCGGCAAAGGCATTATATTCGGCGAGTGCGGTGTGATTGCCGCGCGTTACGGCACCCCCCATCCATGTCACACGGTCGATTTTGCGCGCCAGATCAGGCCGGGCCAGAACCAGGGATGCAATATTGCCAAGCGGGCCAAGGGCCAGAATATGGCGTTCATCATCCGGTCCGGATTTGCCTTCAAGCCAGTTGCAAAGACCGTCGAACGCGCTGCTTTCGGCAATCGGACGGCAATCGGGCAGGTGTGCGCCGCTTGATTGCATGCCAAGGGGGCCAAGAATCCGTTCGGCGGTTTCAAGTCCGCCCATAACCGCCGTTTCCCGACCGGTATAGATTTTGAAACCCCAGCCAAACTGGCGTGCGGCACTGGCTGTATTGATCCGCACGCGTTCAAGCGGGGAATTCCCGGCAATCAGGGACATTCCGTCGATCTGCTTTCCGGCATGGATAACAATCAGCACCGCGGCCAGATCGTCAAAGCCCATATCGGTGTCGATCCAAAGTCCCATCAAAGGCTCCCGACGCGCGATAGGGGTGCGGCCTGCGATACAGGCAGATCGAATTTCAGGACAGAACCGAATTCATGGGCCGGAAGGCTGGCATCGCATTCCGCCTTGATCGGGCCAAGTGGGGTATCAAGCAGGTATTCCCGTGTGCCCCCGGCAAATGACGTACCGCGTATCGTGCCTTCGAACGGTCCGCTGCCAAGGGAGACCATCGACGGTCGCCAGGCAAGGCCTTTGGTATCAAGCGGGGGCGTGCCCGAAAGTTCGACAGTTCCGGTTGCGGTTTTGAGTTTGCGGTCTTCAAGCGCGAAGACATTTTCAAACCCGACAAAGTCCGCAACAAAATCGGAAACCGGGCGGTTATAGATATCTTCGGGCGTGCCAATCTGTTCGATATGACCATCAAGCATCACGATAATCCGGTCGGCCATGGCAAGGGCTTCGACCTGATCGTGAGTAACAAAGATCATCGTGACACCGCTTTCCTTTTGCACACGCTGTAATTCGGTGCGCATTTCAAGGCGGAGCCGTGCATCAAGGTTTGAGAGCGGTTCGTCAAGCAACAGCACCTTGGGTTCCATAACCATCGAACGTGCGAGCGAAACGCGCTGCTGCTGGCCGCCGGAAAGCTCGGCCGGTTTACGTGTCGCGAATTTGGACAGGCCGACAGTCCGAAGGCCTTCCTGCACCTTGTCGTCCAGTTCCTTGCCGCGAACACCCATCAGCTTCAGGCCAAAGGCGACGTTTTCATAGACATTAAGGTGCGGGAACAGGGCATAGGACTGGAACACCAGCCCGACCGGCCGTTTGTTGGCGGGGGTTCGGGTGATATCGATATTATCAAGGATGATCTTGCCCGATGACGGCTCCATCAACCCGGCAATTGCGCGCATGGTTGTGGTTTTGCCACAACCCGACGGGCCAAGCAGGGCAACCAGTTCACCCTTGCCGATATCAAGATCCATTTCCGGCACAGCAACATTTTTGCCGTAGGACAGGGTCAGTTTTTCAAGGCAGAGAAATCGGGCATCAGACATAGCGGGAAAATCCTAGGAAACGTTCGGCCAGAAAGACAATGCCCAGCGACATGAAGGCCAGCAGCGCGGACAGGGCTGCGACAGACGGGTCATAGGTGATTTCCATATAGGCGAGCATGTCGATCGGAAGGGTTCGGATACCGGGCCCAGATAAAAACAGGGAAACCGGCACCTGATTGAAGCTGGTGACAAAACCAAGAATGAAAGCGGCGAGAATACCGCCACGGATATTAGGCATCACCACGCGGAAAAAGGCGCCAATCCGCGATGACCCCAAAAGCACGGCGGCTTCTTCGATGTCAGATCGCAAATTGTTCAGGCTGGCCGACACCACGCGCACCGCATAGGGCAGGATCAGTGCGGTATGCGCCAGAAACAGCGCAAACAGAATGCCGAAATTGAAAGGTACAACGAAATAACGCAGCAGTGCCAAACCGACGATGATACCCGGCACAATGATCGGCGACGATACGATGGTCCGGATGGTTTCCGCACCGGGGACCTTGTAGCGCGACAGCGCATAACTTGCCGGAATGCCAAGGATCAGGGCGGCAAGCGTGCCGCCGATGGCAAGAAACATCGAGATGCCGAAACTCGCACGGAAGCTTTCGACTTCGAAGACTTTCAGCACCCAGCGCAGGGACAGCCCCTGTGGGGGGAAGGCAAGCGTTTCACCAGCCGACAGCGATGCCGCGATAATGATCAGGAACGGACCAATCAGAAAGGCCAGTACCAGCAAAAGAATGATCGGGGAAAACAGCTTGTTGGTCATCGCTTGTTCCTCGCGGTGGCAAGGCGTTTGAGCAGAAGGTTGGCCGCAAATGCCATAACGATCAGGATCAGGGCGATCACACTGGCTGATACGAAATCATTGGCCACTGTCACGCGCTGATACAGCAGGGTTTCAAGCATCAGGACCTTGGACCCGCCGAGAATGGCCGGGGTGATATAGGCGGTCATGGATCCGGTAAAGACCAGCGTACCACCGATCACAAGGCCTTCTTTGGTTAGCGGCAGGATGACTTTGGTGAAAACCTGTAACCAGTTGGCACCAAGAACACGTGCGGCTGGCACCGCATCGCGCGGCATGTTTTCAAGCGCACTGATCAGTGAAATGATCATGAGTGGCAGGAACAGTTGCAGCAAGCCGATGAAAACTGCGGTTTCGGTGAACAGGAAGCGGATCGGTTCATCCGATAGCCCGACGGCAACCAGTGCCTTGTTCACAAATCCGGTCCGGCCAAGGATCACCAGCCACGCATAGGTCCGGGCCACCGGTGAAATCATCAGCGGCAACACAACAAGCCCGGTGATCCGGCCCTTGCCCTTTGGCGGCAGGTTCACGATTGCAAAGGCCGCAGCATAGCCGATGACGGCCGAGGCGGCCGTGACCAGCGCTGCCAGTTTAAGCGTGCGCAAAAAGACGGTCTGATTAAGCGACTGGGAAAAGAAATCGATATAGGCCTGTATCGTCCAGCTATCGCCCGATCGAAAACCTTCGGACAGAAGAATCAGAACCGGGGCCAGAAAGACCACAGCGGCAAAGATCGCGGCAGGGAGGACCAGCGCAAAGGCTTCGGCCCGGTTCTGAAACATCTCGGCAACCTTGTCTTAGGTTAAAGTCAATAAGTGATGGCGCGAGCAAGGCCCGCCGGATCGGGGCAAATGGGAGGAGGCCCCGATCCGATAATGATCATGGTGGCGATTACTGGCCGACCTTGTTGTTCCATTCCGACAGCCAGGTTTCCTGATTGTCGATGGCAACCTGTGACGGGATCAGATGCAGATTGGCAACGGTATCTGCCCCATAGGTCAGGTTTTCGGCAATCTCGTCGGAAACCTTGGCATCCTTGTTGGCCGGACTGTCGACAAGGTTTTCCGCCAATGCCGTCTGGATTTCGGTCGAAAGCCAGAAATCCATGAATTCAAGTGCAAGATCGCGGTTCTTGCTGCCTTTGGTCAGGACCATGACATTCATGCCGCCGGACTGGCCTTCTTTCGGGGTTGCCCATTTGATCGGCAAATCCATTTTCGAGAAGCCGGACCATGCAAAACGCCCGATGGGTGCGGCCCAGATTTCTTCCTGCTGCATCAACTGCACCAGTTGGGAAGAACGGACATAGAAGGTGACGATCTCGTCCTTCTTTTCGCCAACGGCGGCAATCGGGGTTTTGAGCGACGGGTCTTCATCGCCAAGGGCCTTGCCGAGCATATAAAGCGTCAGCGGACCCTGTGTGGTGGTGACGTTCGGAAGGGCAACATGATCGACGACATCATCGGCCAGAAGGTCTGACCAGCTTTCGACTGTCATCTTGTCAGAACGATAGGCAATCGAGCTGGCATAGAAGGTGTAACCGATGCTCATGCCATCACCATTCGGGTCTTTGGCAATGTCATAAAGCTTGTCAAAGTTCGACAGTTTTGATGTATCGACCTTGTCGGTCAGGCCATCCTTGGCAGCAGCCAGTGCATCGCGCATGGAAATAACCGCAAGGTCGATGACCGGATCGGCTTTGTTGGCTTCGATTTTGGCAAGACGTTCGACCGAATTGCCGGTTTCAACAACCAGTTCGCAACCGCATTTTTCTTCGAACGGGTCATACAGGATTTTCTTGAATTCATCCTGTGCAAAACCATAGACCGAAATGGTCAGGGTCTTTTCCTGAGCCTTTGCCGCACTTAAGGACAGCAAAAGGGCAGCAGAAGCCATAAGCAGTTTTTTCATCGGCATCACAGCGTTTCTCCGGTTGGGAAGGGTGCGTCAGGGGAAACCGCCGGTCCGCTTGACGCGCGGACCATCAGTTCCATCGAAACCTTGGATATGTCGGCATTGACGGTACGTTTTAACGTCTTGCCGGTTGGGGCAGTGGATTTGGCCTGCTCGATTTCGCACACAAGGGCGGCAATCGCCAATTCGGCAATTCGGGCCATATCCATATGCACCGTGGTCAACGAAGGGGTCACCACGGGCGAGAAAATAAGATCGTCAAAGCCGGTCACGCTGACCTGTTGCGGGACCTTGATCCCGGCGGTCTGCAATTCGGTCAGAACGCGAAGGGCGTGCAAATCCGAAACGGCTGCAATTGCTGTGACCCCGTTTTGAACGTGGTCAATCAGGCCAAGCGATGCCCCTTCGCCACGTTCGCGCATCAATGTTTCAAGCCAGATCGTCGTATGACGGATATTGCGGCCAAATGCCGATTTCATGCCGCCGATGCGGTCATTTTGTACATTCGATGCCGGATCATGCCCGATCAGAAGAAAGTTCTTATGACCCAGATCGACCAGATGACGCGCGACCTTGGCCCCGCCTTCCCAATGGTCCGCCGAAACGGTGTTGCCCGGTGTCGACGGGGTATCGACCATTGCAACAGGGCATCCAACATCGCCGATCCGTGTGCCACGACGCGGAATGACGACCAAGCCATCAACGCCACGTTCGATCAGGCGACTGATGGCCTGTGTCTGGGTGGTGACATTGCCACGCGAGTCCGCAATCAGAACCCCGTAACCGGCATTTGACGCAGCCGTTTCCATCGCCTGCGCGATTTGCGGGAACAGCGGGTTGGAAATATCGGGAAGGACAAGGCCCAGAACATTTGATCGACCCGTGCGCAGTGCCCGGCCCGCATTGCTGGGGACATAACCAAGTTCGTCGGCTTTTTTGCGGATTTTATCGACCAGATCGGCCGATACCCGGCCCTTTCCCGACAGCGCGTTCGATACGGTTGCCGAAGACACCCCAAGGGCGTCGGCAATCATGCTCATATTCGGTCCGGAACGCGGTGAAGCCACTTAATACCCCCGTCAAACATCCAAAAGATGTGATCTGGCATCATTGATTAGCTGGTTAATCGATTAATCATACGCTACCGGACTCTTTTTGAAGAGTCGAGGGTAAATTTATACAATATCCTGTCCGCCGCGTTCTGCGCGGACTTGTTGTTCGTCGATTTTGAAGTTGTTCAGGAAATAGCTGCTCTATAACGGCATTTCTTTTCCATACCGGGTCCTGGCGTGCCGTGGGGCCTCAGTTGTGGTTGCTGACTGTGAAGATTGCGCGCATGCCGCCCGCGGCAAGGAAGGTTGTATCGCAATGCCAGTTGCAGCGTTCGCAAATCCGGCGCACCAGATGCAGGCCGATGCCTTCGCCCTGATCGCGGACATAATCGCCGGCACAGGTCATCAGGTTGTTTTCGACAATCAGTCTGTTGGCTTCAAGCCGGACCGTAACCCGCCCCTTGGGCGTGTGTTCGAACGCATTGCGGATCAGGTTGGATACGACAATCATCAGGGCGGCAGGTGATGCTGTGATCGCGCCGCTTTCATCATCGGCACTGAATTCGCATGTCAGGTTCTTGCCGTCTGTCAGATAGGCAAGATCGACGATGGCTTCGCGCACGAAGGCCGGATAGTCGATCTTTTCCTGGATACCGTTCGGTGTTGCTTCGCGCCCCAGCCAAAGCAGGGTTTCAATCAATTGCTGCATGTTGCGGTTGGCGCGTTTGATGCGCGCGGCCAGCCGGACCTGAATTTCGTTTAACGGTGTTTTATCGAGCAATTCGACATTGCCGCTGACGATGGTGACGGGTGTTCGCAATTCATGGCTGGCCTGACGCAGGAATTCGCGTTCACGTGTCACGAACTTATCGACCCTGACCAATGACTGATGCAGTTCCTTGGCCACATCATTCAGTTCGGTAAAGCCGAAATCGGGGACCGGTTGATCGAGATTTTCCGTCGACAGGGTTTTAGCCCAGCTTTGCAGGTTTTCCGATGGCTGCGTCATGCGTTTGCCGATCAGCCAAAGCACATAGGCAAATATCGCAACAACACCAAGCGCAAACGGAATGGAAAGAAGGGCCAGTTTGTGCAATCGCGAAAAATAGACGCTGTCCTCATCACCCGCGTGATAGGTCTGCAGCAGCAGGATTTGCGTGCCGTTGGCAAGAATATGGGGAAACACCAGAAAGACCGGATTGTCGGGGTCTTTTTGCGCGGCATATTTATCGGTGTTCAGGTAGTAAAGCTCGCCCGGGTCGATATCGTTGGGCTTGTACCGGTCGCGCAGCAGTTCCGGCAAAGCGTCATAATCCGTGAAGGTCTGGATGTTAAAGCCGTTGGGAAGCGGGATCGTTGGGTCTTTCGCGCGCATTTCATCATATTGTTCCGCGATGGTTTGCAACTGGAAACTCGCAACCATCCACTTGCCATACAGCATGTAGAAATTAACCACACCGGTATAGATCACCAGCGTAATGACAAGTGCCAGCAAAACGTAGTTCCGTACAAAGCGGGAAAAGGTTTTCTGGATCGGTGCGCAGGAATGCATTGATTCTACTCGCGAAGGGCCACGCCTTGGCCGGCGACGGTATGGATTAAATTCTGATCAAACGGTTTGTCGATGCGCATCCGTAATTTGTAAAGATGTGTCTTGAGCGCATTGGTATCTGGCGGGTCTCCCTGCCACAGCGCCATCGACAGTCGTGATCGTGTCACAACATGCGGGCTGTTTTGCGCGAGAACTTCCAGAATGGTCCAGCTTGTTGGCGAAAGACTGATTGCCTGCCCGGACCGTGCGACATGCCTGTTTTCAAAATCAACAATCAGATCGCCAAGTGAAAACCGCCGGATTTCACCACTGCGGCGGCGCGACAGAACCCTTGTGCGCATCAGCAGTTCTTCAAGCGCAAAGGGTTTGACCAGATAGTCATCGGCCCCGGCACCGAAACCTTCAAGCTTGTCGGCAAGTGTATCGCGCGCCGTCAGCATCAGAACCGGGGTGTCGATCCCTTCGTTGCGCAATGCATTGCAGATGCTGATGCCATCGCGAAACGGCAGCATGATATCAAGTAATATCACATCATATTCGCCGGTAAGTGCGCGCTGAAAACCCGTTTCACCGTCAAAGGCATGATCGCATTCGATGCCTTCTATCGTCAGGTAGTCGCTGATTGTTCCGGCAATATCCATGTTGTCCTCGACCAGAAGGACCATGATGTTGGCGGTTGATTTCATAAATGCGCGGTTCCGGTTGCGGCGTTTTTCGCCAGATGCTGAAGATATCCAGATTGCCCTAAAAGCGTTCGCAGGTCAGCTTGCTTCGAAAAGCTGGCTGGAAAACAGTTTCAGATCTTCCGGGGTATCGATATCGAATTCTGCATTCGGGATTGCAATCGCACTGATATTGTAACTGCTGTTATTAAGCACCTGTTGTGCACCGCGCGCGCCACCCATCATGGAAAGTTCCGGAAAATAGGCGGCGGGAAACAGGGCTGGAACGCCGTTCATATCCTTGTAGCGCGATGCAATGATGTGGCTTCCGTCAAAGGCATTGAGAAGTTTCTGATAGTCGCTGCCGGTCAAGCCGACCTGATCACCAAGGGCGATCAGAACACCGTCATACTTACCAGCCGCACAAATTCCGGCAATCCCGGCTGCAATCGACGATCCCATGCCGGAATGCCAGTTATCGTTGGTGATGGTTTTTGCCCGATTGCCGATCACCGAGAGGATTTCATCGCGATAGGCACCCAGCACGACATAAAGGTCATCTTCGAAGATCGGGCGAAGCTGATCAATTGCGTGTTCAAGCATCGGCTTGCCATCAATATCGGCAAGCTGTTTGCGTCCGCCAAATCGTGTGCTTTCACCCGCAGCAAGGATAAGACCGGCAATTTTCATCATTCTGCCGCCTGTGCCAGTGCTGGGGCGGCGCAATGTTTGTAAAGTGCCGCGTGAATGCCCGATAACATCGAAAGTGCTATGCTTTCAGGCAGTTGCCCGCCGATATCAATCCCGGCCGGGCTTGCGACCGGGAAGGGAAGGGCAGGTTCGCCAAGGTCCGCACGTTCAAGAACGTCGGCGAAACGATGGCGCGGACCGAGCATCGAAACATGACGCAGCTGGCTGGATTTCAGAATTTGAAGCGCCTTGGCATCGATATCAATGCTGTGTGACATCAGGATTGCGGCATCAACACGATGTTGCGCAACATAATCAACAAGGCTCGCGTTCATCTGACGCAGGATCGCGTCTGCCTTTGGAAAGTGTTCCGGGCGGGCATTTGCGGGGCGCGGATCAACCAATGTGGTTTTCCAACCCATTTCATGCGCGATGGAAACCACAGGCCGGGCATCCAGTCCGCCACCGACGATCAGGATATGCGGTTCGGGTACAATCGGGGTGACAAGCCAGTCACCATCAATGCGGTCCTCGACATAGGCGGTGCGTTGACCGGTGTGGTCGGCGCGTTTGAAATATCCGCGTGTGTCGCCGATTTTCTGGAAATACAGACCGCTTTGGCGCACTGCCAAAGCATCGCAAAGGTCGGAAAGCCCAAGGTCGTTTGCGGGGTCAAGCGGTTGCAGCATGATAAATACCTTGCCGCCGCAGCCGACACCCAGCCGGAAGGACAGATCGTCTTCGTCATTGCCGTCATAAACCAGCATGACTGTTTTGCCGGTTACCATGGCACGTCGGGCATTGCGGATGATGTCGGCTTCAAGGCAGCCGCCGCTAAGCAGCCCGAATTGTTGCCCGTGCCCGTTGATCAGCATCATTGCCCCGGCCTTGCGATAGGCCGAACCCTCGGTGCGATAAACCGTACCCAGAACCCATTCGGTATCTGTTTTGCCTTCCTGCCAGGCGCCTAGCATGGCCGATAACTGGTTACTCATGATCTGCTCCCGCAAAAGGGACTGCCCGGGGAATGGGTGGGGGACCCGAAAGTGATCCCCCGGGCAGCATGCCTTACACGAAGTCGAAACCGGCTTTGGTCATCGGAAGATCCGTGATCCGTTTTCCGGTTTTGGCAAAAATGGCGTTGGCAACGGCCGGGGCGGTCGGGGGGACGCCCGGTTCACCAACGCCCGTAGGGGCATTGTTCGATTGAACAATCGCCACTTCGATAGCAGGCATTTCGGCATTTCGAAGCAGTTCATAGTCCGGGAAGTTGGACTGGTCGACTTCACCATCGGTCAGGGTGATTTCGTTGCGGAAGGCAGCACATAATGCATAGCCCGCACCACCTTCCATCTGTGCCCGGATGACATCGGGGTTAACAGCTACCCCGCATTCAACCGCCATGAACAGTTTGTTCACATGCACACTGGTGTCTTCGACCGTGACGTCAGCAACAACCGCAACGCAGGTATTGAACGAAATATGTGCGGCAAAACCGCGTTTGTCGCCCTTTTCCCATCCGGATATTTCGCGGACAAGCTTGATGGCCTCGATCATGCGGGCCTGATTGGCACCGGCCGGATCAAGCATCGCAAGGCGCATTTCAATGGGGTCCTGCCCGGTTTCGGTTGCGAGCATATCCATCAGTGTTTCCATGACATATCCGGTGTGGGTATGTCCCACCGAACGCCACCACAATATGGGGGTCGGGGTCTGGAAATCGCTTAATCCGATGCCATGATTGGGGATGGTATAAAGACTTTCGGTGACACCTTCGACCGAGGTCGGATCGATGCCATCTTGTACCATGCCTTCCATCGGGCCGCCCTTCATGATGGATTTGACGGCCAACCGGTGATCCCAGCCAACAATCTTGCCATCGCTATCCAGACCGATTTTTGCCCGGTGTGCCGCCATCGGGCGGTAATAGCCACCGCGAATATCGTCTTCGCGGCTCCAGACCAGTTTGACCGGGACTTTGCGACCTGAAACGGCAAAGGCCATTGCGGCTTCGACATTATAGTCGGAGGCGCCGTTGGCGCGACGACCGAACGAACCACCGGCATAAAGGGTTCTGATCTCGACCTGTGATGGTTCCAGCCCAAGGGCGGCTGCGACCATCGGCCGGGTCAGGGTCGGGAACTGGCAGCCATCATGGAGGCGAACGCCATTTTCGGTCGGCTCGATGATGCAGTTTTCCGGTTCCAGCGGGGCGTGAGCCAGGAAGGGGAAGGTGAATTCTGCATCGATAGTTTTGCTGGCATTGGCCAGAAGCGGTTCAACGGATGCCAGCGGGACTTCATGGTTGGCGTCAAACTGCGGCGCATCAAGCAGTGCCTTATGATCGGCAATCATGGCATCCGTGCTGCGTGTTTCGGCCTGACTGAAATCCCATTCAACCGACAGGGCATCGCGTGCCTGAAAGGCCGACCAGGTATTTTTGCCAAAGGCCACAACCCCCGCCTTGTTTGGCAGAACCTGTGCGGCAATAAAACCTGCAACGTCTTTGGCACCGCTGTCATCAAACGAAACGACGGTGCCGCCGAACTTTGGACTGCGCATGATCGCGGCATAGATCATGCCCGGCAGATTGACATCCATGGCAAACATTGCCGTGCCGTTAATTTTGCCGGAATTGTCCTTGCGGTGGAGTTTTTCGCTGCCGATCAGTTTGAACTGATCCGGTGTTTTGATGGTTGGCTTTTCCACGGCTTCAAGGGTTGATGCAATCGCAACAAATTCCCCGAAGTGGCCGGAATTGCCACCGGATTTCAGCATGCCATTTTCAACGGTGATGCTGCTGGCATCGACACCCCAGCTTTGAGCAGCCGCACGGACCATAAGATCGCGCGCAGCAGCACCAGCTTCGCGGTATTGCATGAAGGAATTGGCGATGGATGTTGAGCCACCGGTTCCCTGCGCATGGAAAAACAAATTGGCATAACGTTCATTATCGGCAGGGGCGAAGGCGGTCTGAACCGTGTCCCAGTCAGCGTCGAGTTCCTCGGCCACCAGAGTGGTCAGGCCGGTTGTCGTGCCCTGGCCCATTTCGAAATGTTTGATAATGACGGTGACGGTGCCGTCCGCATCGATTTTGACAAACGGGTTAAGGTCGGTTGCCGCAGCCACACTGCCGCCCGAGGCAAGAGCACCTTTGGCATTGACGCCGACCAGTAGGGCAGCGGTACCGGCGGCTGATCCGATCATGAAGCCGCGACGTGATACATTGATTGTCATGACTTATGCCTCCAGCTTTTCAGACGCCAGTTTGATGGCTTCGTTGATGCGTACATAGGTCACACAACGACACGCATTGCCGTACATGTATTCCTTGATTTCATCATCCGTCGGTTTCGGGTTTTCAGTCAGAAGGCCGATGGCCGACATGATCTGTCCGGATTGGCACCAGCCACATTGCACAACGTCCTTTTCCTGCCATGCGGCCTGAACGGCTTGGGCGATTTTATTGGTTGCGCCTTCGATGGTGGTGATTTCGCTGTCGACAGCGTCTTCAATGAAAGTCTGGCAGGAACGGGTTGGGTACCCATCGATATGAACGGTGCACGCGCCGCAATAGGCAACGCCACATCCGAATTTGGTGCCGGTAAGTTCCAGACCGTCACGCAGAACCCATAATAGCGGGGTGCCGGGTTCTGCTTCGACGGTGCGGGATTCTCCGTTTATTTTCAGCTGATACTGCATGGCCGCCTCATCTCTCTCGATAAACTGTGATTTATCTTCGGATGAGTTGGGGTAACCGATGGGTAAACGCCCCTGAGGAGCGGCCTGCCATCGGGCTTATTGCGGATTGACGGCCAGTCCCTCAAAGTCCTTGAGCACGTTTAGCACAATCGAGGTTTTGACATGCTGCACGGAATCGTGCGGCAGCAAAACCTCGTTTACGAAATGCGAAAGGGCGGCAAGGTCTTTGGTTACGACCTTCAGGTGATAATCCATTTCCCCGGTCAGGGAATAGGCTTCCAGTACTTCGGGAAGGTCTGCGAGCAATTCGGCAAACCGTTTGGCATTGTCGCGATTATGGGTGGCCAGGGTTACGGAAATCACCACCATCAGGCCAAGACCCATTTTTTGCCGGTCAATATCGGCGCGGTATCCGCGAATGAAACCTTCGGCCTCAAGCCGGGCGCGGCGGCGCGAACATTGCGATGGCGATAGGGCGATCCGTTCTGACAGATCATTGTTGGTCAGGCGTCCGTCGCGCTGCAATTCGGCAAGCAGTTTCAGATCAAGTTTATCAAGTTGCGTCATTCATGCACCATTTCGATGATTGATGCATGATATGTGTATGAAATGGCGAAAATCAACCGGGAATGCACGCACATTGCGGGCGATCTGGCGCAAGATGGGTCCATAACAAGAACCATTCCAATTCCAGATCAAGGAGCCTTCGATGGGACCGTTTCCACATGATGCCCCCCGCGCAACAATCACGGCCGATAACCCGGCCGGAACCGATGGCTTTGAGTTTGTCGAATTTGCCCATGAAGAGGCCGAGAAGCTTGAAACCCTGTTTGCGCGCATGGGCTATATGCCGGTTGCCAGACACAAATCAAAAAACATCACCGTCTGGCGTCAGGGTGACATCAACTACATCCTGAATGCAGAACCCGGTTCGCATGGCATGAAGTTTGTCGAGATGCATGGCCCCTGTGCGCCGTCGATGGCGTGGCGGGTGGTTGATGCCAAACACGCGTTTGATCATGCGGTTTCCAAGGGGGCGGAGCCGTATATGGGCGATGACAAAACCCTTGATGTCCCGGCGATTGTCGGCATTGGCGGATCGATTTTGTATTTCATCGATGCGTATGGTGAAACCGGTTCGGCCTATGACGCGGAATTTGACTGGCTGGGCGAACGCGACCCGAAACCCGAAGGGGTCGGTTTCTATTATCTCGACCATCTGACGCATAATGTCTATCGCGGCAACATGGATAAATGGTGGGATTTCTATCGGGAGCTTTTCAATTTCAAACAGATCCACTTCTTTGACATTGCTGGTAAAATCACCGGTCTGGTCAGCCGCGCGATTACATCGCCGTGCGGCAAAATCCGTATTCCGCTAAACGAATCAACCGATGACAAAAGCCAGATCGAAGAATACCTCAAAAAATACAACGGCGAAGGTATTCAGCATATCGCGGTCGGGACGGATGGCATTTATGACGCCACCGACAGGCTTGCGGCGAATGACCTTAAATTCATGCCGGGTCCGCCCGATACCTATTACGAACAATCCCATGATCGCGTGCAGGGCCATGACGAGCCGATTGAGCGCATGAAAAAACATGGCATCCTGATCGATGGCGAGGGCGTTGTCGATGGTGGCATGACCAAAATCCTGTTGCAGATTTTCTCGAAAACCGTGATCGGCCCGATCTTCTTTGAATTCATCCAGCGCAAAGGCGATGAAGGCTTTGGCGAGGGGAATTTCCGAGCCCTGTTTGAAAGCATCGAAGAAGACCAGATCCGTCGCGGCGTTCTGAAAGTCGATGCGGCGGAATAGGGCAGTTGAGCAGGGCAGGCGGATTAAATTGCGCCTGCCCAAGTTATTGAAAAGTATATCATTTTCACCGTATTGAGCTTTGGTTGGGAACTTTTTCCGGTTTTCCGGAAAATTGTTCTTGATTTGTTCTTTTGGTTGTGTCATAAAGATAAAGTCAACAGGACAAATGGGTCCGGAGACAAAACCCGCAAAGCGTGATTCGCTTTTGCGGGTTTTTGCGTTTCGGGCGGCAAAAACAGGAATGGGATGATGATGGGACAGCGATCTGACGGGATGACATGGCGGGGACGGCGTCGCCAAAAGCACGTTCATGGCGCATGGAAAAGCCATTACGGCGGTGGTGTGTTCTTGCCGTAAGGCCACGCGAAATTTGCGAAAAACGGGTGTTTATCATGACGGGAGAAATGTGTCCTTGGGGCAAGGGTGTTTGTTCGGAGCAGGGATAGCCGGGGCGAGGTGAAGTTGGTCCGGTCCAGTTCAGTCCGGGGTCAGTCCGGTCGGTGAAGCGTGACAATGCCGAGAATCAGCGGGCCCGAATTGCGCCCGGATTGGGTCGGCACGGGATCGGCTGGCCGGGGTGCCGGGGGCAGGCAGGATCGGTTGCCAGCGGGCCGATGGAGCGTTCGGAGATGCCGAAAGGCTGGTGATCGATGGCGGGATTTGTGCCAGCCATGCGACAACGCGGTTGCCCTTTGGGCGAGGTGCGTTTTCGGTGTTCATCGAAAGCCAGAGGTGTTTGTTTGGGGCAGCGGGGACTGGGGGATGCCGGTCTGGTGCAGCCCGGTTCCGTTCATCCCCGTCTCGTCCTCTCCGCTTCCGTCTAGCCCACCCGGTCGGTAGCGTTTGGCAATGCTAGGGCAGCGGGCTTGGATTGGGGGGGTGTTGGATCGGCTTGGCTTGGCTTGGTTGACGGGGGGATTGCCAGTGGTGCCGGTGGAGCGTTTGGACATGCCGAGGGGACGATGGAGCGTTTCCGGCGTCAGTCGAAGGCGAACAGGGTTTGCTTGGGGCAGCGGGAACTGAGCGCGGCCAGACTGGTCCCGTTCAGTCTGTCCGGTTCGCCGGTCGGTGGTGATTGGCGATGCCGAGGGGCATCGGACTTGGTTGGCGGCAGGCCGATTGTGCGTTCGGGCATGCCGGGAGGTCGGTCATCGATGGCGGGGTGTGTGTCCTGCCATCGATGATGCTGTTGCCCTTGTCCGGGGTTGGGGCGGGTTTCCGGCATGGGTCGAAAACGGTTACACCGGGGCGTGAGCCTAGTAGGCACCAAACCCCAGAAGATGCGGCAGCCACAAAACCAGACCGGGGATGGCGACCATCAGGATGACGCGGATGAAATCGGCGGCGAGGAAGGGCAGGATGCCGCGGGACAGGGTGGTGATGGTCATGTCGGATGACACGCCCTGAATGATGAAAAGGTTCATGCCAATCGGTGGCGTGATCAGGCCGATTTCAACGACCGATACCAGAACAACCCCGAACCAGATCGGATCATAACCAACCCCGGTAATCACACCGTAGGCAGGCACCACGGTGAGGAGGATCATGGAAAGGCTGTCCATGAAGCATCCGAGCACGACGTAAAACACCAGAAGCGCGATCAGCACGACAAGCGGTGAATAGCCTTGCGTGGTGATCCAGTCCACCAGTGTCTGGGTCAGGCCGCTGGTTTCGATGAAGAAATTGAACAGCGCCGCCCCGATCAGGATCAGGAAAATCATCCCGGTCATGCCGGCGGTTTCGCGGATGCCGGTGCGTAAAACCGTCCAGTTCAGCCGTTTGCGCAAAAACGCAAACAGCAGGGCGCCACCGGCACCAACAGCCGCGGCCTCCGTCGGGGAAAACAGGCCGGCATAAATCCCGCCGATCACCAGAACGATCAAGACGATGGCATCCCACATGCGCAGCAAGGCACCCCAGCGTTGGGACCAGGGGACATAGTCACTGACCGGGGCGAGGGAAGGATTCCGCATCACCTGAATTCGGATGGAGATGATGTAAAGTACCGTCGCCAGAAGGCCCGGGATCATCGCACCGGCAAACAGGGCACCGATGGATTGTTCGGTCATCAGCGCGTAAATTACCAGAAGGATCGATGGCGGGATCAGAACGCCAAGGGTGCCGCCCGCAGCAATCGATGCCCCGGCGAGGCTTTTGGCATAGCCGCGTGCGCGCATTTCAGGAAGGGCGACGCGGCCCATGGTCGCGCAGGTCGCAAGTGATGATCCGCAAATTGCGCCAAATACCGCGCTTGCCCCGATGCTGGACGCGGCCAGGCCGCCCGGACGATGGCCGGAAAATGCGGTGATGCCGCGAAACAGATTGTTTGATAGCCCGGAATGGGAGGCAAACACGCCCATGAAAATGAAGAGCGGCACCACCGAAAGGCCATAGGGGAATATCGCCTCGAACGGGAGGCTTGCCATGACGTAGCTTGCCGACATCCAGTCGGTCAGAAGCAAGGTGCCTATGATGCCGACAAGTGCCATTGCGACCGCGACCGGTACGCGCAAAAGGGCCAGTGCGAGTGCGGCCACAAACCCGATCAATCCCGCCCATTCCGTCGCCATCAGTTCTTCTCGTCCGTTAAAAGCAGTTTTAGAAATTGCACAAGACACACCAGTGTCGAGATCGCCATGCCGGTCAGAAGGAAGGCCCAGAACAGGATCATCGGGATCGCAAGGTTTTGCGATACATCCCCATAGGTCCATTGTTCCATTGCGCGCCCCCATGACAGATAAAACAGGAAGCCCATCAATCCGGCGCATAAAAGCGGGATCAATCGATCAATGGTTTTAAACAGGATGCGAAGGCGGTTCTTGCCGATCAGATCGACGGTGACATGGGCATGCGCGCTAAAGGCATAGGGGATTGCCCATGAGGCGGCGGCCATGACGCAAAACTGGGTCAGGTCAACCGCACCCACCAGCGATTGCCCGCCAATGCGCCGCCAGATGATATCGACAACCACAATGGCAATCGCCCCGATCAAGGCCGCCATGCCGACAAAGGCCAGAATGTCGGTCAGTCGGTTCATGAAGCGATCAGATTGGTGAACCGCGGCATAAAGCCGCGATCCACCGGATTTTTCAGCCCGTTGCGTCATTTGTCGCCAGCGTGATATTTGGCATCAAATTCCGCGATCAGTTCCTGCGCACGTTTATAGATGGCGTCGGGGTCGGAGACGCCCTTTTCCTTCAGTCCGGCCAGGTATTCCTTGATCATCGGCTGGGATGCTTCCTGCCATTTGGCGCGGGTGGCATCGTCAATCGAGATGATTTCATTGCCGTGCTGTTCGGCGTTGGCCTTGCCAACGGCTTCCCATTTGGTCCACCAGTCACCAAATTTGCCGACAAGGACATCGCCGGAAATTTCGTCAATGGCGGCGCGGACATCATCGGGCAGGCTGTCATATTTCTTCTGGTTCATCACGAAATAGAAGCCCGCAGTATAGGCCGCGGCATCGGTGTGATATTTCAGAAGTTCGTTGGCCTTGACCGCGTTGACCAGATCCCAGGTGGCAACCAGACCTTCGATATTGCCCTTTTGCAGGTTTTCGTAAATCGCCGATGGCGGCAGGCCGACCGGGGATGCGCCAAAGGATTCCAGCATGGCCGAAATCGCCGGGCTTGGTGTTCTGAGTCGCAGGCCCTTGAGATCGTCAAGGGATCGAACCGGGTTATCAAGGGTGTGGATCAGGCCGCCCGGATGGGTGAACAGGGCAAGGAGCTTGAAGTCTTTATAGTCGCTGCCAAGCAGGCCTTCCTTGTAAAGCGTCCAAAGGGTTTCAGACCCGGAATCGGCATATTTCACCAGAAATGGCAGTTCAATGATCGAGGCGGCCGGATAGCGGTCACGCGGGATGCCGTTCAGGCCAACGGCCATATCCATGACACCTGCGCGGACCTGATCGGCCTGTCGGTCGATTTTGCCAAAGGCCGATGTCGCGTCATAAATTTCGACTTCGACCTTGCCATTGGTTTTTTCCGAAAGTTCCTTGCCCCAGCTTTCGAGGAAGTCTTTCTGGAAGCCGTGGCTTGGCGGCAGATAGTGGCTGACCTTCAGCGTGATGTCGGCAGCGTGGGCCATGCCCGCACCGGCCAGAATGGTTGCCCCGGCCAGAAGCCCAAGCAGTGTGTTGCGAAGTTTCATCGGTTTCATGTTCCTCTCCCTGTTTTCTGATCATGTGTTTGATCGTGCTTTTGATCGTTCCTTTGATCGGGCGGGTGCCAAGGGCGCATCACGGCCGCTGATGGGCTTTCCACGTTCTGATCATCGGTGTGGAGTGCTGTTTTTTCTTTGAATTGGAATTATGATATATATAATCAATTACGCAATATGAAATTTATGCAGGTAAATTTTGACCAAAGCCCCATCGAAAAACATCCCGGTTGCCGATACCGAAATCGACATTGCTGACGCGGTTGATGCGGCCGATACGCGCAAGGGCATTCAGTCGGTCGAGGTCAGCGGCGTGATCATTGCCGCATTGTGCGATTTCAAATTCCCGGTGCCGTTAAAGGATCTGGCGGCGGCGGTGGATATGCCACCGGCGAAGGTTCACCGTTATCTGGCCAGCCTGGTTCGGATCGGTCTTGCCTGGCAGGATGATCTGACCGGGCTTTACGGGCTGGGTCCGATGGCGTTGCGGATGGGCATTTCGGCGATTGAACGCAATGATGTTGTCATGCGGGCCGGGCGGCTTTTGCGCAATCTGGCGATTGATTTGCGGTCGTCCGGGCATCTGGCGATCTGGGGCGAACGGGGGCCGGTCCTGATCCGGACGGAACATGGCGGGCCGCCGATCATATCGACCATGGGGCTTGGCACGGTGATGCCGTTATTACGCTCCGCCACCGGGCAGGCGTTTTTATCGACCATGCCACGTGGGGCGATTGAGCATGTGATCCGCGCCGAGCAGGATATCCTGCATTGGGATGATGCGACGGTGGACCGGCTGATTGTCGAAACGCGCGAACGCGGTGCGGCGGTGATCGAGGGTGATATCGTGCCGGGCTTATCGGCGATCAGTGCGCCGGTCTATAATCTGGACGGGGCGGTGGCGTGTTGCGTGACATTGATGAACCCGAAGGCCAATTATTTCCAGCCCGGCCAACCGGCCTTTGACGTGTTTTTACGCGCGATTGCCGATTTCACCCAGAGCTGGGGCGGGAAGCCGCGCGATGAGGCCGAGGACATTCAAACAGCAATTATCAAAGATCATTCAGCTTTGTCAGGAGGTCGGAAAGGCGTTTGAAATCCGCGTCACCCAGAAAGTCGCGGACCTTTTTGTCATAGGCGATGCCCGCCTCGCACAGTGATTGAAAGGCCGATTGGCCCTGCGAGGTCAGTTCAAGGCGGTGAACGCGACGATCATTTTCGTTCTGGGCGCGTCGGAGCCAGCGGCGTTGTTCGATGGAAAAAACCGCACGCGAGACCTTGGTTTTATGCAGGCCCGTATGGGTGACGATTTCGGTCGCGGTAAGCGCGCCATATTGTCCAAGGGTTGCCAGAACCCGCCATTCGGATCGCGTCATCCGGTATCGGTCGCGATAGATGTTGCGAAAGCCAAGACTGACCTTTTCGCTGGCGTGATGCATCAGAAACGGCAGAAAGCGGTGCAGATCAAATTCGGATTTCATGGCTTTAAAAGGCTGTTTGATAGTTACAAAAATTACAGTTACGGATGTAACTATATCGAAGATTGGTAGGAAAAAGGCAATGACGGATCACAAGGTTACGACTGGAACCGCCGGAAATGCTGCAAACGGCGTTGTGAACGATCTGCGTTACATGCCCGGTTTTGGCAATGATTTTGAAACCGAAAGCCTTCCCGGCGCCTTGCCGCAGGGGCAGAACAGCCCGCAGAAATGTGCCTATGGCCTTTATGCCGAACAGCTTTCGGGATCGCCCTTTACCGCGCCGCGTGGCACCAATGAACGGTCGTGGCTGTATCGCATGCGGCCCAGCGTGCGCCATAACGGGCGGTTCAAATCCTTTGCCCTGCCGGAATGGAAAACCGCCCCGTGTGTGAATGACCACAGCCTTGCACTTGGTCAGTTGCGCTGGGACCCGGTGCCGATGCCAAGCAAACCCACCGATTTCATTTCCGGCATGCGCACGGTGACCACGGCCGGGGACGCCATGACCCAGACCGGCATGGCAAGCCACGTTTATGTGTGCAACACCGATATGGTGGATGATTATTTTTTCAATGCGGATGGGGAATTGCTGGTAGTGCCCGAAAGCGGCACGCTTCGGATTTTTACCGAACTTGGCATCATGGATGTCGCGCCGCTTGAAATCGCGTTGATCCCGCGTGGCATGATGTTCAAGGTGTCGATCCTGACGCCGGGGATTGATGGTGGTGCGCGCGGTTATGTCTGCGAAAACTATGGGGCGAAATTCACCCTGCCGGAACGCGGGCCGATTGGGGCCAACTGCCTTGCCAATCCGCGCGATTTCAAAACGCCGGTGGCGGCTTATGAGGATAAGGAAACGCCGTGCAGGATCCTGATCAAATGGTGCGGGCAGTTCCATGAAACCGGGATCGGGCATTCGCCGCTGGATGTGGTGGCGTGGCATGGCAATTATACGCCGTTCAAATATGATCTTCGGACATTTTCGCCGGTGGGGGCGATCCTGTTTGATCATCCCGATCCGTCGATCTTTACCGTGCTAACCGCCCCATCGGGCGAGGCGGGGACGGCAAATATCGATTTTGTCATCTTCCCGCCGCGCTGGATGGTGGCGGAACATACCTTCCGCCCGCCATGGTATCACCGCAATATCATGTCGGAATTCATGGGGCTGATTTGCGGGCAATATGATGCCAAGGAAAAGGGTTTCGTTCCCGGTGGCATGAGCCTGCATAACATGATGCTGGCCCATGGGCCGGATGCGTTCGGGTTTGAAAAGGCATCAAACGGGGAGCTTGGCCCGCAGAAGCTGGATGGCACGATGGCCTTCATGTTTGAAACCCGTTTTCCGCAGCAATTGACGAAATTTGCCGCCGAGCTTGAGACCCTTCAGGATGATTATCTTGAATGCTGGGACGGGCTGGAGCGCAAATTTGATGGCACGCCGGAAGGCCGCCCCTAATCGATAAAAAGAACATCACAGGACTTAACGACAGGAATGCCGGAGGCATAAAACCGATGAAACTCGCAACCCTTAAAAACGGCACCCGTGACGGCCAGCTTGTTCTGGTGACCAAAGACCTTGGCGAATATGTCGATGCCAGTGCGATTGCGCCGACATTGCAGGCAGCGCTTGATAACTGGGACGATGTTGCGCCGCGCCTGAAAGAGCTGGCCGATGAAATCGCCGCCGGATCGACGATTGCCAAACGTTTCGCGCTTGATGAAACCAAGCTGCATTCACCCCTGCCGCGTGCGTTTCAGTGGGCGGATGGGTCGGCCTATGTCAACCATGTCGAACTGGTGCGCAAGGCGCGCGGTGCGGAAATGCCCGAAACTTTCTGGACCGATCCGCTGATGTATCAGGGTGGCTCGGATAGCTTCCTGGGACCGCGTGATGATATCGCCATGGCCGATACGGCATGGGGCATTGATATGGAAGGCGAGATTGCCGTCATCACGGGTGACGTGCCGATGGGTGCATCGATTGATCAGGCGCGTGATGCGATCCGTTTGATCATGCTGGTCAATGATGTGTCGTTGCGCGGCCTCATCCCCGGGGAGCTGGCCAAGGGATTTGGCTTTTTCCAGTCCAAGCCGTCCTCGGCCTTTTCGCCGGTTGCGGTGACGCCCGATGAACTTGGCGAGGCGTGGGATGGCGGCAAGGTTCACCTGCCGCTTTGCGTTGATCTGAACGGCAAGCCATTTGGCCGGGCCAATGCCGGGGTCGATATGACCTTTGATTTTGCCCAACTGATTGCGCATGCCGCGAAAACCCGCCCGCTTTGTGCCGGATCGATCATCGGGTCGGGCACGGTTTCGAACAAGCTTGACGGTGGGCCGGGCAAGCCGGTGGCGCAGGGCGGGGCGGGATATTCCTGCATTGCCGAAATCCGCATGATCGAAACCATTGAAAACGGCAAACCGGAAACCCCGTTCATGCAGTTTGGTGATCAGGTCCGGATCGAGATGCGCGATGCCAATGGTCAGTCGATCTTTGGCGCGATTGACCAGAGCGTTGTGAAGTACGAAGCATGAGCGACGTCATCCTGTATGATTATTGGCGGTCTTCGGCCAGCTATCGGGTCCGGATTGCGCTTTCGCTGATGGATATGGCGTATCAATCCGTTGCGGTTGACCTTGTGGCGGGGGCGCATAAAGCGCCTGATTTCCGTGAGCGTAATCCGCAGGGGTTGGTGCCCGCCCTTGAGATCGACGGGTTGGTGCTGACCCAGTCACTTGCAATCATCGAATATCTTGATGAAACCCGAAAGGGTGCGGTGTTCCTGCCGAAGGACGCGGTCGGGCGGCAGCGGGTGCGCGCACTTTCGCATGCGATTGCGATGGATATTCACCCGGTCTGTAATCTGGGCGTTGTCGGCAATGTCATGAAACAGGCCGAGGCCCACGGCGAAGACCCGGCCAAGGTGCGGCTGGCATGGATGGGGAAATATATCGGCGAGGGGCTTGAAGCGTTTGAACGGCTTCTGGATCATCCGGGCACGGGCAGCTTTTGCCACGGTGATCGTCCATCAATGGCCGATATCTGTCTGATCCCGCAGATTTATAATGCGCGGCGGTGGGAAGTTGATTTACGCCACCTTCCGATGGTCAACCAGATTGCCGAACGGTGCCTTGCGATGGACGCGTTTGCCCGCGCCCATCCTGATCTTTGTCCGCGTTAATTGCTGCTGGCCGGTTTGCCGGTCTGGCAGGCCTGTTCAATAGCACTGCGGTCAAGTCCGATATCGCGCAGCATGAAATCGGGATAGTCGCGCAGCAATGCGGCATCGCGGGCGATCCTGCGGCGGTGCGCAACCGTCTGAACGGAAAGGACGAGCCAGCGCCAGACAAATGTGCCGAACGACGCGTGCGCGGTCGGCCCGGCATGGGGGGCGGTGGCGACGAGGGAGTTTGTCGTGATCTGTGCTGGCATGATGCTGGCTCGCTAGTTTGCTTTTGCTAATGAGTTCGAGATCGGTTTCGAACACAGGTAAAAATTAGCCTGCCTTGCGCGAGTTCGGTGCGCAAAGATCGCAAAAGCGTGCGAAATTTCCGCAAATTTTACGTAAAAACGATTTTTCTTATCGGCCCGGTTCGGTCATTGTTTCGGGCGTATTGAAAGCCATGGGTTTGGGGCAGGGGCATTTTGACCGAACTTGATAAATTCGACTATCGCCTGCTGGAACTGTTGCAGCAGAACAGTCGCCTGACGGGAAATGAATTGTCGGCACAGGTGGGATTGTCATCGGCGGCGTGTCTTCGCCGGGTGCAGCGTTTGCGCGAAAGCGGCGTTATCGAACGCGACGTTGCCGTGGTATCCCCCAAGGTATTTGGCAAACGGATGATGATCATTGTTTTGCTGACCATGGATCGTGATCGGCCGGATCGCTATATGCTGATGCGCGAGGAATTCGGCAAAATGCCCGAAGTCGTGCAATGCCATCACGTGACCGGGGCGCATGATTTTGTCCTGCGCATTCAGGTGGCCGATATGGATGAATATAGCGCGTTCGTGGATCGGGTTTTTCATCAGCCCTATATCAAGCGCTATGAGAGCCTCGCGGTTCTGGGGTCGCTTAAATAAAAACGGCGGGCATCAAAGCCCGCCGTTCGTATTTTGGATCATCAGGATTATGGCTTAGGCGAAATCAAGCGCACGGTCGCCATTGGCGTCCTTGATGCGGGTCGGAAGACCCATGCCGTTCAGAAGGTTCAGGAACGGTTTGGACGGCAGTTCTTCAACATTTGCCATCTTTTTCACATCCCATTCGCCGGTTGCGATCAGCATGGCGGCTGCGACGGGCGGAACGCCAGCGGTATAGGAAATACCCTGGCTTCCGACTTCCTCGTACGCGTCCTTGTGGTCGGCGACATTATAGATCAGGACCTCGGTTTCCTTGCCATCCTTGCGGCCCTTGACCAGATCGCCGATGCAGGTTTTGCCGGTATAGTCGGGGGCCAGCGAGCTTGGATCGGGCAGGCAGGCCTTGACGACCTTGAGCGGCACGACTTCGAGGCCCTCGGCGGTTGTGACCGGCTTTTCCGAGAGCAGGCCGATATTGTTCAGGACCGTGAAGACATTGACGTAATGATCGCCAAAGCCCATCCAGAAACGGACATTGGGGACGTCCAGATTCTGTGAGAGGGAATGGACTTCGTCATGGCCGGTCATGAAGGTCTGGCTTTCGCCGACAACCGGCATGTCCCAGATTTTCTTGACCTCGAACATCCTGTTTTCCTGCCAGGCGTTGTTCTGCCAGGAATAGACCGTGCCGGTGAATTCGCGGAAATTGATTTCCGGGTCGAAATTGGTGGCAAAATATTTGCCGTGGCTGCCGGCATTGATGTCGATGATGTCAATCGAGTCAATCTTGTCGAAGTAATCCTCGACCGCGAGTTTGGCATAGGCATTGACCACGCCCGGATCAAAACCGACGCCCAGGATCGCGGTGACACCGGCCTTTTCGCATTCTTCACGGCGTTTCCACTCGTAATTTGCGTACCATGGCGGGGTTTCGCAGATCTTGTCCTGTTCTTCATGGATGGCGGTGTCGAGATAGGCAACGCCCGCCTTGATGCAGGCAGACATGACCGGCATGTTGATGAAGGCAGAGCCGACATTGATGACGATTTCGCAGCCGGTTTTCTTGATCAATGCGACGGTGGCATCGATATCGGTTGCGTCAAGCGCATGGCCTTCGAGGACGCCGGCATTCTTCAGGTTTTTCTTTTCGTGAATGCTGTCGATGATTTTCTGGCATTTTTCCGCAGTACGCGACGCAATATGGATATCGCCAAGCACATCATTATGCTGTGCACATTTGTGCGCGACGACCTGTGCGACGCCACCTGCGCCGATAATCAGAACATTCTTCTTCATTTCGGGCCAAAAACTCCCTTTTTACGAATAGATGAAACCCAAAGCGCCTTTTTACGAAAGGCTCGAAACATAATCATCGAAGGTGAACTCACGTATAACGCGTTCGCTGCCGTCGAGTTCCTTGATCACGATGGACGGCATGCCGACACCGTTGAACCAGTTCTTTTTGACCATGGTGTAACCGGCGGCATCCTGAATGGAAATGCGGTCGCCGACCTTGATCTCGTTTTCGAAATTGAATTCGCCAAAAACGTCACCGGCAAGGCAGGATTTGCCGCAGATCATATAGGCATGATCGCCTGTGTTCGGCTCGATCTTGGCGGTTTCGCGATAGATCAGAAGATCGAGCATGTGGGCTTCGATGGAGCTATCGACAATCGCAAGGTTTTTGCCATTGAACAGCGTATCGAGCACGGTGACCTCAAGGGTGGTGCTTTTGGTGATCGAGGCCTCGCCGGGTTCAAGATAAACCTGAACACCGTATTTTTCCGAAAAGGCCTTGAGCCGGGCGCAGAATTTATCAAGCGGGTAATTGTCCCCGGTGAAGTGAATGCCGCCACCGAGGCTTACCCATTCGACGCGCGACAGAAGCGTGCCGAACTTGGTTTCGATATCGCCCAGCATTTTGTCGAACAGATCGAAATCGGCGTTTTCACAGTTATTGTGGATCATGAAGCCGGAAATGCGGTCCATGACGGCCTCGACCTTGGTGACGTCCCATTCGCCAAGACGCGAAAACGGGCGGGCCGGATCGGCCAGATCGAAGCTGGAACTTGAAACCTGCGGGTTCAGGCGAAGACCGCGCACGATGCCCGACGCGGCATCGGCAAAGCGGTTAAGCTGGCTGATCGAATTGAAGATGATCTTGTCGGCATTTTCGATGACTTCGTCGATTTCGGAATCGGCATAGGCCACGCTATAGGCATGGGTTTCCTTGCCGAATTTCTTGCGGCCCAGTTTGACTTCGTGCAGCGACGATGACGTCGTGCCATCCATATAGTCCGACATGAAATCGAAGACCGACCAGGTTGCAAAGCATTTCAATGCCAGCAAGGCCTTTGCGCCGGAATGTTCGCGCACATAGGCGATCTTTTCCATGTTGCGCAGCAGTTTCGATTTATCGATCAGATAATAAGGCGTATGCGGCATCGTATTCTGGTTCCTCGACCGAAGGCCCTGTTTTCAGGGACCGAAAAGACAACACGGAAAACGTCCGTCGACCGGCAAACATTCCCCGCAAGGTTCGGCATTCAAGCCCGGTTTGCGCCAACGAATTTCATACCATCGATGCGAAGGCGTTCTGTGCCTGTATCGCATGCGCCGCGACCCAATAGCAGCGGCGCGCACATGGGTCAACAGTATGACCGCATTGTATGATCGCGTGGCCTGTTGATCGGCGCGGTTGGCGGGGCGTTGAAAGCAGGGTTTGCGGCATTAACCATCTGATTTCATAGGGAAACAGGCAGCGATCACATGCAGGTTTCCGTTTCGTGAAACTTGGCGCGGTCCGGCGGGGCTTTGCGCATGTCCGATTTCCGACAATATCACCAAATCACGGATTTTGCATGGCCGGGGGCCAAAAAGCCCGAACGGGATTTTGGTGATTGCTTTTTTGTACCGATTGGAACATTGTTTACCGATTGGTACAGTAAAGCTGATGGAGCCGACGATGAGTGAGCTACGCCAACCCCTGCCGCCCTTTACGCGGGAAACCGCAATCCAGAAAGTCCGTATGGCCGAAGATGGCTGGAACAGCTGTGATCCGGCGCGGGTGTCGCTGGCCTATACGGTCGATACGATCTGGCGGAACCGTGCGGAATTTGCCAATGGCCGCGAGGAGGTCATTGCCTTTCTGACCCGCAAATGGAACAAGGAGCTTGAATATCGATTGATCAAAGAGTTGTGGGCGCATGACGGCAACCGGATCGCGGTGCGTTTTGCCTATGAGTATCGCGATGATTCGGGGAACTGGTATCGGGCCTATGGCAACGAGAATTGGGAATTTGCCGAGAATGGCCAGATGCATCGCCGGTTTGCCTGCATCAATGACATGCCGATCCGTGAAGAAGATCGCAAATTCTTCTGGGATCGTTCGGGGCCGCGCCCGGCGGATCATCCGGGCCTGTCCGATCTGGGATTATAAGTAAGCCATGCCAAAGATTATCGCGGAGCGTTCCGATGTTATTCCCGTCCTTGCGGAGATTTTCCGCGAGTATGGCTATGAAGGGGCGAGCCTTTCACTGATCGGGAGCCGGACGGGTCTGGGAAAGGGCAGCCTTTATCATTTCTTTCCCGGCGGCAAAGAGCAGATGGCATCCGAAGTGCTCCGCGAGATCGATGGCTGGTTCGAGGACGCGGTTTATAAACCGCTGCGTGACGGGGATGACCCACGGGCGGCGATTTTGGAAATGTGCCGGTCGGTTGCGACCTATTTCCGGTCGGGAAAGCGGGTGTGCCTGATTGGCGCATTCGCACTTGATAATGTGCGTGACCGTTTTTCCGACGCAATCCGCGATTATTTTGCGGTTTGGCAGAGTTCGTTGCAGCAGGCGCTTGTGCGGATCGGCCATGATGCGGACCGGGCATCGGATATCGCCGAAGATGCGATTTTATCGATCCAGGGGGCGCTGGTTTTGTCGCGTGCGCTTGACGATACGGCGGTGTTTGAGCGCGCCATGGTGCGGGTTGAAAGCGGGTTGCTGACCGGGCCCGATCAGGGGGGCTGACGCACAGCGCCAAATGGCGGCCGATACCATTGAGGGTGTCGAAAATGACAGGTTTCCAGACGTTTGACCCTTGATCATCGGGATCGGATGACTAAGTTTTATAATGATTTAGGGGCCTGAGCCCCAATCACCCAAGCGACAAATGAGGAGGCGTCCATGCCTGCACCCGTCAGTGTCGATCACTTGGCCTTTCCCACCCGCGATCTTGCGGCGACGGATGATTTTTATTCCCGTGTTCTGAAGGCCCGGCTGGTTCATGCCGAAAGCGGTTACAGTCCATCGTGGAAAAGCGATTATCTGCTGATTACCTTTGCGCTTTCTGATGGGACGCGGCTGTCATTCTTTGACTGGCCAGCCGATACCGGGCCGTATCCCGATGATCCCGATATGCCAGATGACGTGTTTCATATCGGGTTGCGCTGCGATGCGCCGCGCGATGTGATTGCCTGGCAGAACCATTTGTTCCAGCACAAGGTGGTTTATCACAACGAGGATGACGGGAAATCGCGGCGGTTGTTCATCCGTGATCCAAACGGCATCCGGTTTGAAATCTTTGCCGCCGATCAGCCGAAATACAGTGGCGATCACGAAGATCGGGCGCGGGCCGTTTACGAGGAATGGCAGAAGATCGCCAATCGCTGATTAATTTGGGCAGGGACCGGTGCTTTGGCGGATGATCAGTTCGGTCGGCACAATGACCGGATTTTCCGCCGGTTCCGGGATGGTTCCGGTTTTATCAAGCCGGGCGAGGAGCAGCGAAATCGCCTGTTCACCCAGACGTCGGCGCGGTTGACGCACGGTTGTCAGGGGCGGGTCGTAATTGGCGGCGAGATGGATATCATCAAACCCGACGACGGAAACATCGTGGGGCACGCGAAGGCCCAGTTCCTTGGCCGCGACAATGACGCCGATTGCCATGCCGTCCGACGCGCAGAAAAACGCCGTCGGGCGGTTTTTGATGTCTTTGAGCAGGGCACGCGCCGCCGAAATGCCCGATTCAATCGAAAAATCGCCGCTATAGATCAGCGACGGGTTGGCTTCGATGCCGCTGCTTGATAGTGCGCGGCGATATCCGGCGACGCGATCCGTCGTCAGGATGTTGCTGGCGGGGCCGGCGATATGGGCGATGCGGCTGTGGCCGAGGTCGAGCAGATGTTTGGTCGCGCTAAAGGCGGCCTTTTCATTGTCGATGATCACGGTCGGCAGGTTGCAGCCCGGAATGCGTTCGCAGGCAATGACCACGGGCGGGATGATCCCGCGCGGGGTGTTGGCCAGCGGTGCGGGCAGGCGGCCATTGAGCAGGATCATCGCATCGGCCTGATTGCTGCGCAGATAGGCGGCGTAGGTTGCTTCGCGTTCGGGTTCGTTCTGGGTGTCGCCGATCAGGACGTTATAGCCCGCCTTGCTGGCCCCTTGCTCGATCCCTGATAGAATTTCCGAAAAGAAAGGGTTTCCGATATCGGGTACGAGCAAAAGGATCATGCCAGAGCGATTGAGCCGCAGGTTGCGCGCCATGACATTGGCGGTATAGCCGGTCGCGGCGATGGCGGTTTGCACCTTTTCGCGCGTGGTTTCGGAAACCACATGGGGTTTGTGCAAGGCGCGGCTGACGGTGGCAATGGATACCCCGGCATGTTCGGCAACATCTTCAATCGTCGCGATTTTTTCGATCATGCTTCTTCCTACTCTGCCGCTGATACGCTGTCCAGCGGCATTGATGCCCGTGCGAAGGCCGGATTTCCGACGTGATTTTCATCACAACACGATAAATGTAAAGGTTTACATAAATAATGAAAACGTTTACACAAGAGGCAATCAAAAGTTGATCGCATCAATGCGACGCTAGGGAGGTTACATAGATGACGGATGCGGCTGTTCATGCCGTTAATCCCGGCACGGAGGGCAACATACGCCTGTCCGGTCGGAAGATTTGCAAGTCCTTTGGCCCGGCCCAGGTGCTTTTCGATGTTTCCATCGATCTGCATGCGGGGGAAGTGCATGCGCTTTTGGGCGAAAACGGTGCAGGCAAATCAACACTGGTTAAAATCCTGTCGGGCTATCACGAACCCACCGAAGGCGGGCTTGTCCTTGACGGGGCGGAGGTCAGCTTTGCCGATAGCGAGGCGGGCGAGGGGCATGGGGTTATCCTGATCCATCAGGAGCTTAACCTTGCCGAGCAACTGACCGTTGAAGAAAACATCTTTCTGGGTCGTGAGATCAAGCGGGGATGGTTCCTTGATAAAACCGCGATGCGCGCAGAGGCCAAGCGGCTTCTGGATCAACTGCAATGCGATGTCGATCCACGGACCCGTATTCGCGATCTTTCGGTTTCGGATCGCCAGATGGTGGAAATCGCCAAGGCGCTGAGCAAAAAGGCCGATATCCTGATCCTGGATGAACCGACGGCGGTTCTGACCGGGCGGGAGGTCGAGATCCTGTTTGATCAGATCCGGCGTCTGCGCGAACAGGGTGTTGCGATCCTGTATATTTCCCACAAGCTTGATGAAATCAAAGCCATTGCCGACCGTGTGACCGTGTTGCGCGATGGCCGCCATATCGTGACCGAGCCGGTGGCCGGGTTTAGCAAGGATGACATGGCGCGGCTTATGGTCGGGCGCGATATCAAACAGATGTTCCCGCACCGGGTATCGGATACCAGCGCGCCGGTTGTTTTATCGGTGCGCGATCTTTCGGTTCCGGGGCAGGTGCGCGACGCGAGCTTTGACCTGCACAAGGGCGAGGTTCTTGGTTTTGCCGGGATTGTCGGGGCGGGGCGGACCGCCCTGATGGAGGCGATCATCGGCCTTCGTGAAAGATCGTCGGGGACGATTGAACGCGATGGCAAGCCGGTGCGGATCACAAGTTTGCAGGATGCCAAAAACAGCGGCATTGCCTATCTGACCAAGGATCGCAAGGGCAGCGGGTTGTTGCTGAATATGGATATGCGGCCCAACCTGACCTTGCTGGCGCTGGAAAAATTCGGGCGCGTGATTGTTGATCGCAAGGCGGAAGAAGCCGCCCTTGAAAAGGCGATTGAGGCGTTTGACATCCGGGCGGCGGACCGCAAGGCCAAGGTCGGCGATTTTTCCGGGGGCAATCAGCAGAAGCTGTTGCTGGCGAAGGTCATGGAAACCGACCCGGATATCGTGATCATCGACGAGCCGACACGCGGCATCGATATCGGCACCAAAAGCCAGATTTACCATTTTATCGGCGATCTGACCGATCGCGGAAAATCCGTCATTCTCCTGTCGTCGGAAATGCCTGAAATGCTGGGCCTGTCAGATCGCATCGCGGTCATGGCGGCCGGACGCATTACCGGCATTCTTGAAGGAAACGACCGCAACGAACATGAAATCATGCGGCACGCGACAGGAATTTCAGGCCAGGAGGGAGTGTCTGTTCATGAGTAGCCTTGAGCGCCGCGAGGCCAGTGCCTCGCCCCGTTTTTCCATCGATTTCAAGGCGCTTGGCCCGTTTATGGCCCTTGTTGTGTTGTTTGTTCTGGGAACGGCGATCAATGATGCCTTTCTGAGTGGCGGCAACCTTTCCAATATTTTCACCCGTGCGGCCTTCATCGGCATTATCGCGGTGGGGGCGACCTTTGTGATCACGGCAGGCGGGATTGACCTTTCGGTCGGTTCGATGGCGGCGTTCATATCCGGTGCGATGATCGTGGTCATGAATACGCTGGTCGAGACACTCGGACCGGGGCTTGAAACCGTTCTGATCGGCATCGTGGTAAGCGTCATTCTTGGTATCGGGGCCGGGGCGGTCAACGGGCTGGTCAGTACCAAGGGCAAGATCGAGGCATTTATCGTCACCCTTGGCACGATGGGGATTTACAGATCGCTTGTGACCTATATGGCCGATGGCGGGACGCTATCGCTTGATTTCGAGGTGCGCGGAACCTATCGCCCGGTTTATTACGGCGAATTGCTGGGCATTCCGGTGCCGGTTCTGGTGTTCCTTGCCGTGGCGGTGGCGGGTTATGTGTTGCTGAATATGACGCCGTTCGGGCGCAAATGTTTTGCCATCGGCTCGAACGAGCAGGTGGCGCGTTATTCGGCGATCCATGTCGACCGGGTCAAGACGATGACCTATGTCATTCAGGGGCTTTGTGTGTCGATTGCGACCATCATTTATGTGCCCCGCCTTGGGTCGGCATCGAGTTCGACCGGTGTTCTTTGGGAACTTGAAGCGATTGCAGCGGTGATCATCGGCGGCACGATGCTTAAGGGCGGTTATGGCCGTATCTGGGGCACGGTGGTCGGGGCGATCATGCTGACCACGATTGGCAATATCCTTAACCTTACCGACGCGATCAGCAATTACCTGAACGGGGCTGTTCAGGGCTTGATCATTATCGTTGCCGTGTTCCTGCAACGCGGGGACTGGCGACGCAAGAAAAGCAAATAACCGGCGATCAACGTCCGGTTCAAGATGACGTACAGAATCATTTTTTGATCAGGAGGAAGCTTGAATGAAAACGATTACAAAGTTTCTCGGGGCGGCCTGCGTTGTGGGTCTTGGTCTTGCATCGACCTTGGCATCGACCACGGCACTGGCACAGGAAAAGGTAAAGATCGGGGTTTCGATCCCGGCGGCGACCCATGGCTGGGCCGGTGGTCTGAACTACCACGCGGAACAGGCTGAAAAGCGCCTTGAGGCGACCTATCCGAACCTGGATATCATTGTTGTTACCGCCAATGGTGCGGGGGAACAGGCCAACGATCTTGAAGATCTGGTATCGGTTCAGAATATCGATGCACTGGTGGTTCTGCCGTTTGAATCCGATCCGCTGACCGTGCCGGTCCAGCAGGTCAAGGAAGCGGGCAAGTTTGTCACCGTGGTTGACCGTGGTCTTTCGCTGCCGGGGATCGAGGATGTTTATGTTGCGGGTAACAACCCGGAACTCGGCCGTGTATCGGGCGAATACATCAAGGAACGTCTGGATGGCAAAGGCAAGATCGTCATCCTGCGCGGTATCCCGACCGTGATTGACGAAGAACGCGTCGAAGGTTTCATGACGGCAATCGAAGGATCGGATATCGAGGTCCTTGATATGAAGCACGCCAACTGGAACCGTGATGACGGGTATGAAGTCATGCAGGATTTCCTGTCGCGCTTCCCGGAAATCGATGCTGTCTGGGCGCAGGATGATGACATCGCGCTTGGCGTGATCGAAGCCGTCAAGCAGGCCGACCGGACCGATGAACTGTTCATCGTTGGCGGGGCTGGCATGAAGGACATCATCAAACGCGTGATGGATGGTGATGAACTGACCCCGATTGACGTTCTGTATCCGCCATCGATGATCGCAACCGCGATGGACATCACCGCGATGAAGTTCGTTTCCAATGCGGCGGTCGAAGGCCGTTACATTCTGGGTGCGACCGTCGTGACCCAGGAAAATGCCGAGAACTTCTATTTCCCGGACAGCCCGTTCTGATCCGGCTGTTCTGATGCGAATTGGCGTTGTTGAATAAACGCGAGCAGGCAGAAGGAACCCCGCCCTGTCACGACAGGCCGGGCGGGGTTTGATTTTACATCACATTCGTCACCAGATGACATCCGGGCCACCCGGAAAAAACCACACGAGGTCAGTATGAAAACGCTTAAGGGACCGGCGATTTTCCTTGCCCAGTTTGCCGGGGACGAGGCCCCGTTTGACAGCCTTTCCAATATCGGACGCTGGGCGGCGTCGCTTGGCTATAAGGGGGTGCAGATCCCGAGCTGGGACAAGCGCCTGTTCGATGTGCAAAAGGCTGCCCAAAGCAAGGATTACTGTGACGAGGCCAAGGGCATTCTGGCCGAACATGGTGTCGAGATTACCGAGCTTTCGACCCATCTGCAGGGGCAGCTTGTGGCGGTTCATCCGGCCTATGACGAGATGTTTGACGGTTTTGCCGCCCCCGAAGTGCGCGGCAACCCGAAGGCGCGCCAGGAATGGGCGGTCAATCAGGTCAAGGACGCGATCCGGGCATCACGCCATCTGGGTATTGGCGATCATGCGACATTTTCAGGCGCACTTGCGTGGCCCTATGTCTATCCGTGGCCGCAACGCCCGGCCGGGCTGATTGAAACAGCCTTTGATGAACTGGCAAAACGCTGGCTGCCGATCCTTGATGTGGCCGAGGAAAATGGCGTCAATGTCTGTTACGAAATTCATCCGGGCGAGGACCTGTTTGATGGCGTGACGTTCGAGATGTTCCTTGAGCGGGTTAAAAACCACGCGCGGTGCAACATCCTTTATGATCCGAGCCACTTTGTGTTGCAGCAGTTGGATTACCTTGATTTCATCGATATCTATGCCGAGCGGATCAAGATGTTCCATGTCAAGGATGCCGAGTTCAATCCGACCGGGCGGCAGGGCGTTTATTCCGGGTATCAAAGCTGGGTCGGGCGTGCCGGGCGGTTCCGGTCGCTTGGCGACGGGCAGGTTGATTTTGGCGCGATCTTTTCGAAGCTTGCGGCGATTGATTTTGATGGCTGGGCCGTGCTGGAATGGGAATGCGCGCTTAAACATCCCGAAGACGGCGCGCGCGAAGGGGCCGATTTCATTCGCAATCATATTATCCGCGTGACCGAAAAGGCGTTTGACGATTTCGCCGATGGCGGCACGGACGAGGCCACCAATCGTCGCCTGCTGGGGCTTGATTAAGTCCGGCAGCAGAAAACCAATCAGGACGGAGATTGACATGACTGAGACGAAAAATCCGGCGCGGCGCATCCGCCTTGGCATGGTTGGCGGCGGGCAGGGGGCGTTTATCGGCGCGGTGCATCGCATTGCGGCGCGTCTTGATGATCGCTACGAACTGGTTGCCGGGGCGTTGTCGTCCAAGCCCGATGTGGCGCGTGCGTCGGCGGCGGAACTGTTTATTGCGCCGGACCGGTCCTATGACAGTTTTGCCGACATGGCCAAACAGGAAGCGGCGCGCGCGGATGGCATTGATGCCTGTGCGATTGTCACGCCAAACCACCTGCATTTCCCGGCGGCCATGGCGATGCTGGATGCCGGTATTCACGTGATTTGTGACAAGCCGCTTTGCCTGAATGTCGAGGAAGCCGAATTGCTGGCGGCCAAGGTGCGCGAAACCGGCCTTCTGTTCGCATTGACACACAATTACACCGCCTATCCGATGGTGCGCGAAGCCCGTCAGATGGTGCGTGATGGCAAGCTTGGCGATATCCGGTTAGTACAGGTTGAATATCCGCAAGGCTGGATGGCAACGCGCGTCGAGGATACCGACAACAAGCAGGCCCATTGGCGTGCCGATCCGGCCAAGGCCGGGATGGGCGGGGCGTTGGGCGATATCGGCACGCACGCCCATAACCTTGCCGATTTTGTCACCGGGCTTGAGATTTCGGAACTGTGCGCGGATATCGATGCCATCGTGCCGGGCCGCAAGCTTGACGATAATGTCCAGATCTTGATGCGGTATGACAATGGTGCGCGCGGGATGCTTTGGGCAAGCCAGGTGGCGATTGGCCATGAAAACGGCCTCAGGCTTCGGGTTTATGGTGACAAGGGCGGCATTGAATGGGCGCAGGAACATCCCAACCATCTGCATTACCGCCCGCTTGACGGTCGCCCGGAACTGATGACCCGCGGCGGGGCAGGGATCGGATCGACCGGATTGCGCGGCGTGCGTGTGCCACCGGGCCACCCGGAAGGGTATCTTGAAGGCTTTGCCAATCTTTATACCGATTTCGCCGATCAACTGATCGCGCGGATTACCAATGGCAAGGCCGATGCGGCATCGATGCTGATCCCGGGGATCGATGAAGGTGTCAAAGGCATGAAATTTGTCGAGGCGGTGGTACGTTCTGCAAAGAGCGGCGCGGTCTGGACCAAGATTTAAACGTTTATTCCCCGGGTATTATCCGGGAAAATAAACCAGACATCCTGTTCTCGTTTTTGGGTTCTTCCCGTCTGATCCCGTGTCAGGCTATCGGGCCGCCGCCAGCATGGTAGCGGCCCGTATTTTTCAGTTCCGCACAAATTCCTTGCCATCAATGGTCAGGATTCGGCCATTGAAGCTGCATCGTGCACTGCCTCCGGGGATCGATGTGCGTTGCAGGACTGCGCCACTTGATGCATCGCGATATATGCCCTCATCATATTGGAAGGCGATGCTGTCCGGGGTCGTATCAAATTGAAAATCGATATCAAATTGATACTGTGCCCCGCCGCCATAGGTGAATTGCCGGAAATGCCCGCTGCCGCTGCCTGATCCGTTCATGGTGTAGGTGGTCAGGTTGCCATCGGCGCTAAAGGTGCCGGTGGCGGTGGTGCAGTCATCAGCCTTTTTCGGCATGGCGGCTTCGCGCGCGGCCTGTTCAGCAGCGGCTTTGCGTTGTGCTTCTGCTGCCGCAGCGGCGGCGGCCATTTGAGCCTTGCGCTGTTCTTCGCGTTTCTGGCGTTCAATTTCGGCAAGGCGTTTGTCTTCGGCAATCCTTGCGTTGAGTTCGGCTTCTGATGCCAGTTCCTTGCCCTTGTAATACGGACAGGTTCCATCAGGCTGCGAGACCGAACCACAGGGCCGCAATCCGATGAAATTTTCTTTCATTTCATAATTGTCGTATTCAACCCAGTGACCATCGGGGGCGGTCATGCGGCCCTTGCCCGTCGGGTTGCCCTTGGCGATCTCGCCTTCCCAGACCGAGCCGCTTCGGCGGGTAAGTTTTCCTGATTTGGGCACAACAACATCAAATTTGCCTTCGAAGGTTTCCCCATTCTTCCATTTTACGATGGGGCTGGGGGCCAGCCTGAATTCTGACTGGTCAAAGCGTCCGTCAAACCTGCCGCCATCGGACAGCTCGAACGTGCCCGTGATGCTTTCGGGGGTAATTTTCGCCTCGAAAATGCGGGCTTCTTCATTGCCATCATTCGATATCCGAACGGTGCCGGGTCCGTCGACTTCACCATTGAGTTGCGGGCCGAGAAACTCGAACTTCCATTGCCCGCTCCAGGCAACGACGACAGGCAGAAAGATGTCTTCGGCCCTGTTGAGTACAGTGGCCAACAGGAGCTGGTTTTCGTTGTAAAACGGAAAGCGTTCGGATTTTACGGAGTTGGAGAAATAGCCGTATTCTCCGGTCAAGCGCAGCGTTTCTCCGGCCGAAATCGTAACGACCCTGTCGAATTTATCGACCGTATTATGTCGGACGATGACACGATAATCGCCGGGCCATAGTTGAACGCTATGCGTATTGGCGATGGTCAGCATTGGCCCGTTGACGCCAACAAAATTTTGGGTGTTGGCGGTGGGATAGACAAAAAGATACCAATCGTCCCCGATTGGCCCACCCCCGCCAACGAGGAGGGACAGCAATCCCCATTTGTATGGCGACTTTTTTATCATGCTTTCAGGCGCTGCAGACGCGGTATTTGCTTCAGCAGAGGCCGCCTGCTTTGTTGCAGGCGCAGTGCCTGAAGTTTCGCCCGCATTGGTGAGCGTACTGAAAAAGTCGCTGGTCGCGGTGGTGATGTCGGTCGTCTGGCACCCGACAAGGGCAATGAGTGCGACAAGCAGGGTGCCTGCATGTGATAGGCGGCGTGCTTTGAAAACAGCTTTCTGCATAGATCCCCCCAATGCAGATCGAACATATCAATATTTGTGCATAGAAGCGTGAATTGGGAAAGAGGCAAAGGCAAACGCAGCGGCATGAAATTTGTCGCGGTGGTGGTTCACGTTGGTCCGAGTGGTACCACATGCTGGGCCGCGGCCATCTTTGCGAAACGGAACCACCACGCAAATCGGAACATCCGGGGAGAGACAGGCGGCGGTCCTTGTGATCGGCCGCCTGCTTTTTTTATCTGCGTTGTGATGCCGTTACGGAAAGGGCGATTCGGGCGGCTTTGGCGTGAAGCGTATCACTATCTGGTATTCCATCTGGTGGAAAAAACACCCCGATGAGTTGATCGTCTATTGCCCTGTTTGTCGCAAAGGTGTTTCATTGCATTATAAATAAAACTGCAATCCATGCAGGAAACAGGGAGTAGACGATGGCGGGAAAGCCGGTGCTACTGATCACCCGGCGTTTGACCGATGCGGTGCAGGCGCGTGCGGCGCGTGATTATCAGGTCATTCTGAACGACGCGGATCATGTGTTTTCACGTGAGGAGCTGCTTGCGCGCTGTCAGGATGTTGACGCCGTTCTTCCCTGTCATTCCGAACATTTCAGTGCCGATGTCATTGCCGATCTTGGTGATCGGTTGCGGATCATTGCCAATCATTCGGTCGGTGTTGACCATGTTGATCTTGAGGCGGCAAAGAAGGCCGGGATCACGGTCACCAATACCCCCGATGTGCTTTCCGATGCCACGGCCGAAATCGCCATGCTCTGCATGCTGGGTGCGGCCCGGCGTGGTGCCGAGGGCGATGCGATGGTGCGGGCCGGGAAATGGGATTTCTGGTCGCCGGCCTTCATGGTCGGGCGACAGGTAACCGGCAAGCGGTTTGGCGTTCTGGGCATGGGCCGGGTCGGGCAGGTGGCCGCCGAACGCGCGCGCGGCTTTGGCATGGAAGTGCATTATCACAACCGGACCCGGTTGCCCGACCCCCTTGAAAAAGGTGCTGTTTTCCACGACACGGTCGAAGGGCTTCTGGCGGTATCGGATGTTTTGTCGCTGCATTGTCCGGCAACCCCGGAAACCACCGGCATCATCAATGAGAAAACCATCGCAATGCTGCCGGATCGGGCGATCCTGATCAATACGGCGCGCGGCAATCTTGTTGACGAGGCCGCACTGGTCAAGGCGCTTGAAAGCGGGAAACTGTTTGCCGCCGGGCTGGATGTGTTTCGTACCGAACCGGGCGGCAATCCGGAACTGGCCGCCCTTAGAAACGTATTCCTGTTGCCGCATATCGGCTCCGCGACGGAAGAGACGCGTGATGCCATGGGCTTTCGGGCGCTTGATAATCTTGATGCGTTCTTTTCCGGTGGGCAACCACAGGATCGCGTCGCCTGATCGCGGCGCCAAAAACAAAAACATGCTGCATCCCGGAATTCATCAGGGTCCGGGAAATAACAATCGAAGAAAGTTTTCCACATGGTGGAAGGCCAAATATTCGATGTTCCTTGTATCGGGTCTGTCCCTATGTAAGGCTTAAAATCATCGCCAGTTTTCCGCCAATTAGTTGTCGGTCGCGGCGATAATTCTGGGAGGAAGTAATGAAAAAGATACCTACGCCTGAAGACGTGAAGTCCAAGCAAGTGTCCCGCCGTTCGTTCCTTACCAAGGGTGCGACCGGTGTTGTTGCCGGTGGTGCTGCTGCTTCGGGGCTGTTTGCCGCCCCGGCAGTTCATGCGCAACCGGCACCTTTGGTCGTCAAAATGCAGACGTCCTGGCCGTCATCCGATATCTGGATGACGTTTGCCCAGCAATATGTTGATCGTGTCGAAGCCATGTCGGGTGGTCGCCTGAAGGTTGACCTTCTGCCGGCTGGTGCCGTTATCGGGGCATTCCAGGTTCTCGATGGCGTCAATGATGGTGTGATCGATATCGCCCATTCCGTGCCGGTTTACTGGTATGGCAAGAACAAGGCGGCGTCGCTGTTTGGCACCGGCCCGGTGTTTGGTGGTTCGGCCACCACCATGCTGAGCTGGTTCTATGCCGGTGGCGGTGAAGAATTCTATCGCGAGCTGACCCAGGATGTTATGGGGCTGAACGTGATTGGTCTTCTTGGCTTCCCGATGCCAGCCCAGCCGTTCGGCTGGTTCAAAGGCACGATTAACGGTGTGGCCGATATTCAGGGCTTCAAATACCGCACCGTTGGTCTGGCGGCTGATCTGCTGCAATCGATGGGCATGTCGGTTGCACAGTTGCCGGGCGGTGAGATCGTCCCGGCGATGGAACGCGGCGTTATTGACGCGTTCGAATTCAACAACCCGTCATCGGATATGCGGTTCGGTGCGCAGGATGTGGCGAAGAACTACTATCTGTCGTCCTATCATCAGGCGTCCGAAAGCTTCGAGTTCATCTTCAACCGTGATTTCTATGAAGATCTCGACCCTGATCTACAGGCGATCCTGCGGTATGGCGTGGAGGCTGCTTCGACGTCGAACACGGCACTGGCGATGGATAACTATTCGTCCGATCTTCAGAAACTTGCGGACGAAGGCGTTACCATCCATCGTACATCGAAGGAAATTCTGGCCGCACAGCTTGAAGCCTGGGACAAGCTGATCCCGCAGCTTGAAGAAGATCCGTTCATGAAGAAGGTTCTTGATAGCCAGCGTGCCTGGGTTGAGCGCGTGACCTATTATGAACTGATGAACTCGCCGGACTATCAGCTGGCCTATGATCACTACTTCCCGGGCAAACTGAAACTGTAATGAAACCGGCCGGTTTCATACGGTTTGTCTGACCCAAAGGCTGCCCCGGAAACCGCAGGTTTCCGGGGTGGTTACGACGGTAACGGAAAAGACTTCATGATCAGTTTTATTGAATTCGCGGACAAGCTTTCGGCTTGGTTTGGCAAGGCTTTCGGGTGGCTCATCATCCTGATGACGTTGGGAATGAGTTACGAAGTGATGGCGCGTTATGTTTTCAATGCACCGACGACATGGTCACTTGATGTGTCCTTCATCATGTATGGTTCGTTATTCATGATGGGCGGGGCCTATACGCTTTCACGCGGCGGCCATGTGCGGGGTGATTTCCTTTATCGTCTCTGGAAGCCAAGGACACAGGCGAGTGTCGATCTTGTGCTTTACATCTTCTTTTTCTTTCCCGGTATCACCGCCCTGATCCTGTCGGGCTGGAAATATTCGTCACGGTCGTGGGGATACGGGGAAGTCAGCGTGAACAGCCCGGCGGGTGTTCCGATTTTCCAGTTCAAGTCGATCATGGTGGCCGCAGGCATTCTTCTGTTCATTCAGGGGATCGCACAGGTCATGCGCTGCATCATGTGTATCCGCGAAGGGTACTGGCGCGGCGCTGATGACGATGTCCAAGAAACCGAAGAATTGCTGATGAAGCAGCATGTCGCAAAAGACAATTAACCAAATCGAATTCCGCGATAACCGGTCCGAACGGAGCTGCAAACGTGATTGACGCACATGTCGCCCTGATGATGCTTGGCATCTTCATTATGCTTGTTTTCCTTGGCTTTCCCGTTGCGTTTACGCTGATGGCGCTGGGGATCGGTTTTGGTTACTACGCCTATTTTGACGCAGGACGCATGTGGCGTGCCTTTAACCGTCTGGCCGAGGACAGCGATAGTCTGACATCGGCGATCACCTGGGTCGAAGGGGCGGTGAATAACCGGATATTCGATCTGTTCATCAACCAGACATATACGGTGATGTCCAACGAGGTCCTGACCGCGGTTCCGCTGTTCCTGTTCATGGGCTACATCGTTGAGCGCGCCAATATCGTCAACCGGTTGTTTTCGACACTTAATATCGCGGCCAAAAATGTGCCCGGTTCGTTGGGGGTTGCGGCCCTTGTGACCTGCGCGCTGTTTGCCACCGCGACCGGGATTGTCGGTGCGGTGGTGACCCTGATGGGGATGCTGGCACTGCCCGCGATGCTGAAAGCGCGCTATGACAAAAGCTTTGCCACCGGCATCATCTGTGCTGGCGGGACGCTGGGTATTCTGATCCCGCCATCAATCATGCTGATTGTTTACGCCGCGGCGTCGGGGGTATCGATCGTGCGGCTTTATGCCGGTGCATTGTTGCCGGGACTGACACTTGTCGGGTTGTATCTGGTTTATGTCATGGGGCGTGCCCTGTTGCAGCCAAAAGCCGCGCCGCGTCCGACATCGGATGAAATTCCCGATGTTCCCCTGCTCAAGGTTCTCTGGTTGCTGGCGACGTCGTTCTTCCCGCTGGCATTCCTTATTCTTGCGGTTCTGGGATCGATCCTGTTTGGTCTGGCAACCCCGACCGAGGCGGCATCCATCGGGGCGCTGGGCGGTATGGTTCTGGCGCTGGCGTATCGCGCGCTGACCTTTGACCGGTTGCGGGAATCTGTTTATCTGACGGTGCGGACATCGGCGATGGTGTGCTGGCTGTTTGTCGGTTCCTATACGTTCTCGTCGGTGTTCTCGTATCTGGGGGGCGAGCATGTCATTGCCGAATTCGTTGGCGGGCTTGACCTGACGCCGCTTCAGTTTCTGCTGCTGGCGCAGTTGATCATCTTCCTGCTGGGCTGGCCGCTGGAATGGTCGGAGATCATCATCATCTTCGTGCCGATCTTTCTGCCGCTGCTGCCGCTGTTTGATATTGATCCGCTGTTCTTTGGCATTCTGGTTGCGCTGAACCTTCAGACATCCTTCCTGACGCCACCGATGGCGATGTCGGCCTATTACCTTAAGGGTGTTTCGCCTCCGGGTGTTTTGCTGACGGATATTTTCAAGGGAATCATGCCATTCCTGTTCATGGTGATTGTCAGCATGGTGCTGATGTATGCCTTCCCCCAGATCGTGTTCCATCTGCCTGATCTGTTCTATGGTGCACGATAGGAGGATGTGGTCATGACCCTTAATCCGTTGCTTAATCTTGATGTTGTTGAATTGCACGACCGTCTGGCAAGCGGGGCGGTGCGCGCGGTGGAATATGCCGAGGCGTGTCTTGAACGGATTGCGGCCCTTGAGCCTGAAATTCAGGCATGGGCCTATCTGGATGGTGATTACGTGATGGCGCAGGCCCGTGCACTTGATGCGCGCCGCCAGTCTGGCATGCCCATCGGGCCATTGCATGGGCTGCCGGTCGGGTTGAAGGATGTGATTGATACCGCCCGGATGCCGACCGAAAACGGTACGCCGCTTGATGCCGGGCGGGTGCCGACCGAGGATGCGGTGCTTGTCGAACGGCTGCGTGCGGCGGGCGCGATTATCATGGGGAAAACCGTTTCGACCGAAATGGCGTTCATGTGCCCGTCGAAAACCCGAAACCCGCACAACACATCCCATACACCGGGGGGATCATCGGCCGGATCGGCGGCGGCGGTGGCCGCGGCGATGGTGCCGCTTGCCGTGGGGACGCAAACCGGCGGGTCGGTTATCCGACCGGCATCCTTTTGCGGGGTGGTCGGGTTAAAGCCGACCTTTGGCGCGATTGCCCGCACCGGGGTTCTGCCCCAGTCGCCGACGCTTGATACCATCGGTGTTTTTGCCCGGTCGGTTGAAGGGGCGGCGATGATTGCCGAAATCCTGTTTGGTCATGATGCCCGTGATCCCGCGACCATGCCGCAGCCGGTGCCAAGGTTGCTTCAAACGGCCCGGACCGAGCCGCTGGTGACGCCGACACTGGCTTTTGTTCGCCCGCCGCAATTTGACACCGTGGCCGACGACGATACCGTGATGGCCTTTCGCGAATTGACCAGTGCGCTTGGCGAACAGTGTTTCGAAGCCCCGTTGCCCAAGGCATTTGATGATGCGGCGGATTTGCGCGCCAAGATCAATTTTGCCGAAATGGCGAAATGTTATTACAGCTATGAAAAGCGCGGACGCGATCAATTATCCCCGCAGATGACAGAGGCGCTTGATGCCGGGAACAGGGTAACGGCGCGGGATTATCTTGCGGCACTTGATTGGCGCGATCTTTACAATGTTGCGCTTGATGAAGTGTTCCAGCGTTGCGATGCGATCATTACCCCGGCAGCGCCGGGACCGGCACCCGGAAACCTTGATACGACGGGAAATGCCATTTTCAACGGTCTTTGGACGTTATGCGGCACGCCTGCGATTACGGTGCCGTTGCTTTGGGCGGAAAACGGGTTGCCGATGGGCGTGCAGCTTGTCGGGCGGCGCGGCGATGATGCGCGGTTGCTTCGAACGGCGCGCTGGCTTGTTGAATTTTTGTCGAATTCTGAAAATGAAGGAGCATCGTCATGACCACGTCACGTCTTGATCAGGCAATGGCGATCCTGGCCTTTATCGTGTTTGCCGGTTTTCTTGGTATTCTGTTTGGCTATGTCACGCGCTGGGATCTTGGCATTATGGTCGGGATCACGCTGGTGCTTTGTGGCTGGGATTTCTGGCATATGGGCACAGGGCGCAAAAGCGACCATCACTGATCGCTTTTGCCAGATATCGGATATCGATTAATTCAGGACGCGCCGGGGATTTGAAAGTCCCTAGGCGCGTTTTGTTTTTGCGACACCTGCACCGTCCTGCTGTGTGCCGTCATAGCCGAAACGGGCGGCGGCAATCGCGGTGACATCGCGGATCAGATCAATTTCTTCGTCGCTGAATTTCGGGCGGTAATAGGTTGGGGCGTGAATGGTCGGGGCGACTTCATTGATGATCGGTTCGGCATCGGGCAGGTCGACATGGTCAAACAGGCGGCGTAACTGATTTGCCGGGTCGGCGACGAAATCCTCGTACCGGACCACCAGTGTTGCATCTTTAAGCGCCTTGTTCACGGTCATGCGGTCAGCGATGTAATGGTGCAGGTCGGTCCAGTAATGGGCCCAACCGGCAACTTCTTCGCCGTCTTTCCAGTGTTTCATGATCTGGCGAGTGGCATGCAGATCGCCGGTATTGATCGGACGACGATCAAGGCCGAACTCGTAATGACCGACACGCTGCATATGGGCAACCGCACGCGGGTTACCCTGTTCGCCCTTGCAGAACAGGTCGTGCTGCTTGGCAAGGGATGCGATATGCCATAACGGGTCACGCACCGGCAGAACAAACCGGGCATCGGGGAAGATCGATAGCAGATATTCCATCCGGGTGACCAGATAGTTTGCCTTCGATATGTAACGCTTGCCGCCGCGAATATGGATCAGTTTGCGGATGTGATCGCGATAGAACTTCTCGAACGCCGGGTTGCTGATCTGCCCATCAAGGACGTTGCTTTCATTCACGTCATGCAGGTGGCGGAAGAACGCCATCCAGATCATTTCCTCGAACGCTTCGGGGCTTTCGGGCGTGATGTTGATGCCATCCGCATGGGTGCGTTCAACCGCTACTTCCTTGCCCTTGGGGGCAAGGTCGACAAACTTGTTCCACAGATAGGGCGTGAAAACCGGCGGATAGTCGCGGTAACGATGGGTTGCCGCATCCGAATGGCGGGCCAGCGTTTCCAGAAGGATCGTGCTGCCCGATCGGGCGAGCCCTGCGACAAAGACCGGCTTTTCTATTTGGACACCTTCAATCGCATCACCGGCAAGTTTCGTTTCGAAATTGCCAAGTCTGATCCATTGCATCGGATGGCGGGCAATCAGGCCGCTTAGCCAGTTATCCCAGCCCGATACATGGAAGGCTGCGCCATTAGACGCGGGTGTGGTTGATTTTTCGGATGTCGTTTGGCCCGTCATTCGATGCGAAATCCTTTTTTGATCGCCAGCGACCCCAATACGAGGGCAAGGAAGAAAGTCAGTTCCCAGCCACGCGCCCAGTCGGGACCTGCGCTGATGATGTGTTGGGTTGGCAATTCGAAACGAAGCTGTGTCACCGGGCTGTCGTCGGGCAGATAACCCGCCGGGTTGCCGATGATGAAATTCCACCATTGTTTTTGATGGATCACGGGAATGGCGGCGGCCGGTGCCACCAGATAGGTTTCGCCGTCATTGGCACCGGGCACCTGAACGACGGGGCATGCGCCGTCTTCCATGCCGGTCGGATTGATGCCGACCTGTTCGATGGTGGCATTTTCCGGCTGGGTGGTGATCGAAACCTGCTGTCCGGGGGGCGGGCAGCTATACCCATATTGCCCGTCCAGCCAGACGATCAGGGCAAGGGCGGGCAGGGATGCGACAACCGCCGGGCCGATGACAAAACCGACCAGCTTCAGGGATTGGGCCAACTGCGCCTTGGCCAGCTTCATGCCTTCGGCAAAGTCTTCGCCGTCGTCTTCGGCCATGGCCTGACGGGCTTCTTTCAGCCGTTCCTTGATCGCCTTGATACGGGTTTGCGGTGACAGCCATTTATAGAGCAGCATCGATATCACGGCACAGATCAACGCCCAGATCAGGACACGGCCAAACGGCCCAAGGGCATCTGCCATCAGGGTATCAAATGCGCCAAAGGCGGGGGCGGGCCAATCGAGTATTCCCATGCTTTATCGTTCCTGCTGATCGTCTGCGGCTTAGGCTTTTGGCTGTTCGGATGGTGCCGAATGCGTGGTGCTGGCGGTGTTTTGCTGCGCGCGTTTGCGTTTGCGCATCATCTTGCGGATCGGCCACAGCAGGACAAAGCCGACCGCGACAAATACGGCGGCCAGAACAGCCCACAAGGCGGACAGCAGGCTAAGCCCGGCACCCGGCCCGACATAGGCCTGTGCGGGCAGGGCGGTCAGAAGGGTGGCCGCGGCAATTGTCGCGGTGCCGATGGAAAGCAGTTTCATGTTCTGTTTCATTGGGTGTCTCCATTCGTGGAGGTCGGGGTGAAGTCGGTATCGCGATAAAGGGCAGCGCGTTCGTCGCTGATGCGCTCAGACTGCGACACAACGGGGATCAGTTTCTTGCCGGGGTTATCGGGATCATCACGGCGGATCGGGTTGTGGTATTCCCAGACGATCTCGCCTTCCGGGGTGACTTCGAGCAGGCGACCGCCGCTTGATTCCGTAATCAGCGTATTGCCATTGGCAAGGCGTTGCTGATCAGCGCGGATGTTGCTGTCGAATTTCTGTTCGGCCGTGCCCTTGTATTCCCATGTGATGCCGTTGGTTTCGGGATTGATTTGCAGGATGCGTGATTGCCCGGCTTCCGGATCGGCAAGCTGGCCCTGATTGTCAAACAGCAGGATATCGCCATTGGGCAGGACATCCGGGTCATGTTGGCCCAGCCACGGGCCGCGTGTGGCCCAAACGATTTTTTCCGCATCCATATCAAGCACGGCAATGATGCCAAGGTCGCGGAAGGACAGAACAACATCGCCCGCCTTGCCCTGAGCAAAGTTTTGCGCCGTTTCTTCGGTAATCAGTTGGATCGTGTTGGTGTGCAGCACGTCCTCGTTCGAGAAATAGGGCGCGAAATCGACCATGTTGGCGTAGCTGGAATTGATCAGCGCATCGAGGATCGAGACACGTTTGATTTCCTGGCCTTCGGGCGACAGGATCACCGCGAAATCATCAAGTCGCGGTGGGGTCAGCTGTTTGCGGTTGGCATATGTGTTAAAGCGGAATTCCTGTGTCAGGGCATAAATCCGGCCATCGGGCGCAATCGAAAAATCATGATGCGCGGTCCCCAGATATTTCCAGACCGGTTTGGAATTGCGGTCGATCTTGGCCATGCCATAGCCATAGGGCGTATCGCCCGCCGCGGTATATTGCAAGATCAGATCGCCATCCGGTGCCATTTTGGCCGTGTGCCAATGCATGAAATCGTCTTTTTGCGGGTTGGGGATCGGCGATGTTTCATCGTGGATTTCGCTAAACGGCATGCGCCATTCATGGACGATGTTGCCATCCATATCGATCAGAACGGCATGCGGCCCGTCACCCGATGAATACAGGGTCAGACCTTTCTGGGTCTTGTCGGCTTTATTGATCGTGACACCGGTTTTTTCGGTGCGGGCCGGGGACCAGAAATCAAGCCGTTCGACGCTGCTGTATTTGGTGCGCTGTTCCCATAATGCCGTGCCCGCGCGCCAGGCATTTTTCATCGACTGATAGGGTGGGACTTCGGCCAGTATGACAAACGCACCGATGCCAAAGCTGATCGCGGCGATGCCGGTCATGAAAGCAGCAAAAAAGATTTTATCGCCGCGGTTGTTTTCCGCAGATTCACTGGTTTTTTCAGGTGCAGGCACGCAACAATCTCCTTGTCATCTGACAAAAATGTTACGTGTGCCTGTGGGCAAATTTGCGGCCAATATCAAGGGGATTGGGGCGGTTTGGCCGCTTTTCGCCTTTGTTTCGCCCAAGAGTTTAATTGCAGGTAGGGATGTTTTCGGGCGGTTTGTTCGTTTGATTACTGCCGGTATTCGACCCCGTCCATCACCAGAAGATTACCGTCAAAACGGCATGGTACGGTGCCTGATGGCACACTCATGCGTTGCAGGACCTGCCCGGTTGCCGCATCGCTATAGGTGCCGTTGCCATAGGTGACCGAAATGCTGTCGGGCGTGGTGACATAGGTGAAACCGATCTCGAACCGGTATTTCTGGGCACTGCCATAGGTGTACGTGATGAAATTACCACTCCCCTGTCCGGGGGAGTCGAGTTGAAGGGTGGAATTGCCGGTATTGTCGCGGAATGTGCCGCTGGCATTGCGGCAGCCGCCTTGGGCTGCGACCTGCTGTTGGGTGGCTTCGGTTGCGGCTTTTTGTGCGGCGGCTTCGGCGGCTTTTGCGGCAAGTTGACGATCACGTTCCATCAGGGCGGCCAGTTCGTCCGGCCCCGAAAGCTTTTTGCCGCCATAATAATAGCATTCACCGGCCGCGACGGTTTCCCCGCCGCAGACGAATTCGCCGGTCTGGTTTGGAAATGCCAATCCTTCGGGCAGTTCCATCCAGCCGCCTTCCCACCAGGTCAGTCGCCCCTGACCAGAAGGCTTGCGTTCGCGCACCGGTCCCTGCCAGACATTGCCGTCCGCCATGCGCAATTCACCTTCAAGCGGGTCAAACACGCGATAGGTACCGGTAAAGCTTGTGCCATCGGGCCATTTGGTCGTGCTGCCCGGTTCGATCTGGTGGCTGTCGCTTAGATAGTCGCCGTCCACCACGCGGCCATCGGCATATTCGATGTCGCCGGTGATTTTGTCGCCGGTAATGTCGGCATTGTCGATTTCGGCAAAGGGCTGCCCGTTGCGGGTGATTTCGAGCGTGCCGGTGCCGACCGGATTGCCGTTATTTTGCGGGCCGGTATATTCCGCCTGGTATCCGTTATCGGTAAAAAGGGTTTCCGGGCCATAGGTGGTGCTGATCGGTATGCGCCATATCGTGGTGTCGATATTCGGATCAATCCGGGCAGGGTCGGGTTCGCGGCTGATTTTGACGTCTTCGGAAAACAGACCGTAATCGGCATAAACCACCGTCACTTCGCCGGGCAGCACATCGACCCAGCTTTCCGATTTCAGTTCACTCAGTCGATAGACCCTGACCTGATAGCTGTCGGGCCACAGGGTGTATTCCTTCATCTGTCCGGCGGAAAGATGTTCGGTGGTGAAGGGTTTGAAACCCTTGTTGCGGGCGGCCTTTACGATCTGCATCTGCCAGCCGTAATAGGCCCCGTTGCCCGATGGGTTGATCCGAAAGGCGATGCTGCCGGGATCGGAAACATTGGCCGGGGCAAGGGGTGTTTGCGACGGGACGGGCGAGGGGGCC
>NZ_MCAO01000043.1:0-335150 GCF_001858545.1 Thalassospira sp. MIT1004 | reverse complement strand
CGATGGTACTTTGTCTTAAGGCACGGGAGAGTAGGTCACCGCCGGGCCTTCAAAACACAGCAAATATTCCCTAATCACACAAAACATCCAGCGCCGCCTCACTCCATGATGCGGCGTTATCTATTTAACCCACCGGTTAATCATCACCCTGACGCGGGGTGGAGCAGCCCGGTAGCTCGTCAGGCTCATAACCTGAAGGCCGCAGGTTCAAATCCTGCCCCCGCAACCACTTCTGTTATAAATCGCTTCTGTGCGAGATATAACAGAGCCCTAAAGCAAAACACCCCGCTCGGCATTCCCGAGCGGGGTGTTTTGCTTCGATACGTGGATTAAACATCTAAATCAATCCACGCCATTTGTGGCGGTACGATTGAAGGCCGGGAACGGAGATGGTGGGAACGGGATCAAGTTGTCTTTGTTGCTCTGCAAATGGCCCGTTGCTGAGCATTGCGGCACCAAAGCTGGTTCCGCTGCTGTCAGGTGTGGTTAACACGGTTTGCTGTGAGCGGATTGTTGCTAGTAACTGACAAAGAACATCATTTGCGGCAAACGGACCTTCGACGATGATCGGGCCTGTGCTTTCGATCATTTCAAGGCAATAGTCCGTCATCAGCGCGCAGTAGAGTGTCGCAATCGTTTTGGCATCACACGTCAATGATCGGACGCAGGCATGCTTCCCCAAGATTGAAACCATTGCACACGAGGCGAGCCTGTCTGATCGCAAGGTGCGTCAGGCGCTTAAGCGGTTGAACGAACTTGGGTTGGTTGCCAAGCTGAGCCGGGCCGTGGGCAGACTTCGTAATCGCAACGCTTATCAGCTGATCGGTCTTAGTTCTAAACCGGCATCTGGTTCCCTCATTCCGGCATTAAACCGGCACGTGGTGCCGGTTCCAATAAGAAGAACACGGATAAAAAAGAAAACACGGATGAAAGAGAACAGGCAAATGCTGTTTCTGGAGTTGGGGCAACCGTCCTTCCTGCCGTCGATGATCAATGTTTGATTTTAGCCAGGGAGTGGCAGCGATTGTGCTCCGAACCTTGGACGTTGGCCAATGCTTGCTTGCGGGTAAATGAAGCGATTAATCGCGTTGGTATGGATGCGGTCAAGCTTGAGCTTGATGGTTTGCGACAGAAGGGGGAAAGACCTTCTAGGATTGCCATCCTTGATGCGCTGGATAGTTTGATGATGGAGCTGTCAGGTGAACTAGATGCTGCTGATATGCTTACTCAGCACGGCTTTTCGGGGCCGCCTGAATGGCAGGAAATATGCGCGATAGTTTCTCGTTCCAATGTGCCGGGATGCAGTAACCCCGGCGCCTGGTTGTCTCAGGTACAGGCAAGTATTACAGGCAAAACGATTCAGTTGGTTGCGAAAAACCGCTGTGTGCGGGATACGACCCAGCATCACCTCATGGATAGACTTAAATCCATTGCCCAGCATCAAGGATTGGGAGTTGGAATAGTTTCGTGTTTGGGGTGATTGATTGTGGGGCCTTCTGAAACTGGTCCTTAGCCATGGCGGATATATTCGGTAAAAAGAAATTAGAGCAAGGTAGTTTACTGCCTCGCTATGGCGAGCTAACCAACCTGTTCTAAGACTGTGTTAGCGTTATATTTAAGGCAGATGGTTTGATATGTTTCCGCAGAAAACCGAGCTAGTTCATTTTAGGGCAATATAGGTTTCCGGGTCGAGAGTGGTTATACGTACGGCGCATTTACAGTTCGAGAGAGACGTGAGTGCCGCCTTTAGGGCGCTAGCCAACGAACAGAGGCGATCTTTGGTGCGATCAGGGTGTGGCATGATGTGAAGTTCAATATTTACTTCGGGCTGATCTGGAATCCCTAGTACCGGAATCAGGGCGAGCTGGCATGCCTTTTCAGACACGTTTAAATGGGTGCACAAGATTTTCCGAATTTTGGGTAATGATGAATAGAATACAGTTTGGCATTCAGTCCATATTGACTGATCAATGTATAACTTTGCATTTGGCATATTTTTGGTTTTCCAATTATTCGCACGGGCGTCTTCGCGAGATAAAATTCAATAAAGAGTCTGAACCCCGGGGTCGATGACGACTTCGAGAAGGCGAGGACCACTTCCTGCCATGAACTTTGAGAACTGATCATCAAGTTCGCTTGAAGCTTCAACCCGTTGCGCAGTGCACCCCATGCCCTTGGCGAGATCAAGAAAATCAAGGTCTTGAAGCTCAATGCCGGGAACGTCCCGGACTTGCAGAATCTTACTGAAAGAGCGCATCGCGCCGTAGCCAGAATTGTTCAAAACAATAATGGCAAGGTCCAGATTGTGTTGTACTGCGGTCCATAAGGCCTGCGGCGAGTACATGAAGGATCCATCTCCGATCAGGCAGACAACCTTTTGTTCTGGCTTGGCAATACCGTAGCCAACGGCGCCCGGAAGGCCATAGCCAAGACCACCACTGGCCATGGTAAAGAATTTCCCCCACGTTTGAACTCGGACAAAGTCCTGCAAAGCAGGTCTTACCGATGGAGTTTCCTCAAACAGTACGGTATCCGGCGTCATCTCTTGTCCCAGACGATACAGGAAATAGTCAGGGAAAATATGTTCGCTAGGCTTTGGAGCTGTCGGCTGAGGACGTGAGATCGGACGCGGTTTAGGCGGGCGCCCAACGGTCAGTTCTTCGAGCAACGGTAGACTGAATTTGAGGCTGCCGACAATGCTGGTCCCAAGTGGTGCCGAGGACGCGGCATGTGTATCTGTCGTTAAGTGGATGATAGATGTGTGACTGTCTGCCAAATCGGATTCACCTGGGACGTGATAGGTGAAAACCGGTGCGCCGATGGCAACGACAAGGTCATACTCGATCAGGGTTGCAGAAACCTTGGCCGGTGCTGCAGAGAGGAAACCCGCAAACAGTTCATGGTTTTCCGGGAATGTAACCCGGGCCGCAAAGGGTGCAGCATATACGGGGGCCTGCAAGCGTTCTGCAAGTTTGACTAAGGCTTCGCCAGCACCTTCTTCGTCAATTTCCGCGCCTACAACAAATGCAACGGACTTTGCTTTCGATATCATCGCGGCAGCATCCGAAATCATGTGTGGGTCAGGCGAGGTTTCAGAAGATACCTGACGCAAAGACAGTGGTTTGCAGCGGACATTCCAGTCATCGGCTGGGACTGAAACAAAAGTCGGACCGAATGGACGTTGCATTGCTATCCGGTAGGCGTGTGCAATCGCAGCAGGGACATCTTCTGCGCGTGCCGGTTCGATACTGTATTTCACATAGGGTTTGGGAAAGTCTGCGGCATCCGTCGCACCGAGAAATGGTTGATTGGGCAAGAGCTCACGGGACTGTTGCCCGGCGATGATTACCATCGGTGCCCGGTTACGGAACGCTGTATAAACATTGCCAAGCGCATGGCCCAATCCTGCTGCAGAATGGACATTGACGAAGGCGGCCTTGCCGGTTGCCCGCGCATACCCATCGGCCATACCGACCACGGATGCTTCGTGTAGTCCAAGGACATAGTGGATATCGTCTGGCCAGCGATCAAGCATGGCAAGCTCGGTTGACCCCGGATTGCCAAAGAAAGTATCTACGCCGACAGAGCGAAAGAAATCAAAGGTCGCTTCTCTGACGGTTGTCCAGTTACCTGATTGATCAGCCTTATGTGAGGATGGCATTTATCCGCTTCCTTGGTCTGCTATGTCGTTTTGGGTGTCAGGCCGGTTGCCGAAACTGCTCCGGCAACCGGCGCTTTTGATCAGAACGGATAGTGCTGATGTGGGTCTTCAATCGTGATCCAGCGAAGTTCGGTAAATTGTTCCATGCCCTGCAGGCTGCCGAACTTGCCATAGCCGGATGCTTTAACTCCACCAAAGGGCATCTGGGCTTCGTCGGCAACCGTTGGGCCATTGATATGGCAGATACCTGATTCAATGGTTTCGGCAACGTGCATCGCCTGTGTAATGTCTGATCCGAAAACGGATGCTGACAGACCATAGGCATTGTCATTTGCAAGTTCGATGGCGTGGTCGGTATCGCGTGCACGAAGCACGGCAACGACCGGGCCGAAGCTTTCATCGCGATAGATGTCCATTGCGGGGGTTACCCGATCAACAATTGTTGCGGGCATAATGGTGCTGTCTTCGGGAACTTCCCCCGACGCGATTGTTGCCCCCTTTGTCACAGCATCATCGACGAGATGACGTACTCGATCAATAATGTCGCGATCAACCACGGAACCCAGAATGACATCCTGTTTGGTGGCATCCCCGCATGTCAGGGATTTGGCTTTGATAGCAAAGCGGCGGACAAATTCATCAGCGATGCTTTCATCGACAATAACGCGTTCGGTCGACATGCAAATTTGTCCCTGATTAAGGAAGGAGCCAAATGCTGCTGCGTTCACTGCAGCATCAATATCTGCATCATCAAGAACAATCAGTGGTGCCTTGCCACCCAGTTCGAGCAACACAGGTTTAAGGTGTTTGCCAGCCTGTTCAGCGATGATGCGACCAACGCGCGTCGATCCAGTGAAGTTAATCCGTTTGACATCTGGATGCGCGATCAGAGCCGAGACGACCTCGGGGGCGTCATCAGCGGAATGAGTGATGACATTCAGTACGCCTTTGGGAAGACCGCCGCGCTGAAATACTTCGGCAATCAGCCGGTGTGTGTGTGGACAGCGTTCCGACGCCTTTAGAACGACCGTATTCCCGCATGCGATGGCCATGACCACAGCACGCACTGCCAGAATGATCGGTGCATTCCACGGCGCCATGCCCACCAGCACGCCGACCGGACGACGCACCGACATGGCAAGCGATCCTGGCTTGTCGGTCGGAATGACTTCGCCTTTGAGCTGAGTTGTCATGGCGGCGGCTTCGCGGATCATGCCCGATGCGACTTTGACATTAAAGCCAAGCCATACCTTGGTGGCACCCGTTTCCTGTGCTGCAGTCTGCATGAAGTCTGAAACAGCGGCCTGAAATTCTTCTGCGACCTTAAGCAGAATGGCGCGACGTTCGGATGGTCCTGTTTTTGACCAGGTCTTGAAAGCGCTAGCAGCAGCTTTTACGGCACGGTCGACATCGGCACTTTTAGCTGCAGGTGCCGTTGTGACAACTTCACCTGAAACGGGGTTTTTGCGCTCGAACTGTTCGTTGTCGATTGATCGGGTCGGGGTTCCCCCGATAAGCATGTCGATATTCATTGCGGTTTCCTTCCCTGAACTGCGTAATTTTAGATGTGCAGTGTTTTATGATGGTGTCTTGTGGGGTTCTATTTTTTGGTAGGGTTTTGGCGGTTATCAGGCTTCTTTCGCCAGAACGAAATCAAACTGGGATACCCACCGTGTGGAGCCATCCGCGTTTCGTTCAAAAGGAGCGATGAGGGTTTCCTTGACACCAAAAACGGTATCGGAGGACAGATACGGGTCATCGCCAACAAAGGTATGTGTGACCAGTTTCTGATATCCCGGGGCGGTGACCATGAAATGCGTGTGGGCAGGGCGATATGGGTGTCGGCCAAGTGCAGCGAGCATCTTGCCAACTGGTCCGTCATCGGGAATGGGATAGCTTACCGGTTTGATCCCAATGAAGCTGTATTTGCCATCAGCATCAGTGATGAAAATGCCACGATTGTTCCATTTGGGTTGGCTGTCAGGTTGCTGGACATCGTAATAGCCATCGGCATTATCCGACCAGACATCGATCTTCGCCCCTTTGATCGGATTGCCATCAAGATCCAACGCCCGACCGGTAAACAGGCACGTTTCGCCTTTGCCATCCAGCGAGATGCTGTCGCCCATTTCACGTACCGGTGCGTCCCTGACGTGGAAGGGACCAAAAACGGTGTTTTCGGTCGCACCTGACGGACGCCGGTTGTTGATGGCGTCGACAAGCATCGAGACGCCAAGAACATCGCTTAGAAGAATATATTCCTGGCGCTCGTTACTGCAGATTTGTCCAGTATTGGTCAGAAACGAGATGGCAGTTTCCCATTCTTCTTCTGTCAGCTCGACTTCCTTGATGAAGGCATGAAGATGTTTGACCAACGCGGACATGACTGTTTTCAATCGTGGATCAATATCATCGCGCATGCGCGCGTTTACGGCTCCGGCTGAGTTTTCTTCGGTGAAAAAGCCAGTCATGAGGTGGTTCCCTTGTTTGGGTGAACACCGTCATAGGCATTTTGCAACAACGCACGAATTGTAAGATGTTCGATGGGGGCTGGGTTCCAATAGGGATTTTGCACAGCCAGATCTGCGACCTTGTCGAGATCGCCTTGGCTGACACCAAGGGAACGTAGATCCGTTGGTGCCCCGAGCCTTTTTGCAAAATTATACATTCCGCCACCAGCGCTGTCGCTTCCAAGAATGTTGGCAAGCGGTTTCAAGGCATTGGGAGCCGCTGCTTCGTTATAGGCCGTCGCATGCGGTAGAATGACGGCATGGGTGGCAGCATGGGGCAAATTCAGTGTGCCACCGAGTGTGTGGCAAAGTTTGTGATGTAAGGCCATTCCAACCTGTGCCAAGACAGCGCCACACGTCCATGCACCAAACAGTGTGTTTTCCCGCGCACCGAGGTCGTCTGGTGTCACGACAACTTTGGGCAAACCTGTGACAAAGGCACGAAGTCCGGAAAGGGCAAGCTCGGTCGAAAGTCTGTTGGCGTCCTTGGCATAAAGGGCTTCAACCGCGTGGGCCATGGCATTAAGGCCACTGGTTACCGTCATGGCAACCGGTAAGGTGCGCACCAACTCGGCATCATACAGGATCGCTTCTGGTTGGACTCGCTCTGATTTCAGGGTTGATTTGACCCCGTTTTCCGTCTGACCCAATACCGGAGTTGCTTCAGAACCGGCATAGGTTGTTGGTAAAACGATTTGGGGGAGGTTGGTCTGATAGGCAATGGCTTTACCAAGTCCGATGGTCGATCCCCCACCGATTGCAATCAGACAATCTGCATTAGATTTCTTGACAACTTCCAAGGCATCCTTGGTGATTTCCACCGGCGTATGCATGGTCGCGCTGGAATACAGCCCAACGGCCCTGTCCCCAAGGCTGGTGATTAATTTCTCACCCTGATCGACTTGTTCCGGGGTGGTCAGAACCAGTGCTCGATTGCCACCAATAGCATCGAGTTCCGGGTTAAGGTTAAGACGACCACCTGTTTGAAACCGTACCTGGACGGGTTTACCTTTTGGGTCGAACCCAACGTTGAACACTGCCATGGATCAGACCGCCTTTTTCTGAAAACCGGCGACATTGCGATATCCTGATGCAATCTGTTCGAGTTCTTCCGGTGTGATCAGGTCTTCGATTTTGTCATCTGGGCCAGTTACGCGGGAAGCGGCAATATCAAGCACCCTTTCAGGGCCGCCTTCACGGTTGCTTAGAACAACATTGGCTGTGGCAGGACGACGGATGTTTTCATAGGCAAGGAGGCCGTCCGGATGGTTGTTTTCGGCAAGGCATTCAGCAAGCATATGGGCGTCAAGAATGGCCTGGCTCGCGCCGTTTGCACCAATCGGGTACATCGGATGGGCTGCATCGCCCATCAGGGTCACGCGTCCATCCGTCCAGAAATCAAGTGGGTCACGGTCCACCATCGGAAACTCGGTGACGGTTTCGGTTGCTTCCATGATGGCAGCACAATTCATGTCACTCATCTGGAATTCGCGGAACGGCGTGATGTAGTCAATTGTCGCGCCACGTGTCCAATCGGCATCGTCAATATGCCGCGGGCTACTGTGGCGCAGTTCTGCAACCCAGTTTGTCAGCGCCTTGCCCTGTTTGCGGAATTTCTCGCTGATCGGATAGGTGACGAATTTTACATCGTGATCCCCGGCAATGACCATGGTTTTGCCATCGCCGATCATGTCCATTTCAACTGCACCACGGAACATCATGGTGCCTTCGTATTTCAGCGGGCCTTCGTTCGGATGCATCTGCTGTCGGGTCGTTGAACGTAACCCTTCGGCGCTAATCAGAAAATCTGCGGTGAATTCCGAACCGTCTTCGAATAGAACCGTGACAGCGTCGTTATCCTGACGATAGCCCGTAACGGGTTTGCCTGTTTCAACAGAGCCCGGACCGACGCGGTTGTGAACTTCGGAAAGCAACAGGAACTGTAACGCACCGCGATGGATGGAATATTGTGGTGCAGGAAATCCTGCTTCGATGCAGCGCGGGTCGGATTGAATGACGTGGCCGTATTTGGTCCGGTATTCGATGCAGCGGGTACGAATGCCCGTAAAGTCGAGCTTCTCGCCCAAGCCAAGGTCATGCAGCAATTTTGACGAATGAGGCATGACATTGATGCCAACACCAAGCGGTCTGATTTCGTGGACAGCCTCAAAAACTTTCACATCGAAGCCTTTGCGATGTAAATAGAGTGCTGCTGTCAGGCCACCGATACCTGCCCCGGCAATTGCGATGCTTGTCATAATTGTCCTCCCGATTTTCCTTGGTTCTCCTTGCTTCGCGCGGCATGCAATGCAAGGTCTCCTATATTTGTTGCCGCAATTGTTCAGTATTCCTATGTTGTGAACAAGCCACGCACAGGACTTAAAATTTCAATTTTTCAACATTTGGATGTTTCATGACGCAAACGCATCTTGATCGGGAACGTTATGTTTTGGGGGACCCGTCAGATCATGTGGGTTTTCTGAACTGTGAGCGTATTGTCGAACGGAGTCATATTCATGGATGGTCGGTCGAGCCGCATTATCACGAAGGCCTTGCACAAATGTTTGTGTTTGGTGCAGGCGCCGTCAAGGGTCAGATTGACTATCTGTCTCACGATATTGTCGGCCCGGCATTGGTGTGGTTGCCCGCACTTTGCAGCCATGCCTTCGATTATCAGGTTGGGATGGAGGGGTGGGTTATAACCGTTCCGACAATTGATGTGATGCGTGTTGCCAGAGATACCGGCTGGGCCCAGAAATGGATTAGCAAACCTCAGTTGCTTGTCGGGGCATTGCACCAGGAACTTCTGGATGATTCTGTGGCGATGGCCTTGCAAGTTGAGAAGGAACATCGAAAATTCGACGAAGAACGTAACTTTGCTTTGGAATCTTTGTTCACGCTTCTTCTGGTTAAGTTAAACCGGGGATTGTCGGTTAAGCCGGACTACAGTGAGCAATCTTCGGGTCGGCAACAGCAGCTTGTGAATCGGTTTCAGTCGCTGCTGGAGCAGAATGAAACAAACAGGTTTTCCGTCAATGAATACGCACACAAGCTTTCCGTAACCACGACCCATCTGAGCAGAACGATAAAAATTGTGACTGGCAAAACAGCTGGTGAGATGATCAGCGACAGGTTGTTGCTCGCGGCGAAGCGCAAGCTTGTCTTCTCGGACCTACCAATCTCGGAAATCGCATATATGCTGGAATTTTCAAGCCCCTCATATTTTACCCGTTTCTTCGTTGCGCAAACAGGTGAAACCCCAAAGCAGTTTCGCAGAAGGATGAGGGAGCAGTATAGCCATAGCGTTGATCAGTTCAGAAAGTGACGTCCAGCTCAATCGGGATAATAGGCGGAATTTTGCCGTTTTACCTATGTCTTCGTTGGGGAGGAAGCTATTGCAGGGAAGTCAAAGTCAGCAGTGCATGTACGCAGGCGATCCGACTTGTTTCCAGCTTTGTTGGTAACGACTGTAAGTTTGAGAATGACCTGACGTAACAGGTTTACCGCGCTAGGATCACGAGACCATACAGCAAGTCTGGCCACTAGGCGGTGTTTACATTCATTGACAACATCTGAGCGCGGCGACGAGGTTTAGGAACCCCATATAGTTTCTGGCAAGTTTGTCATAACGGGTTGCAATACGCCTGAGGTTTTTGATTTTGCTGAAGAAACGTTCAATCATATTGCACTCTTTGTAAAGTTCTCGGTCGAAAGGCCTCCATTGTGCTGTTGTGGTTCGACGGGGTACGACAGGTTTTGCTCCGGTCGTGGCGATAGCGTTCATGGCGCGTTGACCGTCATAACCTTTGTCCGCCAGCACATAATTTGCCTTCAAACCTTCGAGAAGACCTTCGATTTGGGTGATGTCGTTGCGCTCACCACCCGTCAGGATGAAACGTACTGGATTGCCCAAGGCATCGGTGGCTGCATGGACTTTGGTGCTCAGTCCACCTTTGGACCGTCCCAGCGCGTGAGCTTCAAACCGATCTTCGGATTGATCGCTTTTTTTGGGGCACCTGCGCTGTGCTGGTGAGCGCGCACGATAGTGCTGTCGACCAGGATATACTCAAAGTCGGCATCATCGCTCAACGCTTTGAAAAGATCTTCCCAAGCCCCTTTGCGACACCAGCGATTGAAACGCTGGTAAACCGTGTGCCAGCGACCAAACTCCTTGGGCAGAACACGCCAATGTGCCCCTGAGCGCGCCAGCCACAGGACCGCCTCCACGAACAGGCGGTTATCCTGCCCCGTTCGTCCGGGGTCTGTTGCTTTGCCCGGTAACAGTGGAGCCATCCGATCTCAAAGTGCGTCACTCAGTTCCTGTCGATCCATTCATGCTGACCTCCATACAGCCAGAATCTTGAATCATATTCTCGGCTAAATGGAAATCCTGAATGTAAACACCGCCTAGATATCGGAGGGCAATTTCCTGAAAGTATTACTCTTTCTATGCTATTTGATATTCACTCAGTCCTTTTCAAAAAAAACTATCAGTAAAACCCTTTGTTGAACAGGCTAAGCGGTTTGTTGCTCGTTGCGAGCAACGCATCTATACAGCAAAAATTGTTATCGGATGATGCTGTCCATTAAATTATAGAGCTGTTGAGCGACAGTGAAGCTGTTATCTTGGTGTTGACGAAGACAAAATAGTTCCGCACTCCACCAGCCCTTGTAGCCGGTTGCCTTAACCGCATTGGTCCAGTGTTTAAGGTTGATCACACCCTGGCCAATTGGCACATCGCGTAAGACAGGTTCGATCGGGATGCCACCCGGATAGGGATTTGAATCGCAAAAATGCACTCCGTAAATTAGTGATTTATCGATTTTGGCAACCATATCGGGCGTGTCCCCAGAAACATAGCAATGCCAATAATCGATGACGATACGTACATTTTCGCGCGCAGAACGGTCGATAATTTCCAACTGATCAGCAAGGCGATTAACCGGTGACCAGCCCAGTGCCTCCAGGTACAAAACCAGCCCATACGGGGCAGCAAGGTCAGCCAGTTTTTGCAGATTGGCGGCACAAAGCGCGATCTGGTCTTTGTGATCCAGCCTTAAAAACGCATGATCCTGGTGCAGGGCAGGCTGATTTTGGTAATCAAGAACCTGCTGCACATCAAGCGGACCGGTTAAAATCTGTACGCCTTTAGCACCAGCCATCGCGGCCATGTTAAAAAGCTTTTCCGCATCCGCAAACAGGCCGGCTGCTTGGGGGTCACTGTGTTCGATATCGGGCAAATAGCCTAGGCCGGGGCAATCAAGGCCATCCAGGTAAGATCGCAAATCATCCTGCGTCAGGCCGGCAGCCAAAAATGCATCAAGTTTCGTTGCCGAAAGTTCCAGCCCGTCAAACCCGACCTGGCGTGCAATGACAGTATCCATAACAAAGGTCGCATGTCGGGCGACGGTTGGATGAAGGATTAGTTTCTGCACGTTTGCGGACATGATCGATATTCCTTTTGATGCAAATGGCAAGCGTGCGCCAGCCGTTAAATCTGCACCGATTTTTCGGGGAAACAGGCTGACAGGCAATTGCGCAATCCGTTTTTATAAAGCGCAAACTGACGCAATTGCGCAAAATGTCTGTTTCAATGCTCCATCTCGGAGGCAAATTGTAGGGGCAAATACGCGAACTTTATTGACGGATACAAAATTGTCGCAAGCTGTGCGTCACTTCGCGCCAATGCTTATTGCCCTGCGAAATTGAATACATTCAGGTCTCTGATATTTTCGCTCGATACCTGCGGCGAAATGGGGGGCTTTGATGCATCTATTGCACCTTATTGCGCGTTGTAGGCCGGAACAATTAGGGGAACGGCGATGGAAATGGCAGATTATATTATTGTTGGTGGCGGTTCGACAGGCTGTGTAATTGCATCGCGCCTGTCAGAAAACGCTGATTGCGGCGTTGTTCTGCTTGAAGAAGGTCCGCGCGATTTTAACCCCTATATCCATATTCCCGGTGCCTATTACAAAACCGCGCAGGGCCGCCTGTTAAAACGCTATAACTGGCAACCAACCGCCGATCAGGCCCGCGATGATGACCCGACAATGGTGCAGGCGAGTGTGCTGGGTGGGGGCAGTTCGGTAAATGCCATGATCTATATTCGTGGCAACCCCGCCGATTATGATGGTTGGGCACAGGCCGGCGCAGAAGGCTGGGGCTATGATGATGTGTTGCCCTATTTCAAAAAGGCCGAAAACAATAACCGCTTTTGCAATGATGTCCACGGCACGGACGGGCCACTTGGCGTTTCCGATATTGACCATATCCACCCCTTAACCCGCGCCTGGCTTTTGGCGTGCCAGCAAAATGGCATGCCCTTTAACCCCGATTTCAATTCAGGCGACCCGGCGGGCTGCGGGCTTTATCAAATAACCGCGCGCCATGGCCGACGTAGCAGTGCGGCAAGTGCCTATTTAAAACCGGCACGCAACCGCAAAAACCTGACGGTTCAAACAGGCGCACGCGTTTGCAAAATCATTTGTGAAAAAGGCCGTGCCACGGGTATTGAATATGTCATGAACGGCAAAACCCGCATCATGCGCGCCCGCCACGAAGTGATTATTTCCGCCGGTGCAATTGCCAGCCCCAAACTTTTGATGACATCGGGTATTGGTGCGGCCGGTGCCCTTGAGAAACACGGCATCAAGGTTTTGGCCGATGTGCCCGGCGTCGGGCAGAACCTGCAAGACCATATTGAAATGTCGCTGATCTATCAGCTTAACGGGCCGCATAGTTACGACAAGTACAAAAAGCTGCACTGGAAGGCGCTGGCGGGTTTAAACTACCTGTTATTCAAAGGCGGGCCTGCATCCTCGAACCTGATAGAAGGGGGCGGTTTCTGGTGGGCAAACCGGGAGGAATCCATGCCCGACATGCAATATTTTATGGTTGTTGGCGCCGGCATTGAAGAAGGTGTCGATGCCGTACCTGGTGGCAATGGCTGCACCATCAATCTGGGCCAGATCCGCCCGCGATCGCGTGGCGAGGTAACATTGCAATCGGCCGATCCGCAAACACCGCCACGCATTTCGCCCAATTATTTGGCGGATCCCTATGATCTGGAAACCCTGACGGACGGGGGCCTGTATGCCATTGAAATTATGGAACAACCCGCCATTCGCAAATATTTGCAACAGCGGCATGTACCGGATATGAAAATTCGCACCCGTGCTGATTTCAGAACATTCTGCCAAAATACGGCCCATGCTGCCCTGCACCCAGCTGGTACCTGCAAAATGGGGCAGGATGAAATGGCCGTTGTCACACCTGACCTTAAAGTACGCGGGACTGACGGGTTACGGGTTGCCGATGCCTCCATCATGCCGAACCTGATTTCGGGGAACCCAAATGCGGTTTGCATCATGGTTGGCGAGAAGGCGTCTGATCTGATTTTGGGTGAAAAAGCCATCTAATATTAAAGGCACTGCGTTCACCAGATGCTAACGCATGGTGGCGCAGTGCCCCAAAATTCAGACCAGTATTTCAATCAGGATATTCCCCGGTGCGGTAAATACCGCTTCGTAATAACCATCACCCGTATGGCGTGGCCCCTTAACATCAAATCCGGCGCGGGCGAGTTCGCTTGCTTTGTCGTTAACCGCCAATTCACTACCCAGCGATATGGCAATATGCGACCAGCCTTCAAATTCATAGTCCTGAATCTGGTTAACCCACGGCCCGGTCATCAGCTCAATCCGGCCGCCTTTTTCCAGACTGACAAAGATGGATTGATAACCGGGGCGGTTTTGGCTGCTATAGACTGCTGATATTTGCGCCCCGAAATATTGCTGCCAAAATGCTGCCGATGCCGCCAAATCCCGCGTCCATAACGCGACATGTTCGATATAGGCCATCATCAACCCGCCAACTGCGCAGCAGCCTTGCTGGCCAGTTTGCGCACGCGATTTGCGGCATCTGCCAACCGCTGTGCTGGCAGGTCGCCATTTTCGACAGCTTGGCAGATACGGGTATTTAACGCGCGCAAATCATTGGCTGCTGATAACAACAATAAATCAGACCCGGCCTTTAAGGCCGCAATGGCCGCACCGGGCACATCAAAACGATCCCGCAGGGTAGCTGGCGCATCAAGATCGTCGCTAACGACAAGCCCGGAAAAACCCAGTTTTTTCAACGCCGATATCGTCGGTTCCGATAAGGAAGATGGCAGATCAGCATCCATCGCCGGGACAAGGGCAGGGCCAGTCATAATAGCACGCGGGCCCGCCGCAATGACCCCGGCAAAAACCGATATCGCCCGGTCAATATCATCCTTGCTGGCAACGACGGTGGCAATATCTGCTGCCGGGTCGCCATCAATATCGGGGTGGCCGGGGAAATGCTTTGCCACGGTGATAATCCCTGCCGCTTCACCCCCCTTGATAAAGGCACTGGCAATGCGGGTGGTATTTGCCGGGTCATCAGCCAGTGCGCGGCCCTGAAGCCATGGGTTGTTGCCGGTTATCACATCAACGACTGGCGATAAAAACATGGTCACGCCCAATGCTCGGGCGGCCTTTGCCATTGTAAGTGTGGAGGTGTAAATTTCGTCATCGGTCATGGCCAGAAGTGCGTCACGGCCCGGTATTTGCGGCACCATACCATGCAAGCGTAAAATTCCGGCCGGTTCCTGATCAAGGGCAATGATCGCACCGCCCGCCTTTTTATGTATCAGCGATGCAAAGGCAGCAAAATCCGCCGCTGTTTCGGACTGACAGCGCCTTTCCGACATTTTGCGGGCAACATATTCAGCACGGTTTTCCCCCAAAAGCAGGGTTTTGCCGCCTTCGGCAAAATACTGTTCCAGGGCGGGTGTCAGTTCCAGATTATCGATCGCCGGCAATAAAACGGCATTGGCATCCAGGACAAGCTGGCTCATAGGGTCCTCGTTTCAGGATTTGGGTTTGCGGGCCAGATACGGCCCTAACAGGGCGGAAAGGGGCTTATCAGGGCTTATGGACTGCGCCAGTGCATAGGCGTCATCCGCCCCGATAAAGGGAACCAGCCCGTTTGCAATGGTGTCGGGATGTTCCAGCACGCCGCGCGACCGGCCAAGGTTAACAACAAGCCCGTCAATGCATTGCTTTGCCAGTGTTTTCATCGCCTTTGTCAGCATGCCCGTCGCGCCGAGCAACGAATGGGCCAGCATTGGTTCAAACGGGTTTCGCTGCAATTGCCCGGCTTCGGCGGCCAGGCTGATAGCAACGTCGCTACCGATAATCTGAAAGGCAACCTGGTTAACCATTTCGGGGATCACCGGGTTTATTTTACCGGGAATTTGCGGTGAACCTGCCTGCACCGGCGGAAGCGACAATTCACCAATACCCCCATTCGGTCCGCTGGCAAGCAGGCGCAAATCATTGCAAATCTTTGATAATGTAATCGCCTGGCGCTTTAACCCCGCTGAAAGCCCGACAAGGTCGGACATATTCCATGCCGCCGCCACCAGATCATGCGCTGGCATCAGTGACAGGCTGGTAAGAGTTTCAAGTTCTTTGATCACAGCGTGGGTAAATGCCGGTTGATCGCTCAGCGATGACCCGGCAATGGTGCCGCCAAGATTGATCTGCGAAAGCCCGGCGCGCATTGCCAGCGTGTTTTCAAGATCATGTAACAGGACATGCGAAAAGGCGGCAAATTCCTCGCCTATTTTCATGGGCACGGCATCCATCAAATGGGTACGTGCCAGTTTCAAATCATCCTTGAAAGCCAGGCCTTTGGCGGCAAAACTTTCGGTAAGGCCGGAAACGGCATTTTCAAGCTCGGCCAGTTCAAATAACAGGGCAATGCGCAAGGCCGTACTATGCACATCAGTTGTTGATTGCGACAGATTAACATCATCAACCGGGTGTAAATGTTCATAATTGCCACAGGTATAACCCAGCAATTCCAGCCCGCGATTGGCGATGATTTCGTTTAAATTCATATGGCTGGAGGTGCCACCCCCGCCCTGAAAGACATCGACAATCAAATGCCGGGCATGCTGGCCTGCCAAAAGTTCGTCGCACACCCGGCCAATAACATCGGCCTTCTCATCGGCCAACAGGCCCAACCGGTTATTGGCAATGGCAGCGGCCTTTTTAACCAGGGCAAAGGCCTTAACCAGCGGGCGCAAACTTGCCAGCGTTGTGCCCGAAACATTGAAATTTTCCGATGCGCGCAGGCTGTGAATACCATAAAGCGCATCTCGCGGAATTTTGCGGCTGCCCAGCGCATCGGTTTCCAGGCGCACCCAGCTTCGATCTGGCTCCATCACCGTTTTCCTGCATTTGCTATCGGCAGGCCCAAATTGACTCTGCCGGAATGATCACTACGGTAAATCAGCCTCTGGGATGCAGTTCGATTGCCAGCCAGACAGAGTCGGTATCGGCGTAATAACGATGCCAGGGATAGGTCCATTCATTTTCACCCGTAACCCGGCAAAACGGATCATGTGAATAGCCCGCAGGCATTAAAACATCTTCGTAAAGTGTGCTTTCATCGCGGGTGGCAAATTTTTGCATACGGCCAAGGCCATGAATTTGCGTATGAACTTCCAAAAACGGATGTTCATTATGAATGAAGCAATCCGTATCACCCGGCGACCACCACAGATTAAGTTTTAAGTCAAATTCCTGCGGGGCTGTCGAATCGCGCCGTTCATTGGTAAACACAAACGGGTCGGTAACGACGCTGCCGATATGGTCCTGCGGGGAAATATAAAGCGGTGTATCGCGCGGAAAACTGCGAATGCGGTTTCCCAGCCAGTCCCAGTCACGCAGGCCAACACCACCCAGATTGGTGCGTTTGACAACCTTGATCACGGCCGCACGTTCACCAGACTTGATCACGCCCCCCTTAAGCCAGGTCGATTTCCATGCCGGAACAATTGCCGGGTGGTCCGTGCCCGTAATCATCGGGGCAGGTGACAGGTTGATAACAACCCCATCCTCAACATGATAATCACAAGGATTATCAATAAGCTGTGCCGTGATGAATTCGTCGTGAAAGGCGAGGTTGCGGACTTCATTCGTCATGATTCAATGCCTGTCGGTTTCCGTTAAGTTGCCGATAGCAAACCATCTAATTTCGACGCAGGCCAGTTCGCGATAAAAGCAATTATGACGCACTTTGAAGCAGAAATTGGCACTGATTGCGCAAAACTAGCTGGGTTTGATCATGTCGGGCGCTTCGCCCAGATATTCACGTGCTTCGCGCGGAATCGAATTGTCGTTCATATCAAGGGTGGTTGTGCTTTGCAGTTCTTCACGGCTGAGAAGGCCGGGGCGCCGGTAATGCAAAACGGCCCGGGTTGAAAAAGGCTGGCGGAACATGGTTGCGGCCACGCCACTGACAATGCCAAACATGAAACGTTTGGCGCTGCGCTGCACGCTGGAAAAAATACCAAAGGTAAATTCGTTCCGCTGCACCGATTCAAAATCGATGCAGAAAACCCGGTCTTCTACCGGGAAGGTAAAGCCATGATATTTAAATATATATTCGGTTTTCTTCGGGTTGTCGTAACTGGGAAAGCGTTCGACATAATAGTGATTGAGGAAATCGCCATTCTGGAAAATGCAGAAGGCAGAACGCAAAATCTTGCGCGAATAGATTGACGAATACTGGTAGCGGTCATAACAGCCGACATACTCGCCCATATCCACCTTGCTTGAGACCGCGACCGTGTCCAAGAAGCTGAGCACCTGTGGCGCGCGGCGCAAATTATCCAGCACATCGAAGAAATTGCCATCAACCAGCGCCCTGAAATGTTCGGGTTCGGAAAACAGAACTTCCGGGCTCAGACCAAAGAAATTGGCGATGATGCGAATATTCCCCGATGACGGCAGATGTTTGCCCGACAGATATTTGTTGAATTGCTGCCGGTTGATGCCGACCTTGCGGCATATGTGCGAGATGGAGCCTTGACGGTCACATAACAGGCGAAGATTGGCCGAAAATGCCGCCAGGCGAGCCGTTGTTTCATGTTGCAGTAGCAAATCTTTAGCCTCTCACTACTTCGCACATTGTGCGTCAATTTGCGTCATCAATCTATCATATGCGAAATTGCCCGGACCCTGTCAAGTCTGCAAGATTTTGATCAGCAACAACGCAGATACGCCACGTGCTCAAAGGGCGTAACACAAGCAGGGAAGCAAAGATTATGAAACTTACGGGCGGTCAAGTCGTTGCCAAGGCGCTCAAGGAATATGGCGTAGAATATGTAGCCGGCGTTCCGGGGCATGGTATCTGGTCACTTTTTGATGCCTTCATGCAGGAAGGTTCGGAAATTCCGTTCATCCAGGTCATGCATGAACAAAGTGCCGTACACATGGCCGATGGGTATTACCGCGCATGTGGCAAGCCGATGGCATGTTCAACCTCGGTCGGGCCGGGTGCAACCAACACCATCATTGGACTGGCAACGGCCTATTGTGACTCAACGTCGGTTTTTTATGTGTCGGGTTCACCGCAAACCTACATGCATGGCCATGGCACGATGCAGGAACTCGAACGCCAGCAGGACAATGCCTTTCCCCGTATTACCGAACAGGTAACCAAGCGCGCCTGGCAGGCAAAATCGGTCGAAGTATTGCCAACCATCATGCATCGCGCCTTTAACGAAATGATGACAGGTCGCCCCGGCCCGGTCCATGTTGAAGTACCGATGGATGTGCAGGTTGAAGCAGCCGATGTCACAATCCATCCGTTGCAAAGCCGCCTTCCCATCGGTATCGCCCACCCGGACCCGGCCGCGATTGAAGCCGCCGTCAAACTGCTGCAATCGGCCAAACGGCCGGTGATTGTTGCCGGCGGAGGGGCTATTACCGCCAACGCATCCAGGGCCTTGACGGAACTGGCCGAACGCCTTGGCGCTGCCGTTTCCATCACCTGGAACGGCAAGGGTGCCATTTCCGAGGACCACGAACTGTTTATTGGCGCTGTTGGCCAGACCGGTACCACATGTGGCAACAAAATCACGTCTTCCGCCGATGTTGTGTTGTCGGTTGGTTGCCGCTTTACCGACTGGTCGGCATCGTCCTATGCGCAGGGGGTCAGCTTTTCGATCCCGCCGGGAAAACTGGTCCATATTGACCTTGATCCCCGCGAAATTGGCAAAACCTATCCGACCGAAGTTGGCGTTGTCGCCGATGCCAAAATCGCCCTTGAAGCGATGCTGGCCCTGGTCCCTGCGGATAATGCAGCACAGGCCCGCATTGAAAACGAAGCCTTCCTTGCCGATGTCAAACAGGCAAAGGCGGACTGGGAAGCACAGGTTTCCCCGCGTGAAAACAGCCGCGAAACCCCGTTTACATCGCAGCGCCCGCTTCGCGCCCTGCGCAATGTACTGGACCGGAACGGCATTGTTGTTGTTGGCTCGGGCAATACGCAGGGGTCGGTCAAACAAAGCTTCCCGGTTTACGAACCGCGTACCCATATTACATCGGGGTCATTTTCGCCGATGGGCTGGGCAGTGCCCGCCGCCATGGGCGCCAAACTGGCCTGCCCGGACCAGCAGGTAGTGGCCATTGTCGGCGATGGTGATTTCATGATGTCACTGCCCGAAATGGGAACGGCCGTTATGAACGGGATCAATGTTGTATTCCTTGTTCTGAACAACCAGGGCTACATGTCGATCCGGGGTGGACAGCGTAAATTCATGGGCCGTCATATTGCATCGGAATTCAACCATCATGCCGGCAATGGTGCGCCATATTCGGCCGATCTGACCGCAACGGCACGCGCCTTTGGCCTGCAGGCCTGGAAGGTTGAAAAGGATGAAGGCCTTGAAAGCAGCCTGAAAGCCGCACTTGATTGCAATGGCCCGGCGCTGGTGGAAGTCATCGTCTCGCGCGATGCGGCAGGACCGTTCGCAACGGGCTGGTGGGATTTCCCGTCGCCGGCCTATTACGAAAAAGAACAGGCCGCCTATAGCGAGATGCGCAAAAAAGAACAGCATCTGTAATCGCCAGTCAGGTGGGAAGGGCCGCGATAAAGCCCTTCCCACCTGACGCACAGTGACCACCACACATCATCTTTAAACCATAAATTTGCACAGCGGGTGAATGCGATGCGTCACCCGAAAGGGTAGATATTTGCATGATCAGGCATTTTAAAACCGCACGCCTTCAAAGCAGCGACCAAACAGACCCCGCCGTAACCAAGGCCGTTGAAAAGCTTTTGGCCGAGGTGGCCGAGGGCGGCGACCGCGCAGTTCGGGAACTGAGCATCCGTTTTGACGGGCTTGATCGCGACAGTTACCGGCTTAGCGATGAAGAAATTGCGGCCTGTGTTAGCGGGCTGAGCAAGCAGGAACGCCACGACCTGGATTTTGCGCAGGAACAGGTTGCCAATTTTGCCCGTTTGCAACGCGAAACCATGACTAACCTTGAAGTTGAAACGCTTCCCGGTGTGGTTTTGGGACATAAGAATGTTCCGATTGAAAATGTCGGCTGTTATGTCCCAGGCGGGAAATATCCGCTGCTCGCATCCGCCCATATGACGGTGCTGACGGCAAAGGTCGCGGGATGCAAACGCGTTATTACCTGTGCGCCTCCCTTCAAAGGTCAAGTCGCCCAGAAAATCGTCGCAGCCCAGCATCTGGCCGGTGCTGATGAAATTTATTGTTTGGGCGGTGTGCAGGCTATTGCCGCGATGGGTTATGGCACCGAAACCATCAAACCAGTTGATATGCTGGCAGGCCCCGGCAACGCTTATGTCGCCGAGGCCAAACGCCTGCTGTTTGGCAAAGTCGGCATCGATCTATTTGCCGGGCCGACCGAAACACTGGTCATTGCCGATGAAACTGTTGATGGTGAAATTTGTGCTACGGACCTCTTGGGGCAAGCGGAGCATGGCGTGAATTCTCCGGCAGTATTGATTACCAACTCCGAGAAACTGGCACGCGATACATTGGCAGAAATTGACCGTCAGCTTCAAATCTTGCCGACCGCAGGTATAGCTTCAAAGGCTTGGCACGATTACGGTGAAATCATCGTTTGCGATACTTTGGATGAAATGGTTACCGAAGGTGATCGCGTCGCATCCGAGCATGTTCAGGTGATGACGGAAGATCCGGATTATTTTCTGGCTAACATGACCAATTACGGAGCCTTATTTCTGGGGGTGCGTACGAACGTAGCCTTTGGCGACAAGGTTATCGGAACAAACCACACTCTGCCAACACTTACTGCTGCTCGTTATACCGGTGGTTTATGGGTCGGTAAGTTTCTCAAAACCTGCACCTATCAACGCATCCTTACCGACGAGGCCTCCGCCATGATTGGTGCTTATGGGTCACGTCTTTGTCACATGGAAGGGTTTGTCGGTCACGCCGAGCAAGCCAACATCCGTGTCCGTCGTTTTGGCGGTCGCAACGTCGCATATGGCGCGGCTGTCGACGACTAACATCAAGTTGGACCGAGACGAGTCACAAAGCCCCCGGTCCAGCCTTTTTGCTCAACCAATCACATTCTGAATCAGGGAGAATCTGATGAAAAAACTAAAATATGCACTCATGGCCGGATTACTGGCCGCAACCTCATCGCTACCAGCAAGTGCAGAGGAAACAAAAATCGAAGTTCTGCATCATTGGGTTGCTGAAAGCGAAGTGGCGGCCTTGAACGTCATTCGCAATGCTCTCGCCGAAAAAGGCTATGGCTGGCAAGACAGTGCCGTTGGTGGTATGTCAGGTTCAAATGCACAGCAGGCCTTGCGAACCCGACTTGCCGCAGGAAACCCTCCTGCAGCAATGCAGTTTCTGGGCTACGAAGGGCTGGAATGGGCAAGCGAAGGTGTCCTTCGTAATCTTGGCGATATGGCTACCGAAAACGGTTGGCGGGAAGCTATTGCACCGCAGGTCTTGCCTTTCGTTGACTCAAATGACGGTTTCTTTGCTGTTCCTATCAATATGCACCGCCAAAACTGGGTGTGGGCAAACAAAGCTGTGTTCGACAAGGTAGGCGCTGACCAACCGGGCTCTTGGTCTGAACTGATTGAAGACGGTCAGAAACTGAAAGATGCCGGTATTATTCCCCTCGCAATGGGCGATGAGCCTTGGCAGATACAGCTCATTTTTGATTCTCTGGTTGCCGATATCGGTGGTGCTGATTTCTACAAAAAAGCGATGGTTGATCTAGACAAAGAAGCACTTTCCAGTGACACCATGAAACATATCTTTGATACCCTGCGTCAGGTTCGCGGGCTTGTTGATGACGGCTTCAATGGCCGAGACTGGGCTGTTGCTACGGGCATGGTCATCGACGGTCAGGCTGCCATGCAGGTTATGGGCGACTGGGCCAAGGGCGAGTTCTTGGCAAAAGGCCTTAAGCCGGATGCGGATTTTATGTGCTTCGCAACTCCAAGCAACAATCCTTCTTTCCTGTTCATCATTGACAGCTTTGGCATGTTTTACATCAACGATGAAAATGTGACCAAAGGTCAGGACGCTCTCGCACAAGTTATTATGGACCCGAAAGTCCAGAGTGACTTTAACAAAATCAAGGGTTCGATCCCTGCTCGCGTTGATGTACCCGTCGATGATTTTGACCTTTGCGCGCAGAAAGGTTTCGCCGAACGCGCGGACGCCATCAAAAACGGTACGATGCTCGGTGCTGCCACGCATGGCTTTGCTAGCACCCCGCAATTTTCGGCAATTTTCGGTGATGTAGCTGCCCAGTTCTTTGTAACCGACATGTCTTCTGATGAAGCTGTGGAAATGCTTGTCGACGGGATTGACAACGCATTCTGATATCCGGGGTTGTGCAGGCCTGCCCGCTGATGTCGGCAGGTCTGAACACCACTATCTTTCATGATCTCCCGGCGAGGATTACATGTTTCGAAATACTCAATTCACAGACTGGCTGGCAAAATGGCTGCCGCGCCTTGTCCTGACACCAAGCATGGTAATGGTCTTGGTCGGTGTTTATCTTTTCATGATTTGGACAGGATGGATTTCCGTTTCATCTTCAAGAATGCTTCCTAACTACGACTTTGTCGGCCTTGAACAATATATACGACTTTGGTCGACACCTCGGTGGCATACAGCCGTCTTCAATCTGTTCGCTTTCAGCTTTCTGTTTCTTGCCATAACGATTGGAATGGGGCTTTCCCTGGCCATTCTGCTTGATCAAAATATCCGTGCTGAGGGTGCTCTTCGGGCCATTTATCTTTATCCGATGTCGCTGTCTTTCATTGTTACGGGGACGGCGTGGAAATGGATTCTGAGCCCTGATCTTGGGATCGAAAAGGTCGTGCACAGTTTGGGGTGGGAGACCTTTGCCTTTGACTGGATAACCAAACCGGACTTTGCAATTTACACCATCGTAATTGCTGCGGTGTGGCAATCATCGGGCTTTGCGATGGCAATTTTTCTGGCCGGGCTACGTGGAATTGACAACTCCGTCATCAAAGCCGCGCAAATAGAAGGCGCATCCCTGCAAAAAATTTATCGGAGCATCATTATCCCGATGCTGCGGCCGGCATTTCTATCGGTCATTGTTCTGCTTAGTTACATCGCCATCAAAAACTTCGACCTCGTATTGGCAATGACTAATGGCGGACCGGGAAGCTCTACCGAAGTTCCCTCAACATTCATGTTCTCCGCAACATTCCGCCGAAATCAGATGGGCGTTGGTGCCGCCAGTGCGATCATGATGCTTATGACCGTTGCTGCAATCATTATTCCCTATCTCTACTCAGAGCTAAAGGAGAGCCGCCATGTCGACTAAACCAGGCTCTGCACGCAAGTCCGTTTTGGTTGGAAAGTTTGTCATTTATGGAAGCTTGCTGGCGATCGCGGCAGTTTATCTAATGCCACTCTGGGTTATGATCACCACATCGCTCAAAAGCCTTGATGAAATTTATTCCGGTTCTTTCATTGGGCTCCCCGAAGCAATCACATTTGATGCTTGGGCAAAAGCTTGGGGTGAGGCCTGTATCGGGACAGCCTGTACGGGGCTAAAGCCATACTTTCTGAATTCACTGATGATGGTGGTGCCCGCCGTTGCTTTGTCTACCGGGCTCGGAGCTATCAACGGATATGTTCTGACCAAATGGCGTTTCCCGTACCACAATGTTGTCTTTGGGCTGCTGCTCTTTGGCTGCTTCTTGCCCTATCAGGCCGTTCTGCTGCCAATGGCGCAAATTCTGGGCCTGCTAAAACTCTCAGGAAGTATTGCCGGGTTGGTTTTAGTCCACACTGTTTATGGGGTGTGTTTTACAACGCTCTTTTTCCGGAACTATTTCATCACGATCCCCGATGAACTGACCAAAGCAGCACAGATAGATGGCGCCGGATTCTTTCGCATTTTCTTTTCGATCATGCTTCCTGCTGCACTGCCTATTTTGGTGGTGTCATGTATCTGGCAATTTACGCAGATCTGGAATGACTTCCTGTTTGGCGTCTCCTTTACCGCGGGTGAGAACGCCCCGATCACGGTGGCACTAAACAACATCGTCAATGTGACGATGGGACGCAAACAATACAATGTCGATATGGCCGCCGCCATGATCGCAGCTCTTCCCACCCTTTTTGTCTATATCGTTGCTGGCCGCTTTTTCGTTCGCGGACTGACAGCAGGCGCAGTGAAAGGCTAATTGAAAAATGGCAACTCTGGAAATTGATCGTGTCCGAAAGAGTTACGGACAGCTTGAGGTTCTTAAAGAAGTCAGCATTGAGATCGAAGCAGGTGACTTTCTTGTTCTGCTTGGGCCATCAGGCTGTGGTAAATCAACACTCCTGAGCCTGATTGCGGGGTTGGAGGAAATCACCGAAGGTGAAATTCGCATCGGCGGGCAGGCGGTCAATGACCTGATGCCAAAAGATCGCGATATTGCCATGGTGTTTCAGTCTTACGCCCTGTACCCCACCATGACCGTTCGCGAAAACATCGAGTTCGGGATGAAAATCCGTAAAGTCTCAAAAGAGCAACGAGACAAGGCTACTCAGGCCGCCGTTGAATTGCTGCAGATTGACCACTTGCTTGATCGCAAACCCTCACAACTTTCTGGCGGACAACGCCAACGTGTTGCGATGGGCCGTGCACTCGTGCGAGACCCGAAGCTGTTTCTATTTGATGAGCCGCTGTCAAACCTTGATGCAAAACTGCGCGTTGACATGCGTACCGAAATCAAACGACTGCATCAGCGTTTGGGAACAACAATTGTCTATGTTACCCACGATCAGATTGAAGCGATGACACTGGCGACACGGGTCGCAGTAATGAAAGACGGCATTGTTCAGCAACTTGATGATCCGCAGACAGTTTATGAGAGGCCTGCGAATGTCTATGTCGCGAAGTTTGTCGGTTCACCGGCAATGAACATCGTTCCTGGCATTATGGCAAGTGGCGACAATGGGCCTGTCGTTCGGGTAAGGCAGACCGATGGTCAGGATGCCCTGATGACAAATATTCCACTAAGTGAGGTCGCGAAACATCAATATGTGGGGAAACCTGTTTTGGTTGGCATCCGGCCCGAAGGTTTTTCAGTGGATGCAAACACCAATGCAAACACGAATGTCATCATCGAAGTCGTCGAGCCAACCGGACCGGATGCTCTTGCCGTCTTTACCTTGGGAGGCGAAGCTGTGACGGCACGTATTCCACCACAAGCTTTGCAAAGCGGGCAGACTGCTTCATTGGGGATTGATGCAGCAAAAATTGTGCTGTTTGACCCTGAAACTGAACAGCGGATCGACTAAGGCAGCAAGATATGACTTTTTCTAGTGACATCATCATTATTGGATCGGGTATTGGCGGTGCAACACTTGCATCTGCATTGGCACCTACCGGTGCAAAAGTCCTGGTCATCGAGCGTGGTCCTAAACTTCAACCCACGCCTGAGGCGCGTGATGACGTCTCTATTTTCCAGAAAGGATTTTTTCAGTCAGACGAAGAATGGCTGGCAACTGACGGCGAAAGGTTCCTGCCTGGTAATTATTATTACGTTGGCGGGAATTCCAAATTCTATGGCGCAGTGATGTACCGCTACCGTCAGGAAGATTTTTCACCGCGTCCGCACCCGGAAGGGCGTTCACTTGGCTGGCCGATTACTTATGACGATCTTGAGCCATGGTATGATCGCGCGGAAAAACTCTTCCGAGTTCATGGAGCAGCAAATCAGGATCCCTCTGATCCCCCCAGAACGGCTGACTTTCCGTTCCCCCCTGTTCCCGATGAGCCGGCCATGGCGATCATCCGCGCACGGCTTGAAAAGGCCGGAGTTAACCCCGCCAGCCTTCCGCTTGCCATCGACATTGAGACATGGCTTGCCGAGGGTAAAACCGGATGGGATGCTTTTCCAAATACAGGAAAAGGCAAAATAGATGCAGAATCCGGCCCTTTGGAACAGGCCCTACAACATCCCAATGTTCAGCTTTTAACCGAAGCACGCGCAATGCGTATTGAGACGGACGACACCGGTAAAAAGGCTGTCGCCGTCGTTGTTGAACGCAAGGGTATGCAAGAACGTTATAGCGCAAACCACATAGCTGTTGCTGCAGGAGCAGTGCAGTCATCCGCACTTTTATTGCGCTCGGCAAATGAACAGCATCCGCATGGGCTGGCTAATAGCTCAGACCAGGTCGGGCGTAACTTTATGAACCATAATACCAGCGCAATGATCACGATTGACCCATTTCTGAAGAATGACTGCATTTATCAAAAGACATTGTGTTTCAATGACTTCTACAATGATGGTCCTGATGGTGCGGGGCCATTAGGTAATGTTCAGTGCCTCGGAAGGATTACAGGTAATATCCTTAAGGCGCAGATACCGATGCTACCTGGCATTTTGGCAAAACATATCGCTGGCCGCGCCTTTGGCTGGTTTCTGACCAGCGAAGATCTGCCAAACCCCGAAAGTCGGATCATGATTCGTGGGGATGACATTCTTGTTGACTGGCAACGGTCAAACATGAAGGCGCATCAACAATTGATTCACCATACGAAGAAAACCATGAAACGTGCAGGGTTCCCAGTGGTTGGAGTACGCACTTTTGGTCGCAAGACCACATCGCACCAATGCGGAACAGCAAGAATGGGGCAAGATCCAAGCTCATCGGTAGTTGATACGAACTGCCAAGCGCATGACATTTCAAATCTTTGGGTTATGGACGCGTCAGTCCTGCCAACATCTGCGGCGGTCAATCCTGCTCTAACCATTGCAGCATTGGCGTTAAAAGCTGGGAATGAAATCTTTATAAGAATGAAGTGAATTTTCTGTTTTGTTGTCAGTGTTTGTGTGAGTGAGTTTTGTTTTTAGCGGGTTAAATGGTTCTTTCTTGAAATATGCCTCCCAGCCCAATCCCGGGCAAACTCGCCAGCTCATTTTGTTCAGCCGTTGTCAATTGGTGGAACAGAATGAGCTGTTTTTTATGTGACGTTCAGTTAGGTCATGTTGACAAACTGGATTCCCTAAAGATCTGTAATGTGATTCAAGGTAACTTTTACGGAGATTTCCTTGGCGCGATCTTCTGGATTGCGCGGACTGGTTCGCTGTGGCGGGATCTGCCCGAAGAATTCGGCAAATGCTCACGACGCTTGGCACCCCGGTATGATAGAATCCAGAAAGCTATCTCGGCTTCATTCACATCAGTTCGGTTCGCTGGTGGCTCAGAAGCTTGTCACATGATCTAGGAGATACTGCTGAAGAGATATTGTTGCCAGTACTAGCATTGCTACAACCAAAAAATAGAGATTAGGGGGGATAAGAATTCCTGCAGCTATCTCTATATCTTGATGGAGAGTTCCCGGTTATCTGATGAAACGTATCCGTAAAATGCGCATGGCTTGAGAACTGAAGGTTCAGGGCAATTTCCGTGATCGATTGATCGTGCTTGATCAACATTTCTTTCGCTAGACTGATCCGTCTTTCACGGATATAGCGCCAGGGTGACTTGCCAAAACTCTGTTTGAATGCCTTTCTGAAATAATCGGTGCTTAGGTTCACTGTGCTTGCAAGATCATGCAGTCGTATGCTCTCAGTCAGATGCTGTTCAATATAACCTTTAATACTCTTTTCTCGCATAGCACCAAGCCCACCTGTGAGAGAGGGCTTCATATGTCTTTCTGTCTTTCCGAAAAGTTCATACAGCTTGATAATCAGGGATGTACCGATCAATTCGAAACAGGCACTGTTGCAGTGAACCGGTTCCCGAAGTGATTTGCGCATATACAATAGTAATTCCAGAAGCCAGTCATTTCGAACGGCCAAACGTGACTGTAAGTAAGGCACATCACCGGAAAAGGCGGCGGTCACATTATCCTCGATAAATCTGTTATTAATAGCCACCGCCAATATTCGTTGCGGCGAGGACCAACTAAGTGTGGCAAGGGAATCTGCGTTACTGATGTGAATGTGACCAGAACGCACCTTGAGGCGATAACCCTTTCGGGCAGACTGGTAATGTACCAATACAGGATCCCCTTCATGGAGAACAATACAGGGTTGAGCTGTACCAAGAACAAGGCCTTTACAAGCAGAAACATCGCAACGACAGACGAACAGGTCTCCAACGGTTTTGTGATGAAGAAACCTTAGATGTCTGGTGGGTACAGCTGAACTGAAATCCCAAATTTCCGTCTCGACCATTTCAACATCCTCCGAGAGAGTTGATTTCGAGTTACGGGTCGATCTCTCATTTCTAAAACTTTTGGTTGAAAATTTATTCTGCGGTGCAAAATGGCCGAATTGTGACCGTTCTGATGGTTGGACGTCATACGTGTAAATTGAATGCAGATTACAGCCATATTTTGTAATTGATGCCTGAATCCTGAAAGCATCATGCTCCAGCCTTATCGATATTTATCGATAACGCTTGCCGGTATTTTACGTCCATCAAGCATGTTTATTTTGCACAGTGGCTGATTGAAGGAGGCACACCACATGAATGGTTTGCCTGCAAAACCACGACAGATTCTTCCCCGCGATTGGACGGATTCCGTTGCCTATGACGGCTTTCATGCTCTGGATCGGGCCGGATGGTCATGGCAATGGCTTAAGAGGAACAGAGACTTTTCCAATCACCTGCGGGAATGCTCTTTTTTGATAGACCAACCTGTGGCGGATAAGCCAAGGATTGTACAAGCCAGATACAACCAAAAATTGATGCCATGGCATATCATGTTTTGCCAACCGGAAGACCGATATTGTTATCTGGTCTCCGAATATCAATCCCTACGTTCTGGTCGCGCATGCAATTCATATCCCAAGAGAGGGCGAGGTCGACGCCTTCGATATTTCCAGATTTTGTTCCTCAGCTACACTTCTTATTACGCAAGACGATTACCAACATATGCTGCTGGGCGACCAATATCGCCATCTTCAAATAGTGATTGCCGAAGGCACCCTTCTCGAGGGACCAGTCCGTTTGAGATTTATCATTTCCGGTATGAAGCACCTGAAAGAACAGGCGCTCGTCTTGCAAAGGTTTCATGCATTTTATCGGACCGGAAAATTTCCAAACGCCCTGTATCCCATCGAACAACGCGCACCGCGCTGGAGGATGATGCTTCAGGCCCGGGACGGGCGACAGGCTGGTGCTTCCCATCGAGAAATTGCCGAAGTCCTTTATGGTCACCGAACTGTTGCCGAAGACTGGTCGGCGGGTTTTCTGAGGACCCGTGTCCAACGTCTCCTGCGGGGTGCCGACAGGCTGGTCCATGGCGGTTATCTCGACATCCTGCAGGGTGGGAGCGGGCTGTCAGGGAGGAGGTCGGCCGGCCAAGAGCCAGAGTGGGCAAACATCTCTGCGACAGGTTTGTCAGGTCAAGAGAAAGGCTTTTGACCGGCCTGTCGTGGAGAACTATCATGACAGCTTATAATCGCAAAACGGGAAAACATACCCGCTCTAACCTCTATCAGGACATCACCGACAAAATCATTGCCCAGCTTGAACAGGGAACCTTTCCCTGGGTTCAACCCTGGGGCCGTCCATCGGCATGCGCCTCTCTCGGATTGCCGCAAAATGCCGCGACCGAACGTACTTATTCCGGCATCAATGTCCTGATCCTCTGGGGCGCTGTGTTTGAGGCCGGGTATTCATCGCAAAGCTGGCTGACTTTCCGTCAGGCACTGAAACTTGGCGGTACTGTCCGCAAGGGTGAACGTGGTGTCACGGTTGTCTATGCCAGCCGTTTCATTCCGGGGGAGGGCAAGAAGAAAGGGCAGTTCGCCCCGGATACCAGCAAGGATCCGCGCGCCATTCCCTTCCTCAAACGTTTCACGGTCTTTAATCTCGACCAGTGCGACGGTTTGCCGGAGGATATAACCGCACAATCCGTCCCGCCCGATACAAGCCTGATCGAGCCGAAGGCCGAGGACCTGATCCGGGCATCGGGCATCGACTTCCGGATCGGCGGACGCCGGGCGTTTTACAGTCCGGAGGACGATTATGTCCGGGTGCCACCACCCCAGGCTTATTTCGAGCCGATCAACTGGCATCGCACAGCCTTGCACGAATGCAGCCATGCCACCGGGCATGAAACCCGCCTTAACCGCGATCAAAGCGGATCGTTCGGATCAAAAAAATATGCTTTCGAGGAACTGGTCGCTGAAATGTCAGCGGCATTTCTCTGTGCATCGCTCGGTATCGTTCCGACCGTCCGGCATGCCGATTATCTCGCCTCATGGCTTCAGGTCCTGCGCGAGGATAATCGCGCCATCGTGCGTGCGGCCAGCCAGGCGTCAAAATCTGCCGACTATCTCTTGGCGAAGCTCGATACCGTAACCGAGGCCGGATCAAAGGAGGTGGCATCATGCGTATGATCGTCTCTCTCAAATATGCGGTCATGGCCCTTGTCGTGATCGCTGGAGGGCTAGCCATCGCACCTGTGTTTGAGACGGATCTGCATAAAGGGCCCGCAGCAGTGATTGATGCGGACACCCTGCAAATTAACGATACCCGCTATCGTCTCTACGGGGTCGATGCGGTAGAGGCCAACCAAATGTGCCGCAAACCGGACGGAACACCATGGCCCTGCGGTCAGCAGGCGATAGTTGCACTTTCCAGTTTGCTACGGGGCAGGGAGGTCGCCTGCGAAGCCTGGCAGGGTGATCTTCGTGATACCTATGATCGTCTGATCGCAATATGCCATGCCGGGGCAGACAATCTGGCCGAATGGCTGGTTAAAAATGGCTGGGCGGTGGCTGATCCGGATGCCAATCGGCTGTACAATTACACCGCAGTGGAGCGCACCGCGAAGTTCCTTGGCAAGGGGATCTGGTCGGGCGGTTTTGAGCAGCCGCAGGACTGGCGGACCCTTCAAACAGGAAAAGAGTAAAAGAACAGGTCGGGGCTTTGTGACGGGCCCGGTTGGGAAAAGAAGGCTTTTCCCGGTCCGTCATGGAGAACCGATATGACCAATCGCAAGAAAATCTCCCTGTCCCGTTCGCAGGATATCCCGTTTGACAAACTGGTGATGAGCGAACGCAATGTCCGGCATGTCCGCGCCGGGATCTCGATCGAGGAACTGGCCGAAGACATTGCCCGGCGGACCTTGCTGCAATCTCTCAGCGTCCGGCCGGTTACGGATGATGATGGCAAGGAAACCGGTCGACACGAGATCCAGGCTGGTGGGCGGCGCTACCGCGCGCTGGAATATCTCGTGAAAGAAAAACGGCTGGCAAAGAACGCAGCAATCCCATGTGTCATTCGCGAAGACGGGTTGCTTGAGGAAGATTCCCTGGCCGAAAATGTCCAGCGGATCAATCTGCATCCGCTTGATCAGTTCCGGGCATTTCAGACCCTGAGCGAAAAAGGCCTGAGCGTCGAAGATATTGCCGCGCGCTTCTTTGTAACGGCGAAGATTGTCCGCCAACGGCTGAAACTGGCATCCGTATCGCCAAAGCTGCTTGATCTTTATGCCGAAGAGGAGCTGACGCTTGAACAACTGATGGCCTTTAGCGTGACCGATGATCAGGCTCGTCAGGAACAAGTCTGGGATAGTGTCCGGCAGGCCTACAATCAGGAACCGTATTATATCCGCCGCTTGCTGACCGAAGATACAGTGCGGGTTACCGACAAACGCGTGCGGTTTGTCGGTCTCGAAGCCTATGAGGAAGCTGGTGGTGTTGTCATGCGCGACCTGTTCTCGCAGGTCGATGAAGGCTGGCTTCAGGATGTTGCCTTGCTTGAAAAGCTGGTCGCAACCGGACTTGAAGCCGAGCGTGATGCGATTGTAGATGAAGGCTGGAAATGGATCGAGGTCGCGGTCGATTTCCCCTATGGCCATACCATCGGTCTGGAACGGATCAGCGGCGAGGTCGAACCATTGTCAGACGAGGAAACGGCCTGGCAGGACGCGTTGCGAAACGAACTGGCCGGGATCGAAGAGCATTATTTCGTCGATCAGGATGAAGACCTGCCCGAGGAAGTGGATAAACGTCTCGGGGAAATCGAGGCCGAACTTGAAGCCTTCGACAATCGACCCGTCCTTTATGCTCCGGATGATATCGCCAAGGCCGGTGTGTTTATCAGTCTTGAGTCTGATGGCAGTGTGCGGATCGAGCGCGGTTTCGTGAAGCCGGAAGATCAGGAGCAGGATGACGATACAGTCGATCCTGATCAATCCGGCGATCCGCAAACCGGTGACGAAGCGGACGACGATGAGAATGCACCCAATACGGCCATTGACGGGCTGGACGAACCGGATGATATCCGTGTCAAACCGCTGTCGGACCGGCTGATTCTCGAACTCACGGCTTATCGGACACTGGCTTTGCGCAATGCTCTGGCTGGTGATCCCGATATCGCCTTTCTGGCCGCTTTGCATGTTCTGGTCCTGCAGAGCTTTTATCACTTTGGTTCGGGCAGCTGCCTGCAGATCACGTTTAAAAGCAGTGGCTTCTCGGTCCAGCCACCCGATCTCAATGACAGCCCGGCGGCAAGCGATATCGCTGCACGTCATGAGAATTGGGAACGGCAGATGCCGGGTGACCCCGATCATCTCTGGGCGGCGCTGTGCGAAATGGACACGGATAGCCGTATGGCTCTGTTTGCCCATTGCGTCTCGCTGACCCTCTATGCGGTGTCGGAACCCTGGAACCGTCACAGCGATGCCGTCCGTCATGCCGATATCCTTGCCGATGTCCTGAAACTCGATATGGCAACATCCGGCTGGAAACCGACCGCGGACAATTACCTCTCGCGGGTGCCGAAGAACCGCATTCTCGAAGCGGTCACCGAGGCGCTGGGCACGGAAACTGCCCAACGGATCGATCACCTCAAGAAGGGGGGCATGGTACGTGAGGCCGAGCAGTTGCTGAACGATACCGGCTGGGTGCCCGAGCCGTTACGGACGCCGGAACTGCAATCAGTTGCCGAGGACGAGCCGGATGATGGGCCTTCGGAACCGGTCGCGACTGCAGCCGAATGATCCCGTCTCTGCCTTCTGGCCCGGTCCGCTCTGGATCGGGCCTTTTTCATGAGGAGCGATATCATGCAGGCCGGAATGCTGGCAGATGCGCTGGCCCGTCAGGCCTCGGCGGTATGCCGATATTATCTGCCCTCGGGCACAAAACAAGGGCGATACTGGATATGCGGTGATGTCTATGGCAATCCGGGGCGCAGCCTTTTTGTCCGTATCAGCGGGCGCCGGGCCGGGAAATGGTGCGATGCTGCCACCGGTGAATATGGCGACCTTATCGATCTGATCATGCTCAATCGCGGTCTCGCACTGCGAGATGCTCTGGCAGAAGCACGACACTTCCTGCGTATGCCGCGTCTTCCCGAACCACCGGTTACTTACTCACATGAAAACCCGGATGTTTATGATCCGGTTGCCGCGGCAAGACGCCTGTTTGCGGCATCTGTCCCAATCACGAGGACACTTGCCGAACGCTATCTATACAGCAGGGGCATACACTTAATGCAGGATCACACTGCCCTGCGGTTCCACCCGAAGTGCTATTATCGAAATGAAACCGGGTTTGAGGTGTGGCCCGCGATGATTGCAGCGGTAACCGGTCTTGACGGTGTGATCACCGGCATTCATCGCACCTGGCTTGATCCGCAAACTTGCGACAAGGCACCGGTCGCGCAACCACGGAGAGCGTTGGGACAGCTTCTGGGATATGCCGTTAGCGTCGGTCAGGTTGGCGACATCGCCATCGCGGCGGAAGGTCTTGAAACCGCGCTCACCCTCAAAATGCTGATCCCGAACCTGCCGGTCCTTGCCGCCCTGTCGGCAGGTCATCTCGGGGCTCTGATCCTGCCCGATATTCTGCAGCGGCTTTACGTTGCCAGTGACAATGATCCAGCCGGATGGCAGGCGTTCAACCGTCTTCGGTCCCGGCATACGGATCGGGATATCCGTGCACTCGTGCCCCGGCTGGATGACTTCAATGCCGACCTGATCACCTTCGGTCCTGATCCGGTTCGGCAATCGATTGCGCGTCAACTACTTCCCGAAGACGTTCCGCGGTTTGTACTTTGCCCACAGCCTACACGTAGCCGTCATGCGTCTGGTCACGGCCCGGCATGACAGAACAGGTCTGTTCTCTCTCCTCAGGACCGCATCGCGGTCTTTCCAGTGCGGGGATTTGCCGGAGGTCGGGCCGGTGGCAACAGCAGGCTGTCCTCCACTGCGTTACGGTCCGGATCGTGCTTGTGCGCTGCCATCGCAAAAGGACCCACGGATGCCACCGGCCCTGATCCCTCCGGCGGGCAATCCCCGGAAAGACCGCAAAGAATGCGGTCTCGTCACCGGGAGAAAGAACCATGCTGTCCTGCAATTCTGACCTGCAAACCGACCACTCCGATGCCTCCGCGACAAATTTGGCAAGCGATCAACTCCATCTCTTCGAAATTCATCCGGGGCCCCATGAAAACACTCTTGGTCCGATGCCCGAACCCGATCAGGCTGATCAACTGATTGCGGCCGGGATGAACATCTTCGTCGATCTTCTGGGCGACAGTGCGCTCGAAAAGGATCTCGGCGAATGCCTGTGGAACGTCGTCAATATCTTCCATCGCCGCATAGCCTGGCTGGATCGGTTGCTTGATGACAATGAGCAGCAACAGCGCCGACTGACCGCCGAACAGGATGGGTCGGAGATCAAATCCGTCGAACTCGAACGCTCTCTTGCCACGGGCGAATTAATCATCGAGCGGCGCGACATGTTCGAAACCTTTCGCGAGATTGCCTGCGATCATTATGAATTATTGACCGCCTCGGCATGGCGGCCGCGCAACGGATCGCTCACCAACCGTCGGACACTCACCGCTGCCATGATCGATAGTCGCGACTTCCTGGCAGCCAAACGCAAGGCGGAAATTGAACCCCTGATGCCGTCTGGCCCACGCATTGCCTTTACCGGTGGTCTCGAATGCAACGATCATGTCCGTATCTGGGAAGCGCTGGATGCAGCCAAATCAAAGCATCCGGATATGGTCCTGATCCATGGCGGTTCACCCAAAGGGGCCGAGAAGATTGCCGCCTGCTGGGCGGATAATCGAAATGTTTCCCAGATCGTGTTCAAGCCTGACTGGAACCGGTTCCGAAATGCTGCACCCTTCAAACGCAACGATCAGATGCTTGATGCATTGCCCATCGGCGTGATCCTGTTTCCCGGTTCGGGTATCTCGCAGAACCTTGCTGACAAGGCACGCAAGGCCGGTATTCCGGTCTGGCGGTTTGGTGAGAGTGGCGCGTGACGCGCTGCTCTTTCCAAAATCTGCGACCACGAAACTGTGGTTCGCACATAAGCAGGGCACCGTTCGATGCAACGAACCAACCCTTTCGCCCACGACTGCCTCCGCGATGAGTGAGCGATAAGCTTGGCTGTCCTATTATCGCGCGCCGGGCGTTCGAGAGGTAAGTGTTAACGAGGATTTTCCCGATAGATGACCGGGCGTTTCATGGCTCCGGTGAAACCACGCCCGCCTTGAGTTTCAAGCGATAAACATTCGTTTCCCGTCGTTCAAAGCCCATTCGTTGATACAGACGATTGGCTGTCTCACGAGAAGGTCGGGAGGTCAGATCTATCTTTTCGATCCCATGGGATGTCGCATGATTAATTGCTGCGCGCACCAGTCTTTCTCCCAAACGGCGCTTTTGATGGGTTGTCATTACAACCACATCATCAATGAAGGCACGTAGTCCCGTCGCAACCCGAAAGATGACCAGGGTTGTCATGCCGACTATTTCTTCATTGGCACGAGCCACGAAGATTGTTGTCGACGGGTCCGCTAGCATCGCCTTCAGATTTCCCAGAGAAAAGCCAGGTTCGGTTGAAGACAATTGTGTCACCAGGGCTCCAATAGCTTGAACATCTGTCGGTTTGGCGGTCTTAAGCTGGGTGATAGCAATATCGGTCACATGCTTCTCCGGTATGCAGGGATGGGGGGATCGGGAAACTGTGACGTTCGGAGTAAGCTGCAAATGTCTTGTCCTTCATCACCGATCCGATTTAAAGACCAGACTTGCAAAGTAACGGGCCTTAAGATGTCGGTAAAGCCGAGATAACTACTCTGTTCCAGGCCTCATGCAATCGATTGGCCGACTATTCTCCACCCTCTTTGACGGCCCCGATTTTGAATTATCTCGCCAGAATTTCGGCCGCTTCACGCGTTCTTGTGACGGAATTCCCGACCGTACCGGAAATACCCTGAATCTCGGTGAGCCTTTGTACCAGTTCATCGACCGATACCGCCATTGTCTGCATGTTTTGAGAAACACTCTCTGTCACGGCACTTTGTTCTTCAACGGATGACGAGATACTGGTCACACTGTCGCGTGCGGTCTCAATCGAGCCACGAATTGTTTCAAGTGACCGGACAACTTCGTTCGAGATTTCCTGCACGCCACTGATTTCGGCCGAGATCTGGTCGGTGGCTTTGGCTGCCTGATTGGCAAGGTTTTTGACCTCATTGGCGACAACGGCAAATCCCTTTCCGGCTTCCCCGGCACGGGCGGATTCAATGGTGGCATTCAGCGCCAACAGATTGATCTGCCCGGCAATGCCCTGAATGACTTCGACGATGCCGGTCATTGCAGAAACCACGTCCGCCATTTTTTGTGTCGATTGGTTGGCATTGACGGTTTGGGAAAAGGCACGTTCCGTTTCATCCCGGCTCTGTGCCATGCTGCGTGAGATTTCGGCGATCGAGGCGGACAGTTCTTCGGCACTGGCCGCGACGGTTTGGACGGAACTGGAGCTTTGGGCCGCCGCCGATGCACCGCTTGCTGCCGCCGTGTCGAGACTGACGATATTCTCGTCGATCTCGCCAAAGTTGGTGTCGATCATCGCTTTGAGATTGATCAGAAGCTGCACCTGTTCGGTGACATCCGTTGCAAGTTTGACAACCCTTTCCGGGACGCCGTTTTGATCAAAAATCGGATTATAGGCGGCTTCCAGCCAGACTTCCTTGCCATTCTTGCCAAGGCGTTTGAACTGGGCGGCCTGAACCTCGCCTTTTCTCAATTTACCCCAAAATTCTGGGTATACGGATTTAATGGTTGATGGGGCACCTTCACCCCATCAATCTGATACCACCCTCAGATGGTTGATAGATCGACTCCGTAGTTGAGTTCCTCTGCGAAGTCCGGCAGTCCGTAACCGATGGTTTTCTTGTAGAAAGGAGAGACCTTCGCAGTCGGTGCCTTCTTCTTGTGCTTCGTGGTGTAGAGCATTCGTGCCCGCATCACCTCGAAGGAGTAACCGCGCCCTTCACGGTTCTTGTCCTTGGCCAGTCGGTTGATGGACTCCGTGTAAGCGTTGGTGACGGGCATGTCCGTCTCGAAGTAGGTCATGGTCTCTTCGCGCCAGTTTCCCACTGCCCTGACCAGATCGCTCCAGACTTCCTTTTGGCCCTTCGGGATGGTGGCTATCCACTCGTCCAGGGCGGCTTCTGCCTGGAGCCGTGTGGTGGCGTCCCAGATGCCGTAGAAGCGCTCCTTGTGCTCGTAGGCGGCCAGCAGTTGCGGGAACGCGCCTGTCCAGGTCTCCATGATGAGGCGCTCCCGGTCTGAGACTTCGTGAGCGCGTTTCAGCAGGATTTTCCGGTCTCCCTTGAGAGTCCGGCTCTGGGACGGTTTCAGCTCCTTTCTGAGGCCCTTGCGCACTCTCTCTAGGGCATCGTTGGCCATGCGCACCACATGGAACTTATCGACCACGATACGGGCCTGGGGCAGCACAGCCTTGACCGCTGCCCGGTAGGGGTTCCACATGTCCATGCTGACGATCTCGACCTTCTGCCGGTCTTTCAGCTTCATCAGGTAGTTGGTCACCACGTCCTGGCGGCGGGTGGCCAGCAGGTCGAGCAGGGTTCGCTCCTCAATGTTGGTCAGAATGCAGCGGTAGCGCTTGTTCAGGTATAGCTCGTCAATGCCCAGGATGCGGGGCGTCTCGAAGCGGTGCCAGCGCCCCAGGAACTCGGCGCGGGCGTTGAAGATGTCGCGCACCGTCTTCTCGTCCAGGCCGGTCTGTGCCGCCACAAAGGTGTAGGGGTGGTTGAAGGATTCCTTCTCCACGTACTCATGCAGCCGCAGTGTCATACGGAATCCGTCCACCATCTCCGGTAGCTGGGGCCTGAATGTTGTCTTGCAGGCCCGGCAGGTGTATCGGCGGCGGACCACCCAGAGAGTGACCCGCTTGCCGTGGATGGGCAGATCACGATAGGGAACGTCACGCTTGCCGAACCGTACGAACTCACCCTGCACGCCGCATTCCTCGCAGGCGATGGGATCGGGCACGTCCACCTGGAAGTGCATTTCGTCGTCGGTTGATTTGCAGCCCAGTACTTGGTATTGCGGCAGGTGAAGGATGTTGTCGGGAAGTTCGGTCATGGTGTTGTATAGGCGTAGGTGTCAGTCAGATCCATCCGGCTCGGCATTGGTGTTTGCTTTTTTACCCAACAAGCTGCTGGAAACGAAAAGTAAGGCACCGAGGACAATTGCAATATCAGCCAGGTTGAAGGCCGGCCAATGCCAGTCTCGCCAATAGAAATCAAAGGAATCCACAACATAGCCGCGAAAGACCCGGTCAATCAGGTTGCCCATGGCGCCACCGAGGATAAGACTGTAAGCGATGGCTTCTCCTTTATGACGATTTTCAAGGATCAGCTTGATCAGAAAAATCGAGACCACTACCGCGATTCCGATAAAAAAGTAGCGCTGCCAGCCTCCACCATTCGCAAAAAGACTGAATGCGGCACCGGTGTTCCATAGGTGCACCCAGTTAAAGAACGGGGTCACCGAAACATACTCGCCATAGGCCATTGATTGCTGCACCAGCCACTTTACAGCCTGATCAGACGCTGCCAGCAGGCCCGATATGAACAATAGGGCATACGGCGAGAGCTTTTTGCCAATAATGAGCATTATTTAACCCTTCAACGCCAAAATGCGTCTGGCACCGTTAAGTACAATGCCCCCCGCGATGGTGCCGATAATCAGATCCGGATAATTGGAACCGGTCCACGCGACCAGGGCGCCGGCGGTGATGACCCCCAGGTTGATCACCACGTCGTTGGCCGAGAATATCCAGCTTGCCTTCATGTGCGCCCCGCCTTCCCGATGTTTGGATATGAGCAGCAGACAACTGGTATTGGCAATCAATGCGACGAATGCGATAGCCATCATCACCAGCGATTCAGGCTCACTACCGAATACAAAGCGTCTCACCACCTCTACGAGCACGCCCACAGCCAAGATCAGTTGCAGTACACCAGCAAGATGCGCGGCACGTACCTGCATTTTCACGCTATGTCCAACCGCATAAAGGGCAAGCCCGTACACCGCCGCATCGGCAAAATTGTCCAGGGATTCTCCAATCAGGCCGGTGGATTGGGCGATCAGACCGGCAGTCATTTCCACCACGAACAGAAGTGCATTGATGCCGAGCAACCAGCGCAGGGTCCCGGATTCTTGCTTAGCAGAAGCTGCCGAAAACTCGGCGGCCTTGATGGTCTCCGGATTTGCAGCGACGGTTTCCTGAAGCGAGGCGCCTAGCCCCAAGGTCTTCAGTTTCGAGGTGACGGGCTCGACCTCGCCGTCATGCACGACCTTCAGCCGGCGGTTCGACAAGTCGAAGGACAGCGCCCGAATCTCCTCAAAGCCGTTCAGGGCTAGGCGAATCATTCGTTCTTCTGATGGACAGTCCATCTTCGGCACGGCATAAACACTGACCCATCTCCCTGGCGCCTCGGAGGAGGCCTGTATATCGGTATCCGCTGCGGACGTTGCATCACCGCCACAGGCGCCACCACAGGATTTGCTCATGATACGACTCCACTTGAACAATGTTGTGGTACCATTTAAAACTATAAAGCTACTATAAGGTCAATAGAGTAAAGAATCCGTTGGGGAGGAGGCTGATGCGCATTGGTCAGTTGGCGCAGTTGGTAGGGGTCGAAACACAGACGATCCGCTTCTATGAACAGCAGGGCTTGTTGCCGCCGCCTGATCGGCAGGACAACGGTTACCGTGTCTATACCGAGAAGCATGGTGAGGGGCTGGCCTTCATCCGTCGCTGCAGAATCCTGGGCCTGTCACTGGCTGAGATTCACGAACTACAGAGCTATCAGGACGACCCTCATCAGCCTTGTACCGCCGTCAACGCCTTGCTCGATGATCACATCTCTCATGTGCGGTCGCAGATAACCGCTCTGCAAGCGCTTGAGAAACAACTCGTTTCACTGAGAGCGAGTTGCAACGATGACCGGGAAGTTGAGGCGTGTGGGGTTCTTGCTGGAATTAGCGAAGGAAACATGCACCAGCAGTAGGTGAAGCATCAACCAGATAATCCGATGAGATGCCGGTCTGTCTCACTCTCATGCAAAGGTAAGATCAACCATTTAATCCGCTTACCCAAAATTCTTTATATTCGGATGAACTGTCATAGCCCGGTTCGACAAACATGCTGTGGTGCTTCCCGATTATTTCGTCCTCTTTATATCCCATGCTATTGAGGAAATTCTGGTTGGCTTTGAGAATTTTGCCATTGAGATCAAATTCGATAACGGCCTGGGAGCGGTCAATTGCTTTGAGCATCCCTTCCAGCGCGGCGTGTTCCTTGCGGCGGGCTGTGATGTCTGTGGCAAACTTGATGACTTTGACCGGCTGGTCGCTGGCATTGAGGATCGGGTTGTATGTTGCCTCAAGCCAGACGGTTTCACCATCCTTGCGAATACGCTGAAACGCATCGCGCTCAAATTCACCGTTTGAAAGCTTCTGCCAGAATTCCTTGTAGGCGGGGCTTTTGGCATATTCGGATAAGACAAATATCGAATGATGCTTGCCGACAATCTCATCCAGTTCATAGCCCATGGTGGCAAGAAAATTGGCATTGGCGGTGAGGATTTTACCGTCCAGCGAAAATTCGATCACGGCCATTGATCGGCCCAGAGCTTCATAAATCTGTTGCCCCTGCAACGCACCATTACCGTTCTTGAAAAGATTGAAAGCCATGAAAGGTTCTCCCCAGAGGTGAGTTGTGATCGCGATGGGCGATCTTTAATCGTGTAACGACGGCCCGTAACTACTGTCCTATTCATAAGTATGGGGTGTTGCCTTTGATTCAAGTTCGTGTGGGCGAGAAATAATTCCGGGAATTGCAGGATTTGATGCGGTCAGGAGAACGGTTCAAAGCCGATACCTTGATCGAACGGTTTGGGTTTGCCTCAGAACAGCAGAATTGGGGACCGTGATGTTCCTCCGGAACCAAACGAGCTACGGGACTGGTTTCGACCTTTAAAACGCCAAGTTTCTGGTCGTCTTTATTCTGGTAAAGGCTTGGTCTGATGGCTATTCGTCTCCGCTTTTGGGCTGTTTGAGGCTCGTGGAAACCATTCCTGCATGTCTTTGTGCGCGTAAATCCCGCGCCGTTCCGTTCAACCCGCCTGATCGAAAAATGTCCCCGCCGTCCTGCGTCCGGCTTCCTCGCGCGACAAATTTTTCGATCGTGCGGGTGCTTCGCTGTGCTGCGCTCCTTCGGATGAACCGTTCCGGCTATGCGGTCTTTTCGCTGGCGACATCGCAGGGATGATCCCGCGATAAAACAGCAAATGGAGACCTATCATGGCTATCACCCTTGGCACTTTCACCAAACAGAATGACGGCAGCTTCACCGGCCTTCTCAAAACCCTGAATATCAACGCCAACCTGGTTATCGTTCCGACCGAAAAAATCGCCGAAAACGCTCCTGACTATCGCGTCTATGCCGGCAACGGTAACCGATACGAGGTCGGTGCGGGCTGGAGCCAGATCGCCAAAACCAGCGGTGAAACCTATATCAACCTCAAGATCGCCGCCCCCGAATTCGGGCCAAACTGGGTTCGGGCCCGCCTCGTCAAACTCGAAACACCGACCGAGGATGGCGTCTCGCATCTGGCCCTTTGGGAACCGCGCGAACGCTGAAAATATCCTTCTCACTTGGCCCTGCCGGGTTATCCCGGTGGGGCTTTTCTTATGTTCCGCCATCACAGACTGTGCTCCGTGTGGGGCAGGGGAAAGAGAGTTTGTCGTCTCGAATGTGCCATTTTGCCATCCGGCTTTTGGCATCCGTCAAGGATCGCGGGCCCCGCCAAAATGCGTCATTCCGCTTCGCTTCATTCTGCATTTCGGTTCCTCCCGCGCCCGCTTCGCGGCGGCTAAGGCCGTCCCTGACCGATGCAGCGCGGATGCCTTCGGATCGCTGTTCTCAATGACAGAACGGTTCAATCGAAGGAGCAGATCATGTCACATTCCATCGCATATCAAGGCCATTTTTACAGTGAAGACGAACTGCACGAGGCCCTCTGGCTGGTGCAAATTGAACTGCGGAACGGCCTGCCGGAAGAGGAAAAACGCGAAGCCGAGGAGCAGCTTACTGAACTGAATGGTCTGCTGAAATCCCTGCACAATCCATAACCAAAGGGCATGTTCAGGACCGCAGTTGAATATTGGTGTAGCCTCCTTTCGTGATGGAAATCCCGTCACCATGAGGGGGATCGTTTTTGACAGGGGGGCGGTTTTCGAGCGTCCCCAGACCCGTCCTGTCCCGCCACACTCCGATCGCTTTTGACGATGTTCGACGAAAGGATCGCGTGATGACGGATTACAACACACGGGCGATGGAAGCCCGCAAGGGCAGCCCTTTTCTCTCCACCCAGCAGGCGGCGTTCTATCTTTCCCTATCCGCCCGAACCCTTGAAAAGATGCGTTTCAATGGCAAGGGACCACGCTATCGCAAACATGGCCGTTATGTCCGTTATCATATCGACGATCTCGATGCCTGGTCGGAAGGGCGTGAACCCGGCACGCACTCCGATGACGGAGAACGCGCATGAGATACCGCCATTTATCGCGGCACTTGATGCCCCGGAAGGATGTCCGGCATGGCATCGGTCCCGGTCTTTTGGGTGTTCTCGGGATTGGCCTGATCGGTCTTTCTACAGCCTATAACAGAATCCCGTGGCTGATCTGGAACGCATCGCCGAGCGCCCCGGTCGGGCTCTATCGGATGGTTTCCGGCGCGCCCCAAAAGGGTGATTTCGTTCTGGTTCGTCCCCCGAAACCGGTATCCGCCTTGGCAAGTTCACGCCACTACATCCCGGCCAATGTCCCGCTTGTCAAACGCATTGCGGCCATTGCCGGGGACCATGTTTGTGTGGCCCGTCGCGTCATTCTGATCAACGGTCATGCGGTCGCCCGACAGCTTGAGCGCGACAGTTTCGGGCGTAAAATGCGCCTGTGGCAGGGGTGCCGGTTACTGCAGGACGGCGAATATTTCCTGCTGATGGCAGAAGTGCCAGCCTCATTTGACAGCCGGTATTTCGGGCCTGTGCGGAGCAAAAACCTGATCGGGAGGCTCGTACCATTATGGGTAAACTGAACCTTCTGATCTTCCTTCTTTGTTGGCTCTTCATCAGCAATATTCATGCTCAGCCAGCGGAGAATTGGGACCACGAAATCGTAACCGCATCGCAAAGATTTGCCATTCCCTCGGAATGGATCCGTGCTGTCATAGAGGTGGAAAGTAGCGGTAAACCGGACGCGGTTTCTTCGGCCGGGGCGATGGGGTTAATGCAATTGATGCCGGCAACCTGGGGTGAATTGCGACAGCGTTATGGCTTTGGCAATGATCCTTTCAATCCGCGTGACAACATTCTCGCAGGCACCGCTTATCTGCGCGAGATGTCTGATCGGTTCGGCTATCCCGGTCTGTTCGCGGCCTATCATGCCGGTCCCGGACGGTATGAAGCTCATCTGCGTTTCGGAAAACCCTTGCCGGTGGAAACGCAACGCTATGTCCCAAAGCTTGAAGAGCTTGTGTCAACGCGAGAGGGCGACAATACGGGTGGGACCGGGGATTTCTCCGGGTCCGCTCTGTTCTTCCCGCTTTCCAGTCACAGCAATGGTTCCGGTGTGTTCCCGTGAGTTTTTCGCAGGCTTGGAGCCAGATGCGAACTGGTATGCGCTTGGAGGCAGAAGAGCGGGGCAGCGTAAGGCAAGATAAAACAACAGCACCATCGCTTCGCCTCAATGCCCTCAAGTCTTTGTCTGCACATCTTTTTTCAGGATCAAGGATAGTGCCAAGGCGGGCAGGGATGGTGCCATTCTTCGCGTTACCCGTTGAAAACAATTGCGTTTATTGGTGCCAAATGTTGTGGACAGGTCGTGGAGAACACAATGGCTGACGATGTCTTCAAACCCAAGCTTGGCAAGATCCGCTCGCGTGGCGGCAAGGGTGGGCGCAAGTTCCTGCATCGAGTGCTGGCAGCGACCAATCGGGCAGGGGGATTTCGGCGTTTGGGCCGGTCCCGTTTTACCGGCAGCCGGTTGGGACGTGCGAGCGGGGCCGGGCAGGTTCTCGCCAGTCGTGATCACTATGCCGCTTTTCGGCAGCGTCTGGTGATTATCAAATCACGGATTGTCCGGTTGACCGGGAAAGGCATGCAGGGTGCACGGGCGCATCTGCGCTATATCCAGCGCGACGGCGTTACAAGAGAAGGTTTGCCCGGCGAGCTTTACAGCGCCGATCAGGATCGGGCGGATGGCAAGGCGTTTCTTGAACGGGCCGATGGTGATCGGCATCAGTTCCGCTTTATCGTCTCGGCCGAGGATGGTGCAGAATATGCCGATCTCAAACCCGTGACCCGGCGGCTGATGAGGCAGATGGAAATCGATCTGGGCACGACACTCGACTGGGTCGCGGTCGATCATTTCAATACCGGCCATCCGCACAGCCATATTCTCGTGCGCGGCAAGGATGATCAGGAGCGCGATCTGGTTATTGCCCGCAACTACATGGCACGCGGCATGCGGGAACGGGCGGCAGAGATTGTCAGCCTCGATCTCGGACCGCGCACCGATCTGGAAATTGAAAACCGGTTGCGGCGTGAAATCGATCAGGATCGCTTGACCAGCATTGACCGTAACCTGCTGCGTCAGATCGGCGAGGATCGGATTGTCAGTGCAGCAGATAAAGATGCCTTTCGTCAGAGCCTGCGGGCAGGACGCTTGCAAAAGCTCAGGCGTCTTGGACTGGCCGAGGAGATAATCCCCGGTCAGTGGCGACTTGAGCAAGGTCTGGAAGCAACATTATCCCGGATGGGCGAACGCGATGACATCATCAAGACCCTGCACCGGGAAATGAAGCGTCGGGAGATTGCCCGTAGCCCCGCCGATTTTGTGATTGATGCAAGAAGTGAATTGGACCAACAGCCTATCGTCGGTCGTGTCGTCACACGCGGTCTGGCAGATGAACTGAACGATCGGCATTACCTGATCGTCGACGGGGTGGATGGCAATATCCGTTATGTCGAGATCGGCAAAGGGGAAGCGACCGAGCCGGTTCCAGAAGACAGCATCGTTCATATCTCGCCAAGAGACATCCAGCCCCGGAAAGTTGATCGCACGGTGGCCGATATCGCCCGGGAGAATGGCGGGCGTTACAGCATCGACGTGCATTTGGAACATGATCCGACAGCGACGGAGGAATATGCCAGAGCCCATGTTCGGCGGCTGGAAGCCATGCGCCGCTTAACCCAAGGTGTCCAACGTGAACCGGATGGCACATGGATCATTGCACCCGATCATCTCGACCGGGCAGTTGAATATGAACGGGAGCGCGGCAAATCCTCGCCGGTGATCATCCGGCAACTATCCCATCTGTCGCTTGAGCAGCAACTGGAAAGTGACGGAGCGACCTGGCTGGATCGTGAGCTGGTGGGTTCAGACTCATTATCTGTTCGGGATGCCGGTTTTGGTCGCGAAGTGCGAGATGCTCAGGCCCGACGTCGGCAATGGCTAATTTCCGAAGGACTGGCGCGTCAGGAGCAGGACCGGATCATCTATCGTTCCGATCTGATCAATACATTACAACGTCGGGAACTGGCACGTATGGCCCGACAGCTTTCGAGAGAACTCGGTTTGACCTATGTCGAGACCGGTTCTGGCGAGCGCGTGGAGGGAACATTACGGCGTTCGGTCGAACTTGCCAGCGGGAAATATGCGCTCATTGAGAAAAGCCGGGAGTTTACGCTTGTTCCGTGGCGGGCTGTGCTGGAGCGTCAGCTTGGCAAGCAGGTATCAGGGATTATGCGTGACGGGAATACGGTATCATGGACTATTGGCAGGCAGAGAGGTGGCCCATTTATTTCGTGAAGCAAAAAAATAATCCAAGAAAATCAATAAATGTCAAGAAATAGGCTCTTTCAGTAGAAAACATCATTACTCTTGTGTGCATTCTATATTGGTATCGTAATTTGGTAATGTTCTCTGTCTGGAGCGGCTTGTGTCTTATCAAAATAGCTTGCAGGGCACGCGACCTGTCGGGCAATAGAGAATACACTTAGATGCCTCAATGGGCCCGTTCCAACCATGTGTACCATCCTCTACTATGTATAATGACTGCTCTACTGCAGCGAATTCAATCTAACTGACTACACGTTGAAACGCTAATCTAGGCGCGAGAAGGTTATTTGAATGATCAACCATTTTTGCTAGATCGTGTATCCAGAGAGACAGAAATTCAAACTCCAAAGTTGAATATTGATATGACACCTTTAGCCGCCTTCACATGAAGCAACGGAAATCAAAGACTTGATCCACCAGCTCGGGGTTTTGCTGAATAATCTCCGCGAAGCGACCCGAATAAACCATTGTCACTGGCAGCTTCTTATACAAAGTGTTGTTGTTCCAATCCATTTTGGTCAGCGCGAGAATGCCGTTAACTGTTTCATGCCACCCGCCTGAGCCAGAAAACCGGCGTAATAAGAGCGGCGATGGTGTCGGTTTGAGTGCGCCCTCTTTGTAGATGTTGTAGTTAGGGTTCTTGAGCTGAACACGGGTAACGCTTCCCTGCGACCAAGCCAATGCCTCCGATGGAGAAATAGGAACGTATGTCCCTCTCTCGACGGGATAGTTGTGTGGCTTGGGCGGTTCAGCAGGGTTGCCGTACTGCGCTTGTCTTCCTGAAGTATATCTCAGGCCAGTCCAATCGGTGGATTGAACGACCTGCACGAGTTCGACCTCAGTGCCTTCGTTGAAACTGTCTAGCGCCGCCTCGATCTCCTCCTCTTTGAACTCCGTGTTCTTATGGATTGTTATCTTCTTGGGCGTCCGGCCGACATGGCCAGATTGATAGACGTGTAAGCTCTTTGCGAGCACGGACTGCATTTCATAATATGACAAATACGGATTGTGTCGGCGGTCCTCCGTGAACTCCTTGGCGTCATAAGCGACAAACTGAAACCCCGTTCCATCTGGATCAAACACTTGGCTGCAACATGTCGTATATTCCTGTCCGGTACCATCGGTTTTCCGGCGTGTAGCATAGCTGATACCAATGAAGGCTTCTTGCGGGTCCAGTCCAGTGAGTTTCCATGGCTCGCCGCGGGCCTTGGCAAACAGCGCTACAGACAGCCCCCACATTACATTGGCCCTACATGATCGATCAAAACTCTCTTGGTTCAGAATCTGGATTGGAATACCAGTGGGGGCACAATAGGCCTTGATGAAGTGGTGCAAGTTGAAGCTCTCGCCCTCAAAGCAATCGCTCCAGGAGCGTGGCAGGTAGACCAACGCGACATCAAAGCGATGGCGCTCTGCTCGCAGTTTGATCACCTCATTGAGCAACGACTGCGCCAACCCCATTCTGTTCCTAGCAGTCGCAAGTCGGTCCAGTTCGTCCGGTAATGCGAAACGCATAGCGTCTTCGATATCAGCGATTGGCGTGCGCATCAGTGCTTCAAAGCCTGGATATTCCGGATAATAGGCCGGTGCTTCTTTCGGCTGTGCTGATGATCTCAGCTCCCGGACCAACCCATCAATCCGAGCCATATCCGCGTAAGGGGCAATCACGGCAAATCGAACCACTGATGGTGCGCCGAACCGTAGACTGAAAGGACCGTGATTGATCAGCCCGCGTAGGGGATGACGATCTGTCTTCCCACCGTGAAAGATCAGCTCAGGTTCGAGAGAGACCGCATATGCCGGCAGCGCATTGGTCATTTCCTACCCTTCTTCATGGCAAAGCCTGTCTGTGTTGAGAAGCCAAAAACCGGATTTGCATAATCAACACCGTCCTCAAAGGGAGAGACGGTCACCTCAACATTCCTCCCGGCATGATTGGACAATATACCAATCCAGGCAGAAAGCAGATGGTCGTGCTTGTCGTTCCGTCGTTCCGCTTTGCGTCTGTCTAAAAACTGCGTTGCATGCTGACGCGCAAATGTCGGCCATATCCAAACGTCGGGTTTCAAGAGCAACCAGAGTCGCTCGTCAGCATAACTAAGCGAGAGGTGAACCGCCTCGGCGAAATGCACTTGATGGACAGCGTTGTGCTCTTCGGTCGCTGGCAGGGAAAGCCCTGGTACTAGCCCGGTGACCTTGCCGACCTCGCGGTACAAGTCCTCCAAAATGCCTACATTCTGAGCCTTGTGATCAACGATCAAGGAAACCCCAGACCTCTGGCGACGTTGGAGCAGCGGCCGTTCGCGGCAAAGTGCCCACCCTAAACCCTCTTCGAGAAAGTTCTTGATGTGAAGTCGCGATCCTGTTCGCCAATCCGGATCGAATGTCATCTCGCTTTGGTCGAGGAAATCCGTTCCGAAGCTGTCTTTAATATCGTCTGGTTTGCCCCAAGCCATGACGTCGCCGTCAAAAGTGAGAACTGCGCCCGTCTCCGGCTTTCGTTTGAGCTCGGCAATAGCCTCCCAGCTTGTGGCAGATTTCAGCTTCACCTTGGTGCAGGTCGTCGGGACCTGTATCATCGGCAGCCCATTGAAGCGTAGAACAGGCTTGCCACCCTCCGGAGCTGGTATTGTGATCTGAACTCTTTCAACGCGACCTTTTCGCACCTTCGCATCAAGCTCATCCGGCTTATCGGGAAGATTACGCCACAGCCGGAGCATCACGGTGTCGTAGGTATCGATGTCAACGAACTCGGCACGAACTCCGGCAGCTTTGGCGTTCCTCATGAGCGCGGTGACGCTATCTAGGGGTTTCGATCTCCTCATCTTCAACCAGTAGAGGCCGTGCGGGAATGGGTTAGGAGCTTCCACTATGGCCCGTAACAAAGCCATTACACTCTCATCGCGCCCGGAATACCCTGCAACGACAAAGCCGAACCTTGAACCGGCTATGGCCATGCACTTCGAGAGCTCTTCATTTTGCGTTGCCAGATCAGATGGCAGGTTCTTTATGCTGTCATACTGAAAATCACCGTGTAGCTTGCAATAGATCGGATACTGTTCATTGTTGAGCGCCGACACAGCATTCTGAGGACCTTCGAGGTGATAGGCTGACAACGTCTTTCCGGATATCTCAGCGACAGCCTTTTCTACAACCGGATCGAAATTCGTTGTGAACGCCATCCGGCACATACCACTGGCTAGCAGCGCGCCGAAAACGCGGTTGCCCACAGCCAATCTGACGCGGTCTTCTGCCAAGATACTCGATATGTAGTGCCGTTGTCGCTCACGGTCGTCGCCAAAAATCGTCTCGAAATAGGTTGTGTATTCCGACACCGACCAGCGCTCCGGAAACCCGCGCGATTGCACATAGGCCTCTACTTGTGCCCTCACAGCATCATTTTGCAGGTCCTTCGTCGAGAAGGTCTGGTTTTCTTCGCTGCAATAGTAGCGCCGCTTCAGATCTGAGATGATATCTTCTGCAGTCGGGAGATTGGCATTGTGCGATGCGCCAGCTCCCAAAAACCAAGCATAGCCGGCCGGTCGTTCACAAAATATCCGGGTAAATTCAGCTTGGTTCATGTGTTATTGACTAATGTGCTCAAATTGAAGGCCGCATAGACTTGCATTTGCTTCATTTCATCCCCGTAAGTTTAGCCAATTCCACTGATTTATGTTGTCCCATCGTACATAAGGGTTGTTAGAAGTTCTAGTAAATCGAGCAATGATTGTTCCGTTTATCTAAGCAAGAACGGGATCGTCTTTAATGACTCCGACTAAACTCCTGATAGTTCAGGCGGCAGTTGTATTCGTCATAGTGATACATGGCGTTTGGGCGGCAACCCAATGGTGTGCCGATATGCTGGGCTATCAGGCACAACTCGGTAACCCCTGGTTCGTTATTCTCGATTGGCCGGTTTATGAACCATGGAAGCTGTTTTCATGGTGGTATTTCTATGAGGCCTATGCGCCGGAGGTATTCGACAAGGCCGGAATGCTGGCGGCCGGAAGCGGTTTTATGGGGTGTGCTGCCGCAGTAGTTGGTTCCTTATGGCGCGCCCGTCATAGCCGGTTGGTAACGACCTATGGGTCCTCCCGCTGGGCTTTCCCGCACGAAATCTCGAAAGCCGGATTGTTCCGTCCTAAAGGCGTGTTTCTTGGAAAATATCAGGGCAGGTATCTTAGGCATGACGGGCCGGAACATGTGATGGCCTTTGCGCCAACGCGTTCGGGCAAAGGTGTTGGACTGGTCATTCCGACACTTCTGTCCTGGACCGGTTCAGCCGTGATCCACGACATCAAGGGGGAGAACTGGCAGCTGACGGCTGGATGGCGCTCCAGATTCTCCCACTGCCTGTTGTTCAACCCGACCGATCCCCGGTCGGCCCGTTACAATCCCTTGCTGGAGGTACGTAAAGGGCCTGACGAGGTCCGGGATGTGCAAAACATTGCAGATATCTTGGTTGATCCGGAGGGCGCACTGGAGCGTCGGAATCACTGGGAGAAAACCAGTCATGCGCTTCTGGTCGGCACCATTCTGCATGTGCTTTACGCCGAGGAAGAAAAGACACTGGCGCATGTGGCGACGTTTCTGTCCGACCCGCGTCGTTCTTTTCCGGCCACCTTGCGCCGGATGATGGCAACCAATCATTTGGGAACACCGGATGATCCCAAGGTCCATCCGGTTGTTGCATCGGCAGCACGGGAAGTGCTCAACAAATCCGAGAATGAACGATCCGGCGTTCTGTCGACAGCCATGTCCTTTCTCGGGCTGTATCGCGATCCGACGGTGGCGATGACGACCGCAGCGTGCGATTGGCGGATCGCCGATTTGATGGACGTGGAAAAACCTGTTTCGCTCTATCTGGTCATCCCGCCGTCCGATATCTCCCGAACCAAACCTTTGGTGCGGTTGGTGCTTAATCAGATCGGTCGACGGTTGACAGAACACCTCGAAGGCGATCCTGCCAAGGGACGCAAGCATCTATTATTGATGATGCTCGACGAATTTCCGGCTCTTGGGCGGTTGGAGTTCTTCGAGACGGCACTGGCATTCATGGCCGGGTACGGCATCCGGGCTTATCTGATCGCCCAGTCGCTCAACCAAATCTCCAAGGCCTATGGCGAGAACAACGCCATTCTTGATAACTGCCATGTCCGGATCGCATTCTCGTCAAATGATGAACGGACTGCCAAACGGATTTCCGATGCACTTGGGATGGCAACAGAACAGCGGGCCATGCGCAACTATGCCGGTCATCGGCTAGCGCCTTGGCTCAGCCATGTGATGGTCTCACGTCAGGAGACAGCACGACCGCTTCTGACCGCAGGTGAGGTGATGCAATTGCCACCCAAAGATGAACTGGTCCTGATTTCCGGGCTTTCACCGATCCGGGCCAAGAAGCTGCGCTACTACGAGGACCGAAACTTCACATCCCGTATTTTGCAGGCACCGGTTCTGTCAAATGTAGAATATTCGGACAAACCGAACGCACGCAAAGACGACTGGTCGGGACAGGTGCGCAAAATGGATGACCGTCTGTCTGGTGCAGATCGTGATCCTTCCGTTTCCGGAAGCGCCGATGAAGGTGGAATGCAGCAGCAACGTCATCCTTCATTGTCCGAAGAGCAGAAGGTGATCGAACCGGAGCTGACACAAGCTGATTTGCCCGGATTGCTTGATGAAGATAGCGAGGTCGTTGCGGACAAACGGGTGATTGACCGATTGTCAAAGCCTGCCCGTGTCTATGGTTTGAATGAGGCCTTGGGACCTGAGCGTGATTTACTGGACGGGTTATAAACGGTGTCAGCTCTGTCCGAACATTTAAAAACTTACAATTGTGTTCTGTCGATAAAGAACGTGTTTCGTCGTAGGTAGGGCACATAAGAGATTTTGGCCCTTTGTCCCATTCTTCCCTGACCTTTTCCGATAATCAGGGCAGGGGCGATGAAGCCGCGTCACAACATCTATATCGATGCTGATACCAGTGCCGAGCTTGAAGCACTGGCGGCACGTCCGGGGACCTCCAAATCCGCGATCATCGGCGATGCCCTGCGTCACTATTTCCGCCATCGCGGTGCCAATGCTCTTGAAGAGGCATTGCGCATCCGTCTGGACCGCCTCAGCCGGGAGAGTGCACTGGTGCGCCGGGATATTGACGTTCTGACCGAGAGCCTTGCGTTTTTCGTGCGCCTCTATCTCACCTTCAACGCTCATACCCCAGTCCCGGACAAGTCCACCCAGGCAGTGGCCAATGAGCGTTATCAAAAATTCATCGAACAGGTCGGTCGCCAGATTGCCGGTGGGCGCAAATCGTTCGAGAGTGATGAGGCGGAGGCGGAACAATGAACAGCGTCTCCGAACAACGTCGCCGCGACATGCTGCGCTCCGCATTGGGGGCTCCGATCTCTGAAGCGCTCAAGGATCCGGCCGTGATCGAGATCATGGTCAACCCGGATGGCAAACTGTGGCTTGATCGGCTGGGGCGGGGCTGCATCGATACCGGGGTGGTTATTCACCCGGCCGAGGCGGAACGGATTATCCGTCTGGTGGCATCACATATCCGCACCGAAACCCATGCCGATCAGCCGATTGTCAGCGCCGAACTCCCGGCCCAAACCAATGCCGTCGGTGGCGAACGTTTCGAGGGACTATTGCCACCGGTGGTGCGAGCCCCCTGTTTTGCCATCCGCAAACCTGCCGAACGCATCTATACACTCACCGATTATGTTCGTGACCGGATCGCGCTGCCACTGCAGGCAGATGCCCTGCGCAAGGCGGTGCGTGATCGCAGGAACATCCTGATTGCCGGGGGCACCTCGTCGGGCAAAACCACACTGGCCAACGCCTTGCTCGCCGAGATCGCCGATTGTGAGGATCGGGTGATCCTGATTGAGGATACGCGCGAGCTGCAATGTGCCGCCCGTGATTGCGTGGCGCTGCGCACCCGGCGCGATGTGGTGTCGCTTTCCGATCTGGTGCGCTCGACCCTGCGTCTGCGACCCGACCGGATCATTGTTGGCGAGGTGCGGGGACCGGAAGCGCTGGACATGCTCAAGGCCTGGAATACCGGCCATCCCGGCGGGCTTGCGACCGTCCATGCCAATTCCGCCCATGCCGCGCTCTATCGCATCGAGCAACTGGTGCAGGAAGCGGTCACGGTCGTGCCACGTCACCTGATCGCCGAGGCGATTGATCTGGTGGTGTTCATCTCCGGGCGTGGTCCGGCGCGCAGGATCGAGACCATCGCCACGCTCAATGGTTTGGATGGCAATGGCGATTACGCCCTGACCCCGCTCACTCTTCCCCGATTGCAATCCCTGTGAATGGAGCGAGATCATGTTCGCAAGACATTATGCACCACAACGCACTCTCCTGTCGGCTTTCTGTCTGGCGGCAGTAATGCTGATCGCTCTGGCACCCGATGCCATGGCTGCCGGTTCGGGCATGCCCTGGGAGGAGCCATTGCAGCGCATTCTGGAATCCGTTCAGGGACCGGTGGCCAAGATCGTTGCAGTGATCATCATCATCGTCACCGGTCTGACCCTGGCCTTTGGCGAAACCTCCGGCGGGTTCCGGCGCCTGATCCAGATCGTGTTTGGCCTGTCGATCGCCTTTGCGGCCAGTTCCTTCTTCCTGTCCTTCTTCTCGTTTGGCGGCGGGGCGCTGGTCTGATGCGTGATGATCGATCCATTGAGGGGTTTGATATTCCCGTCCACCGGGCACTGACCGAACCGATCTTTCTTGGAGGCGCACCGCGTTCGGTTGCGATCCTCAATGGCACGTTCGCGGCGGCCATCGGGCTTGGCCTGCAGCAATGGGCTGCCGGACTGGGGCTGTTCTTTATCGGTCAGACACTGGCGGTATTTGCTGCCAAACGCGATCCGGATTTTTTACCGGTCCTCGCCCGCCATCTGCGTCAGAGGAGATGGTGGCGATGCTAAACCTTGCCGAATATCGCAACAAGAATGCATGTCTCGCCGATCTCTTGCCATGGGCAGCTCTGGTTGCTCCGGGGATCGTGCTGAACAAGGATGGCAGCCTTCAGCGGACATTTCGGTTTCGCGGCCCCGATCTGGAAAGTGCCACCGAGGCCGAGTTGGTCGGGTTCTGTGCGCGGGTCAATAATGTGCTCAAACGTCTTGGCTCGGGCTGGGCGCTGTTCTTTGAAGCAAACCGAAGTGAAGCCGAGACCTATCCGGTGTCTGAATTCCCCGATCCCGCCTCATGGCTGGTCGATGAGGAACGCCGGGCGGCCTTTGCCGAAGCACGTCAGGGCGCACATTTTGAAAGCCGCTATTACCTGACCTTGCTGTTCATGCCGCCCCCCGACATCCAGTCACGCGGCACAAAGCTGTTTGTGGAAACCGGCCGGAAGGAAGAAGGACGGAACTGGCGGCTGGAACTGGAACGGTTCACCGAGGATACGGAGCGGGTGCTGGACCTGCTGGCTGGCTTCATGCCTGAGTTCGTCCCGTTGGATGACGACGAGACACTGACGTTTCTGCACGAAACCGTTTCGACCAAACACCATCCGGTACATGCGCCCGAGATTCCGGTCTATCTCGATGCCATCCTGGCCGACACGCCGCTTGTAGGCGGCCTGGAGCCGATGTTGGGGGATTGGCATCTGCGCAGCATCACCATTATGGGCTTTCCAGACACCACCCGTCCCGGCGTGCTGGATGCGCTCAATCATCAGGATTTTGCCTATCGCTGGGTCTCGCGTTTCATGCCGCTGGATCGCACCGATGCCAACAGGGTGCTGACCCGCTTGCGCCGGCAATGGTTCGCCAAGCGCAAATCGGTTGCCGCCATCCTGCGCGAGGTGATGACCAATGAGGCCTCGGCTCTTGTTGATAGCGATGCGGATAACAAGGCGGTGGATGCCGATGCCGCCCTGCAGGCGCTGGGCGGTGATCATGTCGGGTTCGGTTATCTGACGGTTACGGTGACGGTCTTCGATTCTGATCTTCAGGCCGTCGAGGACAAGATCAGAACGGTCGAGCGGATCGTCAATGGGCATGGTTTCACAACAATCCGCGAGACGGTTAATGCGGTGGAAGCCTGGCTTGGCAGTCTGCCGGGGCATGTCTATGCCAATGTCCGCCAGCCTTTGATCCATACGCTTAATCTGGCCCATCTGACACCGCTCTCGGCAGTCTGGGCCGGACCGAGTGGTAACGCCCATCTCTCCGAGGTCACAGGGCAACCTTGTCCGCCATTGTTCTATGCGCAAACCTCGGGGACCACACCCTTTCGCTTTTCCACCCATATCGGCGATGTCGGGCATATGCTGATTGTCGGGCCCACCGGGGCGGGCAAGTCGGTTCTGCTCGCCCTGATGGCGATGCAGTTTCGCCGCTATCCCGATGCGCAGATCTATATGTTCGATAAGGGCAACTCGGCACGCGCTGCGGTACTGGCCATGGGCGGGGAGCATTATCCTCTGGGTGCTAGTGAAGGTCTGTCTTTCCAGCCATTGCGCGAGATCGACGATCCGGCGGTCCGAAGCTGGGCTGCGGACTGGATCGCGATGCTGCTTGATCATGAGAAGGTTCGGGTGACGCCAGAGATCAAGGATATGGTCTGGTCAGCCCTGTCCAGTCTGGCAAGTGCGCCGGTCGCGGAACGCACCCTGACCGGCCTTGTCATGCTGCTGCAGTCCAATGCGATTAAAGCAGCCCTTCAGCCCTATACGCTGGAAGGCCCGCTCGGCTATCTGCTCGATGCGGCTGAAGACCGGCTGACGTTGTCTGACATTCATTGCTTTGAGACCGAGGACCTGATGAACCGGGCCGGGGCGGTGCTTCCGGTTCTGACCTGGCTGTTCCATCGGCTCGAAGCCCGGTTTGACGGTCGTCCCAGTCTGCTCATTCTTGATGAGGCCTGGATCTATCTTGATAATCCGCTGTTTGCCGCGCGCATTCGCGAATGGCTCAAGGTACTGCGCAAGCGCAATGTCTCGGTGATCTTCGCGACCCAGTCACTCGCCGATATTGCGGACTCAACCATTGCACCAGCCATCATCGAAAGCTGTCCACAGCGGATCTTCCTGCCCAATGATCGGGCCATCGAACCGCAGGCGAGAGAAACCTATGAACGGTTCGGTTTGAATGGCCGCCAGATCGATCTGATCGCCCAGGCCACACCCAAACGTCACTATTACCTGCAATCCAGACAAGGTAACCGGCTGTTTGAGCTCGGGCTCGGCCCGGTTGCTCTGGCCCTGTGCGGGGCCTCGGACCCGGCCGCCCAGAAGCTCATCGATCAGGTGTTGGCCGATCACGGGCATGCGGATTTTGCCCAACACTTCCTCGCGGCCAGAGGGTTGGACTGGGCCGGGGATCTGATCAGCCAGTTTTCCAGAGCAGGAGAGGCCTCATGACACGTATAATGTCCAAATTCATTTCAGTTGTTTTGCCAGCTTTGCTCTGGACCCATATCGCCCTTGCCGCCTGGCCGGTATTTGATGCCACCAACTTCGCCCAGAACATCCTGCAGGCCAGCCGGGCGCTGGAACAGATCAACAATCAGATCCGCTCGCTTCAGAACCAGGCGACGATGTTGCAGAACATGGCGCGCAATCTCGAGCGTCTGGATTATTCCTCCGCCAGCCAGATGATGAGTGCGCTCGACCGGATCGATGGCTTGATGATGCAGGCTGACGGGATCGGGTTTGATGTTGCCGAGCTCGATCTGCAACTCGCCCGGCAATATCCCGACAGCTATGAGGAGACCCTCAAGGCCAGTGACGTCGCGACCGCGGCGCGCGCACGCTGGCAAAATACCATGACGGCCTATCGCAAAAGCCTGCGCCTGCAGGCGGGGATTGCCGGCAATATCCAGCAGGACCGTCAGTTGCTCAACGATCTGGTGGCCCGAAGCCAGGGCGCTCCCGGAGCATTGGTCGCCCAGCAGGCCGCCAATCAGTTGCTGGCGCTTTCGACCAAACAGCAGATGCAGATCCAGTCGATGCTGGTTGCCCAGCAACGGGCGGAAACCCAGGATCGGGCGCGCAAGGCCCAGAGCGAGGAAAGTGGGCGGGCTTTGACCCAACGTTTCCTCGGCACATCCAGTGTTTATGACGAATAATCGGATCGGGTTCGGGTATGGATGACCTTGGCATCATCGATCGCTTTATGGAGGTGTTTGGTCGCTATATCGATAGCGGCTTCGGCCTGCTATCAGGTGATGTCGGGTTTCTGACCTCCATCCTGATCGGGATTGATATCACACTGGCCGGTCTGTTCTGGGCTTTGGGCGGTGAGGACAATATTCTCGCCCGTCTGATCCGCAAGGTGCTCTATGTCGGTACCTTCGCCCTGATCCTTAATAACTTCCAGACCCTGACCGGCATCATCTATGCCTCGTTTGCCGGGTTGGGGCTGCAAACCGTACCGGGAAGCCTGACCGCAGACGATCTGTTGCAACCGGGCAAGATTGCCGCAACCGGCTATGAGGCAGCTTGGCCGCTGATTGCGCAGGTCGGCAATCTGGTCGGCATTCCCGATCTCTTCGTCAATGCCCTGACCATCTTCGTGCTGTTGCTGGCCTGGTTTTTGGTGATCATCGCCTTCTTCATCCTCTCAATCCAGCTCTTCATCACGGTGCTTGAGTTCAAACTGACGGCACTTGCCGGTTTCGTACTGGTGCCGTTCGCGCTATGGAACAAGACCGCCTTTCTGGCCGAACGGGTGCTTGGCAATGTCATTTCATCAGGTGTGAAAGTGATGGTGCTGGCCGTGATTGTCGGGATCGGCTCCACTTTGTTTACAAGTTTTACCGACGCCCTTCAGGGGCAGGAACCCGATATGGCCGCGGCCATGTCGATGGTCCTCGGCGCTCTGGCGCTTTTGGGGCTGGGCATCTTCGGACCCGGCATTGCCTCGGGATTGGTATCAGGCGCACCACAACTCGGTGCCGGGGCTGCGCTTGGAACGGCTGGTGCCGCTGCCGGGGCAACGCTTTTGGTCGGTGGTGCCGCACTGAGTGGTGTCGGGGCGGTTGCTGGCGGCGGTCTGGTTGCCCTGCGTGCGGCAACGGCACTTGGTGCCGGTGTAACAACGTCCTTTCAGGTGGGACGTGCCGCCTCGGGAGCAACAGGTTTGGCCGGAACTGCTGCCGGTATGGGCGGTGTTGCCCGTGCTGCCGGTGGCAAGGCAAGTCAAACCGTGCGCTCGGTGTCGGATCGCGCTGTCAAAACCCTGAAGCTGGAAGCCGAGAAGGGCAGGGCAGCGGCCTGGGCTGCGACCGGTGGTGCGCCAACCGGATCGGCAAGCTTTCATGCCGCCAACAGCAATAGGGCATCTGCACCCGACTGGGCGCGACGTCTGCGTCATGAACAGAACATGCGGGCCCACCGACACTCGACCACGCAGGCCGTGCGCGATGGTGATCGCCCCGGTACTGGCGCCAATCCGTCTCTCGATGAAAAGGGGGAATAGATGCCGTTTAAAAGATCCCTGCAGCGTTATGGTACGACGCCCGAACCCGAAACGCCCTATCAGAAGGCCGGTCAGGTCTGGGATCGGCGTATTGGATCAGCGCGCGTTCAGGCCAGAAACTGGCGGCTTATGGCCTTTGGCTGTTTTGCACTGGCTTGTTCGTTATCGGGTGGGTTGATCTGGCAATCCCTGCAAAGCCGGGTGATGCCCTATATCGTCGAGATCGACCGTTTCGGCGAGGCAAGAGCGATCGCGCCGGTCGCGCCGGACTACCAGCCCACCGATGCACAACTCGCCTGGTATCTGGCCCGTTTCATCAAACTGGTCCGTTCGGTTTCCACCGATCCGGTATTGGTCCGCCAGAACTGGCTGGCGGCCTATGATTTTGTTACTGGTCAGGCGGTGCAGTTCCTAAATGATTATGCCAATCGCAACGATCCTTTCGCCGGGATTGGCGAGCGCAGTGTGTCGGTCGAGGTCTCAAGTGTGGTGCGCGCATCGGATCAGTCCTTCCAGATCAAATGGCAGGAGCGCATCTATGAGCGCGGTGCCCTGATGCGCACAAGACGCTGGACCGCCATCCTGACTGTCATCTCGAAATCACCGGCCAATGCCGAAGAACTGCGCAAGAACCCGCTCGGGCTCTATGTTCGGGCGATCGACTGGTCGCGCGAGTTCGATACATCCTCTCCCGGATCGCAGGAGTAACGCTCATGAAACACAATGTGATGATGCTTACCTGTTCTATGATGGTGCTCACGGCCTGCAAGGCGGGGACACCGCCGCCTGCGATCAGCTATGATCGGGCCAGCTTCAAAGAGGCGACCATTAAAGCGGAGCCCGCACGTCCGGTCGAAATCGTTGAAGTCCCCAAACCCTTGCCCCTGCCGGGACAACTGATGCCGTTGCCAGGCCAATCACCCGCAGACAAGCTCTCGCCCGAACAACGGGTGGAGACGGCGAATAAGGCAGCACTACTGGAACCCTCCAAACACGGCTATATCAATGCCGTGCAGGTCTATCCCTATAGCGAGGGGGCGCTCTATCGTCTTTATGGCGCGCCGGGGCAGGTGACCGATATTGCCCTGCAGCCCGGTGAACAGCTCCGCGCCGTATCGGCCGGGGATACGGTACGCTGGGTGATTGGCGATACCACCAGCGGATCGGGGGATAACCAACAGGTTCATATCCTGATCAAACCCTTCGCTCCGGCGCTTAAAACCAATCTTATGATCGCCACCGACCAGCGGACCTACCATCTGCAAATGATCAGCACCGAAGAAACCGCGATGGCAGCGATTTCCTGGAACTATCCGCAGGATCGTCTGGTGATGTTACGCCGGAACAATGCAGAGGCCCTTGCGGCTCAACCGGTCGCGCATAATCTGGCGCTTGAGAAGATCAGCTTTGGCTACGAGATCGAAGGGGATAACCCGTCCTGGCGACCGGTCCGGGCCTTCGATGACGGGCACAAGGTCTATATCGAATTCCCCGAGCGTATCGATCGGGGAGAGGTGCCACCACTGTTCGTGATCGGTGCCAATGGCGACACCCAATTGGTCAATTACCGCAAGCGCGGCACTTATTACATCGTCGATCAGTTGTTCCGGGTGGCTGAACTGCGTATGGGCACCGACCCGCAGCAGGTGGTGCGGATCAGGCATCTCGACGCTTCCGGTGGGAGAACTCGCGATGACGGATAGGTCGGAGGAGAGTTTTGAACTGCGCGGTCGGCCCGATGCCCGGATTGTTCGCTTCCGGCGCAGTATCGTGATTGGGGTTACCGCACTGGGATCGGGAGCCCTTCTCGGGATCGCGATGATGGCCTTGCAAACCCCGTCCCTGAAAAACGCCAACGACAATGACGAGCTCTATCATGCCGGGCAGCAGGCGAGACCCGATCAGTTGGAAAACCTGCCCAAGGATTATTCCGAGATAAAGCAGGATGTACCAAAGCTCGGACCACCCTTGCCGGGTGATCTGGGGCGTCCGATTGTGGCGGCCCAACGCGCCCAGGGAATGGATGTTGCTTCCGGTGAGCTTTCGCTCGCCGAGCAACGGCAGGCACAACAGGCGATTGATGCAAGGGAGTCCGGTGTGTTTTTCTCGCTGGCCAATGCGGTATCTTCCGAACGACCAAACACTCAAGCTTCCGAAAATCGAGCCGCGATAAATGGGGATATTGCCTCATTAGAACCCAGTACCGATCCGAATGCGATTCCGGATGACCGGCAGAGCAAGCTCGACTTCATGCGCGACCATGACGACGGCGGAATTTATAACCCACATCCGTTGGAAACACCGGTCTCGCCCTGGCAGGTCATGGCGGGCAGCATCATTCCGGCCAGCCTTGTGACCGGGATCAATTCCGATCTGCCCGGTCAGATCATCGCCCAGGTGGATGCCAATGTGTATGACACTGTCACCGGCATGACCGTGCTGATCCCGCAAGGGGCCCGGCTGATCGGCACCTATGACAGCATGGTTGCCTTCGGTCAGTCGCGCGCACTGGTGGTCTGGCAGCGCATCCTGATGCCCGATGGAACGTCGATCCGGCTCGATAACATGCCGGCCTCTGATGCCAGCGGCTATGCCGGGCTCGAGGATGAGGTTGATTACCATACATGGCAGTTGCTCAAGGGCATCTCGCTGGCGACCCTGCTCGGGGTCGGGACCGAACTGACGCTTGGCAGCGACGAGAGCGATCTGGTGCGCGCCATTCGCGAAAGCACTCAGCAGAATGTTGATCGGGCCGGGCGGCAGATCACCGAGAAGAACCTCAATATCCAGCCGACCATCACAATTCGTCCTGGCTGGCCGGTCCGGGTGATCGTCCAGCGCGACCTTGTGCTCAAACCCTATGGTGGAGAGTAAAGATGATGAAGCTTGCCAAGCTGCCCGATCGCAAACCGGTCAAACTGACGGTGACTGTTAATGCCGATCTGAACCGGAAGCTTCGGGACTATGCGACGCTCTATCGGGAGACCTATGGTGAGAGCGAGGCGGTTGCCGAATTGATCCCGTTCATGCTTGAAGCGTTTCTTGAGAATGATCGGGCCTTTGTAAGGGCGCGGAAGGAGGGGCTGAAAGGTGGTGCGCAGGAGGGGCGGCAAAGCAAATCGTCGTGAGTGATGTGGGTCAGGTGTCAGTCTCATATGATGCCGGGGGCGGTTTTACAAAAGCTCGACATTTGTGAATAACTGCCAAGCTTTTGTAACATCTCGATATAGGGGCGCTGCTCTCGGGATATTTTACTAAATCCTGATTTTGATGGTTAAAAGCCATCAAAAGTTGAGAAATTAAAAATTCAATTGATGATGTTTTCAAAAAATGCGATTTTGATGGTTATGAGCCATCAAAGAACGCCAAGATTGAAACCGATGCTGGAGCGGGTGCCACCCGGCTTTCTGGTTGATGCGGCATGGTTGAAGCGGTTTGGCGTCGATCCCAAATCGATCCATAACTATGCCGAGCGCGGTTGGCTGGAGCGGGTGGTCCGGGGTGTTTATCGTCGGCCATTGTCACGCACGGATCATTCAGCCCGTTTGAACCGGAATCCCGCCCCTGATTGGCAGCTTGTTTTGCTGTCGATCCAGTCGATCATGGAGCATGAGGTCCATCTGGGAGGATTGAGTGCACTGACCTTCCATGGCTTTTCTCATTATCTGTCGCTGGGTAATAAAGAGCGTATCTATCTCTATGGCGAGGTGCCGTCCTGGCTTGCGCGATTGCCGGGAGAAACAGAGTTCATTGTCCGCTCGACCAACCTCTTTGGGAATGATCCGGCCGGTATCGAGAACGTGGAACGTCAACTTGAGAACATGAACGGCAATACCGGTCCGACTGTCAGTCCGTGGCATTGGCCGCTCAAGGTATCCTCACCAGAACGGGCGATCCTTGAGGCACTCGATGAATTGCCGTCGCATGCCGGCTTTGACAATCTCGACATGATTTTCCAGGGACTTGCCAATCTGCGTCCGAAACATCTTATGACCCTCCTGCGCGCTTGTCAGAGCATCAAGGTCAAACGACTGTTTTTCGTTTTTGCTGATCGTCACGCCCACGCTTGGCTGAAATATCTCGACAAATCTGCGATTGATTTGGGATCGGGGCCGCGGGCCTTGATCAAGGATGGAAAAATACATCCGATCTACCGGATATCAGTCCCCGAAGCGTTTATGCCCTCGGAGCAGGGGGAGGGAGCTCATAATGCGTGAGCGCTATGTCGAACAGGTTCGGCTGCTGATGCGCCTTCTGCCGGTGATTGCGCGAGAGGAAGTCTTCGCACTGAAAGGCGGTTCGGCGATCAATCTTTTCTACCGAGATTTACCCCGTCTGTCTGTTGATATTGATCTGACATATCTACCAATCGAAGATCGGGCGACGTCTCTTGCAAATATTGATCAGGCACTGGACCGGATCATCGCAGCGGCAAGCCGCGAAAACAGGGATGTGCGGTTTCAGCGGATCGCCGGTGGCGGAAATCTGGAAACCCGGATCATGGCCACACGTGGAACAACCAACGTGAAGATCGAGACGTCTCCGGTCATGCGCGGTACGGTTCTGCCGCCTGTATTGCACAAGGTATCCGATGCCGTGGAAGAGTCCTTCGGGTTTGCCGAGATGCATGTCCTCTCATTTGAGGATTTATATGCCGGAAAGTTACATGCCGCCCTTGATCGCCAGCATCCGCGGGACCTGTTTGACGTCAAACTGCTATATGAAAATGAAGGACTGACCGAAGATCTGCTGCGGGTTTTTTGGGTCTATGTCAGCACGTCGGGACGACCGCCGCATGAATTGCTCGCACCGGTTCCCGTCCCGATTGAAGAACTGCATGATCAGGAATTTGCAGGGATGACGCGAGACGAGGTCAATCCTGCTGATCTGGAAAACGTGCGGTTGCGCTTGATTGCCGATATTCAAAATGCCCTCACAGGGGAGTTTGCCCAATTCCTGTTGTCGCTGCATGATGGAGAGCCGGATTTTAATTTGATAGGTTTTCCTGCCGCAGAACAGCTTCCGGCTGTTCAATGGAAGCTTCTCAATCTGCGACGCCTCAAGGATGAGAACCCGGAGAAGCATGCTGAATTGCGGGGAAGGTTGGCAAAGTTGTTTTCCTGAGATCTGTTGGAAGTAAATTAGATGCCACGAGGAAAGAGTTCTGTAGAGTGCCAGCCTCTTCAATGGGTTACTTTTGCTTGTATCTCCTTAATTTTCTCCTATTTTCCCATCGGGAAACAGAGAGGTTCACGTGAGCTTGGATGTGATGACGCTACCAGAGGTCGCCAAATACCTCCGTCTCGCAGAAGAGACGGCTTATCGCTCTGGCGGTGGGGAAACTTCTAGGGTTCAAGGTTGGCAATTTCTGGCGATTTCTGCGCGCCGACATTGAGGTGTCGATTCATCGAAAAATGGCTGAAGTTGGAGCAGAGAGTGTGAACGCGGCTGAGTTTGTAAGGGCTAAAGCCGTGTTTATGGAGGCACAATATGAAAAATGAAAACATCGTCCAAAAAATTTGGAACCTTTGCCACATCCTTCGTGGTGACGGAATAAGCTACCATCAATATGTATCTGAATTAACGTACCTTCTTTTCCTCAAAATTGCAGAGGAAAATGGTGTCGAACGCCTGCTTCCCCAAGGGTCTCGCTGGAAAGATCTTGTTGAACAGCCGAAAGATGGCTTGTTGGGTTTTTACCAAGAAATGCTCACTCATCTTGGCACCAGCGCCGAAAGTGAAACGATTCAGGCTATATATGCATTCCCTACAACGGTATTTTCTCATGAAGAGAACCTTCACGCTGTAATCGATGGCATTGCTAAAATTGACTGGAATGATCTGGGTGATGATCGGTTTGGGCAAATCTATGAAGGTTTGATCGAAAAAAGCTCGCAAGATGTTCGTTCTGGAGCAGGACAGTATTTCACGCCAAGGGCATTGGTTAACTCCATTGTACGAATAATGAAACCTCAACCGGGTGAGGTTATCCAAGATCCCGCATCGGGAAGTGGTGGGTTTCTGATTGCGGCGGATCGCTTCGTTCGCTCGGAGAAGTCGAAATCGGCATACGAAAAAAGAGCTCCAAAATATCAAGGCGTTGAAATTGAGAAGAATACTCGTCGAATTTGTCTGATGAATACGTTTCTGAATGGTCTTGATGCCGAGATTATTTATGGCGATGCATTAACGGATGACGCTACAGGTCTCCTTCCAGCAGATCTAATTCTTGCTAACCCACCATTTGGCAGCAAAGCTGGTAGCAGAAGAACGCTCCGAGCGGATCTCCCGTATCAAAATGCAAATAAGCAGTTGGCTTTTCTTCAGCACATATATCTCGGTTTGAAACCTGGAGGGCGCGCCGCGGTTGTATTGCCTGACAACGTGCTATCTGATGATGGCGTAGGCAGGTTGATCCGGCAGGATCTGATGGATAAATGCAATCTACATACGGTTTTAAGACTTCCAACTGGAATTTTTGCGAGCGCGACTGTTAAAACTAATGTGTTGTTCTTTGATCGCGGTATGGAGAAAAAAGAAAATACAGGTTCGGTTTGGTTGTATGATTTGCGAACCAACATGCCGGTGTTTGGTAAAACCACACCGTTGTTAGACGATCATTTCTCTGAATTTGAGAAATGTTTCGGCAACGACCCGCATGGGAAATTTCAGCGATTCGATCAGGGAGAAACAGGTCGGTTCCGCTCTTTTAGCCGGCAGGAGATTGCTGACCGCGATGACGATCTGTTGATTTCTTGGCTGCACGAAGACAGTGGGGATATAGAGGATGCGATTGAAGCGCCGGAAGAGATTGCCGCTTTGATCCTTTCTCATCTTCAATCGGCAATGAATGAAATTGAAGCTGTTGTCGGGGAACTCGTAGAAGCTGCGGAGGTTGAAGAATGACGACTGGAGCTTTTGGGACGACGAACCAATTGTTTTTGGTAGAACGAACCCATGGGGGAGGATCGAAAGCCAACATTCAAGGAGGCAATAGGCAAGTTTTCGTCGCAGCAGAATCAACTTGCCGGAGCCTAGCAGAATGTACTGAAGTTGATCAGACTGGTATGTCCGCCCCTGCTGAGCCAGATATACAGCGGCCCAAGGAGAGCTACTTTGGTCAAGGGCAGGTCCAATCCACACAAGTGGGAGACGTGCATGAATGATTTGCCAAAGGGGTGGGCTGAAACTAATTTGGGACAAATAGCCCGACACCGACGAGAAAAATGCGACCCTTCTACCGTTCCTGAGGCTTCATTTATTGGTTTAGAAGACATTGAGGCGCATACGTCGAGAATTCTTCGCGTCGGAAAGGCTTCTGAAGTTCGAAGTCAAGTTTCCGTCTTCAAAGAGGGGGATGTCCTTTACAGCCGTTTGCGACCTTACCTCAACAAAGTAGTTGTTGCGCCATTTGATGGTGTTGCCTCGGCAGAAGTTCTTGCGATTGTTCCGAATGAAGTAACCATCGCTGATTTTGTGATGCGGCGTATCAAGATGCAGGATTTCCTTAACTTCACGGCGTTGCTTGATAAAGGTGATCGTCCGCGTGTTAGTTTCGATGAAATAGCAACATTTCCTGTAACTCTACCACCTCTAGCCGAGCAAAAGCGGATTGTTGCGAAGCTTAACGCTCTGACTTCCAGCACGGTGCGGGCTCGCGCCGCACTCGACAAAATCCCGGCGCTGATTGAAAAATATAAATCACGTATTTTGGATATGGCATTCTCAGGGGAGCTTACAAAAGATCTACGTCTCAAGCCTTCAAACAAAAAGGTTGACGTGAACGATCTGCCAACGGGGTGGGAAATCAAGCTTTTGGAGGATATCAGTGAGATTCAGGGTGGGATACAAGTTGGAAAGAAAAGAAGAGTTTCTACTGACTTAGTAAGTGTTCCATATCTGCGCGTCGCGAATGTCCAGCGTGGCTGGCTGAATCTTAATGAGATAAAAACCATAGAGGTTACTCACCTAGAGAAAGAACGCCTACTTCTTCGTGAGGGTGATATCCTTATGAATGAGGGTGGTGATCGTGACAAACTTGGTCGTGGATGGGTATGGGAGGGACAAATCTCGGACTGTATTCACCAGAATCATGTCTTCCGCATTCGCTTAAAGGATTGCTCCTTCCCGTCGAAGTTTGTGTCCCACTATGCCAACGAAAAAGGGCAAAGATATTTCTTTGAACAAGGTACACAAACTACCAACCTTGCGTCGGTGAGTAAGCAAAAAATAGCAGCCCTTCCAATGCCTGTGCCACCAAGTGATGAAGCGGTCGAAATTGTTCGCCGCATCGAAAGCACATTTGCTTGGCTCGACCGCGTGTCTGCCGAGTGCGCTGCTGCATCAAAGCAGATCGCCGTACTTGATGCATCTGTTTTTCAGGCAGCTTTCCGAGGAAGGATCGTTCGGCAAGATCCAAATGACGAAACCGCTTTAATGCTGCTCAATAGGGTTGAGACTGAAAAAAATTCGGTACAGGCAAAACCCAGGTCAAGGCGCAAGGCGGCGACGCGTTCCCAAAAGTCAATTAAGGTAGGGGAGAGGATGAAAAACTTGATCGATGTTTTGAAAATCAATGGGAACTGGGTTTCCGCCAGTGAGGCGGCGCAAGCGCTCGGCGTTGGCAATGGCTCGACATCTGATGCTGTTGAAAGATTCTATAACGAGTTGCGAGAACACCTTCAAAACGGCCTTGTTGAGGTTGAGCGTAGAGGACATGAAGACTGGGTTCGATTGACATCGGTCAGTAAGAGGTAAACATGCGTATCGATTGGTTATGGATTGGTGAATACAAAAACCTGAAAGACCTGACGATTGATTTCGCAGAGGAGCATTTGATTACCGTCCTGATTGGTCGAAATGGGACTGGTAAATCGAACGTTTTGGAAGCGATTACAGTTCTCTTTCGTGATCTGATCATGGGTGAAGATGCAAAAGGGAACAAAAATAAACCATCCTTCGCCTATCGCATCTCTTATCAAATAAAGGACAAATGGGTTCGCATAGATGCAGACCCAGAGAACAAGGAGCCATACCGCATTAAGCTTGCGCCTTATGCTCATGATGCGGAGCCTGCACCTGTTGCCCTAAGTTTTGATGAGGCCCCAGGCGAAGCATTGGCTGTTTCCAGATTGCGTGATGAGGAAGTCGGATACCTGCCGAAATTTCTATTTGGCTATTACTCGGGCCAAAGCGAGAGGATGGAAGAGGTTTTTCACAAGTATCTTGAACGTTACGACAAGGACCTTAGAGCGGGAAAAAACCCGGGCCTAAAGCGTTTGTTTTATGCGTTGCCTGTGCATAGCAACTTTGTCTTGTTGTCGTTTATTGTGAATAATGCCGAGTTGACTGATAATTTTCTGCAGGAGCAGCTCGGCTTAGAAGAAGGTGGGATTGATTCTGTTCTCTTCGTACTCAGAAAACCTTCATGGACATCCAAGGGTGGTGATCCGCGCTTTTGGAATGCACGTGGCGTGGTGTCGGAGTTTCTGGCAACGCTGTATGATATTTCTATTGCACCCTTAAGGATTACTCGGAAAGAGAAGGTAAGTCTCTGGAACTCCAAAACAATGGAGTTTTTGTATCTTTTCGTTAAAGATCTTGATGCTTTACGCAAGCTGCGTGCGGGGAAGAGCACAGCGCAGTTCTTTCAAGATCTAGAAAGCACCTATGTTTCCGAGCTGATTGATGAGGTGCGGATCAGGGTGAAGCTGCGGAAAAATGATGGGTCAGTTACATTCCGTGAACTCAGTGAAGGCGAACAGCAGCTCTTGACAGTTCTGGGTTTGCTTCGTTTTACGGCGGAAGAAGAAAGCCTGTTTTTGCTTGATGAGCCTGATACGCATCTGAACCCCAGATGGAGCGTCGAGTATCTTCAGCATATCCGCAATTTTCTAAACGTTAATGAGGGAGAAAAGCAGAGTAGCCATGTTCTCTTGGCAACGCACAATCCTGTTGCTGTCGCTGAACTTGAAAAGGAACAGGTTCAAATCCTTACAAGGGATAGGGAAACATTGACAATATCTGCAGCGGAACCTGATACGCACCCGCGTGGGATGGGGTATGCAGGTGTAATGACGAGCGAGATGTTTGGGTTAAGCGCCGCGCTGGACACACATACTCAAGACTTACTTGCAAGAAAACGTCGCATTAGTGCAAAAGACGAACTTGACCAAGATGATAGAAAAGAACTGAAGGAAATTAACGACGAGCTTCAAACTTATGGTTTCCGTTATGAGGTACGTGATCCAGAGCTTAAAGAGGCATTACGAAAGCTCAATCATGAACCGCATCCAACAAATGATAGGGAAGAAACACCTGAAGACTCTAAAAAGGCGGAGCGCTTGATCAATCAAGCTCTACAAAAGGAGGGGGATTGAGGACATGCGATACATCAACATGGACCAATTGAAGCTTCCTGATAACTGGCAGGCCCGCTCCCATATTGCACTTGCAGATGGAGCTGAAAGAATTAACGACCATTCAGATATTTGGCGAGATCTTAAGCCATTCTTGATGGAGATTTCACATAATAAATGCTTTTACTGCGAAATGGTACAGGAACGCTCTGATGGGGCTGTAGATCATTTTCGCCCAAAAAGTAAGTATCCGTGGTCGGCTTTCAGGCACAGCAACTATCGATTTGCATGTACATTTTGTAACAGTGTACGGACAGATAGGGAAAATGGGAAGACAGGTGGGAAAGGAGATAATTTTCCTCTTGTGGATGAAGCTCAGCGGGCAACGTGCCTTGACACGGAGCAAAATGAGAATCCGATCCTTTTGGATCCATGTGAGCCTGATGAACCAGGTCTTATAGATTTTGACCAATCGGGCAGGCCCATTCCGAGATATTCAGAGGAAGTACACGCTGGCCGCTATCGACGTGCAAATGAATCAATCAAGTTTTATCATTTGGGGCATTCAGACCTAGTTGACACTCGTACGATACTAGCCGTTTCAATAGAACGCAAAGTTAAGGCGGCAGAACGGCTATTTCCACTAACAGAATCTGGAAATGTAGTTATCGACAATTCCTTCAAAGAGCACGTGCGGACGCTAGCAAATTGTATTTCCGAGAATGCAGAATTATCCGTCTTTGCCCGAAGAATTTTGGCGGGTCATCGACATATTGAGTGGGTGGATAGCTTACTTTGCTCAGCGTGAGAGACTGAATTGGTTTTCGTATTTTATTAATAGTCGAACATAATTGCAGGCTGAGCGCACATAAGGGGGGCAAGATTTTAGACGGTTTTGAGCAATTTTATTCCAGCATATTATTTTGTTGGAAGAGGTTTGCTCATGACACAGAAGAAAAATGGAATGGCAAGGGTAATTCCATCTGCGGCCAATGACAATGGCGGTGGCGAGGAGGCGCAGCATTTGCGGACCATTGCGCACGCCATAGGCCATCATATCGCTCGACAACACTATTTGGCTTGGGAGAAAAAGCAACGTCGGGCAGCTAATGACAATAGTCCTGCCACATTGGGAGAAGAGATAAAGGGGCAAGGCCCCAAAGGGTGAACCTTTTGTTCTACGAGAAAGGAAGGCCTCATGACCCGTGTAGCATTGTATGCCCGTTATTCTTCCGACAACCAGAGTGAAAACTCCATCGAAGATCAGTTCCGTATTTGCCGGGAGCAGGCAAAGCGGGAGAGATGGCGAATTGTCGGCACCTATCAGGATGCGGCCATCTCAGGTGCCAGTATAACCTTACGACCGGGTATTCAAAGCCTGTTGCAAGATGCGCAGGCGAAGAAGTTCGATGTGGTGCTGGCAGAGGCATTGGATCGCGTCAGCCGGGATCAGGCCGATGTTGCAACTTTGTTCAAACATCTGAAGTTTGCTGGCGTGCGGATCATTACATTGGCCGAAGGTGAAATCTCCGAACTGCATGTTGGCCTCAAGGGCACCATGAATGCGCTCTTTCTCAAGGACCTTGCCGACAAGACCCGTCGAGGTCTCCGCGGGCGAGTTGAGAACGGTAAGTCCGGCGGCGGGGTTTGCTACGGCTATGATGTTGTAAAGCGCTTAAACAGCGACGGCGAGCCAGTTACAGGCGAGAGAAAAATCAACGCGGCAGAAGCCGAAATTGTGCGCCGCATTTTCCGTGAGTTTTCTGCGGGTAAAAGTCCGAAGGCGATCGCTGCTGATCTCAATCGGGAAGGCATACTCGGACCGTATGGTCGGGTTTGGGGTGATACGACCATTCGTGGTCATGTTTCTCGAGGGACTGGCATCGTGAATAACGAGCTTTATATCGGCGTGATGGTCTGGAACCGGCGCCGTTATGTAAAGAACCCGGCGACCGGAAGGCGGGTTTCACGACCTAACCCGGAAACCGAGTGGGTTCGGGCTGAGGTGCCTGGATTGCGTATCGTTGAAGATGATCTATGGCAGGCCACGCGTCGTCGGCAGGAAGAAATTTCCAGGAAGTATGCAAATGTTACCAAGGGTGTTCGCGAATACCATGCCGGAAAGCTCAATAGCTTGCGCAGACCGGCTTTCCTGTTTTCCGGTCTTATCAAGTGCGGTTGTTGTGGTGGTAACTACGGCATCATCACCCGGGACCGTTATGGTTGTCTGAATCGTTATCGTCGTGGAACCTGTGATAATGGTCGCACAATTGTTCGGGACAAAATTGAAGCCCGTGTTCTGGCCGGGCTGACCGAAAAACTGGTTTCTGCAGAGGCGGTGGCAGAAGCGGTTCAGGCGTATGCCGAAGGTCTGAACCAGATGAACCGGGAACGCCGTGCACAAGCTGTTCTTGATCGGCAGAAACTGGAAAAGGTCGAGCGCGGGATTGCGGGCATTATGTCGGCTATTGAAGATGGCATGTACCAGCCGGCGATGAAGTCCCGAATGGAAGAGCTTGAGCAGGAAAAACAAGAGATCATCGCGCGTATGGATGAGGTTCCTCAAGATGTTCCTGATATCCATCCCAATGTTGCGGAGATTTACCGGAAGAAGGTGCAAAATCTGACCGCAGCTCTCGACGATCCGCAAATGTATGCGGAGGCGGCAGACGCAATCAGGTCCGTAGTTGGAGAAATAATTGTTACGCCTGGAGATAAACGCGGCGACTTTCAAATCAGCTTGCGTGGTGAGTTAATGGGCATTCTGGACATTGCGACCGAGCGGAGAAGCCAATGTCCACCTGAAGTTATAACAAAGGTGGCCTCGGGCCCCCGCAACCAACATTAAAAAAGCTCGCCAAATGGCGGGCTTTTTTAATGTTTGTTTGCCCGGTGCATATGGATTGGAACCCGCAACAGGCCAAGCCTGTTGCCAGGTTCTTTGCGGAGCCCATAGGGCGGAGCTGAGCGAACAAAGTGAGCGCTAATCCTGCCAAAATCCAGGATGTTACTGGCAAGATTTTATGGCGAGATACGCAGAACTGTACTTTTGATAAGCATCATCAAATGTGCTCGTCAGGCCTTTGTCCGGATCAATTGTTTCCCGGACTTCCGGGAGGCTCATGACACTATTCGCGGCCAAACCGGTGGCAGCCGTGATGCCAAGTCGTGCAGCACCGAGTGCTGCTCCAAATTCTCCGCTTTTGGGAAGTGACAATGGGACGCCAAGAGTAGTCGCGATCAGCTGTATCCAGTATCGGGAGGCCGACCCACCGCCAATAGCGATCAAACGATCCAGTTTAGCGTTGGTTGCGGCCAATGCCTCAAAGCTGTCTCGCAAACCAAACGCAACACCTTCAAGCACGGCACGCGTAAGATCTTCGCGGCTGGTTTCGGTCGCCAGTCCTGTGAAGCTGCCACGGATCTCTGCATCGTTGTGTGGCGTTCTTTCGCCCGCCAGATAAGGGAGATAGCGGACAGTGCCGGGTTTTTTCAGGTTGCCATCAAGCTTTGAAGTTAGCTCTGTAGGGTTTTGACCGGTGATGCGCGCAAGCCAGTTCAGACTGTCTGTTGCCGAGAGCATAACGCCCATCTGGTACCATCGTCCCGGGATGGCATGACAGAATGTATGCAACGCGGTTTCTGGTGCCGGATGATAGCCGTCGCGTGCTGATAGCAATACACCAGATGTGCCAAGCGAGACAAATCCCTGTCCTTCATTCTGTGCGCCAATGCCACAGGCCGCTGCTGCATTATCACCCGCACCACCGGCAACCGAAACCGGCCCACCAAGACCCCATTTGTCCAAAAGAGCGGGACGCAGGCGACCGGCTTCGTCCGTACCTTCGACAAGGCGGGGCATCTGATCTTGGCGCATGTTTCCGGCAGACAGCAACGTGTTCGACCATGTCCGATTACCGACATCAAGCCATGAGGTGCCCGCGCTATCCGACATGTCCGCAACATATTCCCCGGTCAGGTAATAGTTAAGATAAGCGGCGGGCAGAAGAACCTTTGCGGTTTTTGCAAAAATATCGGGTTCGTTTTCCCGCACCCATTCAAGTTTCGGGGCGGTAAATCCCGGAAAGACGATATTGCCTGAAATGGCACGAAACGGTTCTTTGGCATCAAGGTGCGCGGCCTGCGTATGAGAGCGCGTGTCATTCCACAGAATACAGGGGCGCAAGACCCGTCCGCTGTTATCCAGAAGCGTCGCTCCATGCATATGGCCGGCTACGCCAATACCCCGCAGCGCGGCAAACTGCGGATAATTATCACGCAGCTCGGCAATGGAATCTTCCAGTGCCGCAATCCAGTCCGAAGGATTTTGCTCAGACCAACCCGGGTGCGGATGGCTGGCGTGATAGCTGCGTTCCGCTGAGCCTATCGGCACACCACCGTCGTCAATCAGCAGTAGGCGGATACCGGAGGTTCCCAGATCAATTCCAAGAAAAGTCATCCCAAAGCCTTCTGTGGAAATTCAAGCTGCCATATCTTGAGCGATGGCATGCGAATGTGTTGATGTTACGCAGGCTTGTGCAGAATTGCATCTCCAACGTCCAGAAGGCATTCAAAGATTTCTGACGCACCGGCGGATTTAAGCAGTTGGGTTTGATGTGAGCGAATATCATGTAAATGTGTTCCACCTACAAAACCTATAGCTCTCATCCCGGCTGAGATAGCTCCTTTTACGCCATGCGGAGAGTCTTCAATAACAACACAATCTTTGGGATCGGTTGCAATGCCCTCTGCGGCAAGCAGGAATAAGTCAGGCGCGGGTTTGCCATTGGCGACCTGCTCGGCACTGTATGCGGTGCCCGGGAAATGCGCGACAAGACCCGATATCTCAAGAGTTGCCTTCATTCGTCGCAAGGAGCTGCCGGTTGCAAGTGCCGTTTTCATCCCTGCATTGGAAAGCCGATCCAACAACCTTTCCGCATTCTCAATCTGTTGGAGGCGCGTTTGATACTCTGTTAGCAGGCGCGTTTCGACCCGGTCGACAAAATCGTCCGGGCAGGCCTGGCCGAGACGTTCGGAGACATGTCTGCAAATGTCTTGGATCGAAACCCCGAGAAACCGGTCACGGATATCATTAACCGTAATGCCATCAATTCCGAGGCGGTGCATTTCGGTTGCCAAAACCTCAAGTGACAAGGGTTCGCTGTCGACCAGACAACCGTCGAGGTCGAAAATTACTGCGGCAGGTGAATTCATCGGGCTCCCCTATATCCGCAGTTCGGTATCGCGGTCGAACAGATGCACGTTGACCGGATCAATCACATAATGAAGTTCGGAACCGGGGCGGGCAGAGATACGCTGTTTGACGAGGGCGTCAATGAGGTCACCGTTTGATTTCGCAACGATCTGGGTTTCAGAACCTGTTGGTTCAACGACCACGACATTCATTGCAATCCCCTCATCGCCAATGTCGATATGTTCGGGACGAATGCCGTAGGTCACTGATTTGCCCGTTGGTGTTGTGGTCGGTGGTATCGGCAGGATCAGGCCGTTATCGGATTCAAAGTGCTTCGTGCCATCGCGTTCTCCTATCTTGCCATGAACGAAATTCATCGAAGGCGAGCCGATGAAGCCAGCAACAAAAACGTTTATCGGATTGTCATACAGATCCAACGGAGAACCAATCTGCTCGACCCGGCCATCACGCATGACGACGATTTTGTCAGCCATGGTCATTGCTTCGATCTGATCATGGGTGACGTAGACAATCGTTGTGCCAAGACGCTGATGCAGTTCCTTGATCTCAACGCGCATGGTCACGCGCAGTTTGGCATCAAGGTTTGAGAGCGGCTCGTCAAACAAGAAGACTTGCGGATCTCGTACGATGGCGCGGCCCATGGCGACACGCTGGCGCTGGCCGCCGGAAAGCTGCTTGGGATAGCGGTCAAGAAGATGGGCAAGATCGAGAATTTCGGCGGCGTCGGTAACCTTTTGCTTTATCTCGCTTTCCGGTCGTTTTGCCATCTTGAGCGGGAAGCCGATATTTTCATAAACCGTTTTGTGGGGATAAAGTGCATAGCTTTGGAACACCATCGCGATATCGCGTTCTTTCGGCAGAACATCATTCACGATCCGTCCGCCAATCGAGATGGTGCCTTCGCTGATTTCCTCTAGCCCGGCAAGCATGCGCAACAGTGTTGATTTGCCACAGCCAGACGGCCCCACCAGGACGACAAACTCGCCATCCTTGATGTCGACATTCACCCCGTGCATGACTTGAACATTGGCGTAGCGCTTGATTACGTTTTCTATTTTTACGTCGGCCATAAGGCTTCTCCCTATTGCGGCAATTCGATCTGTAATTTGACATCCGCCGGTGGGGCGGATGCTGCGATCTCGAATGCGCGCACGCTGTCTTCGAATGCGAATGTTCTGGTGATTAGGGGTTTTACGTCGATTGCGCCGGAACTCAGCATGGCAACACAACGCGGAAAGACATGGGCATAACGGAAAATATTCTCGATCCGGGCTTCCCGGATCATCGCTGCCCCTGCGTCATAGCTGATCGGATCAGGCTGACCGCCAATCATGACGACACACCCACCCGGGCAAAGGGGTTCAAAAACCCCGGCGGCAGCCTTGGGCGAGCCGGTGGCTTCAAACACGATATCGGCCCCCCAGCCATCGGTGTCGCGTTTGATCACCTCGGGGATGTTTTGGGATTTGACATCAATTGGGATGATCGCCGCACTTAGGGATGCTGCTATTTCAAGCTTTTTTTCGGCAAGGTCGGCGACATACACTCGGGCACAGCCACCAGCCAATGCCGACAATGCGGTGACCAGTCCGATGGGGCCAGCCCCGATGACCACTGCGATATCGCCCGGTTTGATCCGGGCTTTGGTGGCGGCGTGGACACCCACTGCAAGCGGTTCGACCATGGCGGCCTCGGCAAAGGATACATTGTCGGGAAGCTTGAAGGTAAAGGCTTCGGGGTGCACACAGGTCGGGCGCAAAATCCCGTGTACCGGCGGGGTTGCCCAAAAGCGGACAGCCGGATCAACATTATACATGCCAAGGCGGGTTGCCTTGCTGTTGGGGTCGGGAACACCCGGCTCCATACAGACCCGGTCACCAACGGACAGCGTTGTGACATCGCTTCCGGTTTCGATCACGGTGCCGGATGCTTCGTGCCCCAGGATCATTGGCGCATTGACCACAAATGGACCAATCCGGCCATGGGTGTAGTAATGCACATCCGAACCGCAAATGCCGACGGTATGCATCTTGATGCGCACGTCGCGTGGGCCAAGGTCCTCTTCCTCGCGGTCAATGGCAGGAAAATCGCGCAGGGTAATGTCGTCTTTTTTTTCCAGAACCAACGATTTCATGGCGTTATCCTTTCCTGACGATAAAGACAGCAAGAGCAAGGGCAATGGCATTCGAAATCCAGATGGACAGACCCATTGGCTCCAGGAAGCGGAACCAGAACAGGGACATTGCCACCCAGATCACGACCGAGATAAAGCACCGGTCAAAAGCATTGGTTTCGATTGGCAGAAAGCCGTGCCGTTCTTCCGGGGCCTTGTTTTTTTCGGTGTCGTCTTCGGTCAGCGAGGCTGTATCAAGCTGTGTCGTATTGTGTCTGGTCATGGTGTTATCCTTTCACCGCGCCAAAGGTCAGACCGGCGACAATATGTTTTTGAACCACTCCGAACACGATCAGGGCAGGGATCAGGGTGAAGACTGAAATCGTGGCCATGATTCCCCACTCGGTCCCGGTGGTCGTGACATATTCCGAAAGGCCGGTGGTGAGGGTACGGGCATCGAAATTGGTAAGTGTTGCGGCCAGCAGATACTCGTTCCAGGCAAACACCCAGGTCAGGATCAGGGTCACAGCAAGCCCGGGCCGACAAAGCGGAAAAACGATTTCGGTAATAACTTTCCATGGGCTTGCACCATCGACATAGGCGGCTTCATCCAGTTCACGCGGGATGGCGTCAATCGTCGGGCGCAGGGTCCAGATCGCAAACGGCAGGTTAAAGGTGCAATAGACCAGAATCATGCCAATCCGGGTATCAAGCAGCATGAAATCGCCAACCCGGTAAACCTGCGTCATCAACAGGAAAAGCGGCAACAGGAACACCGCGGGCGGTGCCATACGGTTGGTGATCGTCCAGAAAAAGATGGATTCCTTTCCGCGGAGATTGAAACGCGATAGCGCATAGCAGGTAAAGAAACCAAGCACTGTGCACAGCACGGCATTCCCGGTCGAAATCACCAGTGAATTGACCATGTAGCTTCGGATCAACCGATTGCCGAGAACCTCGACATAGTTCCCCCAATAGGGATTGCTAACCAGAATGTCCGGTGTGCTGAAAAGCTGAACCGCGGGTTTGACCGAAATGACAAACAGCCAATAGATCGGAAACAGGGTCAGAAGGCTGATCAATATCCAGAAAAGCGTTGTCAGTAGCGGATTGCGCTTTTTCATCGTCTTATCCCTTCCGGTTCTTGCGCGGTGCGAGCATGCTGACATAGAGCAGCCAGCAAACCACGATGGTCAGATACAGCACGATCACCGAAATGGTAGAGCCATAGCCGTAATTGGTCTTGGGGAAGACTTCCTTGAAGATATGCACGCCAAGGAAACGGGTGGACGATCCCGGGCCACCCCCGGTTAGCATCCAGACTTCATCGACCGTGCGCAGGGCATCCATCAGGCGAATGAAAACGGTTGCGACCAGAGCCGGTGTGATCATCGGAAGGGTGATGTGCCAGAATGTCTGAGCTTTGTTCGCCCCGTCGATCTGGGCCTGTTCAAACGGATCGCGTGGCAGCGACACCAGTGCCGCGATCAGGGTCAGGGTGACAAGCGGCGTCCAGTGCCAGATATCCATGATGACGATGGTCAGGAAAGCAGCGGGGGCGGATGTCCCGATATTCATCGTGATCCCGAACCATTCATCCAGATAATGGGGGATGATCCCGATGGATGGTGTGGTCATCAGCTTCCAGACCGACCCGACAATGATCGGTGCCATAATCAGTGGCAGTGTATGGATCGTGCGAAAAATCGACTTTCCGGGGAATTCCCGCATAAAGGCCTGGGCCAGCAGATAACCGATCACCAGTTCAGAGAGAACGGCAAAGATGACAAAGGCAACTGTCACGCCCAGCGAATTCAGTAATGCGCTGTCAAAGACGATGCGCCTGAAATTCTCCGCGCCGTTGAAAATCATTTCGGGGGATGCCGCAAATGGATTCCATTGATGGAACGAGACGAAAACGACATACAGGAACGGCAAAACGCCAAAGAAAAACAGGATCACCAGCGTAGGGGCCAGGAGGATCCAACCAAGCTTGTTGGATTGCATCGTCAACTCCCTGGAAAAAGATGCAGTGTGGCGGTCACGCCGCCAAAGCGGGGATCATGCCGGGATCTGGTCGCTGCCCCATGGGGCAGCGACCATGACAGGTAAGATGGAGAAAGACCTTACTTGCGATAACCAAGATCGGTCAGTTCGGCCTCGGCCTTTGCTGCCATCTGATCAAGTCCCTCGTCCGGGCCAAGGTCGCCCGTCAGGATTTGATACAGGATCGGTGCAGTAGCTTCGCGAACCTGTGCATGGAACGGATATGCCGGGGCGCCGGCAAACAGATATCCCTTGTCACGCAGAAGATCATAATAACCGCCAAGTTCTTTGTTCATGGCCTGGACTTTGGGATCGTCATAGGTCGATTTGTTGGTCACACGCGGTGCGGCAACCGCCCAATCCGGCTGAACTTCGTCCTGACCGATATATTGCAGGAACAGCATCGCGGCTTTCTGGTTTTTTGACGTTGCTGGAATGCCAAAGGCACCCCCATCGTAATAACCGATATAACCTTTGCCGCCTTCGACTTCCTCAAGGATGCCGTCTTCCATCGGGGGCAGGGCGACCCCCACTTTTCCAACCACAAGCGATTTGGATTCATCGGCTGCGATCCAGCCGGCGTTTTCACCATAGACCAGACCTTGGGCAACACGACCCGCACCAAATGTGGTGCCGACTTCCGTCCAGGTCGAAGCATTGCTTTCAGGCGGGGCAATGTCGCGCATGCTCAGCCACCACTTCATGGCTTCCTTGGCTTCGGGGCTGTTCATCGAACCCCCATTGGCAACGGATGCGGCATAGTTGTTGTCCGCATCAATGCCCCAGTTATAGACGCCATAAGTCGGGGCAATGGTTTCAAAGAACTCGTACCAGGATGCCGGATGGCCGGTATGGGCCTGTGCGGTGGTGCCCCACAGATCCAGATCGTGATCTTCGCCCCACTTGGTGAAGAAGCGGGCGATCTCGCCATATTCTTCATGCGTGGTGGCCGGTTTCAGTTCGTGGCCGGTTTCTGCCTTGAAGGCTTCCTTGATTTCCGGATCGTTGAACAGGTCGGTACGATAGAGATAGATCTTGATGAAGGCTTCCATAGGGACGCCATACAGGTGACCGTTTTCGCCCCGGAAATAGTCGGCAAAGGTGGTGAAGTTGTTCTCGCTGTAAGTCGGTGCCTTAAGGGACGGATTATCGGCCAGAAGTTTGGTCGTGTCTGTCAGGAAGTCGCGCGCCAGATAGGAATAGACAATGTCCTGTTCAATAAATACCATGTCATAGATGCCGGTTCCAGCTTCCATGTCCTTGATGGCCTTGTCATACATCTGATCCCAGGACGTGGTCTCGATATCAACGCGGATACCGGTCAGTTCCTCGAATTGTGGGGCGAGGACTTCGCGAATGTAATTGGATGGCGGTGTGGATTCCGTCACGCCATGCAGTGTGACATCCTGATAGGGGGCGGCTGCTTCTTTCCAGAATGCATCATCAGCATAAGCAGTGCTTGAGGCGACAGCCATGGCTAAGGCTGAGACGCCCACTTTGAGTGCAAAATTCATTGAATATTCCTCCCGTTGGTTGATGGGGGATCGCATTTGGCAGTCTTGCGCTGCATTGGATTTGCGATTCCGGTCGCCGGAAGAATGCATATGTAATATATTTGATGCAAGTGAAAATTTTCATTTGTAATTTTTGAATTACATTTGTTAGTTTGCGTGACGTGACAATTGCACAGGGCCAATGTGCAGGGCGACAAGAGGAAATAATTCATGCCAAGAGAACCACTTGAGGATAGCGAAGGTTTCGTGACCGAGGTCTGTTGGCGCTATTACGTGAACGGCCAGACACAGGCGGAAGTCGCGCGTGATATGGGGGTAACCCGCCTGCGTGTTAATCAGGCGATTCAGAAAGCAAAGTCGCTGGGGTTGGTGAAAATCCAGATCGAGTCGCCTTTTGTAACCCGGCTTGAAGCGCAAAAACGTTTGGAACAGGCAGGAGTTGGCAAAGCGCTGGTCGTGCCGGTAGATCATAACAATTATGACTATCACGCCCCTGTTGGCGCGGCACTTGCCCACTATCTGACAACCACGCTCAAGACTGAGCCGTGGAAAAGGATCGGGGTTTCCTGGGGGGTAACATTGCAGCGCGCGATGGAGCGTTTGCCGCTTCATTCCCTGCCGGATCTGGAAATTCTTGCCCTGATGGGCGGGACGGCGGCCGGATCATCCTTTAATGCCTTTAGCATTGCTTCGGGCTTTGCCGAGCGGTTTGACGCCAACTATTCACATCTGGTTGCACCGATTTATCTGCCCGATGATGTGGATAAGGATATTTTCCTCAGCCAGGAAATCTATGCATCCCATATCGAGCGGTGCCTTTCTGCTGATGCCGCCCTTCTGGTCGTGGGGGATGTGTCCGATCTTTCATTTATGGTGAAATATGGTTTGCCAGCGGATCTGACCATGCAGGAATTGCGTGACGCGGGTGCGGTCGGGGATGTTCTTGGCCGTTTTCTTGATGCTGATGGGAACGAGATTGACCATCCGCTAAACGAGCGAACGGTCGGGGTCGACCTGAACGCGCTAGCAGATATTCCCAACAAGATCCTGACGGCGGCCGGCAAACACAAGGTCCCAATCATTCATGCAGCGATCAAGCGCGGGTTGGTGGACACACTTGTTACAGATGATCTGACCGCAGATATTCTGCTGGAACGCATGACTTAATCAGTAACGCAGCGCATCGCAAAACGAGAAAAGCAGCGGCAAACAATAAGCCGGCCATGGTGCAAATTGCGTAATCATTATCAGGGAAACGTCGCTTCATGACCGATACATTCAAGGGAAAAACAGTCGTGATCACAGGGGCTGGCAAAGGCATCGGTCGTGCCTGCGCCCATCTTCTGGCTGAACGCGGTGCCTCCGTCATCGCCATGGCCAGAACACAAGGTGATCTTGATGCGCTGAATGCCCAGATCGGGGCGCGCACGATTCAGGTGGATTTGTCCGACAGTAGGGCGGCACGCACTGCCATGCAGACCGCAGGGACGGCAGACTTTCTGATCAATTGTGCCGGGACCAATGTCCTTGAAAGTGTGCTTGAGATGACCGATGTGGGGTATGAAACCGTGATGGGAATCAACCTGCGGGCGGCTTTGATTTGTGCGCAGGAATTTGCACGTGCCCGGGTGAGAGCAGGTGGTGGTGGGGCGATTGTTAATGTGACATCCATCGCCGGGCATCGCGGGTTTGAGGAACATATGTGCTACGCTGCCTCCAAGGCGGGGCTGGAAGGCGCGACCCGCGTCATGGCCAAGGAGCTTGGACCGTACGGTACTCGGGTCAATGCCATTGCCCCCACTATTACCATGACCGAACTTGCCGCGACGACATGGTCGGAGCCGGCCAAAGCCGATCCGATGATGGTTCGTCACCCCCAGGGGCGCTTTGCCGAGGTAGATGACGTTGCCCGTTCGATCATCATGTTGTTGAGCGACGATGCGTCCTTCGTCAGTGGGGCTGTCTTGCCTGTGGATGGCGGTTTTCTGGCTGTCTGATCTCAATCATTTTTATCGGAGACGAATTATGGCTCAATCCCTTCAGGGCAAAGTTGCTGTTGTCACTGGCGCTGCCTCGGGCATCGGTCTTGCTACTACGCGCGCGCTTCTTGAAGCTGGCGCAAAGGTTGTGATGGTTGACTACAATAAGGATGCCCTTTCTCAGTTGACGACTGAATTGGGGGCGAATGCTATTGCGCAACATACCAATCTGCTTGATGCAGATAGCTGTGCTGCGATGGTTCCCGAAATCCTGCAAAAGGTCGACCATATCGACATTCTGCATTGCAACGCAGGTTCCTATATCGGTGGTGATTTGACCGAAACAGACACCGCAACGATTGATCGGATGCTGAACCTGAACGTCAATGCCGTGATGAAGAATGTTCGTGATGTGATCCCGCACATGCAGGAACGCAAAACTGGTGACATCGTTGTGACGGCTTCCGTTGCAGGTCATATGCCGATCCAGTGGGAGCCGGTTTACTCCGGATCAAAATGGGCAATCACTTGCTTTGTGCAAACCATGCGTCGCCAGCTAAACAAGCACGGCATTCGTGTCGCACAAGTTTCGCCGGGGCCGGTCGTTTCGGCCCTTTTGGCAGACTGGCCCGAAGAGAATCTGCGTAAAGCCAAGGAAAATGGCGCGCTGCTTGATCCCGAGGAAGTATCCGATGCGGTGATTTACATGCTGTCGCGCCCGCGTACGGTGACGATCCGTGACATGATCGTTTTGCCCACCAACTTTGATATCTAACTTTACGGTTTTGGCACAGGCATCTTGAAATTTCTTGATGTGCCTGTGCCAAAGATCAACATTTGCGTTGCGGCTAGGTTGTTAAACTTACCGCGAATTGAAAGATGCTATAGCAGATTGCTATTTGGCAGCAGATACCACGACTTCGATCAGGGTATTTGCGCCAAGTTCATTGACGCCGATTGTTGCACGAGTTGGCAGAATTTCGCCGGGGAGCCATAGCCAGCCAGCGGTTACCAAGCTTTTTATTGATTGCAGTCAAAAAAGAAGGCCCCCGCTTTCGCGGGAGCCAGTTCCAGCAGTGCCGGTTCGTGTGTTTCTGGATTAATCGTTATCGTGATGATCCATGGTGCCGACTTGACCGTCTTCGCTGACTTTGATCCAGGTGCTGCCGAGGTGGTTGCGCATCAGGTCATTCAGTTTGACGGCATCACGACTTTCAATGGCTTTCAGAATTTCCTCATGCTCGCTAATCGCGGTTGGCCATTTTGTATTGCGCATGTTGGATCGATAACGGATGCGATAAAGTCGCGCATTCATGCGTTCATGGGTTTCAATCAGCAATGGATTTCCCGATGCCATTACAAGGGCGCGGTGAATCCGCTGGTTGAGTTTGAAATAGGCGAGGCGGTCCTTGCGGGCAAAGGCGGCAAGCATTTCGTAATGCAGGGCACGGATTTCGTCGATTTCTTCGTCGGTCGCGCGTTTGCAGGCCAGTTCCCCGGCAAGACCTTCGATCCCGCCAAGAAATTCAAGCATGTGCTTGACGTCTTCGGGGCTTGGATTTGCCGCAATCGCACCGCGTGAAGGCAGAAGTTCGACAAGGCCGTCAACGGCCAGAATCCGCAAGGCTTCGCGCAGGGGAGTGCGTGATATATTAAGCTGTTGAGCCAATGTGCGTTCGCGGATCGGTTTGCCCGGCGGAATGATGTCTTGCACGATCATGTCGCGCAGGACATTTGCTGCCTGTTGGGCCAGCGGCAGGTCGCTGTTCTCCGAGATGGTTGCGAGTGGTGCATCGACAATCGGCTCGTAGGTGTCGAGGTCGGATTCTGATCCGGCGTTTAGCGTGATGTTACTCAAACCATTCTTCCCTGCGTATCGTCATTGCGCAAACTATAGGATGCGTAATGAATAAGAGCAAGGCAAAAATGGTATACCAAAAAATATGGTATACCATTTGGGGGTGGAGGAGGGTGGATCTTGTCAATGATGATTGATCCTAAGTTTTTGTTTTGTATCAAATTTTATGGTTCTCTGTCAATGAAGTCAGGCCTAAGGTGATTTTTTGTTGACTCTCGGTATCTTCAATATGGTATACCAAAATCAAGCGCGGCAAAGATCGTGCGTTCCCAGCTACCGGTGAACAGCGAAATAGATATAAATCGGGAGGAATACATGACCCACACAGGTCGTATCCGTAAATTTGTCGCTGCCGTAACATTTGGCAGCATCACGTCCATGTCCGCACTCGCAACTGCAAATGCTGCAGACGAGATCGTATTTGCCATCAGTGCCGAGCATGGTTCGCTTCAGGCGAATACTGCGGCTGAGTTTACCCGTCTTGCCAATGAGCGACTTGGTGATAAGGCAACGGTGAAGCTTTTTGACTCTGCCCAGCTGGGCAAGGACAAAGAGCTGATGCAGCGCCTGAAGCTTGGGACGGTGCAGATTACTTTGCCGTCATCGACCATGCCGACCATTGCAGACAAATTTGCCCTTTTTGATTTGCCGTTCCTTGTGAAGGATCGTGATCAATTGGCAAAAATCGAAGAGTCTGTTTTCTGGCCGACTGTCGCCCCGCAGGCTGAAGAGGCCGGTTACAAAATCCTTGCTCTTTGGGAGAACGGTTTCCGTCAGATCACCAACAATGCGCGTCCGATCAATGTTCCGGCCGATCTTGATGGTATCAAGTTACGCACGCCGCAATCTGAATGGCGGGTTGCCATGTTCTCGAATTATGGTGCGAACCCGACGCCGATGGCCTTTTCCGAAGTCTTTGTCGGTCTTCAGACCGGTGTCATTGATGGTCAGGAAAATCCGCTGACCAACATCGAGGCTGCCAAGCTTAACGAAGTGCAGAAATACCTGACGCTTTCGGGACATATCTATTCGCCGTCTTATCCGACCATGTCGGTTACGGTCTATAATGACCTTGATCCGGAAGTTCGCGACATTCTGGTCAAAACCGCGCGTGAAGTGGCCCTTTGGTCGCGTGAGGCCGGTGCGAAGGCTGACAAAGCGCTGCTTGATGAGCTGACAGCAGGCGGTATGGAAGTCAATGCGGCTGATCGTGCCGCCTTTGTTGAAGCTTCCAAGCCGATCTATGACAAGTTCGCATCCGAAATTGATGGCGGCAAGGCACTGGTTGATGCCGCCCTTGCGACTGCAGACTAAATCGGGCGGGGGCAACCATCCGTCCGGTTGCCCCGCATTTTCTTCCTTCGTTTTCCTTAGGAGAGAACGCGATGCAGTTCGCAGCAGTTCTGTTCCGGCGTACACTGGAAGTCTTTACCATGACATTGATCACGTTTCTGGCGTTGATCGTGATCCTGGCAGTGATCTTCCGCTATAGCGGTTATTCCCTGGTCTGGTATGACGAAGTGGCTTCGGTGATGCTGGCCTGGATTACCTATTACGGTGCCGCTCTTGCCGCTGTGCGCCGATCCCACCTCAGTTTCTCGGGTGTTCTTCTTGCCCTGCCTCTGACCCTGCGCAAGATCGTCTTTCTGATGGGCGAGGCCATCGTCATTGCGATGTTTGCAGCAATGGCGTGGGCTGGCTGGTTTGTTCTTCAGATCATGGGGGGCGAAACCCTGATTTCGTTGCCTTGGGTTGGCTTGCAATTCACTCAATCGGTCATTCCGGGCGGCTGTGCGCTGTTCGTGATGGGTCAATTACTGAGTTTGCCGGAAGCATGGCAGCGCATGGTGACGGCACTTGATGTCGAAACCGAAGAAATGAACCAAGAAATTGCCAAGGCGCAGAAAAGCGATGCGCCGTTCAATGAAAGGGCAGCATGATGGCCGTTTCAGTCATTCTTCCTTTGATGTTTTTCCTGGTCTTTATGGGGGTTCCGATTGCGGTATCCATCGGTGCGGCTGCACTGGTGGGAGTTTATTCCCTGCATGGAGTTCCGGGTTTCTACAATGCCGCACTTGCCCTGTTTGATGGTGCGACCAGCTTTCCCCTGATTGCGATCCCGCTATTCATTCTGGCGGGCGCATTGATGAACACCTCGTCGATTTCGCGTCGGCTGATCGACTTCGTTTCGGCCCTGATCGGGTTCATGCGCGGCGGTCTGGCGATGGTCAATATCGGGGTGTCGTTATTCTTTGCCGAAATTTCGGGTTCTGCGGTGGCGGATGTTGCCGCGACCGGTTCGGTCCTGATCCCTGGCATGAAGCGCAAGGGATATAAAGGCACCTTTGCGGCTGCGATAACGTCGTCTTCGGCATCCCTTGCGATCATTATCCCGCCGTCAATTCCCATGATCCTTTATGGGGCGCTTTCGGATACCTCGATTGTGCAACTGTTTGTTGCCGGTGTCGTGCCGGGCCTTCTGGGGGCATTCGGGTTGATGTGTGTCAGCTATTACTTTGCGGTAAAATATGACATTCCGCGTGATGAACGTTTTGATCTGGCGCGCGTTCGCAAAACCTTCCGTGAAGCGGCCTGGGCACTGACCCTGCCATTCATCATTCTGGGCGGTATTTTCGGCGGGTTGGTAACAGCGACCGAAGGAGCTGGCCTGGCGGTGGTTGCCGCGGTTGTTATCGGGGCCTTCATCTATCGGGAACTTGATTTTTCGATGTTCCTTGATGCCCTGCGCGAAGGGATCAACCAGACAGCAACCGTGATGCTGCTGGTCGCGACCTCTGCTGTGCTGGGTCTTTATCTGACCGAGGAAGGTCTGCCTCAGATGCTGGCTGCGGCGATCACCGGATTTACCAATGATCCGTTCGTCGTGCTGATGCTGCTTAATGTGCTTTTGCTTGTTCTTGGCTGCATATTGCACGGTGCTGCTGCGATCATTCTGGTGGTGCCGATTGTCTTGCCGCTGATCCAGCAGGTCGGGATTGATCCCGTGCATTTTGGCATCATTCTTACCCTTAATCTTGCCATTGGTCAGCAGACCCCGCCTGTCGCCAGTGTGCTGGTGACATCCTGTTCGATTGCCAAAACCGATATCTGGGAAACGACCAAGGTTAATGTGCCTTTCATCGGCGTGCTGTTCGCTGTGCTGATGGCGGTCACCTACCTGCCCTTCATTCCCATGACGCTTGTGGAGTTCTTTTATAGATGACTGTTAATGTGAAACCGCGTTTGGCGGTAATCCCCGGCGACGCCAACGGCATTGGTCCGGAATTGCTTCTGCGTCTTCTGTCGCGCAGTGATATTCGCGAAAAGGCGGATGTGGTGGTGATTGGCGACAAATGCCTGATTGAACGCGGCCGCAAGGATTCCGGTCTGGATATCAATCTGGCAGCAGTCAAGGATCTCCCGGCAAGCTGGCCAAAAGATGCCTATCCCTATATCGAAACATCATTTTTCGATCCGGATCAGATCAAACCCGGTGTGGTCGATGCCAAATCCGGTGCGGCAAGTCTGCGCACGCTTGACGTCGCCCTTGACCTTGCACGTGACGAAAAAGTTGATGGCATTTTGTTCATGCCGTTCAACAAGGAAGCCATGATCCGTGGTGGCATGGGCCATGAGGACGAACTGCATTATATGGCCGAGCATATTGGTCATGATGGTCCGATCTGTGAGTTCAACACCATGGAAGGCATGTGGACCAGCCGCGTGACCAGCCATATTGCACTGGCACGTGTCGTGGAAAACATTTCGGTCGACCGGATTGTTGATGCGGTTCGACTGATTACCGATGCTCTTGTCGCCAACGGGATCGATAAGCCACGGGTTGGTGTTGCTGCTCTTAACCCGCATGCGGGCGATGGCGGGAATTTTGGTCGCGAGGAAATCGACATTATCGCGCCAGCGGTAGAGAAGGCCAAAAACCTTGGACTTCCGGCGGATGGGCCATGGCCGGCCGACACCATTTTCCTAAAGGCGCAAGCCGGGGAACTTGATGCGATTGTCACCATGTATCACGACCAGGGGCAGATCGCGATAAAGCTTCTGGGCTTTGATCGTGGTGTGACCGTGCAGGGGGGGCTTCCGATCCCGGTTGCAACGCCTGCGCATGGTACGGCTTACGACATCTCCGGCCTTGGTAAAGCCAATGTCGGGGCGACCTTGGCGGCATTTGAAATTGTCGCAAGAATGGCGGGAAGCCGACGTCAGGCCCGATTGGCCGCCTGACGATCAGTACCTGATTGTTTTTGCCGTCGGACGGGTTGCGTTCTCCCTGCGCACCCGGCCCGAGGCAAGGTTCTTATCATAAATTCTGGTTCGATCCGGAGACCGCCCAGGACATGTGTCTTGTGTGAACGTCACCGCTTTGTTCGAAAGCCCGATTTGCGGGCACTCCATCTGAAAGGATGATTGCGATGAAAATCAAAAGTATCCGCACACGTGTGTTGCGCTGGAACGGTAAAACCGTCGCCCCGCAGGCCAATTTCTGTACCAATGCATCCGATGCACTTTTTGAGCGCGGCGACAGCATGGGATCCTTCCGGTTCCATGAATGGCTGATCTGTGAAGTTGAAACCGATAACGGTATTGTCGGTATTGGTAACGCGGCACTCGCACCGACGATCACCAAGCAAATCATTGATACCTATCTTGCGCCGCTGGTGATTGGCGAAGACCCGTTCGACAATGAATATCTGTGGCAGAAAATGTATCGCCGTACCCATGCGTGGGGCCGTAAAGGCGTTGGTATGGTGGCAATTTCGGCGATTGATATCGCGATCTGGGACATCATGGGCAAGGCAACCGGCAAACCGGTATTCAAGTTGCTTGGTGGTAGAACCAAGGAGCAGATTCCTGTCTATGCGTCCAAGCTTTATGGTCAGTCGATTGATGCGCTTGCCAAAGAGGCCCAGAGTTATGTCGATCAGGGTTTTGATATGGTCAAGATGCGCTTTGGCTGGGGACCGAAAGATGGTCCCGCAGGGATGCGCAAGAACCTTGATCTGGTCAAAACCGTACGCGAAGTCATCGGTCCGGATCGTGATCTGATGCTGGAGTGTTACATGGGCTGGAACCTTGAATATACCAAGCGCATGTTGCCCAAACTGGCAGAATTCGAGCCGCGTTGGCTTGAAGAACCGGTGATTGCCGATGATCTTGCAGGCTATGCCGAACTGAACAACATGAACATCGTGCCGATTTCCGGCGGTGAGCATGAATTCACGAATTTCGGATTCAAGACGCTGTTGGATATGAATGCACTTAGTGTCATTCAATATGACACCAACCGTGTTGGCGGTATTACCGCCGCCCAAAAAATCAATGCACTGGCGGAAGCCTATCAGGTGCCGGTCATTCCGCATGCCGGTCAGATGCATAACTATCACCTGACGATGGCGAACCTGAACTGCCCGATATCGGAATTCTTCCCGGTCTTTGATGTCGAGGTCGGAAACGAACTGTTCTACTACGTCTTCAAAGGCGACCCGGTGCCAAAGAACGGTTTCATTGATCTTGATGATGATCTGCCCGGTCTGGGGCTTGAAATCGCCGAGGATGCGCTTGGTGAATTCGAGATCATCGAATAGGGGCCATGATCATGCGTTTGGTTCAATTCATTGCCGAAAACGGCAAGCGCCGGGTTGGCGTTGTTGATGGTGACAAAGTCGCCCCGTTGGCCGGGGTAGACACGGTTCGCGATCTGGCAGCAATTGCCATCGACCGGGGCATGACCATGATCGAAGCGGCGGAATGCCGCTTCGATGAGGCCCGCGAAAGCTATGATGTGATTGCATCTGCAGGGCGGTTGCTGTCGCCGATTGATCATCCCGATCCTGCGCATCTTCTGGTGACGGGAACCGGTTTGACCCATTTGGGATCGGCATCGGCACGGGCAAATATGCATCAGGCTGCCAGTAAGGCCGCAGATGAAACAGACTCAATGAAGATGTTCCGAATGGGGCTTGAGGGTGGAAAACCGCCTTCGGGTGAAAAGGGAATTCAGCCCGAATGGTTTTACAAAGGCGATGGTTCGATCATTGCGGCACCTGGCGATGATATCCCAAGTCCGTCTTTTGCCCTTGATGGCAGCGAGGAGCCGGAAATTGCCGGGGTCTATATCAATGATCCTGATGGCTTTCCGGTGCGCATCGGTTTTGTGATCGGGAATGAATTTTCCGATCATGTGATGGAGCGGCAGAACTATCTGTATCTTGCTCATTCCAAGCTTCGTGCCTGTGCCATTGGGCCTGAATTATTGCTTGGTGACCTGCCGGGGCATGTCGAAGGGGTTTCACGTGTATATCGTGACGGTGGCATTCTGTGGGAGAAGCCGTTTGTCAGCGGGGAAGAGAACATGTCTCATTCCATCGACAATCTGGAATATCACCATTTCAAATATGATATTTTCCGGCGCCCTGGGGACATCCATTTGCATTTCTTTGGAACGGCGACGCTCAGTTTTGCCGATGGCATTCAAACCCGCGACGGGGATGAATTCGAAATCGAGGCAAAGCCTTTCGGGCGCCCGTTGCGCAACCGCCTTGCGGTCCAGCCAGAAGAGCCGGTTAAAGTCCGCGTGATCTGATCAAGCAAACAGGGGAAACTCATGTCCTATAACCTGACAGGAAAACATCTGATTGCTGGCCAGTGGGTCGCAGGCGAGCAGACCTTCCAGTCCGAACCAGCCCATGGCCCGGCCAATACTTTCCCGGTCGGCACCCCGGCCCTGGTCGATCAGGCTGCCAGGGCCGCCGAAGACGCATTCTGGTCCTATGGCTATTCCACCCGCGAAGAACGGGCTAAGTTCCTGAATAGGATCGCCGATGAAATCGATGCCCGCGGTGCGGAAATCACCGAAATCGGTACCCAGGAAACCGGCCTGCCGGAAGCGCGCTTGAATGGGGAGCGCGGTCGTACGGTTGGCCAGCTTCGCCTGTTTGCCAGCCATATCCTTGCCGGTGATTATCTGGATCGCCGTCATGACGAAGCGCTTCCGGATCGCGCCCCCCTGCCGCGTCCGGACCTGCGTCTGATGCAGCGCCCGATTGGCCCGGTGGCGGTGTTTGGTGCGTCGAACTTCCCGCTGGCATTCTCGGTCGCTGGTGGCGATACCGCCGCCGCCCTTGCAGCCGGTTGCCCGGTCGTGGTCAAGGGCCATTCGGCCCATCCGGGTACCGGCGAGATTGTTGCGCAGGCGATTGATGTTGCGGTCAAGGCATGTGGCATTCATCCCGGTGTGTTCAGCCTTATTCAGGGTGGCAAGCGCGATGTCGGCCAGAGCCTGGTGCAGCATCCGCTGATCAAGGCGGTCGGCTTTACCGGGGCGCTGGGCGGTGGTCGTGCATTGTTCGATCTGTGCGCACAGCGCCCGGAACCGATCCCGTTCTTTGGCGAGTTGGGCTCGGTCAACCCGATGTTCCTGCTGCCGAAGGCCATGAGCGCGCGTAATGAAGAACTCGCCAGAGGCTGGGTCGGGTCGCTGACCATGGGGGCAGGGCAGTTCTGCACCAATCCGGGGATTGCGGTTGTTCTGGATGGGCCGGATGCCGATGCGTTTGTCACAACCGCCAAAGCGGGCCTTGGCGATGTGGCGGCGCAAACCATGCTGACCGATGGCATGGCCGATGCGTATCGCAGTGGGGCGAAACGTATTGCTGCGACATCGGGCGTCAAGGAAGTCCTGACCACGTCATGTGATCTTCGCAATGCGACGCCGTATCTGTTTGAGACCAGCGGTGAAAACTGGCTGGCCAATCATGTGCTGGGTGAGGAAGTGTTTGGGCCGCTTGGGCTTGTTGTCCGAGTGAAGGGCATTGCCGAAATGCAGGCGATTGCCAGGGCGCTTGAAGGTCAGCTGACCTGCACGATCCATATGGATGCTGGTGATGCGGCGGATGCCCGTTCGTTGCTGCCGATCCTGGAGCGCAAGGCTGGGCGTATTCTGGCCAATGGTTTCCCGACCGGGGTTGAGGTTTGCGACACCATGGTGCATGGCGGGCCATACCCGGCATCGACCAATTTCGGTGCGACGTCGGTTGGTACCATGTCGATCCGTCGCTTCCTGCGTCCGGTCTGCTATCAGAACATCCCGGCGGATGTCCTGCCGGTGGATATCGCCTGATCTGAGCTTTCATCCCGGGCCGTGAAATGGTTTTTGTTTTCGCAGAAATCGGCTTTCACGGTTCGGGTGCCCTTTTTTCCGCGCTTGGTCTTACACTTGATTTTTCTTGGGATTGTCAGTGTCGTGACTTTGCATCAGGGAGGGGCATCAGGAAGCATCATTTGGGAATTTTCCGGATTCTGCGAGATGACGCAGGATTTCCTTCCATTGATTTAGCATTCTTTTGGCAACATCCGGCTCATTGTCGAAGCTTTTATGGACCGCAAGCCCGCGTAGCATGCAGAGATTGATCTGGATGAAGGTGCGCGTGCGTTCGCAATCCTGAGAAACGCCGAGTATTTCAGCAATGATATTGTCGCGCTTGGTGGTCCATCGCGCCATGGTGTTGCGCAGGTCGCGGCCTAAATCATCGTCAAGGCGAGCTGCCAGCATCAGTTCGAGTGCCGCCATGTATTTGTCGGGTTCGAACAGTTTTTCCCACAGAACGTCGATAAGTTCGTCGGTTTTCATGCTCGGGCGGTTTTGGGCGTCATCAAAAGGCCAGTCGTTTTCCCATGAACGCATCAGATAATCAAAGGCCGCAACAATCAGCTCGTTGCGGGTGGGGAACTGATGGGTTAGCGCCCCGCGAGATACCTTTGCCCGAGTGGCAATTTCCTGAGTCGAGATTCGCTCGTACCCGATCTCGATGAGAGCCTGGAGGGTCGCTTGGCATACGCGTTTTCGCGTATCACTTGATCGTTCTGCCTGTGTGCGACGTTTCCGGGGCGAACTTTTTTTTTCTGTCGCGTCAGAGAGCTCTGATGCCTGATTTTTCAATGCCATAAGGCGTAACGCTCCTGCTTTCGTTGTTGCGTCATAACTTATTTCAACCGGGTTTGATCCCACAAGTCCATTTATAAATATTGACATTTACAAGCAGACTAGTCTGTATGTTTTTATCAAGAACAAAGCCGAACGGACTTAATCCGGCAATCGGTAGCAAGACACGTCAGACCAGAGTGGCCGTCACGATCTGAACATGGAGACCTAGATGCTTGGTAAAAAATTGATCCTTCCGGCAATTGCCGCTGTTTTTGCAGCAGGTGGCGCTTTCACCGCACATGCGGAAACCAGCTTCATTGCCAACTCGTTTTATGATGCAGAACATCCACTCAGCAAATTCGGCTATGTCGAATGGGCGGAAAAGGTTCGCGAGATTTCGGGCGGCGATCTGTCACCTGAAGTTTATACCGGATCTGTTCTTTTGGCGCCGCGCGCAAGCCTTCAGGGGGCGCGCGATAATATTGCCAATGTCGCGAACATCGCGGCGGTTTATACGCCTTCAGAGCTGCCTGTGGCAAATGCCATTCAGGAACTTGGTTTTAACTATTCTGATCCATTGACAGCGATCTTTGCCGCTGCAGATTTCAGCATGCACAACGCAGTTCAGCTTAAGGAATGGGCTGATAATGGCATTGTTTATCTTGGTGCCTATGCAACGCCCCCTTATATCCTTTTTTGCAGCAAGCCGGTTCGCACCCTTGAAGACATAAAAGGTAAGCGTATCCGCACTGCCGGATCGAGTGTCTCAAAATGGGTCGAGGAAGTTGGGGGTATTCCCGTAAACGTTCCATCAAGTGAAATGTATACCGGCCTTGAACGGGGTACACTTGATTGCGCAAGCAATGCCGCCAATGACCTGATTGACCGCTCTCTGTGGGAAGTTGCACCTTATACCACCGAACTGCCGACCGGGATGTATTGGACTGGTCCAGAATGGGGCTTTAACGCCGGTTTCTGGGCGGATCTGACCTCAGCACAACGCAAGCAGCTTATGGATGCAACTGCTTATAGCATGGCAAACATGGCCGTGAATTACATTGCGCGCTCGGAAGCGGCACTTGAAGAGGCAAAAGCGAAGGGCAATGAAGTCAGTCAGCCGTCCCCCGAGCTGATGGCGTCGGTCGAAGAATTCCGCGAGAAAGTGTTGGGCGAGATTTATACGATTGCCGAACAAAAATATGGTGTCGCTAACGGCGCGGATCTGATCGACGATTTCCGGTTCACCTATGCAAAATGGGAGGGACTGCTGGAACATGCAGATCGCAGTAATGTCGATGCCCTCGCGGCGATCGCGGCCAAGGAAATCTATGGCGATCTCGATCCAGCTTCCTACGGCATAAAATAGGCCCATTTGCCCGATCCATCAGGATGCGGCATTTGCCTTTGGCCGACGCTCTTTGCACCTGGCACTACGACAGTGTGTCCCTTGTCTCCCGGAGCGTCGGCCAAGCCTGAAATGTAATTCCGGCACGAAGCGGAGCGGTATTCATGTCCTTTAATCCTGATCAAGATATTTCAGGTTCTGGCGCAGTTCAGTCCAACTTTCTTTACCGGGCTGTATCTTGGCTTAACACCACATTTCTTGTGGTGTCTGCAGTGTTTGTCGTTCTCATGATGATTCATGTGACCGCCGACGTTTTGCTTCGGACAATTTCGGATTACGGCATAACCGGAACACTCGAAGTCGTCTCCTACTATTACATGGTCTGCGCGATCTTTCTTGCGTTCGGATATGTCGAGCTTCAAAACCAGCACATCCGTGTCGACCTGTTTGTTCAGCAAATGCCAAGGTCTGCGCAGGTCTTTCTTTATGTTCTGGCTTGTTTGGCGGGGCTTGCATTTTTTGGACTTCTTGCCTGGCAGAGCACGCTTGATGCCATTCGCGCGACCAAGTCCTCGGAAACCATCATGTCCAACTTTCTCTTTTACGTCTGGCCGAGCCGATGGGCGCTGCCAATCGGTTTTGTCGGATGTGTTTTGGCGGTGCTGTGCAATCTGATGAAGTCCTTAACCCGCTGGCGCGCGTTGTAAGAGGGAAGTAATGAGTAATCTTGATATCGGTATCATTGGGACCCTTATTGCGCTCGCGATGATTGCTTTGCGTGTGCCAATCGGGATCAGTCTTGGTCTTGTCTCGATCGGCGGTATCGCGGCGATGTTTAATGTGAACGTCGCCTTGGGTATGATTTCTGCAACGCCGTTCGAATATGTCGGTCAGTGGGAACTGACGGCGGCGCCGATGTTTCTGCTTATGGGGTTTATTTGCTCCTCAACCAACATGACCAAAGGGTTGTTTGAAGCGCTGCGGCTGTATCTGGCAAAGTTGCCCGGTGGGCTTGCGATTGCAAGTGTCGGGGCATGTGCCTTCTTTGCGGCGGCCGCGGGATCAAGTGTTGCGACGGCATCTGCAATGTCACGCATCGCAGTACCGGAAATGCTGCGGAACAATTATGACAAGGGGCTTGCAACCGGTACGATTGCAGCATCCGGAACGCTGGGGTCTCTTATCCCGCCAAGTGTCCTTTTGATCCTTTATGGCGTTTATGCAAAGGTTTCCGTCGGTCAGCTTTTCATGGCCGGGTTCATTCCGGGGGTGCTTTCGGCCCTTGTCTACATGGGCATGATCATGGCGCGGGTGAAGCTCAAGCCATCTCTTGCCGGTAATGTTGTTATAAACCCGACGAAAGAAGAAAAACGCGCTGCCCTGAAAACGATTTGGCCGCTGCCTGTTCTTATTTTCTCGGTGCTTGGGGGAATATTTTCCGGCGTATTTTCGCCGACCGAGGCAGGTGCAATCGGGGCGTCGGTCGCGGCTGTCATTGCGGCCGTTCGCGGAACATTAACGTGGCGCGCGATCAAGAATTCCCTACGCGATACCATTGTTGCCGCGACGGGCATTTTTGTCATTCTTATCGGGTCTGTGTTCTTTACGCGCTTTCTTGCATTAAGTGGACTTCCGGCCGCTTTCTCGGACTCGATCCTCAGTGTCAGTTCTGAACCGTGGTGGATATTCCTTGCCGTGACAGTCATCTATGTCGTGCTTGGGATGCTGATTGACTCTATTGGGCTTCTGCTGCTGACCCTGCCGTTGATTTTACCGCTGGTAAGCAGTGCCGGACTGGACCCGATTTGGTTTGGGATCATCCTGATCAAGCTTCTGGAGATCGGGTTGGTAACTCCGCCAGTTGGCTTGAACGTTTATATGATCAAAGGTGCTTTGGGGAACCTTGTAACGTTGCCCGAGGTATTCCGGGGTGTCGGATGGTTTATCGCCATGGATTTCCTTACCCTTTTGATCCTGATGTTGTTCCCGATTTTGTCTCTCTGGTTGCCGACTTTGGCGTATCGATGAACTGGGAGATGGAAATATTTTAGAGATTGGGACGGCTTCCATCAGGAATGTGCACATAATATAAAACAAACAGTCTATACTGTTTTTATGTGTATCTGTTACATCAACGGCCTGAGGATCAATACTGAAACAGGATGGCGAGATGACCGGTCGGACAGTCCGCACACAAGTTGAAAAAAGTGCAGAAACCCGTCGACGCATTATGGAGGCGACGGTTCGGCTTTTGCAGTGGCAGGGCTATTCGCGATTGACGACCCCGGCAATTGCAAAAGAGGCCGATGTCTCGCGTGGCGCTTTGACCCATCACTACGCGACGAAGGAAGACGTTGTTGTTGCGGCGGTCGAATATCAGCTCAAGGAAGCCATCGAAACCACGCGCCGATATGTTGAACAGAACGCAGACAAGGATATTTCTGTTGATGAGATTATTGATTATCTGTGGCGGTTGATGGCGGATGGCCTGTTTTATGTAACTTTGGAATGGCTACCGGAAATGCGCCACAACGCGCTTTTCAAAACGCGCCTCATACCGGTTGTTCAAGGCTTTCACAGCTCTCTCAACGAAATTTGGGCCATTATTTCGCGCCGATACCATGCTGATCCAAGACAGGCAGAAGTCGTCCTGAACGCAACAATGTGCCTGTTTCGCGGCATGGTGGCACAGACCATTGTCCGCAAAGATACCGAATATTTCGATGAACTCCTGTCCTTCTGGCGCCAACTGCTTCGTCAGATGTTTGCCAACGGATTGGGTATCGATATCTCCGCTTGCTCCACCAGAGAAGAAAGATCATGACCTTAAAACTGATTAAAAATGCCCGTATTGTTGATGGCTCGATTGCCGAACCGACGGAGCCGCTCAACATCCTGATTGAAAATGATCGCATTTGTGAAGTATCGGCCGATGCCACATCGCCGGATGCAGAAGTTATGGATGTGCGTGGCAAGACTGTGATGCCAGGCTTGATCGACTGCCATGTGCATGTCATCGCAACCACCACAAATCTTGGCAAAAACGCGGACCTTCCGAACTCTTTGGTCGCGCTGCGTTCGGCAAAGATCATGGAACGCATGTTGATGCGCGGTTTTACGACCGTGCGCGATCTGGGGGGGGCTGATTACGGTTTGGTCGAAGCGGTTGAGCAGGATGGTCTGCCTGCGCCGCGTCTCGTGATTTGTGGCAAGGCCCTGTCGCAGACCGGTGGTCATACCGACTATCGCGGACGCCACAGTCTGCGGTCTGTTGACTATTACAGAGATCAGATCGGTTCGCTTGGCGTGGTTGTGAACGGTGTTGATGAAGTCCGCCGCGCAGCGCGCGAACAGATCAAGGGAGGGGCCGATTTCATTAAAGTGATGGCAAATGGTGGTGTTTCTTCTCCGACCGACCCGATTGCAATTTTGGCCTTCTCAACCGAGGAGCTTAAGGCCGCGGTTGAAGAAGCCAAGAATGCACAGCTTTATGTTTCGGGGCATCTCTATACCGACGAGGCCATTCGCCGTGCGCTTGAGTGCGGTGTTGAATCCATTGAACATGCCAATCTGATGAAGCCGGAAACGGCCAAGCTGATCCGCGAAGCGGGGGCCGTCGTGATCCCGACAAATATCACCTATGACTTGCTGGCGCGTGAAGGTGCCCGGTTTGGCTTGCCTGAGGAATCGGTTGCCAAAATCGAAGACGTTCGTGGTGCTGGTCTTGAATGCCTGACCCATCTGCATAAGGCGGGTGTCGTCATGGGGTATGGTTCAGACCTTCTGGGCGAGATGCATGACCACCAGTCCGAGGAATTCCTGCTGCGCGGTCGTTACCTGCCTGCAAAGGATGTCATCCGGTCTGCTACCATTGATGCAGCAAAGGTGTTGCGCAAGGAGGGTGAAATCGGTGTGATCGCGCCGGGCGCATTTGCCGACATTATTGTCGTTGACGGAAATCCGCTCGACGACCTGTCCTTGCTGACCCGTCAGGGCGTGCATATGCCGCTGATCATGAAGGGTGGCCGCATTTTTAAAAATACAGGTTCCCTGTAAGTCCGGTTCGAAGATCACCGAATTTCAAAAAAAGGAAAGTGCAATGAAGAACGTTACCCTTCCGGTCCTTGCGGTCGTACTCGGGATCGGCGTTACCGGCGCTCATGCCGAAACCAGCCTGGATATGTCGAGCGAATATCCGGTAAGCTCCATTCACGCCCAGACGGCAGATTTTTTTGCCAAAACGCTTGGCGAAGAAACCAATGGCGACATAAGTGTCACAGTCCATCATGGTGGTGCATTGGGCTATAAATCGGTCGATCACTATGACGCTGTCGGGGATGGTGCGGTACAGCTTGCTTCATCCTTCTCGGGCGCATGGTCAGGGATCAACCCAATCTTCCTGGTTTCGTCGCTGCCATTCATTGCGACCTCGATTGAAGATACCCGCAAACTTTATGAAGCAACCCGGCCCTTCTATGAAAAGGCGCTCGAAGAGGACAATCAGGTTTTCCTCTATGCCGCACCTTGGCCGGCTTCTGGTTTTTGGGCCAACACGCCGATTGATAAACCAGATGCACTTAAAGGTCTGAAAATTCGGACCTATGACACACCCGGTACCAAGACCCTCCAGAATGCGGGTGCGTCACCGGTTCAGCTCAGCTGGGGCGACATCGTTCCGCAGCTGACGACCAATGGCATCGATGCTGTTCTGACCTCGGCTGACGGCGGTGCCGGGTCGCAGTTCTGGGAATATTTGTCCGATTTTACCGAAGTAAACTATGCGCTTCCGCTTCAGGTCACGCACATGAACCGCGATGCCTTTGATGATCTTGGTGAAGAAGGTCAGAAAGCTGTTCTTGATGCCGCAAAAAAGGCGGAAACATTCGGGTGGGAGGCTCTGGATTCCCGGGTTAAGGCCAACTACGCCAAGCTTGCCGAAAATGGTGTAACCGTTACAACCAACGTTTCGGCCGATCTTTTGTCGCTGCTGAAATCTTCTGCCGCCCCGGAAGTTGAGCAGTGGAAAGAACGTGTGGGCGACGATGCCCAGACCCTGTTGGACACCTATCACGAGCTGCTTGCACAGTAGGGCTCGATATCTTTGAACCGGTATCGGGCATGGTGATACTGTGCCCGGTACGCTCAACGCGAATAGTATCATGAAATCTGTCGTCAAATTCATCGAAAGCCTGTCCAAGCTGGGAGCTGCCCTGGCCGCCATAACCTTGGTGGCAATGGTATTGTTCATTCTTTTTGAGATTGTTCTGCGAACGGTTTTCGACAGTTCGACCTTTATCATGGATGAAATGGTTGGTTATGGCGTTGCAACGGCAACCTTTCTGGCGTTGCCCTATGCGTTGGGCGAGGGAAGCATCATTCGCGTCGAATTGCTCCTTGGGCATGTGTCAGGCAGGCATCGCAAGTTTCTTGAAGCTTTGAGCTGCGTCGTCGGTCTTGGTGTGACCTGGCTTCTGATTTCTTTCATGTGGGTCCGGGTTGCGCGCGACTGGGCCCGAAATACTATCAGCAGCAGTATTGCCGAAATGCCCATGTGGATACCCCAGGGGATCATTCTTGCCGGGCTCTGTTTGCTGTTTCTTCAGTTGATCGCGCTTCTGATCAGACAATTCATCGCAATCCCCGATCGTGCATCAGATGCCGAAACGCTTTGAAATCATGTCGTTTCGCGCGCTGAAACTGTAATTAAAAAAAACGGGTTTTATCATGGATGCACTTCTTGCTGCGGGATTGGTTCTTGCACTGATTTTCTTGTTCCTTGGGCTCGGGGTCTGGATATTTGTCGGGCTTCTGGCGGTGAGTGGTTTGTCACTTGCCCTTCTTGCCGGTATGGATATATCGCGCATCGGTACCATTGCTGCCAATATCGTCTATCGATACTCCACGACCTGGGAATTGGCCGCCATTCCGATGTTCATCTGGATGGGGGAGATCATTTTCCGGACAGATATTTCCGATCGGATATTTCGGGGCCTGACACCATTTGTGAACTGGTTGCCGGGAAGATTGCTTCATACAAATGTACTGGGCTGTACCATGTTTGCCGCAGTTAGCGGCTCTAGTGCTGCCACGGCGGCCACGGTGGGTAAAATCACCACAACGGAACTTTCGCGTCGCGGCTATGATCAATCTTTATCGCTGGGCTCGCTTGCCGGGGCTGGCAGCTTCGGATTGCTGATCCCTCCGTCAATCGTGATGATCGTCTATGGCATCCTGGCCGAGGTTTCGATCAGCCGTCTGTTTGCTGCCGGTGTTCTGCCGGGCATCATGATCGCTGCGCTCTTTTCTGGCTATATTGCCTTTCGTGCCGTGCTGAAACCTGGCATTGCCCCAAAGGCAGAGGCACGGTTCAAGCCTTTGGAATTGATTGGGGCGATTATCGATCTGCTGCCGATTATCACCCTGATGGTGATTGTATTGGGGGCAATCTATTCCGGGATTGCGACCCCATCGGAAGCCGCAGCTGTTGGTGTGTTCGGTGCGATTGTGATTACCATCTGCCTGCGCCAGTTTTCGGTTGCGATGTTGGTGCGGACCCTGCTGGGGGCCGTGGTCAGCAGTGCAATGATCTGTTCGATCCTGATTGCAGCAGCCTTTCTGTCGACCGCGATGGGCTATCTGCATATTCCAAGCGAAATTGCGCGCACTATCGGTGAATGGCAGTTGTCCCCTTCGATGCTGATTGTGGTTCTGACGCTGTTCTATCTTGTGCTTGGGCTTTTTCTTGATGGTGTTTCGATTATCGTCATGAGTTTGCCGATCACATTGCCGCTGGCGATGCAGGCCGGGATTGATCCGGTATGGTTCGGCATTTTTCTGATTGTGACGGTTGAACTGGGCCAGATTACACCGCCCGTTGGCTTCAATCTGTTTATTCTGCAAAGCCTGACAGGGCAGTCTGTTGGCCGGGTGGCAAGATATGCGTTCCCGTTCTTCCTGCTGATGCTTGGCGCGATTGCCCTGCTTGTCTGGTTTCCTGAAATTGCCCTTTGGTTGCCGAGTACTCTTTATGACTGATATTGATCTTGTTCGACTGGCGGGGGCATATGCGGCGAAGGCCCAGCCCGAAGCATCACTTGATGCGATAGCCGATCTTTATGATTGCCGGTTTAAACCCCGTCTGATGACGTTCTTTGCCTGGGATAATGGCGACGATATGTGCCGTCGCGTCTGGTCAAATAATCCGGAAAAATATCCGACATCGGCAAAAAAGAAGATGGGACCGACACAGTGGGGGCAAACCGTTCTGCGTGATCAGACACCATGGTTCGGAAAAAACGAAACGGCCATGCGCGAGGCGTTCCCAGACCATGAACTGATTAAAAGTCTGGGCTGTTCTGCCTGCCTCAGTGTCCCGGTGGTTGCGATGGGCAAGTCAATCGGGGCGATCAGTGTCCTGCATGAAGAAGGCAAATACAGTACATCCGATTTAGGTGATCTTGCGGCCTGCTCAGCGTTGCTTGTCGTGCCGCTTTTGCTGCTGCGAAACCCGATTTAACATATGCATGTGCCTTTAAAAAAAAGTTCTTGATTTGTTCTTTTATGTGTGGCATAAGAGACAGGTCAACGGGAAAAAAGCACCCGGACCGAAACCCGCGAGGCCTTGTGCCTCGCGGGTTTTTGCGTTTGGGGCCGGATGAAAGAGGATATCAGGATGCAGCGGCAAAGACATAGACACGGATATGGACAGGGTGGCGGATGGCGGAGCCATTACGGCGGTATTCTGCCGGAGGTGTAAGAGAACTAAGAGGGCTAACCCGATCATTTGTCATGACGGGAGAGGTGCGTCTTTTGGGGAAGGGATAAGGTGAAACTGCCGGGAGTGGCAGCAATGGCAGTAGCGGGCCAAGATCCGTCGTTGGTGGACAGGTGGGGGCCTTGCGCCCGAGGTGCGTCCGGGCTTCATCGGTTGCCGGAAATGCCGCCGTGGCCGGGAGTGATCGGAGCGGGGCGTGGACCCGAAGGTCGTCATCTGGCGAGGACGGCAGACGCCCGAGGTGCGTCCGGGCTTCATCGGTTACCGGAAGTGCTGCCGTGGCCGGAGGTGGTGGGAGTGAGCGGCAAGGCCGATGGTGGTCCCTCGGTGAGGATGGCAGACGCCCGAGGTGCGTCCGGGCTTCATCGGTTGCCGGAAGTGCCGCCGTGGCCGGAGGTGATCGGAGTGGGCGGCGAGCCCGAAGGCCGTCTGTTGGCGAGGACGGCAGATGACCGAGGTGCGTCCGGGCTTAAGTCGTGGCGGGGAAGTGCTGTCATGGCAGGAAAGTGGCCGGAGATGGCGGAGCCCGAAGAGGGAGACTTCCTGCCTGGGTATACTTCTTTTGAAAGCAACGCCATATCCGGCCATGTGTATTAATTGGGGCGAGGCGGGTAAGGCCCTTCAATTGCCACACAATAACGGATGGCCATTTGCGGGGGGATGTTTGGTACGTATTTTGTCTGTCTTTCCGGTGTGTCTCCCAACGAGACGATGCCGCCCGTGACGGTTTCAATGATGGTGATGGTTGGCGGGATGGTTGGCGTGCCCGCAACAGTCGTATCCAGATTCGCGAGCGCGACATTTGTCCCCCCGCCCGGACCATACAGACGCGCCGCACCGGTTGCCGAGGACAAAGTGTTGTTTGTCGCGCTGGGTGTCGCGTCCGCGCCGCTGGATGTGGTGGCGGAAATCTGCGTGTTTACCGACAGCTTTCCCGGTTGTCCGGGGATAAAGACGTCCACCTTGGTCGTGGTCGGGGTGAAGTCCGCCTGATGGCTGTGCACGGGCAATTCCATGATCGAGAGGGCGTGGCGTTCGCTGCCACGCAAAGTACCCTGTACAACAGGCTCAAGGCCCGGGCCGGTTCCCGCGCCAATCGGGCTGAAAGCGCGCAAATCCGGCAGGGCGAAATCGGTTCGGCCATTGCCGCCATAGATGTCGGAGAATAACGAGAATAACGCTTCGTTCCCGTTAATACTCATCAGTCCTCCATTCGCATCGGCATAGCCGCCCGGACAGAATCGGACCATTCCGGTCATGCAGATAGAGCCCAAATACGCATTCGGGCTGCATTCGGCCTTGGCTGGCTCCGGCTTCATCAGGATGGCAGCCGTTCCCAAGGCCATTGCGACCATGAAAGATCGCCGTGCTGAGATCATCATCGTGTTTTCCTTTGTGTTGCGGGCAGCAAAATACGGCGCGATACAGTGCCGGGATCAGTACGGACTGGGCGGATAGAAACCGACTGTCGCAACACAAAACTGGATCGCGGCCTGCGGGGGGATGTTTGGCTGGGGCACTCCGCCGCCTGCATTGCCAACACTGACCTTTCCGCCGGTAACCGTATTGATCTGTGTGGTCCGTTGCGGGATTGCCGGGGTTCCGGTAACAGAAGTTGTCACACCGGCAAGAGGTACATTGGTGCCGCCGCCCGGACCATAGGGTCGCGATGGCGCACCGTTGACCTTGGACAAGGTGTCGTTGGCTGCACTTGGTGTCGTATCGGCACCATTCGCAGTCGAGGCGGAAAAGGTTGTGGTGATGTCAAGATCGCCGGGACTTCCGGGGATGACAACCGTCACGGGGTCAGTCGTCGCCTCGAATATTGCTTCATGGGTGTGGCTTGGCATCTGGTCAACAGTCAGTGTGACGGTCTCCGTGCCGCGCTTTTGTCCAGGCATGACGGTTACGCCTGTATAGGGGTTTTGGCCAATGCCAACCGGGCTGCGCCCCCGGAAATCGGGTATGCCGAAGGTTGTTATTCCATCGCCGCCATATGTCGTGCCATATAGGGAATACAGTGCCTGATAATCGTTAATTGGTAGAATCTGTCCTTTTGCTTCGACATATCCGCGTGGGCAAAATGTGAAGCCAACCGTGCACACCGCCCCGATATAGGGTTCTTCAGTGCATGCTGCTGCCGGTTTTGGCGCGGTTGTTGTCGTCGCAACAAATGCCAGCCCGGCGATTGCGGCAAGTGGCAAAAGTTTCAATGATGATTTCCTGATTGAGTGCATGAAACCCCCTTATTTGGGACAAAAAGAAAACAGCCATCCTCTGGATGGGGCGGTGTTGAGGTGATCCGGGACTTCGGATATTGCATCGGGTTGTGGCCCTGAAACCCGTTGTCCTCCTGCTTGCGACTTTTCAAAGCAAGGCGCACAACTGCATAGTGGATAAATTATCGTAAAAATTGCAATCCTGTTTTAACGCCAGGGTGGAATTTCAAGCTGTGATATGTTTCAAAAAATTTGACTTGGCCGGGGCTGGGAGGGCCTTGATTTCAAGCACCGGAGCGTATCACTGATGATTACAATGGTATCGCTGGTTCAAATCTGACTTTTTCTGACAATTGCGTAAATTTTGCTGAATAATTGCATTAATCACAGTAATCGCAACACAACTACCCTTTCGAGTAGTTGTCGGATGTCTGTTTTTTCGCGACATATACTATTGAGAAATATTGAATTTTACGGAGGCTCTGATGCCGACAAGTGCCACCCGCGCGGGAATTAAAACACAGTCCGTTCTGCACGTTCAGGGTTTTGCGGATGTTCTGCCCCTGGCGCTTGAGCCCCGTTACATGTTCGATGCAGCCGGGGCCGTGACGGCCGCAGAAAGTGCAGAGCAGGCGCAAGCAGACTCGGAAGCTGAAAATGCAACTTCGGGAAGTGCCGATGATACAACCTCTGCGGATGGGGGCGATCAGGAAAGTGCTGCTCTGGCTGCAGCGCTGGCACAGGCATCTTCAACGGGTTTCCATGAAATTCAGTCCGCCGATCCGTCGCAGAACAATGGTCGCAAGGAAGCGGTTCTGATTGATACCAGTGTCGCCGACTGGCAAATTCTGGCCAACGGGGTTGCGCCCGGCAAGGCGATCATCCTGCTTGATGGTGCGCGGGACGGTATTTCCCTGATGGCGCAGTGGGCAGAGGGCAATTCCGGTTACGATGCGATTCATCTGCTCAGCCACGGTTCCGAAGGCCAGCTTCATGTCGGGACGGCAACCCTGACGCAGGAGTCATTGACCGGCCGCGCCGACGAATTGCAGATGTTGGGCAATGCGCTTGCCGAGGACGGTGACCTGTTGCTCTATGGCTGCGATGTTGCCGGTGGTGAGGGGGCGGCCTTTGTGAACGCCCTTGCGACCCTGACCGGTGCCGATGTCGCGGCATCAACCGATATGACCGGGACCGCATCGCTTGGCGGGGATTGGGATCTGGAAGCGCATTTCGGCACCATCGACGTCGATGATGCCGGAGATTTTACCGCCTATTCCGGCATTCTTGAGACAGTTAGCTTTGATTCTAGCGATGAGGGTATTACGAACCTGACAAAAACTGTCGGTGGTCAAACCCTGACATTCAGTTCTCAATATGGCTTCTATGATCTGGGTGGCCCCGGAGCCGGATATTCTCAAGCGTTTAATGATGATTCGGTGGGGAATGGCAGTGACGGTACAAAGTTTACCATGGCAATAGCTACCGGTTACAGCTTTGACCTGACTGGTTTCAAGTACTTTACAGAACAAGATGATACCATAACAATCACAGTGACTTACGCTGATGATTCGACAGCAACAGGAACTCTTGCTGCAACTAAAGATTCCGCGCAAACCATTACCGACTTCTCTGTGTTCAGCGGGATTTCGACAACAAGTCTGAATGACATCAAAAGTGTTGTGATTTCCTCCGTCAATGGGGGTAGTAACTCTGGATTAGGTGTCAATGATATCGAGGTTGTTGATGTCAAGGCGATTGTCAGCAACACCGCACCGGAACTGGGCGGTACACCGGCAGATGTTACCGTTACCGAGGATACCCCGACCGCGATTGACCTGTCGGCATACAATGTGTCGGATGGTGATGGGGATACCATCACCCTGACGCTTGCGGTTGACCGGGGGACAATTGCCGGTGCGGCCGGCACGGGGATCACGATTACCAATTCAGGCAGCGGGTCCATGACCCTTCAGGGATCGGCGGCGAACCTGAATACCTATCTCAATGACACAACCAAGATCACCTACACACCGGCCAGCAACGATACGACCGCAGCAACCCTGACCGTGACCCCCAATGACGGCACGACAAACGGTACTGCCGATACGGTTACGATCAACATCACTGCGGTGAATGATGCGCCGACGGCGACCAATCTGACGCAGACAGTGCCCTTTACCGAAGATGGCGGCAGTGTTGCGCTTGGTGATATCGTTGTGACTGACGTTGACAGCGGCGAGACGGTTACCGCAACCCTGACCGTCGGCAATATTGCAGCGGGTACACTGACAACAGGGACATTCGGATCCGCGACTTCCAGCTATACTGCGGGTACCGGTGTCTGGACGGTTACCGGATCGGTGACGGATGTTAATGCGGCCTTGGCGGCGGTGGCGTTTACGCCCGCGGCGAACTGGGATCAGGATGTTACGATCACGACCCGTATTCGTGATGCGGCAAATACCGGCCCGGCGGATGGCACCATTACGCTTGATGCAACGGCGGTGAATGACGCGCCGGTTGCAACCGCATCGGGCGGGGCCACCGCCTTTACCGAGGGTGCCGGGGCTGTTGCCATTGATGGCAGTTTTACCCTGTCGGATGTGGACAGCGCCAATATGTCGGGTGCCACCATCGCTATTACTGGCAATTTCCAGAACGGGTCGGATGTTCTGGCCTTTACCAACCAGAACGGGATTTCCGGTAGTTACAATGCTAGCACCGGCGTTTTGACCCTGAGCGGTTCGGCATCGGCGGCCAATTATCAGGCGGCGATCCGGTCCATCACCTTTGGCAATTCATCCGACGATCCTTCCACGTCCAACCGAACGATTTCGATCACGGTGAATGACGGGACGGACGATTCCAATACCGCGACCAAAACCGTTTCGGTTGCGGCGGTCAATGATGCGCCGACGGCGACGGCCACCGGTGGCAGCCCGACCTTTACCGAAGGCGGGACGGCGGTTGATCTGTTCTCTGGTGTTGCGATCAGCACGGTCGAAAGCGGCCAGACGATTTCTGGCATGACCTTTACGGTGACCAATGCCGAAGCCAGCGACAGCATCACATTTGATGGAACGGCGATCTCGCTTGTCAACGGAACCGGGTCCACTGCCACCAACGGACTGACCTATAACGTTTCGGTCACCGGGGGTGTTGCGACCATCACGATTACCGGCGGTACCCTGAGTACGGCGGATGCGCAAACCGTGGTCGATGGCATGACTTATGCGTCAAGCAGTGAAAATCCCGGCACATCGAGCCGTGTTGTGACCCTTACCGGCATTACCGATAGTGGCGGCACGGCAAATGGTGGCACTGACAGTACGACCCTGAATGTTGCGGCCACCGTGACGGTGGCGGCGGTGAATGACGCACCGGAACTGGCCAATGGCGGTAATACCGTCAATTTCTCGGCCGGAAGTGGTACCGGGATTGTCATCAATAACGGTCTGACGGTCTCGGATGTGGATGATACCACGCTTGCCTCGGCGACCGTGTCGATTACGGGCGGTCTGGCCACCGGTGATACACTTGGTTTTACCTCCGATGCGGCATTTGGCAATATTACCGGGTCTTATAATGCCGGAACCGGTGTTCTGACCCTGACATCGGCAGGCGAGACGGCGACAGTTGCGCAGTGGGAGGCGGCCCTGCGTTCCGTGACCTTCAGCAATGGTGAGGCATCGCCAGTTACGGGCACGCGCACGGTCAGTTTTGGCGTTAATGATGGCGATACCAACAGCACGGCTGCCACCAGCAGTGTGGATATCGTCTCTGCCCCGGTGATCGGCAATCTGAATGGGGATAGTGTCACCTATACCGAAGGCGGCGGGGCGGTTGCCATTGACGCCGGAACGGCGGCGACCGTGACCGATAGCGATAATGATATTACCGGGTTCGATGGCGGCAATCTGACCGTCAGTATCACAGGCGGCGGCAATGCAGCACAGGATATCCTGGGGCTTTCGACCGGGGGCACGATTACGCTTTCCGGCTCAACTGCGGGCTCGACTGTCAGTGTCGATAACGTCGTCATCGGTACGCTGGCCAACAATATTGCCGCAGGCAACAATCTGGTGATCAATTTCGATGGCAACGCCACCCCTGCACGGGTCGCGAGCCTTCTGGCGGCGATCCAGTACAGCAACAGCAACGCGGATGATCCGACGACAGGGGCCCGGACGGTACGGGTGACGGTTACCGATGCGTCGGGTGGTTTTACCTCCGCCCCGGCTGATGTTACGGTCAATGTGGTGGGTGTGAATGATGCGCCGACGGTTTCGGCCACCGGTGGCACCCCGACCTTTACCGAAGGCGGGACGGCGGTTGATCTGTTCTCTGGTGTCACGATCAGCACGGGTGAAAGCGGTCAGACGATTTCGGGCATGACCTTTACGGTGACCAATGCCGAAGCCAGCGACAGCATCACATTTGACGGTACGGCGATCTCGCTTGTCAATGGAACCGGGTCCACTGCCACCAACGGACTGACCTATAACGTTTCGGTTACGGGCGGTGTTGCGACCATCACGATTGCCGGCGGTACCCTGAGTACGGCGGATGCGCAAACCGTGGTCGATGGCATGACCTATGCGTCAAGCAGTGACAATCCCGGCACATCGAACCGTGTTGTGACCCTTACCGGCATTAGCGACAGCGGCGGTACGACCAACGGTGGTTCGGACACCGCAAGTGCGTCCATCGCGGCGACGGTTGCGGTCGGTGCTGTCAATGATGCGCCGGTCAATACCGTACCGGGGGCGCAATCCGCCGTGAGTGGCGAGGCAAAGGCGATCACCGGCATTTCGGTTGCGGATACCGATAGCGCGACGGTGACCACCACAGTCTCGGTGCCGAACGGTGACGGGACATTTACCACGACGGGCAATGCGACCATCACCGGGGGTGGCACCAATTCCATCGAGATTTCGGGCAGTGTTGCCGATGTCAATGCGACGCTGGCCAATCTGCGATACACAGCTGCCACGACCGGTTCGCAAACGATTACCGTCCTGACATCGGACGGCACGGATACCGACACCGATACGGTCACGGTCAATGTTTCCGCCCGCCCGGCCATCGGCGGCCTTTCAGGCGACAGCATTGCCTATACAACCGGCCAGACGGTCAAGCTTGATGGCGGCCAGAATGCGACCGTATCGGATGCGGATTTCTCGGCCGGTGCTTTTAACAATGGCGGTAACCTTACGGTCAGCATCACCGGTGGTGGTACTGCTTCGCAGGATATTCTCAAGATTGATACCGCAGGTACTGTTACGCTTGACGGTACGACGGCCGGATCGAACGTGCGTGTCAACGGAACGACGATCGGCACACTGGCAAACAATATTGCCGCGGGCAATACTCTGCGGATCAACTTTAATGGCGCGGCAGATCTGACAAATATCCAGGAACTGGTGCGCGCCCTTTCCTATGAAAACAGTTCGGACACACCGGCAGGCGGGAACCGGACGATCAGCGTGACGTTGACCGATATCAGCGGAAACACCAGCACGGCCAGCACGGTGACGGTAAGGGTGACAGAGCCGGTGGCCGAAACGCCACCACCGCCTCCGCCGCCGCCTGCGCCGCCACCGGCACCGGTCGTAACGATCCCGCCGATCCTGCAAACGCCGGGATCGGGTGGGGATGCGGGAACGCCGGTCAGCAGTGCGCTTAGCGGCGGATCGAATGCCAGTGGTTCTGGCGGGCAGTTCAACTCCGGCGGCCCGATCCGGACCACCGTGACCGGCCAGTTGGGCAGTACCAGCCCGATCGACAATACCGGCACGCCGGTTTCGGCAGGGCTTAGCGTCAACCAGGCAGGAAGCGGGCTGGGTGTTACCACCGGACTGGGAGGTAACGGCGGTGGTGCTGCTTTGACCGGTGGCGGATTTGGCAGCGGCGGCTTGGGCGGTGGCTCTGGCGGTGGCCTTGGTGGCGGCGGACTAGGTGGTGGCCTTGGTGGTGGTTTGGGCAGCGGCGGCTTCGGCGGCGGATTTGGCGGCGGTGTCGGTGGCGAAGCGGGAACCGGAACACCTGTTGGCAATGACGGTATTCTGGGCACGCCCTCAACCGGGGGCGAGGCTCCGGGGGGCGAAGGTGGCGAAGGTGGCGACGGTGAAACCCCGACTGGCGAGGGTGGCGGTGATCAGGCCATGATCGATGGTAACGTTGAGGCAGAGCTTGCCGCTGCACTTGACGATTTCAGCGCGCAACTGGCAGCCTTTGGCGATGCTGCCGAAATGGAAACGATGCTGCTTGACCAGGTTCTGGGCACGTATCGTATTCCGGCGTGATGATTTGCTTGATGACTTGAGTAATGATTTTCCGGCGGTCGACCCTGTCTGACCGCCGGAATGAGGGAATGTCCCGACCGGTTTCGAAGAGCCCGGGCGGGATGGAGATGGAAAGAGGGATGTTGCGGTTTTGGACAGAATCGCAACAGACCCGGATGACGCATCGGATAGCCGCGTATCTGTCGGGCAAAGATGCGGGAGTTTGAATTTACTTGGGGGAATACCGTCTTGGTTTATCGTGCTTTGAAGTTTCCCGGAACTTTCCGAAAATGGCGGAATGTGGCGGTCGCGCTGACTGCGGCGGCAGTATTATCGGCCTGTGCGGTTACGCCAGAGCCGTTGACGGTTTCGGAAAATAATGCGCGGGTTGAAAATGATCTGAAGCGCCTGTTTGAAAAGCAGGAAAAGATCACCGGGCCGCTGACGCTTGAGGAAGCGATAGCGCGTGCGCTTAAATACAACCTTGATCACCGGCTCAAGCTGATGGAAGAAGCCGTTGCGATGGGGCAGCTTGACGTTGCCAATGTCAATCTTCTGCCCGACGTGGTTGCCAGTTCCGGCTGGACACAGCGCAGCCGGTCAGACTCGACCTATAACGAGAGCAAAACCTCGACATCCACCAGTTCGGACAAGAAAGTCCGCGATAGCGACCTGACGGTAAGCTGGAATGTTCTGGATTTTGCCATTGGCTATATGCGTGCCCATCAGCAGGCGGACATGGCGCTGATCGTCAAGGAACGCCGTCGTCAGGTGATCCATAACGTGATCAATGATACGCGCAGTGCCTATTGGCGCGCAGCCGCAGCCGAACGGGCGCTGGTGCAGTTCAAACCGGTCCTGGAAAAGGTTCGTACGGCACTTTCGCGTTCCGAAACGCAGGTGCGTGAACGGGTTGGTGCGCCGCTTGATGCGCTGACCTATCAGGAAGATCTTCTGTTGACCCTGCGCGAACTTGAAACCCGTCAGCGTCAACTGGTGGAAGCCCGCACCGAACTTGCCGTTCTGATGAACATTCACCCTGATAGCGATTTCACGGTTGCGGCCGCGATTGAACCGGAAACCGGTTCAATGCCGGTTCTTTCGATGAGTGCCGAGGAACTTGAGCTGGAGGCGTTGAAAAACCGTTCGGAACTGCGTTCGGAAGCCTATCAGTTGCGGATCAATCAGCAGGACGCAAAGATCGCCATCCTGCAGATGGTGCCGGGGCTTAATTTCAGCGCCGGGATCAATCACACCACGGACAGCTACAAGGTCAATTCCGACTGGTATGAAGGGTCGCTTGATCTTTCGTGGAACCTGATGCAGTTGTTCAAGGCACCGGCAAATATGCGCCTTGCCGACAGCCAGATCGAACTTTCGGAAGTGCGGCGTCTTGCGCTGAGCATGGCGGTGATCAGTCAGGTCAATATCGCGCAACTGCGGTTTGCCTTTGCCAAGCGCGATTATGAACTGACCGACCGGATCGCATCGGTGCAGGACCAGATATCGGAAACCGTCAATGCCAGCCAGTCGGCCAATGCGGTCGGCGAGGGGCAGGCGATCCGTGCCGATGTCCGTGCGTTGCTGAGCAATCTGCAACGCGACATGGCCTATGCTGATATGCAGGCATCCTATGGCCGTCTGTTTGCCTCGATCGGTGCCGATCCGTTCCCGAACGATATTCCTGATGATTCTGTAGATACGCTTGCCCAGACGGTCGGCGACGTTCTGTCGCGCTGGAATCAGGGGGATTACGATGCACCGGTCACCGTTGCCGAAGACGATGGCGGTCCGGCATCAGAAAATGAAATGAAGCAGGCTGCTGTTCAGTGATGCTTTTTAGCCTGACGTCGTTGCGCGGATTTCGGGTTCAGTCCCCGGGCCGCACATTCAAGTCTGCCGCAAGCATGTTTTGCATGCTTGCGGTTTCGGCTTTGTTGTTTCCGGTTCTGGCAGATGCGCAGGAACCACTGCAAGCGCGTGTTCTGGTGACCACACAGGATCGCGCCGTTCTTGCCGGTGAACTGGCCGCGAGAATTGATAAAATGACGGTCCGTCCGGGCCAGAAGTTCAAGCAGGGCGATTTGCTGATTTCTTTTGATTGTGCGGCCTATAAGGCACAACGCGCAACGGCGGCGGCCGACTATCGCCAGGCCGATGCGCAACTGAAATCCCAGCAGCGGCTTTTTGAATTGCGCAGTGTTGGCGAGCTTGATGTTGTCATGGCGCAAGCAGCAAAGGAGCGGACACTGGCGCAGTTGCAGCTTCATGATGTGTATCTTGATCGCTGCAAGATCACGGCACCCTATGACGGGGCTGTGGTCCAGTGGCTGAGCCAGCCCTATCAGATTGCCAACCCTGCCGATGAACTGATGGAAATCATCGGTTCGGGCAATCTTGAACTTGAACTGATCGTGCCGTCAAGCTGGCTGTCGTGGCTTTCGACGGGGCAGAGCTTTCAGGCGCGGATCGAGGAAACGGGATCGGTCATTGCGGCAACCACCGAAAGGATCGGTGCTGATATTGACCCGGTCAGCCAGACGGTTAAAGTCTTTGCAGCCATAAATGGCGATGCCGGGAAGCTGTTGCCGGGCATGAGCGGTGTTGCTGTTTTTGAACCGGAAACCTAAGCGTTTCCGGCACAGGGCGAAGCGGCACGCGACCAGAACCGACGGGTAAAATGAGCACCATTACAGCATCCGCAATTTTGCTGGGCATCGAAAAGTCCATCCGCCAGGCCCGGGATATGACCGCACTTCAGTTCGTGGCCGTTACGGAAACGCGCCGACTGATTTCCTATCAGCAGGCGGTGTTGCTTTCGCACGGGCTGGATGGGAAATTGCGGGTGGTGGCTGTTTCAAACGTGCCGACGGTGGACCGCAATGCCCCCTATATCCGGTTCGTCGAAAAGCTTGCCAACCGGCAGATTTCACCTGATCAGAAGAAGATATTTTCGCGGGCATCGGATGGTGCTGATGTCGAAGCGGACTGGCGGGAGTTTCTTCAGGACAATATCCTGTCTCAGCCTGTTGTTGCCCCGGATGGCACATCGCTTGGCCTTCTGTTACTGATCCGGGCCCCGGAATGGCAGGACGGGGAGCTGATTCTTGTCGAACAACTGGCCGATGCGCTTGGCCATGCGTGGAATGCGCTTCGCCCGCGCAAAAGGCGGGGCGGATTGTTTGAAGCCGGAAAAAAACGCCGCGCCGTTCTGGCCGGTGTTTTCGTCGGCCTTGTTCTTGTGTTGGCCATCCCGGTTCGGCAAAGCATTATTGCCCCGGCAACGGTCATGCCGCGCGATCCGGTCATGATTGCCGCCCCGATCACCGGGGTTATTCGCGAAATCCACGTTCGCCCGAATGCACCGGTGACAAAGGGCGATCTTCTGTTTTCGTTTGAAGGTGCGGAATTCAAGGCAAATTACGAGATAGCGTTACGCGCGGTCGATACCGCCGAGGCGGAACTGCGCCGTGCGTCGCAGCAGGCATTTGGTGACGCCAAAGGTCGTGCCGAAGTTGCCCTGTCGCAGACGCGTCTGGCCCTGCGTCAGGAACAGGCGGAATTCAGCCGCTATCAGCTTTCGCAGATCGAGGTCAGGGCACCGCAATCGGGTATTGCGATTTTCAGTGATTCCAATGACTGGCGCGGGCGACCTGTTTCAACCGGTGAGCAGGTCATGGCAATTGCCGCGCCCGATGCCGCCGAACTTGGCATTTCCATTCCGGTTTCCGATGCAATCGCCCTGCAGTCGGGGGCGGAAGTCCGGCTGTTTCTGGATGTTGATCCGCTTGGTTCGATTGACGCAACGCTTGAATATGCCGCCTATCAGCCAAAGGAAACGCCCGAAGGCATATTGGCCTATCAGGCGGTGGCGCGCTTTGACCGCCCGGATGACATTCCCCGTATCGGGTTGAAGGGATCGGCCAAGATCATGGGGGATCATGTTCCGCTGGCGCTGTTCCTTTTCCGTCGTCCGCTTTCAGCCCTGCGTCAGATGATCGGGTTTTGATCTGCCATGGCAATCGCACCGCAGGGGAACGCAAAAGAGCTGGTTGTGCCGCCGCTGCGCGAGGATCTTAGGCTTCTGCCCGCCGGGACTGATGAATATGGTGCGCCGTGCTGGACGATCCATGATCCGGTGCGCAACCGGTATTTCCGGATCGGTTATGCCGCGTTTGAAATGCTTCGCCGGTGGCCTTTGCGCCAGGGGCAGGCAATCATCAAGCGCATTTGCCGCGATACGGTTCTGAGCGTTGACGAGGCCGCGTTGACGGGGCTGATAAAGTTCCTGCATGGCAATGGACTTTTGCAGCGTGACAGCAACGAGACCGTGGCCGAGTTTTCGCGCATTGCCAATGCCGGCAAGCCGCCCTTCTGGAAATGGGCGATCCACAATTATCTTTTTATCCGCGTTCCTCTAGTTCATCCGGACAGTTTCCTGCGCAAGACCCAGGCGATTGCCGATATTATCGCATCGCGCGCGGTTCAGTTGGGCGTGCTGATCCTGGGGTTGATCGGCATTTTCCTGACCTTGCGTCAATGGGACCTGTTTGTGTCGACATTCATGGGCTTTGCCAACTGGCAGGGCGTGGTGTGGATGGCGGTGACACTTACGCTTGCCAAAATTCTTCATGAATTCGGGCATGCCTATAGTGCGGCGCGCTATGGCTGCCGGGTGCCGTCGATGGGGGTGGCGTTTCTGGTGATGTATCCGGTGCTTTATACCGATACATCCGATGCCTGGCGGATCATCAGCAAGGAAAAAAGGCTGCGTATTGCGGCGGCGGGTATCCGGGTTGAGCTCGCACTTGCGCTGCTGGCGACTTTTTTCTGGCATATTGTGCCGCCCGGACCGTTGCAAAGTGCGGTGTTCCTGCTGGCGACGACAACCTGGATCACGACGCTTTTGATCAATCTCAGCCCTTTCATGCGGTTTGACGGTTATTATCTGCTGTCGGATTTTCTGGGTATTGCCAATCTGCAAAACCGGTCCTTTGCCATGGCGAAATGGACGATCCGCGAGACGCTTTTCCGGTTCGGGCATCCCGCCCCCGAACCGATGCCACGCAAAAAGCGGCGGATGTTGACGGCTTTTGCGATTGCGGTCTGGATTTATCGCTTCTTTCTGTTTCTTGGCATTGCGGTGGTGGTTTACCACCTGTTCTTCAAGGTTCTTGGCATTATCCTTTTCGTGGTCGAAATCGCATGGTTCATCGTCCTTCCGGTTTTAAATGAAATGAAACACTGGTGGAAAGACCGCCATAGCGCAAAAGTAACACCGTCGCTTGTCGCGACGGGATTTCTGTTGGCTGTTCTGGTTGTTCTGACCTTCGTGCCGTGGCAATCGCGTGTTTCGGCAGATGCGGTGCTTCAGGCCAGCAATGATGCGGAGATCATCAGCACGGTTGCAGGCCAGGTTGTCGAAATCACGGTGAAAAAAGGGGATCGGGTTCGTGCCGGTGATACGATTGCCATTCTGAGCGCGCCGGAACTTGATGCCGAACACCGCATTCGGGAGCTGGAGCTTGCCGAGGCGCGGATATTGCTGGCGCAGACCGAGGCGAGCCAGGGCAATCTTGGCGACTATGCCGCGCGTCTTCAGGAAATGCGGCGTCTGGCGGCGCGGATCGTTGCCCTTGAAGCGCGGCAGGATCTTCTGACCCTGCGTGCGCCGATTGACGGCATGGTGCGCGAACTGGCCGATGATATCCGGGTTGGCGACTGGATTGCACCGCGCACCCAGCTTGCGCGGATTGTCGGTGCCAGCGAACGGGCGTCATGGGAAGTTGTCGCCTATGTCTCCCAGCGCGATATTGCACGGATCGGCAACCGGCCTTCGGCCAGGTTCTATCCGGAACAGTTTACCCAACCCGTTCTTGACATCAAGGTCGAGACTGTCGAGCGGTTCAACAGCACCTATATCGAGACACCGGCCCTTGTATCCACCCACGGCGGGACAATTGCCGCGACTGCGGACAGGGATGGCCGATACACCCCGCATGACCCGGTTTTCAAGCTGGAGGGGATCGTTGCGACGGATAGGGAAAGTCCCCCGGCAGGCGAGGGTTTTTCGATGATGCAGCGCGGCAGGCTACAGATTGATGCCGAGCCCATGAGCTGGGCGCGCCGCCTTTATGAAGCGATAGTCGCAGGCTTTATCCGGGAAGTCAGTTTTTAGAGGGATTGTCCAAGGTGATGCCCGGCTTGGACAATCACGTTTGTTGCGTGGCGTTTTCGTGCGAACGGTCTGACAAACTTGAAACAGATGCGTTAAAGGCAAAATGCTTTAGACCATACGAGATAGCAATAGGTCGTAGTTGGTTGACTGCCTCCGCAACCACTTCTGTTATAAATAGCTATTTTGAGAGATATAACAGAGCTCTAAACCAAGACACCCCGCTCGGCTTTCGCTAAGCGGGGTGTCTTTTCTTATGCACGCTTTATTCGGCCATGTGATTGAGGGCTTCGACGAGACATAGAAGCGCCATCGATTGGCCATAGCCGGTGGGGTGCAGGGGGATGTTCTTGTAGAATTCAAGGTCATGTCCCATGCGGGTACCGTAGGAAACCTGTTGCACGACGCCATTACTGTCGATGTTTTCGAGCACGGCATGCAGAGCCTTTTGACCGGCCGTTTTCCAGCTTTCGGGGCCAAGGCCCAGCCGATATCCTTTGAGCAGCGCATAGCCGATTGCAGAGGTTGCCGAGATTTCCTCGTAAGAAGTTGGATCATCGACCAGCGTGTGCCATGTACCGTTCGCGGTCTGATAGTCGATCAGGCTTGATAGCTGTGCCTTGACAACCCACAGCAGATAGCGGCGTGTGGCGGCATCAAGATCGGCAAGATCAATCAGATCGAGTATTCCTGCCGAAATCCATGAATTGCCGCGCGCCCAGCGCGCACGGGCGAAATTGTGATTTCCATCGAAGGTCCAGCCATGAAACCACAGGCCGGTTTCGGGTTCGCAAAGATAGTGGGTGTGGACCAGAAACTGGAATTTGGCTTCTTCGATCAGGTCTTTTCGGCCGGAAGCCTGACCGTAGGATGCCAGAAACAGGGCGAGCATGAACAGGGTATCGTCCCACAGTTCGCCGTTATTGATCTTGTCTGAAACATCGTGCTGGAACCCGCCGGACGTGGTGCGCGGGGCTTCTTCGATCAGGCGGTTTGCCCAATCGTCAAGAACAGGTTCCCATCGAGGATCCCGGGTCTGCTGCCACAGAATGGACAGGGCCAGCATGGGGGCTGTCGTGTTCACATTCTGGGGCGGCAGGCCCCGGGAAAGCTGTTTTTCGTACCAATTTTCCAGAATGCTCCGCGCTTCTGCGTCTCCGGTCTGGAGCCAGAGTTGCGCAATTCCATACAGACCGACACCCTGTGGCCATTCCCAACTATCGAAACTGACATAATCACCGGCTGTTCCATCAAGGTTCGGCTCGTTGAATTGTCCTTCGTCTCGCAGGTTACGTAAGCCTGTCACTATCTGAGAGATTTTCTCTTTCAATTCGTGGTGAAGGCTGACGGTATCGGTTCCCATTATTATGTCTCGCTGTTTTTTCTGAAGGAATTTGGTGACGCGGAGCGGAAAATTATTCGGTTTCGAGAATCTGGGTCAGAAGACCGCCGAAATCCGGGTCGTTGCGATACTCGTCAAGCAGCGGCATGACTTTTTCCCGGAAAGGTGCCTGATCCGGGGAGACAAAGGTCACCCCCATCTTTTCTGCTTCTGCGGTCGAATCCTTGACGGCCTGGTCCCAAAGCGCACGGAAGGATTCTGTTGCGTGAAGAGCAGCTTCCTTGACGATGGCGTTCTGTTCGTCGGTGAGTTTTTCTGCCGCCGCGTTGGAGATCACCAGGAAGTCGGGAATACGAAGATGTTCGTCCTGCGAATAGAATTTGGCGACTTCGCCGTGACGACCGATGGTCAAAGCCGTGACGTTGTTTTCCGCACCATCAATCACGCCCATTTGCAGGGCCGTGTAGATTTCGGCGTAGGGCATCGGTGTCGGGGAGCCCCCCATCATTTCGACCATGCGGATCGAGCTGTTGGAATTCAGAACCCGGATTTTCTGGCCTGCAAGATCTTCTGGCGTATTGATCGGTTTATCGGTGGTATAGAACGAACGTGCGCCGCTGTCGAAGAAGGTCAGACCGACAAAGCCGCTGCCTTCTGTGGCGTTATAGACCTCGTCTGCGACCGGTCCGGTCATGACCCGATAGAAATGGTCTTCGCCCTTGAAGATATAAGGCAGTGTGAATGCCTTGAATACCGGGTCAAAGTTTTCGAGGTTGCCTGCACTGACGCGGGTCATGTCAACCGCACCGTTCTGAAGCTGTTCGAGGACTTCGCGCTCGGACCCCAGAACCGCATTTAAAAACAGCTGAATGGTAACTTCGCCGTCTGTGCGTTCTTTCACTTCATCGGCGAATTGCTGCAAGGCTGTACTGGTCGGGTGGTCTGCTGACAGCGAATTGGCCAGAGTCAAACGTGTTTTAGCCTCTGCCTGACCGACCGTAAGGGCGGCGATTGCTGTTAAGGTCAAGGCAAGTTTCTGATATTTCATTGTTTTCCTCCCTTGGATTTTTTTCCGCCCGATTGGCGGTGACGAAAATGTCACCGCATTTCATCGATGACATGTGGATAAAACTGTCATTGTGAAAATAAAATTTCCATATGTAATAAATTTTCATTCACGGGCGGCCAGGCAAACATGCGGAAACCGCGAGAAAGGGGCATCGGCATTCACGTTTGGGACAGATTGCGCGCCAATATCTTTGAGGTCAGAGATTTGTCCGGGTTTGATAATCTTTTGAATGTGATGGAGCGCAGTTTGGCTGCGTAGCGGCGGTTGCGTCATCCTGCTTTAACGTTTAAGCCCGGTTCTGAAATGTTTATGAAAATAATTTTCAGATTGCAGATGTTGTTTGCACATCGCATGGTCTGGGGACAATCGACATAAAAATAATGCCTGAATTTGGCCGGGCGACTTCGACGGAGGAAACGCGAAGTGTTGCAATCTCTCAAGCATGGCATAGAGCGCCTGCTGCTGGTGATTATTTCAATCACTTTGTGCGGCATGGTGGTCCTGATGCTGTGGCAGGTTTTTACCCGCTATGTGCTGGCAACGCCTGCCTTGTTCACGGAAGAAACGCTTCGATTTACGATGATCTGGATGGCGCTTCTGGGGTCGGCTTACTGTTTTGGCAGCCGTAAACATCTGTCGCTTGATCTGCTGGTTTTTCTGGGGCCGATGTGGTGGCGCAAAGGGCTGGCGATGCTGAACGGGGTTATTTCCATCGCATTTGCCAGCTTTACGATGCTGATCGGTGGCTGGGGGGCGAGCATGTCGGCAATGGCGCAGCTTTCGCCGATCATGCAGATCCCGATGGGGATGGTTTACCTTGCGGTTCCGGTGTCGGCGGGCCTGATCATTCTGTTGCAGGCCCTTAATATTATTCTGATCGGTCTGGGCCAACTGGCACCGGTTGAAGAAGTGCAGGAGACAGTTTGAAATGGATGCCCTTGTTGATTTCATGCTTGATCCTGCGGGTGCGGCAATTGTGCTGTTTGCGCTGTTTTTCGGCCTTCTTGCCCTTGGAACGCCGATTTCGATTGCAATTGGTGTTTCGTCGGTTGTGACGGGCTTTGCCTATTTGCCATCAAGCGTGATCAGTTTCGTCAGCGCCCAAAAGATGTTTTCGGGCATCGACAGTTTTACGCTTTTGGCTATCCCGTTTTTTGTGCTGGCGGGGAACATCATGAACAAGGGCGGTATCGCAATCCGCCTGATCAATCTGGCGAAGTTGCTGGGCGGGCGTATGCCCGGTGCCTTGGCGCATACCAATGTGCTGGCCAATATGCTGTTTGGCTCTATTTCCGGGTCGTCCATTGCTGCTGCGGCCGCCGTTGGCGGGGTTATGGGGCCGTTGCAGCGCAAAGAGGGGTATGATCCCGCGTTTTCGGCTGCGGTCAACATTGCATCGGCGCCAACTGGTATTCTGATCCCGCCAAGCGGACCTTTAATCCTGTTTTCGCTGGTGTCTGGCGGGACGTCGATCTCGGCCCTGTTTCTTGGCGGGTATCTTCCGGGCATCCTGATGGGGCTGTCGGTTATGATGGTCATTACCTTTTTTGCCATGCGTCGCGGTTATCGCACGGAAGGTAGTGTCGGCTGGTCGGAAATTCTGCATGTGACATGGCAGGCGTTGCCGCCGTTATTGATGATTATCCTGGTCATTGGTGGCATTGCGATCGGGGCTTTTACCGCGACAGAAGGGGCGGCGGTTGCCGTGCTGTATTCATTTGTTCTGTCGTTGATGTACCGGATGGCAAGCTTGCAGGAATATCTGGAAGCTTTGAAATCGTCGGCGGTTACGAGTTGTTCGATCCTGTTTCTGATCGCGGCATCGGGCATCATGTCCTATGTCATGACGATTGCCGGGATTCCCGATGTCATTGCCGAGACCATTCTGACCTTTGACAATCCCATTGTGATTTTGCTGGTGATGAATGTCTGTCTGCTGATCATCGGGTTTTTCATGGATCTGACGCCGGCAGTGTTGATTTTCACCCCGATCTTTTTGCCGATTGCGACCGAGATCGGCATTCATCCCGTGCATTTGGGCATCATCATGATCTTTAACCTTGGGGTGGGATCGATGACGCCACCGGTCGGGAGCGTCCTTTTTGTCGGGTGTGCGGTTGCCAATCTGCGCATTGATCAGGTGGTAAGGCCGATCCTGCCGTTCTTCTTTGCGACATCGGCGGCCTTGCTTCTGACCACTTATGTCCCCTGGATCACGTTGGCATTGCCGCGGTTCCTTGGGCTGATGTGACGTTCACCCATACCTAATCCTATCCAAGCGGAGTTATATCATGAATGCGTTCTCGCTGAGCGGTCGAAAAGCTTTGGTAACCGGTGCCAATGCCGGAATAGGGCAGGCTATTGCCGTCGCCATGGCACGCGCAGGTGCGGAAGTTGTCTGTGCCGGACGGCGAAGCTGCGGCGAAACGGTTGCAATGATCGGTGATGCGGGTGGTGTCGCAAGCGAAGTCATTGTTGATTTTGCTGATCCGATGGCGGGTGCGGCCCTGTTTGAAGGGGCCAATATCGACATTCTGGTCAATAATGCGGGGATTATCCGCCGCGCCGATTGCATCGATTTTACCGAAGAAGACTGGGACGCCGTCATGGATGTAAATGCCAAGGCGGTGTTCTTTACCGCGCAGGCATTTGCCAAGGAGGTCTTTGCGCGCGGCGGGCAGGGCAAGATTGTGAATATCGCGTCGCTTTTATCGTTTCAGGGGGGCATTCGGGTTCCGTCCTACACCACATCCAAGCATGGTGTGGCCGGTTTGACCCGTATTCTGGCAAATGAATGGACGGCACGCGGTATCAATGTGAATGCGATTGCGCCGGGCTATATCGCGACAAGCAATACACAGGCGTTGCGTGATGATCCTGATCGGTCTGCGGCCATTCTGGAACGTATTCCGGCAGGGCGTTGGGGACGGCCTGATGATATCGCGGAAACAGCGGTTTATCTGGCAGCGCCCGCATCTGATTATGTTTCAGGTGCAATCCTGAATGTCGATGGCGGCTGGCTTGCGCGATAGGGCGGTTTGTGGCGCCCTGATCACGTTTGGCCGGTCATGTCTGTCAGCGTAGTTTGGCCGGTGGCGGGCCGACGCTTTCGCGGTTAATGAGCTCGCACGCCAGTTCAATCCGGCGTGCGGGCATTTCAATATCGGCATTGGTCAGTCGGCAGGTTTCAATCAGCAGATCCAGCGACAGCGCGCCGACTGTCTGCATCGGAATTTTGACCGATGTCAGCGCAGGTGACATGTATTGGCCCTGGGGCAGGCCATCAATGCCGACCACAGAAACATCTTTCGGGACGTTGTAGCCCTTGGCTTGCAGGGCGGAAACAGCGCCGACAGCCAGGATATCGCCAGCAGCGACAATGGCGCTGAAAGAAAGGTTGCTATCGATGACCTCGGTAATGCGCTGGCTGGCGGCTTCGGCGGTCCAGTCGTCGATATCGATCACATAGTCGGGATTGTAATGTTCGGCCATGGCGTCGCGCCATCCTTCGAAGCGGCGCTGGATCGTGCGCCTGCCGGGGCGATTGAGAAACAGGATATGGCGGTGTCCTTGATTGATAAGATGTTTGGTCGCCAAGGAGGCCGCCGATCGATTGCACGGCGTGACCGAGCTTAGCTGCATTTCCGGATCGTCACCATTGACCAGGACGGCAGGCATATCCGAGGCGCGCACATAATCGAGTGTCGCATCATCGACGGAAACAAGCAAAAGACCGATCAAATCCGGGGCCTGTGCCGCGTTGTAGAGGTCTTCGAAGCGTTGATTGGGCTGATAGATGTAAGATTCTATGCGGATGTCCCGGCTTTCGGCGCGTTCGCGAACCCCTTCGAGAACATACATGGTGAACTGGCTGCGTTTGAAATCGATCATGGCCTCTTGCGAGGAAACAATCAGGACCTTTTGCCCGGCAGTGGTGCTTGAAACGGCGTAGTTCATTTCAATGGCCGCAGCCCGGATTCTGGAGGCGAGATGTTCGCGGACATAGCCATTGCCGCTTAGGGCGCGTGATACGGTTGCCGTAGAAACCCCAAGACGCGAGGCGATGTCGCTTATCTTCGTGCGTCCGCTAACTGCCATGTTTTTCCCTTTCCTGATTCTCATCAGTTTGTGGAATTTATTTACATATTGCACGAAAAATTTCTTGGTGTGATGTTTTTTCTTGTGCGGAACAGGAAGCCATCTTCCTGCTTCTGCGAATTTATAAAGTACGTCACCGATCCAAACGGTGGCTGAACGTGCAGGAACATCCTTAGGAGATATCCCGTGGCTATGGAACAACGCTATGGTGCCGGTCCCGATCAGATCGATGGAATGAATACGACCCAGTTGCGCGAGAATTTTATGGTCGAGCGTCTCTTTGTGCCGGGTCAGATCAGCTTTGCGTATACTCATTTTGATCGGATGATTGTCGGTGGTGCCGTTCCGGGGGAAAAGGCGCTTGGCTTTGGCGATGGCAAAGATGTCGGGACGAACCTGTTCTTTGATGCGCGTGAAATGGGCATTGCAAACCTTGGCGGCGCGGGCTGGATCGAGGTGGACGGAACGCGCTATGAGCTTGCAAACCGCGATGTTCTTTATATCGGCCGTGGTGCTGAAACCGTCTCGCTGGGTAGTAATGATGCCAAAAGCCCGGCACGTTTTTATATGAATTCGGTCCCGGCGGGGCATTCAGTGCCGACGCGCCTGATCACGCGTGCGGAATCGAAAATCCTTGAGATGGGGGATGCCGAGAAAAGCAATCGCCGTTCCCTGGCGATGTATATTCATCCAGAGGTCGCGCCATCCTGTCTGTTGCTGATGGGCATTACCGATCCGGCGAAGGGTTCGGTCTGGAACACCATGCCGCCGCACCTGCATGAGCGCCGCATGGAGGCCTATTGCTATTTCGATCTTTCGGATGAAGACCGGGTTATGCATTTCATGGGGCGCCCGGACAATACCCGCCATCTGGTTGTGGCAAATGGCGATGTCGTCCTGTCGCCAGCCTGGTCCATTCATATGGGGGCCGGTACCGGGCCGTATGGTTTTGTGTGGGGCATGACCGGGGAAAATCAGGAATATACCGATGTTTCGCCGGTTGCCATTAAGGAGCTGCGTTAAGTCATGCTGCTTAAATCCGGAGCATCCGTTCCTTACTGGCAGGTCACGTCGCTTGAAGAACGGGCATATGATGTGGCGGATATGCCGATGGAAGGCGAGATGGATTCAACCTTTTTCCTGACAAAGGAAAAGAATTTCATCCCGCATACCTATCCCTGCCGGACCGCTTATATTGCCGAACGCCGTGGCAAAGAAATTGCCGAACTGCCGTTCCCCGATTGGCGGAAGGCAAGGAACATTTTGCCAGGCGGGTCACCGTTTCTTGATCTTTCGGGGTTCTGGTTCCGGGCAACCCATATTCAGGGGTGGGCGAGAACGGCGATCAATGCCATGGATGCAGGCCGAGCGCGGTTGCGATTGGGTGTTTGTGGGGCCGCGCGCGTGTATGTGAACGGGCGGTCGGTTGCGTGGCTTTCGCCCGCGACCCGCAACGCCATGGACGAGGTCGAGTTTGAGGCCGATCTGAAACAGGGCCACAACGAGGTTGCCGTCCAGTTTGAAGATCTGTGCGAGCGCGATGCGGTTATCCGTATTGCGCTTGTCTGGATTGACGGCCCAAAGGCAGAGGCGGGGAATTGTTTTCCGGCGGAACCTGAGGCCGTATCTGCGGTCGAGGCGGCTGTTGATACCATGCATCTTGATCGTAAATTCTATGACAGTGATGATATCTGGCTTGTCATGCCTGTGCCGTTTCCTGACAAGGTTCGCGGCCGGGTCAGGGTTGCCGGTCATTTCATGTCGCATGATCATAATGATGTGACGTTTGAAATTCCAGCGGGAGCCGATCGTGTGCGTCTGGCATCGTCGAACGATTTTCCGGCAGATTACCGGTATTTCGGATTTGCGTTCCAGTGCGGCGATTTCGCATCCGAAGCACGGCTTGGCGCGGAAGTCAGTTGGCGCTCTGTAACCGGGCCAGCACCGGAAAACCTTGAGGCGCGCATTGCCGAAAGCCTTGCATGGATTGCAAAGAACGGTGAAACCGATACCGAAACCGCACTTGCCTGTGCGGCCGTCGGGGATGAGGTGGCGTTGGCGCGTGCCGAGGCAATCATCAACACGGCTTTGCCGGGGATCGAGCAGTGTTATGACTGTGCTGATTTTGCGCTGGTTCCGCTGTTGTGGACGCGCATTGTGTTTGCGGATCGGCTACCTGCATCTTTGGTCGCGCGTATCGATGCCGCTATTCTTGAATTCCGTTATTGGATGGATGAGCCGGGCAACGATGTTCAGTGGTATTTCTCGGAAAACCATGCATTGTTGTTCCATACTTCTGCCTATCTGGCAGGGAACCTGTTGCCGCAGTCACATTTCCGGCGCGCAGATCGGAATGGCACCGCACAGAAACAGGCCGGTTATGAGCGCCTGATGGCGTGGTTCGATCATTTCGAAGCAGCCGAAATGGCGGAATTCAATTCTGGCACCTATTTCCCGATTGATCTTAAAGGGCTGGCGGCCCTGTTTGCGCTTGCACCCGACGAAGTCATTCGGAAACGGGCATCTGGTGCCATTACCCGACTGATCACCATGATTGCCAATTCGGCGCATCACGGCGTCATTACCGGGGCGCAGGGCCGAAGTTACGAGCATTCACTTTGCGTCGCCGATACTTTGGAGCTGAACGGTCTTGCCAGATTGTTGTGGGGCAAAGGGCAGTTTGGGGCGCATGTGAATTGCCTGGCCCAAATGGCTTTGGCGTTGCGTGATCATGGGCTTGAATTGCCTGATCTTGCCGACATTGCCTGCTGGGAGAAACGCGATACCGCGCAGGAATGGACTTTCTGGCAGGGCGAAAATGCGTTTTGCCGATTGTATCATTACAAAACCAGTGAAACCGCGATGGGAAGTGCCGCCCTTTATCGTTGGCGGGACTGGGGATATCAGGAAACGCTTCTTCAGGCGCGGATCGGTCGCGAGCCGGGCGCACAGATATTCATCAACCATCCCGGCGAAATTGTTCAATCCGGTTTTGGTCGCCCGTCTTTCTGGGGTGGATCGGCAAGTGTTCCGCGCGTTCAGCAATATCGCGATCTGGCGATTGTCCGGTTTGAAGGTGTGGCACCGCAACCTGATTTTACCCATGCATGGTTCCCGACATTGGCGTTTGATGAATGGCATGTCGATGGACATCGGGCGTCGGCACGTTCGGGCGAGGGTGCGTTGCTTATATCGGCTTCGGGACCTTTGGAGCTTGTGCAAACGGGCGGGTCGGCCGGGCATGAATTGCGTCTTGCGGGGCGTGATGGGATATGGGTTGTTCGACTGGGACATGCCGGTGATTTGGCGAAATTTGCCAATAGCCATGCGCTTGATGTTCATGTTGATACCGATGGCACATATCGTATCGAAGATGCGCAATATGGCACGGTGTTGTTCCATCAAAACGGCGTCGTATCGGCCGAGGGCCGTGCTCTTAATCCAATGGAATGGACGCTTGAGGGCGACCGCAAGGAATTGCCGCTGGTTCAGTGAGGGAGCCGAGACCTCCCGTCGGCTCCTGAATGATGAAGGCCGGAATAGCAGAAGTGCTGTTCCGGCCTTTTCATTATCGGTGGCGTATTGACGTTCAAATTGCAGCCTGTCTTGCGCATGTTGCTTGGCTGATTAGAGGGCATCTTTTGGAAGCGCCGACCGTTTGGGGTGTGAAACACACCAAAGAAGGATGGAAACCATGCCTGCAAAATCAAAAACACAGCAGAGGGCGGGGATATTGGTGCTTTTTGCCAAGCGGAAGGGCAAGCCCGAACATATGTCGGACGCTTGAGCCCTTCCGATAATGCCGTGCGTTAAAGGTCGTCGATTTTTACACGCCGTTCTTCGCGGGCAGACAGGGCAACCGCGTGGATGACCTTTTCGAATTCAAAGGCATCGTCAAAGCCCGGATAGGCAGCGTGATTGTCGCGGATGGCGCGCAGAAGGGCGGCGGCTTCGATGACCTTGAGGTCGTTAAAGCCAAGCTGATGACCCGGTGCCGGACAGAAATTGCCATAAGGCGGATGTTCCGGGCCGGTCAGGATGGTGGTGAAGCCCTGTTTGGCGGTCGGGCCTTCATTGCGGTAAAGCTGCAATTCGTTCAGCCGTTCCTGATCAAAGCACAGCATGCCCTTTGTGCCGTGGACTTCCCATGCCAGCCGGTTTTTGCGCCCCCAGGCGGAGCGGGAGGTTGAAATGCTGCCCTGTGCGCCATTGGCAAAGCGGACAAGGGCGGTTGCTGTATCTTCGTTTTCGACCTTTGCCCGGCCCGATCCATCGGCCAGCGGGCGGGTTTCATGGACTGTCTGCATATCTGCAATCAGGCTGTCGATCGGGCCGACAAGGCCATAGGTCATCGACACCAGATGGCATCCCATATCCCCCAACGCCCCCAATCCGGCATCGGCAATCGTGCTGCGCCAGGTCCAGGGGAGTTCGGGGTTGGCCTGATAATCCTCGTCCACCCAGCCGCGAAAATGCACGATGTCGCCAATCGCACCCTCGCGCACCAGTTTGCAGGCATGGGTAAAGGCGGGGTTTTTGATGTAATTATAGCCGACCATGGTTTTCACCCCGGCCTTGCGCGCCGCATCGCGCATCGCACGCGCCTGATCAAGCGTCAGGGCCAGCGGCTTTTCGCAATAGACATGCTTGCCCGCCGCAATTGCGGCCAGCGCCATGTCAAAATGCAGCATATTGGGGGTGGTGATCGACACGATATCGACCGCCGGATCGGCAATAAGGGCCTTCCAGTCATCGGTGGCACGCGCAAAACCGAACTGATCGGCCATGGTTCTGGCCTTGTCCGCCGGGGTATCACAGAGCAGTTCAAGACGGACATCAGGGACATCGCCCATCACGGCGCGAACCGCGCCAAATGCAAGCGCATGCGCCTTGCCCATGAAACCGGTGCCGATAAGGCCAATACCGATGGATGCCATTTCGCTGGACTCCCTGTCTGTATCAAAATAGAATTTTTATTCTATAAAATGGATGATCATGGAATACATCCAGCGTCAAGCAAAAACAAAAACAGGAAACCCGTACGCCATGACGGAACAAACCGCGCCGGTCTCGCTTGAAGAATTCAATCATCGGCTGGCTGAAATATCGGAGGCAATGCCCAAGAGATTGAGGCAATGCGCCGAATTTGTCGCCCAGAATACAGACCGTATTGCGGTTTCGACCGTGGCGGAACTGTCCGCCGGGGCGGGGGTGCAACCATCCGCCTTTATGCGGTTTTGCCAGTTGCTGGGCTTTTCGGGATTTTCCGAAATGCAGAAAATGTTTCGCGAAACCTATGCCCAGAAATGGCCGGACTACGCGACGCGCCTTGAAAATCTGCGGGCAAGCGGGGCCGATAGCCCCAGTGCGCTTTTGGCCGAATTTGTCGAGGCCGGGCGGCTGTCGCTTGAAAATCTGGCGTCGTCGATTGATGCCGGATTGCTTGAGGAAGCGGTCAATGTGCTGGCGGCTGCCCCGATGATCCATATTGTCGGTTTCCGGCGGGCATTCCCGGTGGCGAGTTATTTATCCTATGCGTTTGAAAAGATGGACATCCCGGCGGTTTTGCATGACGGGGTGGGGAAGCTTAACCCGCGTCATGCCATTCGCAAGGGCGATGTGATGATTGCCATTACCTTTGCCCCCTATTCGCAGGAAACCATCGATCTGGCGGCCTATGCACGGGGACTCGGCAACCCGGTGGTGGCGATTACCGATACCATGACAAGTCCGCTTCGGCGGATTGACGCCCTGACCCTTGCGGTGTCCGAGGTCGATGTTGGGGCCTTCAGGGCGCTGTCGGCCACGCTTTCGCTGGCGATTTCGTTGGCGGTGGCGATTGGGGCAAAACGGGATCGGGCAAGCGAATAGAAAAAATTTGTTGCATCAAAATAAAAATGGAATAAAAATTCCATTCATCGAATTCGGGGCACCTGACCCCGAAGCGAGGCCCGGTAAAAAGTGACGCCTTAAGAAATCACAGGCCGGACCGCTCACTGAACATTCAGTCGACGCATCGGGGCGCAAAATGCGGCCCCGTTTCAAAGCCACTAGGGAGGCTAACGATGAAGAAGACTTTGACCGCAATTGCGGCCGCTGCCATTGCCTTTGCCGGATTTACCGGGACTGCTTCGGCAGAAGACGAAAAATTCGTTCTGATCAGCCATGCACCGGACTCGGACAGCTGGTGGAACACCATCAAGAATGCCATCAAGGTCGCAGGCGACCAGATGGAAGTCACGGTTGATTACCGTAACCCGCCGACCGGCGATCTGGCCGATATGGCCCGTATTGTCGAGCAGGCAGCGGCCACCAACCCGGATGGCATCATTGTCACCATCGCCGATTTCAACGTGCTTAAAGGCCCGATCATGGATGCGGTTGATCGCGGTATTCCGGTGATCACAATCAATTCCGGCACCGTTGAACAGTCCGCCGAGCTTGGCGCGCTGATGCATGTTGGTCAGCCGGAATATGATGCCGGTTTCGGGGCGGGCAAACGTGCCGCAGCCGCCGGTGCGAAATCATTTGTCTGTGTGAACCATTACATCACCAACCCGGCATCGGTTGAGCGTTGCCGTGGCTTTGCCGATGCGCTTGGCGTCGAGCTTGGCAGCCAGATGATCGATAGCGGCATGGATCCGTCGGAAGTGAAGAACAAGGTCGCGGCCTATCTGAACACCAATTCGGATGTCGATGCGATCCTGACACTTGGCCCGAATTCGGCCCATCCGACGCTGGCCGCCGTTCGTGATGCCGGTCTTGCCGGTCAGATCATGTTTGGCACGTTCGATCTTTCCAGCGAAATCGCCGAAGCGATCAAAAAGGGCGAGATCAATTTCGCCATTGATCAGCAGCCTTACCTTCAGGGGTATCTGCCGGTCGTTATCCTGACCAACTATGCACGATATGGTGTTCTGCCGTCCGGCAACATCAATTCCGGTCCCGGTTTCATCACCAAGGACAATATCGCGCTTGTTGAAAAATACGCTGGCGAATTCCGTTAAGCATTCCTCCCGTCAGGGGGCTGGCAGCGTGCCGCCCCCTGGCAAAACTCACCTGCCAGATAAAAGAGTGATGTCATGACGGACGAGCGGCTCAAGCAAGTCTCAACCCTTCGACGTGCCATGATCCGACCGGAACTGGGTGCTATTTGCGGCACGATCCTGGTCTTTGTTTTCTTCTTCATGATCGCGGGCGATAGCGGCATGTTCTCGCCCGAAGGGGTGCAGAACTGGGGCGTGGTTTCTGCGCAGTTTGCCATCATTGCGGTTGGTGCCTGCCTTTTGATGATTGCCGGCGAATTTGATCTGTCGGTCGGATCGATGATCGGTTTTGCCGGGGTGGTGATTGCCATCCTGTCGGTCCATCTGGGATGGCCGGTGTGGCTGTCGATCATTGCGGCCTTTGTCATTTGTGTCGGGCTTGGCGCGTTAAACGGTTTCCTTGTGATCAAGACCGGATTGCCGAGCTTTATCGTTACCCTTGCATTTCTTTATATCCTGCGCGGTTTGACGATCTGGTTATCCATCCTGACCACGCGCCAGACGATTATTGGCGGGGTCAAGGAAGCCGCAGAGGGCGATCCGCTGGCTTTCCTGTTTGGCGGCGTGATTTTCAAGGACCTGTTCCAGTGGTTTGCCGATCTTGGCCTGCTTGATACCTTTACGCGCGGTTCACGCGAGGGGCAGCCGGTTGTTGAAGGCCTGCCGATGCTGGTGGTCTGGGCGGTGGTGCTGGTGATTTTCGGGCACTGGCTTTTGACCAAAACCCGTTTCGGTAACTGGATTTTCGCATCCGGCGGGGATGCGCAGGCCGCACGTTATGTCGGCGTGCCGGTCAATCGGGTCAAGATCCTGATGTTCATGTTTACCGCGTTCTGCGCCACGGTTTTCGCCACCTGTCAGGTGATGGAATTCGGTTCGGCTGCAGCAGACCGCGGGCTTTTAAAAGAATTTGAAGCGATTATCTGTGTGGTGATCGGCGGGGCGCTTCTGACCGGGGGATATGGTTCGGTCATCGGGGCGGCCCTTGGCGCGCTGATTTTCGGTGTGGTTCAGCAGGGGCTGTTTTTTGCCGGGGCTGAAAGTTCGCTGTTCCGTGTGTTCCTGGGCGGTATCCTGATCCTTGCCGTCATCATGAACACCTATATCCGCCGCATGATCACGGGAGAACGGTGATGAGCACGCCATTGATTGAAATGAACAATATCGAAAAGCATTTTGGTCCGGTGATCGCGCTGGGCGGGGTGTCATTCGATGTGATGGAAGGCGAATGCCATTGTCTTCTGGGCGATAACGGGGCGGGCAAATCGACCTTTATCAAGACCATGTCGGGTGTGCATAAACCGACCAAGGGAACGATGAGGGTTGGCGGCAAGGACGTCGTTTTTGAAAGCCCGCGTGACGCCATGGAAAGCGGCATTGCAACGGTTTATCAGGATCTGGCGATGATCCCGTTAATGTCGGTGACGCGTAATTTCTGGATGGGGCGTGAGCCACGCAAAAGTTTGGGCCCGTTCAAATGGATCGATTTCGATCACGCCAATTCGGTCACACTTAATGAAATGGCGCGTATGGGTATCAATCTGCGCGAGCCGGAACAGGCGGTCGGCACCCTTTCGGGGGGCGAGCGGCAGACGGTGGCGATTGCGCGTGCGGTCTATTTCGGGGCCAAGGTGCTTATTCTGGATGAACCGACATCCGCCCTTGGCGTGCGGCAGACGTCAAACGTCCTTGCGACCATTGATAGGGTGCGGAAATCGGGCATCGGGGTGATTTTCATTACCCATAATGTGCGCCATGCCATGGCGGTGGGCGACCGTTTCACGGTGCTGAACCGTGGCCAGACACATGGCACGGCAAAGCGCGGTGATATCAAACCCGAAGAATTGCAGGATCTGATGGCGGGCGGTCAGGAACTGGCCGAGCTTGAAGGGTCGCTTGGGGGGACGATCTGATGAAAAATCTTGATGTCATTACCATCGGAAGATCGTCGGTCGATCTTTATGGCGCGCAGATCGGTGGCCGCCTTGAGGATATGGCATCCTTTAACAAATATATCGGCGGATCACCGACCAATATGGCGTGTGGCACCGCGCGGCTTGGCCTGAAATCGGCCCTGATTACCCGGGTCGGTGATGAACATATGGGCCGTTTCATCCGTGAACAGTTGATTGCCGAGGGTGTCGATGTCCGTGGTGTTGTCACCGATCCGGAACGTCTGACCGCCCTTGTCCTTCTGGGCGTGCGTGATCAGGAACAGTTTCCGTTGATTTTCTATCGGGAAAACTGTGCCGATATGGCGCTGTGCGAGGATGATATTGATCCCGAATTTATTGCCGATGCGCGGTGCGTCACCGTCACGGGGACGCATTTATCGCATCCGCGCACCCGGGCGGCTGTGCTGAAGGCATTGAAACTGGCGCGGGAAAACGGGGCCAAAACGGCCCTTGATATTGATTACCGGCCCAATCTTTGGGGATTGTCGGGGCATGGGGATGGTGAAAACCGCTTCATTGCATCGGACAAGGTGACCAAGGAACTGCAAGCGACATTGCATCTTTTTGACCTGATCGTCGGGACCGAGGAAGAATTTCACATTGCCGGTGGCACGACCGATACCCTTGAGGCGCTTGAAAATGTGCGGGTTACGTCGAACGCGACACTGGTGTGCAAGCGCGGGCCGATGGGGGCGGTTGCCTTTACCGGCAAGATTGGCGCGAAGCTTGATGACGGTATTTCCGGCCCCGGTTTCCCGGTTGAGGTGTTTAACGTTCTGGGCGCTGGCGACGGGTTTATGTCGGGTCTGCTTAAGGGGTGGCTGACCGATCAGGACTGGGAAACGTCGCTTAAATATGCCAATGCGTGCGGGGCGTTTGCGGTGTCGCGGCATGGCTGTACGCCGGCCTATCCAAGCTGGGAAGAATTGCAGTTCTTCTTTGAGCGAGGGATCAAAACCCCGGCATTGCGTCATGATGCGGAGCTGGAGCAGATCCATTGGTCGACCAACCGGATTGGTGATTGGCCGGAAATGCGGGTTTTTGCATTTGATCACCGCATGCAGCTTGAAGATCTGGCCGATGAGGTTGGTGTTTCGCGCGACCGGATCGGGCCGTTCAAGGAGCTTTGCCTGCGTTCCGTACGCGATGTCGCGGGCGATAAATCGGGTTATGGCATCCTGTGCGAGCCGCGCCTTGGGCGCGATGCGCTTTATGCGGCGGCGGGAACCGGACTTTGGATCGGGCGGCCGGTTGAATTGCCGGGATCGCGTCCATTGCGGTTGGAAATCGGCCCGGATATCGGAAGCAAGCTTGCGGAATGGCCGGTCGAGCATGTGGTGAAGGTGCTGTGTTTCTATCACCCCGATGACGACGCGGCGATGAAGGCCGATCAGGAAGAAACCATCAAGCGACTGGCAGATGGCGCACGGGCCAACAGGCTTGAATTCCTTTTGGAAATCATCCCGTCAAAGGTGGCGGCCTGTGATGATCAGACGACGGCAAAAATCATCGAGCGGTTCTATGAGATCGGGGTTTATCCCGATTGGTGGAAGCTGGAGCCGATGAAATCGGACGCGGCATGGCGTCATGCCTGTGACATGATTGCGCGCCATGATCCTTATTGCCGGGGCATCGTCGTTCTGGGCCTTGAAGCGCCGGAAGCCGAGCTGGTGGCAAGTTTCGAAGTTGCGGCCAAGCATGAGATGGTCAGGGGCTTTGCCGTCGGGCGGACGATCTTTGCCGGGGTTGCACGCGACTGGCTTGCGGGTAACATTGACGATCAAACAGCCGTTGCACAGATGGCGGAAAAATATCGCGCGCTTTGCACCACATGGGATGCGGCGCGCAAAAAATCGGGAGGAGCGGCATGAAAACCGTTCGATTAACCGCCGCCCAAGCCATGGTGCGGTATTTAAGCAAACAGCAGAACGAAGACGGTGTACCGTTTTTCGGCGGGTGCTGGGCGATATTTGGTCATGGCAATGTTGCCGGAATGGGCGAGGCATTGCACGGCATCGGGGATGATTTCCCGACCTGGCGCGGCCATAACGAGCAGGGCATGGCCCATGCCGCCATTGCGTACGCCAAGGCATCGAACCGCAAACGTGCCATGACGGTCACGACATCGATCGGGCCGGGTGCGACCAATATGGTGACCGCCGCGGCATTGGCGCATGTCAACCGCCTGCCGGTTCTGTTTGTGCCCGGTGACGTGTTTGCCAATCGGGCACCTGATCCGGTGTTGCAGCAGGTCGAGGATTTCGGCGATGGCACGATTTCGGCCAATGACTGTTTCAAGCCGGTCAGCCGTTATTTTGACCGCATCATACGCGCCGAGCAGCTTTTGACCGCCCTGCCACGTGCGATGGCAACCCTGACCGATCCGGCCGATTGCGGCCCGGTGACATTGGCATTCTGTCAGGATGTGCAGGCAGAAGCCTTTGACTGGCCCGAGAGTTTCTTTGAGACCAAAATCTGGAAAACCGTGCGTCCGCGCGCCGATCTGGATCAGCTTGACGCGGCGGTGGCGGCGATCAGGGCGGCCAAGCAGCCGATGATCATTGCCGGTGGCGGGGTGCATTACGCGGGGGCGTGCGATGCCCTGGTCGAGTTCGCCCATCGTCACAATATCCCGGTCGGGGAAACGCAGGCGGGTAAATCATCCATGCCGTGGGATGATGAGCTTAACCTTGGTTCCATTGGGGTCACGGGGGCGAGTAGTGCCAACGCGATTGCCGAGAAATCCGACCTGATCATTGCCATCGGCACACGGTTGCAGGATTTCACCACCGGCAGCTGGGCGCTGTTCAAGCACCCGGACCGGCGCATTCTGTCGATCAATGTCGCGGCCTATGACGCGGCCAAACATAATGCGATTGCGGTAACGGGGGATGCCAAAATCACCCTTGCCGAAATTGGCAACATGCTGGGCGATTACCGGGCACCGGCGATTGATGCCGGGCTTAAACCCGATTGGATTGCGGCGGTGGACAAGGTGACGGCAATGCCGACGGGCAATGCCCTTCCGACTGATGCGCAGGTGATTGGTGCGGTTCAGCGCAGCGTTGATGACGATGCGATTGTCGTCTGTGCGGCGGGTGGTCTGCCCGGCGAGCTGCACAAGCTTTGGAAGGCGGCAAAACCCAACGGTTATCACGTTGAATACGGCTTTTCCTGCATGGGATACGAGATTGCCGGCGGGCTTGGGGTCAAGATGGCACAGCCCGACCGCGAGGTCGTCGTGATGGTCGGTGACGGGTCATACATGATGATGAATTCGGAATTGGCGACCAGTGTGATGCTGGGCCACAAGATCATCACCGTGATCCTTGATAACCGTGGTTATGGCTGTATCAACCGGTTGCAGATGGCGACGGGTGGGGAGAGTTTTAACAACCTTCTGGATACCGCACGTCATGTGGTGCCGTCCGCGATTGATTTCACCGCCCATGCCGGATCGATGGGGGCGATTGCCGAAAAGGTATCGTCGATCAGCGAACTGGAAGCGGCGATGGAACGTGCGCGCAAGGCGGACCGGTCATACGCCATTGTCATTGATACCGATCCCCTGCCAAGCACCGACGCCGGTGGTCATTGGTGGGATGTTGCCGTGCCGGAAGTTTCGGTTCGGCCAACGGTGAACGAAGCACGCAAAAATTACGAAGCTGCGCTTAAACAACAGCGCCCCGGAGATTAAGAAAATGATCCTTTACGGTACCAACCCGATTGCCTGGTCGAATGACGATGATCAGACGCTGGGTGCTGAAATCAGCCTTGAAACCTGTTTGTCCGAAGCGGGTGAAATCGGTTTTGACGGGATTGAAAAAGGCCACAAGATGCCGACCGAACCGGCGGCACTGAAGGCCAAGCTTGATCCCAACGGGCTTAAATTCGTGTCGGGCTGGCATTCGCTTAACCTTCTGACCCATTCGGTCGAGGACGAGAAAAAGGCGATCCAGCCGCATCTGGATTTGCTGAAAGCCATGGGATGCAAGGTGTGCATCGTGTGTGAAACCAGCAATGCGATCCATGGCAATGATAATGCCTCCCTGTCTGATAGCCCGGTTTTGCCAGCGGATAACTGGGCGAAATTTGGCGCGGATGTCGAGGCGATTGCCGCCTATTGCGCCGATCAGGGGATCACATTGGTGTATCATCACCATATGGGCACGATTGTTGAAACGGCTGATGAAATTCATGCCTTCATGGCCCATACCGGCCCGAAAACGCATTTGTTGCTTGATACCGGGCACGCATGGTTTGGTGGGGCAAATCCCGAAGAACTGGCCAGCCGTTATATGGATCGGGTGGCGCATATCCATTGCAAAAACGTGCGTCCGAAAATCGCCGAGCAGGTGCGCAATCAGCATCTGAGCTTCCTTGAAGGGGTGCGGCGCGGCGTGTTTACCGTGCCCGGCGACGAGGAAGGCATTGTTGATTTCGAACCGGTTTTGAAAATCGCGGCCGAGCATGGTTATTCCGGCTGGCTGGTGATCGAGGCCGAACAGGACCCGGTCGTGCGCAACCCGTTCAAATATCAGTCGATGGGGCTTAAGGCGCTTCGTGCGATGGCGCATAAAACCGGACTGGATAAGGGAGAAGCCTGATGGCCGATCTGCTGAGAAAACCGTCGGGGACAACCGGAAAAGTCCATGACATTACCGCCCAAAGTGCCAATTGGGGCTATGTCGGGTTCGGGCTTTATCACCTGAAAGCGGGTGAAGCGGCAGCCGAGCCGACGGGCGACCGCGAGGTGATTTTGGTCCTTGTCGAAGGCAAGGCCGAAATCACGGTGGGCGATCAGAATTTCGGGGAACTGGGCAAACGCATGAGCGTGTTTGAACGTATCCCGCCAGCCTGTGTCTATGCGCCCAACGATACCGATTGGAACGCCAAGGCCACAACCGATTGCGTTCTGGCGGTCTGTACCGCACCGGGCAAGGGAAATTATCCGGCCCGCGTGATCAGCGATATCGAGCTGGTCGAACGCGGCAAGGGGGCCAATACCCGATACATCCATCCGATTGCGATGGAGGAAAAGGATATTGCCGACAGTCTTCTCGTGACCGAGGTTTTCACCCCGTCGGGCAACTGGTCAAGCTATCCGCCGCACCGCCATGACGAGGATAATTATCCCGACATGACATACCTTGAGGAAACCTATTATCACCGGCTTAACCCCAAGCAGGGCTTTGGTTTCCAGCGGGTGTTTACCGAGGATGGGGAGCTTGATGAAACCATGGCGGTTTCGGACGGCGATGTGGTGCTGGTGCCCAAGGGGCATCACCCATGCGGCAGTCCTTATGGCTATGAGATGTATTATCTGAATGTCATGGCCGGGCCGATGCGCAAATGGCGGTTCCAGAACCATCCCGATCATGACTGGATTTTCCAGCGCGACAGCAAATAACCCGTTTTCCGTATTCCCATCTTCGCAACATTTGTCCTTTCAGGATGTCAGACATGCTTAATATCGGACTTCTTGGTGCTGGCCGTATCGGCATCACCCACGCCAAAGCCGTTCAGGCCCTGCCAAATGCCAAAATCGCCAAGGTTTTCGACCCGGTCGATGCCGCGGCGGAAAATGCGATTGCCCTTACCGGGGCGACCCGTGCGACGGTCGAGGAAATCATGGCGGATGCCAATATTCACGCCGTTATCATTGCCACCCCGACCGATCTTCATGCCGATCAGATCGAACTGGCCGCGCGGGCGGGCAAGGCGATTTTCTGTGAAAAGCCGGTCGATCTGGATGCCGGGCGGGTGCGCGATTGCCTTAAGGTGGTCGAGGAAACCGGTGCGGTTTTGATGGTTGGTTTCAACCGCCGTTTTGACCCCAGTTTTGCCCGCCTTCGGGCCGAAATTGACGCGGGCGCGATTGGCGATGTTGAAATGGTGCAGATCACGTCGCGTGATCCGTCCGCGCCGCCGGTCGATTATATCAAACGGTCGGGCGGGCTTTTCCGCGATATGATGATCCATGACCTTGATATGGCGCGGTTCCTTCTGGGCGAGGAGATTGTATCGGTCTATGCGACCGGTGCGGTCCTGACCGATCCGGCGATCAAGGCGACGGGTGATGTCGATAGTGCGGCGGCCACACTTCGGACCAAAAGCGGCCGGATGGCGGTGATCACCAATTCACGTCGTGCGACATATGGCTATGACCAGCGCATCGAAGTGCATGGCTCAAAGGGCCTGGTCGAGGCCGGAAACCATCGCACCACGTCGGTTACGGTCGCGAACGGGTCGGGCTATACCGCCGAACCGTTGATGGATTTCTTCATGTCGCGTTATGCCGATGCCTATCGGATCGAGCTGACGACTTTCTGTGATGTGGTGGCGGGTAAAACCAGCAATTACCCGAGTGGTGCGGATGGCCTGAAAGCGTTGCTTCTGGCCGATGCAGCGCTTGAATCGCTTGCGAGTGGCAAGGAAGTTCTGGTCGGGTAGGCGAAAAAAAAACGCCTACCCTATCAAAAAGTTCTTGATTTGTTCTTTTCGATTTGATACAAGAACCAAGTCAACACCAGAATTGCGCCCGTCGGGAATTTCCCGGCGGGCGTTTTTGTTTTGGTGGTATGTGGTGTGCAGTGTGCGGCGGGTAGCCAGATTGGCGGTTCGTCGGGTTATGGCCACGGGCGGCGATTTTGGCCGTCTTGCTGGCGGTCAAGCGAGGGGCAAACGGTAGTCAAAAGCAGTCAAAAGTGGCCAAGCGGGAGAGTTGCGCCCGGTTTGCGGGCTGTTTGAGCGTCATTTGGGGGGGCTTTATGCCCGAGCTGCGCCCGGTTTGTGCCCGGTTTATGCCGCGGCGCGGGCCGGGGTGATGTTGGAGAAGGGTCGGGTTCGGGCACCTTTCCGGGGCGGTGAAAGCCCCGGATTTCGGGTGTTCAGGCGGTCTTTTTAAGATGCATCGGCCCGCCCTTGTGGCGGGGGAAGCCATAGCCGTTGACCATCACGACATCGATGGCGTCCGGGCTATGCGCGATGCCTTCGGCGAGGATTTTTTCGCCTTCTGCCTGCATGGCAGACAGGATGGTTTCGATGATTTCGGTTTCGGAAAACGGGCGGCGTTTGATGCCCTTTTTCGCCGATTCAGCGATCACCAGTGCATCGACAACAGGATCAGGGAAAGCTTTGCCATGTTCATCATAGCGATACCACCCAAGGCCATTCTTGCGCCCGAAACGCCCCATTTCACAGAGGTAATCCCCAAGCGCGACATAGCGTTCATTCGGGTCGCGGGTGGGGGCGAGGCGTTTGCGGGTGGCCCATGAGATTTCAAGGCCTGCCATGTCCTGCATGGCAAACAGGCCCATCGGGAAGCCGAAATTGGTCATGGCGCGGTCAATGTCAGACGGGAGAGATCCGTCTTCGAGTATGTATTCGCAATGTTTGCGATAGGCCGACATGATCCGGTTGCCAATAAAGCCATCACACACCCCGCAAGGGACCGCGATCTTGCCAAGGCGCTTGGCGAAGGCAAGGGCAGTTGCGAGTGTTGCGGGGTTCGCCAGACGGGTGCGGACAACCTCAAGCAGTTTCATCACATGCGCCGGGGAGAAGAAATGAAGGCCGATCACCCGTTCGGGATGGGTGCAGGCAGTCGCAATCGCATCGATGTCGAGATAGGAGGTGTTGGACGCCAGCACCGCATCGGGTTTGCAATGGGCGGACAGTTTGGCAAACACGTCGTGCTTGACGCCCATGTCCTCGAACACGGCCTCGATCACCAGATCGCAATTGGCAAGCGCTGCGTAGTCCGTGCTGCTGACGAGATCGCCCAGAAGCTGATCATGACGGGACTGGGTGATGATGCCGCGTTTGAGCGACCCGCCAAGATGATGGCGGACATTGGCGATGCCGCGTTCACAGGCGTCTTCGTCACGTTCGATCATCACCACGGCATAGCCGGACAGAAGGGCGGCAGTGGCGATACCGGCCCCCATGATGCCGCCGCCAATGACGCCGATTTCGGCAATGGGGCGGGGATCGACCCCGGCCAGTTCGGGCAGCTTGGCAACGGATCGTTCGGCAAAGAAAATATGGCGCAGCGCCTTTGACTGGTCGCTGTCGCGAAGGCGAACGAAGTTTTCGCGTTCAAGCCCAAGGGCGGCTTTGGCGTCGCCGGTGACGGCGGCCCGGATGGTTTGGGTGGCAATCACCGGGGCATCCTGGCCACGGGCCTTTTTGTCGATCCCGGCAATCAGGGCATCCCATCCATCGGTGTCCGGGGCCTTGACCGGGGCGCGGTCGATCAGGGCGGTCGGGCAGGGATCGTTTTTGATCTGGTCGGCCAAGGCGATTGCCGCAACCCGCAAATCGCCATTTCCGATATCCGCAATTTCGTCGATCAGGCCGTAATCATGGGCGGTGGTGGCAGACACCGGTTTGCCGCCGGTGATTATGGCAATCGCGTTTTCAACCGCGATCAGGCGGGGCAATCGCACGGTGCCACCGGCACCGGGGATCAGGCCAAGATTGACTTCGGGCAGGCCCAATTTGGCGGTGGCGGTCGCGATGCGGTAATGACAGCCGAGGGCGACTTCAAGCCCGCCACCAAGCGCATTACCGTGGATGGCTGCGATCAGTGGCTTGGTCGATTGTTCGAGTTTGAGGATCAGATCGGGCAGGATCGGGTCGATTGGCGGTTTGCCAAATTCGGTAACATCGGCACCGGCGATAAAGGTTGATCCGGCGCAGATCAGGATCGCAGCGCGGATCGCATCATCGCGGTTGATCTGATCAATCGCATCCCAGATTCCCAGACGGACGGCATGACTGGTCGTGTTGATCGGTGGATGATCAATCGTGATGATCGCGATGTCGTTTTCGGTCGTGAGGCTGACGGGGGGCATTGTGGACATTATGCGTCCTCCGGCTCGATCGGATGCAGTAGGCAGGTGACCAGCTTAGAGGCCTGATCGGCCAGATCGGCGATGACGTCGAAATGGTGTTTGCCGGGGGCCTCGACCGCGCGGGTCGATGCACCTAGCCCGGTCCAGATATTGGCAAGAAGATCGTTCTGGCGGACAAATTCCGGCCGTTCATCCGCGCCGACCCAGCAGGTGATGGAGCATGGCAGATGTGGACGGGTGAGGGCGGCACTTTCGGCGATTGCTTCGGCTTCGTCGAGTTTCAGCACATCATTCATCGCGGTTTTCAGAAGCGGGCGCAGATCATGCAGGCCGCTGATCGAAACGGTGTTTTTGATGCGTGCCTGCGTTGCCGCTGACAGGGGCGAGGAGATGCAATTCATCCGGCTGACCAGATGACCGCCCGCCGAATGACCGGTGAGATGAATGGGGCCAGCAATGCGGTTGGCAACATGATCAATCGCCGCCCCGATCTGGCGGGTGATTTCCGAAAGACGGGCGTCGGGGGCCAAGGTGTAGCTTGGCAGACAGACCGCCCAGCCGCGTGCGACAGCACCACGTGCCAGATGCGACCATGTCGATTTATCAAACGCCTTCCAATAGCCGCCATGCACGAAAACGACCGTGCCCTTTGGAGTGCCTTCGGGCAGGAACAGATCGTATTTTTCGCGCGTGGCATTGCCATAGGCAATATCGAGTTCCGCCCGGTTCGATGCCGCCATTTCATCGCGGAAGGCTGCTGCCAGTTTGGCCCACATGCCGGGAAATTCCGCCGCACCCCTGATATGGTCGCCATTGGCGTATGCGTCGTCCCAGTTGGTGATCATTTTTTTATCGTCCCTTTCTTGGAATTGTCCGCAGCCGCCTATGCGTTGTCGCTATTACGTTTCCATTTCAGGCCTTTGGGTGTGCTTCCTTCAATCGACACTGGTACTGCGTCGATTCCAATATCCCATAGGGCCGCGAGTAGGCCTCCTCTGGCCATCATCGCGATGGCCTCTTCACCGTAGATAGCGGCGAAATCGTCAAGGGAAGGGAAGTTTTGTGGGCTATCACTCGCCATGCGTTCTGCCATTTTCCGCACGGCTGGTTGATCTTTGTTATAGCGCTCTTCAAACATTGTGGTTTCCTTTATCAAAAGTGCCGTCCCCTTTTGGGAAGCTGGTTTTATCTGTTCTAATGTTATTCAAACGAGAGCAGTTCAAACTGATCGTCTGCTTTGCCAGCCATTTCTGTACAGTTTTCTTGTTTAATTTAGTAAAGATGAACCGATCCGAATTCTACGGGGAAACCCATTTTGGGGGTGGGGCGCATGGAAATATCCATTCGCGACCTGTTTTCGTTTTCAATTTTTCAAGTTGTTTCTCTAGCCTTTGAACCATCAAACTATCTAGGAACTCGACCAGAGGCTTCCATTCTGTCGCACCGCCTACGTGAAACCCCATTTCGACCTTTAAGTTGATATCGAATTTCCCGTCTTCGAAGCCAATTTCCATATTTCCAGATATTGAATGGTGGCCCGAATTATGAGCGTATCTCTTGTTGCGTAGTTCAATGATGTCGTCATGTATTGGGCGAAGTTCTGAGGGCAACTTACTAGGGGAAATTCCGCTGCCATTCTCTCCTTTAACGAGCCGGGCGTAAGTCGTTACAAACGCCAAAATTAACATGTCGTTCTCCAGCGCCCATTCGGTTGTCGCTTCAAACTTGGTTGAGATGAGGCGATGGTGGATGTAGCGAAGGCTTGCCATGGTCGGGAAGGCATGGATGAGGCGGTTCAAGTTCTTTAGGTCACTATCTACAGCCTCAAGTAGGCCTTGTGCTTCTTCCTTCAGCGCAAAAATCTGTTGCTGCCACTCGTCAGGTAGAAATTGGATAGCTTCTTCAGAGAGTTGTACATATTCCAGTTGTTCTTCGGGCTTGTCCATGGTGCCCCCTCCTGAATGTCAGATTTCTCTGATGCAGTAGTTCATCTCGCTTGCATATGACGTTACTCGATTTTAGGGAAAAATGAAGATACTTCAAACCCAAATATTTTATGCTTGAAATAAATGTCGGGCAGGCGTACCGTTTTTGGAGTTTCCCAAAACAACCGGGGCAAAGACCCCCATATCAAGAAGGGAAAATCAGGTGAGAGTAGCTTGTTTGGGTGGCGGTCCTGCGGGGCTTTATTTTGCGATTTCGATGAAATTGCGCGATCCCGGCCATGAGGTCGTGGTGATCGAGCGTAACAAGCCCGATGACACGTTTGGGTGGGGCGTTGTCCTGTCGGACGAGACGCTGACCAATCTGGCGCAGAATGATGCCAAAAGTGCCGAGGCGATCCGGGCGCATTTTTCATACTGGGATGATGTCGCGGTTCTGTATCGCGGTGAGAAGACCGTATCGACCGGGCATGGTTTTTGTGGCATCGGGCGCAAGCAGCTTTTGATCCTGTTGCAGCAGCGTGCTCGCGAGTTGGGTGTTGATCTTCGGTTCGAGACCGAGGCGCAAAGTGCGGCGCATTATGCCAAGGAATTTGACCTTGTCGTCGCATCCGACGGGCTTAATTCCAAAACCCGCACCGAGTTTGCCGATAAATTCCAGCCTGATATCGATACGCGGAAATGCAAGTTTGTCTGGCTGGGCACGCATCAGAAATTCGATGATGCCTTTACCTTTATTTTCGAGGAAACCGACAAGGGCTGGGTCTGGGCGCACGCCTATCAGTTTGATGACAAGACCGCGACCTTTATCGTCGAATGTTCGCAAGCGACCTGGGACGCTTATGGTTTCGGCGACATGACCAAGGAAGAGTCGATTGCCACCTGCGAGGAAATCTTCAAGGACCATCTTGGCGGTCATGCCCTTATCAGCAATGCGCATCATGTGCGCGGTTCGGCGTGGTTGAGCTTCCCCCGGGTTTTGTGCAAAACATGGTCGCATGAAAATATCGTCCTTATGGGCGATGCGGCGGCGACGGCGCATTTTTCCATCGGATCGGGCACCAAACTGGCGCTTGAAAGTGCCATCGGGCTTGCCAATTACCTGCATTCCGAGGCCGATTTGCCGTCCGCCTTTGCCAAATATGAAGACGAACGCCGGTTGGAGGTTTTGCGCCTGCAATCAGCCGCGCGCAATTCGATGGAATGGTTCGAGGAGATCGAGCGGTATTTCCATTTTGATCCGGTGCAGTTTACCTATTCCCTTTTGACCAGATCGCAGCGCATCAGCCATGAGAACCTTCGGATGCGCGATGCCAAGTGGCTGAAAGATGCCGAAGGATGGTTCCAGCGCAAGGCGGGTATTCCGGCGAATGATGAAGTCCGTCATCCGATGTTCGTGCCGTTTACATTGCGCGACATGAAGCTTAAGAACCGCATCGTGGTGTCGCCGATGGCACAGTACAAGGCGGTGGATGGCTGCCCGACCGACTGGCATCTGGTGCATTATGCGGAGCGCGCCAAGGGTGGTGCGGGACTGGTTTATACCGAGATGACCTGCGTTTCCGACACGGGCCGCATCACGCCGGGTTGCCCCGGTTTTTACGCGCCATCGCACGAGGCCGCGTGGAAACGGATTACCGATTTCGTGCATTCCGAAACCGATGCCAAAATCTGTGCGCAGATTGGCCATTCCGGGCGCAAGGGTTCAACCCAGTTGGGTTGGGAAGAAATGGATGCGCCGCTGAAATCCGGCAATTGGCCGTTATTATCGGCATCCGACATTGCGTGGTCGGATCGCAACCAGACGCCAAAACCGATGACGCGCGATGATATGGATAGGGTGCGCGATCAGTTTGTGGCGGCTGCCGAAATGGCGGATCGGGCGGGCTTTGACATGATCGAGGTCCATGCCGCACACGGATACCTTTTGTCATCCTTTATCAGCCCGGTCAGCAATACGCGGGCGGATGAATATGGCGGGTCGCTTGAAAACCGGATGCGTTATCCGTTGGAAGTGATTGATGCGGTGCGTGCCGCATGGCCGGCGCATAAGCCGTTATCGGTGCGTATTTCGGCCAATGACTGGGTCGGTGATGAGGGCGTGACGCCCGAAGAAGCGGTCGAGATCGCGCGGATGTTGCAGGCCCATGATGTTGATATCTGTGACGTGTCGGCAGGTCAGACGACGAAGGCCGCACGTCCCGTCTATGGCCGCATGTTCCAGACGCCATTTTCCGACCGGATCAGGAACGAAGCACATATGGCGACCATGGCGGTTGGCAATATTTACGAACCCGATCACGTCAATTCGATCCTGATGGCGGGACGGGCGGACCTTGTGTGCCTTGCGCGGCCGCATCTGGCCGATCCGTACTGGACGCTGCATGCGGCGGCAACGCTTGGCAACCGGACGGAAAACTGGCCGGAACCGTACCATGCCGGGCGTGATCAGATGTGGCGTCTGGCGGAACGGTCCGACGTCATGACCGGGAAGGTGTGACCCCATGGGAAACCTTGCCATCAGCACAGCATTGATTACCGGCGGCGGGTCGGGTGTGGGGGCCGTAATGGCCCGTATGCTGGCCGATGCCGGGGTCAAGGTCGCGGTATCAGGCCGCAGGCCTGAGATGCTGGCCGAGGTGGCAAAACATCCCAATATTACCGCCATTCCCGCCGATGTGACGGACGAGGCATCAGTACGTGCGATGTTTGGCACATTTTGCGATGTGATCGGCGCGCCCGATCTGGTGATTGCCAATGCGGGCATGGCCGAAAGCGCACCGTTTGGCAAAACATCCATCGATCTTTGGAAACGCACGATGGATGTGAACCTGACGGGGACGTTTTTGACGTTCCGCGAGGGATTGAATGTGATGGGTCGCGCCAAACCGGGGCGGCTGATTTCGATTGCATCGACGGCGGGGCTTAAGGGTTATGCCTATGTCACCGCCTATTGCGCGGCGAAACATGCGGTGGTCGGGCTTGTCAAAAGCCTTGCGACCGAACTGGCATCGACGCCGATCACGGTTAATGCGGTGTGCCCCGGTTTCATGGAAACGCCGATGCTTGAACAATCGGTTGCCAATATCGTTGCGAAAACCGGCATGAGTGCGGAAGACGCCCGCGCAAGCCTTGCGAAGATCAATCCGCAGAACCGGTTGATCCAGCCCGAAGAAGTTGCCCAGACCGTCATGTGGCTGGCAAGTAGCCAGGCCGCATCGATCACAGGGCAGGCGATTTCGGTATCGGGAGGAGAGATATGAATATGGATAAGACAGTCCGCGATCCCGATATGCCGCCAAACGAAACATCGGATATCTCAAAGGCGCGCCTGCGGGCGTGGCTTCAGGTTTTACGCGTGTCGCGCAAGATCGAGGGCGAACTTCGCGAAAAGATGCGCCTTGAATTCGGGTCCACCCTGCCGCGCTTTGACGTGATGGCCGCACTTTACCGGTCGCGCGACGGGATGCGCATGAGCGAGCTTTCAAGCGCGTTGATGGTATCAAACGGCAATGTCACCGGGATTGTTGACCGGCTGGTGACCGAGGGGATGCTGGTCCGGGTGCCGGTTGAAAATGATCGCCGGGCATCGATCGTGCGCCTGACGGAAGCGGGCGAAAAGGATTTTGCCGAGCGGGCCCTTGTGCATGAGGGCTGGGTTTCCGAGCTGTTTTCCGATCTGTCGGCCAGTGATGCCGATGCCCTGATCCGTATCCTTCGGACTGTTTATCATCATAACGAGGCGCACCATGACTAAGATGGCAAACATCACGCCAAAGCATTTCAACTGGCGCATGGAAGGCGATGTTGCGGTTATTTCGCTGGATCGGCCGGAACGCAAAAACCCGCTGACGTTCGAGAGCTATGCCGAGCTTCGCGATACGTTCCGCGATCTGGTTTATGCCGATGATATCAAGGCGGTGGTGTTCGGATCGAACGGTGGCAATTTCTGTTCGGGCGGGGATGTGCACGACATTATCGGCCCGCTGATCGACAAGGACATGAAGGGGCTTCTGGAATTTACCCGCATGACCGGCGATCTGGTCAAGGCGATCATTGGCTGTGGCAAGCCGGTGATTGCGGCGGTTGATGGCATTTGCGTTGGTGCCGGGGCGATCATTGCCATGGCATCGGATTTGCGCATTGCGACCCCGATTTCGAAAACGGCGTTCCTGTTTACCCGTGTCGGGCTTGCGGGCTGTGACATGGGGGCATGTGCGATCCTGCCGCGGATCATCGGACAGGGCCGGGCGGCGGAACTTCTTTATACCGGGCGTTCCATGAGTGCCGATGAGGGCGAGCGTTGGGGGTTTTATAACCGGCTGGTCGAGAGTGATGTTCTGGAGGCCGAGGCGATAGCCCTGGCAACCCGGATTTCCGAAGGCCCGAATTTCGGTCACATGATGACGAAAACCATGCTGGCGCAGGAATGGAATATGGGGATCGAACAGGCGATTGAGGCCGAAGCACAGGCGCAGGCGATCTGCATGCAGACCGAGGATTTCAATCGCGCCTATAAGGCATTTGTCGCCAAGGAAAAACCGGTGTTCGAGGGGAACTGATGGCTGATACGTCCTATCTTGACTGGCCGTTTTTCGAAGACCGGCACCGCGAGCTTGCTGCACGGCTTGATGCGTGGGCGGCGGCCAATCTTGACGGTATCGATCATCATGATGTCGATGGGGCGTGCCGCGATCTGGTGGCGCGGCTTAATGATGGCGGGTGGCTGAAGCATGCCGCGATTGATCCCGACATTGACGGGGCGAAGCTTGACGTCCGGTCGCTTTGCCTGATCCGCGAGACATTGGCGCGGTATGACGGGCTGGCCGATTTTGCCTTTGCCATGCAGGGGCTTGGCAGCGGGGCGATTTCGCTGTTTGGCACCAGAGCGCAGCGGGCGGGTATTCTGCCCAAGGTCCGTTCCGGCAAGGCGATTGCGGCCTTTGCCCTGACCGAACCGCAATCGGGATCGGATGTTGCCAATATCGCGCTTGATGCGCGATCCGATGGCGGCCATTTCGTGCTGAATGGCGAGAAAACCTGGATTTCCAATGGCGGGATTGCCGATTTTTACTGCGTGTTTGCCCGCACTGGCGAGGCACCGGGGGCCAAGGGGCTTTCGGCGTTTCTGGTGCCCGCCGACACACCGGGCCTTTCGATTGCCGAACGGCTGGAAACCATTGCGCCACATCCGTTGGCGCGGCTGAAATTCAGCGATTGCCGTATTCCGGCGACCGCGCTGATTGGCCTTCCGGGTGAAGGCTTCAAGATCGCGATGTCGGTTCTGGACGTGTTCCGGTCGACTGTTGCCGCCGCCGCACTCGGCTTTGCCCGTCGGGCGTTGGACGAAACCATTAATCGCGTTCAGTCCCGCGAATTGTTTGGCGCGCCGCTTTTTGATTTGCAGATGGTGCAGGGGCATGTGGCCGACATGGCGCTTGATGTCGATGCCAGTGCGCTTCTGGTGTATCGCGCGGCGTGGCTGAAAGACAGCGGGGCAGCGCGGGTTTCGCGCGAGGCCGCGATGGCAAAACTTTATTCAACCGATCATGCCCAAACCGTCATCGACAAGGCGGTACAAATACATGGCGGCGATGGTGTGCGTTCTGGTCACATCGTTGAAACGCTGTATCGGGAAATTCGCGCCCTTCGGATTTATGAAGGCGCGTCAGACGTCCAAAAAATAATCATTGCACGGCAAACGCTGGCACAAAAATAGCTGTATCAGGGGCTTAACCATGTCGCACGTTCTGGGTCCGACCGCACATAGCGATACGTTCGCAAGGGACAATCTGCCACCGGTCGAAAGTTGGCCGGTCTTTAACCTCGAAAAGTTTCAGTATCCCGAATATCTCAATGCCGGGGTCGAACTGACCGACCGGATGGTCGAACAGGGATTTGGCGATAATACCGCCCTGATCGGCAATGGCCGCCAGCGGACATACAAGGAATTATCCGACTGGACCAACCGCATTGCTCATGCGCTGGCCGAGGATTATGGGGTCAAGCCCGGCAACCGGGTTTTGATCCGGTCGGCCAATAACCCGGCGATGGTGGCCTGCTGGTTAGCCGCAACCAAGGCCGGGGCGGTTGTGGTCAATACCATGCCGATGCTGCGTGCCGGTGAACTGGCCCAGATCGTCGATAAGGCCGAGATCGAATTTGCCCTTTGCGATACGCGGCTGATGGACGAGCTGGTGGCGTGTGCCAAGGACAGCAAATTCCTTAAAAAGGTCATCGGCTTTGACGGTACGGCCAATCATGATGCGGAACTGGATCGCATCGCCCTGACCAAATCGGTGAAATATGAGGCGGTCAAGACCGGGCGCGATGATGTGGCGTTGCTGGGTTTCACATCGGGCACGACGGGGGAGCCCAAGGCGACCATGCATTTCCATCGTGATCTTCTGATCATTGCCGATGGCTATGCCAAGGAAGTCCTGAATGTGACGCCCGATGACGTGTTTGTCGGATCGCCACCCTTGGCCTTTACCTTCGGGCTTGGCGGGTTGGCCGTCTTTCCGCTTCGGTTCGGGGCGACCGCGACGTTGCTTGAAAAGGCATCGCCGCCCAACATGATCGAGATTATCGAAACCTATAAGGCAACCGTGTGCTTTACCGCGCCGACGGCGTATCGGGCGATGCTGGCGGCGATGGAAGACGGGGCGGATTTATCGTCCCTTCGGGCCGCCGTTTCAGCCGGGGAAACTTTGCCCGCACCCGTTTACAAGGCATGGATGGAAAAGACCGGCAAGCCGATGCTGGACGGGATTGGCGCGACCGAGATGCTGCATATCTTTATTTCCAACCGGTTTGGCGACAGTCACCCGGCCTGCACCGGACGACCGGTGGGGGGATATGAAGCCAGGATCGTTGATGATGAAATGAACGAGCTTCCGGTTGGCACGATTGGCAAGCTTGCAGTGCGTGGCCCGACCGGGTGCCGGTATCTGGCCGATGATCGGCAGCATGGCTATGTGCGCGATGGCTGGAACCTGACGGGGGATGCGTTTTTTGTCGATAGTGACGGCTATTTCCATTTTGCCGCGCGCAATGACGATATGATCGTCTCGTCGGGCTATAACATTGCCGGGCCGGAGGTCGAGGCGGCGTTGCTGTCGCATCCTGATGTGGCGGAATGTGCGGTGGTGGCCGCCGCCGACGAGGAACGCGGTTATATCGTGCAGGCGCATGTGGTATTGACCGCGAATGCCAATCCGTCACCCGAAATGGCGAAGCTTTTGCAGGATCATGTCAAGGCGACGATTGCACCTTATAAATATCCGCGTTCGATCCTGTTTATCGACGCGTTACCGAAAACCGCGACTGGAAAAATCCAGCGATTCCGCCTGAAACAGGAAATGTCTGCATGATTGACTTTGCCGCCACCAAAGCCTTGTTCCATATCCCTGACGGGGTGATTTACCTTGACGGTAATTCACTGGGCGCGATGCCGAAAACGGCGGCCGCGCGCGCCAAATCCATGATCAGTGATGAATGGGGCGAGATGCTTATTCGCGGCTGGAACGATGCCGGGTGGATGGAGCAGCCCAAACGCGTTGGCGATCTGGTCGCGCGTCTGATCGGGGCGGCACCGGGTACGGTGGTGATGGGCGATACTTTGTCGATCAAGGTTTATCAGGCGCTGGCCAGTGCGCTTGAAATGAACCCGGATCGCAAGGTGGTGGTATCGGACAATGGCAATTTCCCGACCGACCTTTATATCGCCGATGGCTTGATCAAAAGCCTTGATAAGGGCCATGTTTTAAAGACGCCAAACCCGGAAGATGTCGAAAGCCTGATCAACGAAGACCTTGCGGTTTTGATGCTGACCCATGTCGATTACCGCACCGGGCGGATGTATGACATGAAGCGGATCACCAAGATGGCCCATGATGCGGGCGCAATCGTGATCTGGGATCTGGCGCATTCGGCGGGGGCGGTTCCGGTCGACCTTGCGGGATGTGAAGCCGATTTTGCGGTAGGGTGCACCTATAAATACCTTAACGGTGGCCCCGGTGCCCCGGCATTCATTTATGTCAGGCCCGATCATGCGAAGACCGTGCGCCCGGCATTGTCGGGATGGCTTGGTCATGCGGCCCCGTTTGCCTTTGACCTTGAATACAGCCCGGCACCCGATGTTTCGCGGATGCGGGTCGGCACCCCGCCGGTCATTCAGATGACGGTTCTGGAAGAGGCGATGAAGGCGTGGGATGGGGTCGAGATGGTCGATATCCGCAAACGCAGCATTGAGCTTTGCGAGCAGTTCATCGCCGGGGGCGAAGCAAGTTGCCCGATGCTGGAACTGGCAAGCCCGCGTGATGCGACCCTGCGCGGATCGCAGGTATCGTTCAGGTTTGAAAATGGCTATGCGGTGATGCAGGCATTGATTGCGCGCGGGGTGATTGGTGATTTCAGGGCACCCGATATCATCCGGTTCGGCTTTACCCCGCTTTATATCGACAACAACGATGTCGATGGCGCGGTGAAAATACTGGCGGAGATCATGGAAACGCGCGCCTGGGACAAGCCGGAATTCCATAAAAGGAATGCCGTGACATGAGCGATAAAGCCAAAAATACCGGCTGCCCGATGAACCAGCCCTATGACCCCGGCACCGAAGGGGCCAAAACCGATTTTTCCGATCAGATGTCGTATGGCGATTATCTGGCGCTGGATGCGGTATTAACAGCGCAGCATCCATTGACCGATGCGCAGGATGAGTTGCTGTTTATCATTCAGCATCAGACATCCGAATTGTGGATGAAACTTGCGATCCGTGAGATTACCGCCGCACGTGATGCCATCCGTGAAGGTCGCCTGCAACCGGCATTTAAGATGCTGGCCCGCGTATCGCGCATATTCGAGCAATTGAACAATGCGTGGGACGTTTTGCGGACCATGACGCCAAGCGACTATACGACATTTCGCGATGCGCTGGGTCCGTCGTCGGGCTTCCAGTCATACCAGTATCGCCAGATCGAGTTTATGTTAGGCAATCGGAACCATGCGATGTTGCGCCCGCATGCGCACCGCGATGACATTACCGAAATGCTGAAGGGCGAACTGGCAACGCCCAGCCTTTATGACGAGGCGCTAGCCCTTTTGGCGCGAGAGGGGATTGCGGTGCCCGATGCGGTGTTATCGCGTGATGTCAGTGCGCCATACGCGGCACATGACGAGGTGATTGCGGCGTGGCATCGGGTTTACAGCGCACCGGAAAAGCATTGGCCGCTTTATGAGCTGGCCGAGAAGCTTGTGGATTTTGAGGATTATTTCCGGCGTTGGCGGTTCAACCATGTGACCACGGTGGAGCGCGTCATTGGCTTCAAACGCGGGACCGGGGGGACCGGCGGGGTGAGTTACCTTAAAAAAATGCTGGAAGTTGAACTGTTTCCGGAACTCTGGCGGGTGCGAACCACGCTTTGAGGATGGACGGGCCTGATGGAACACTGCAAAATCAGGGGCAGGCATCAGGTCGATAAGTCCGTGACAAAAAACAACAAAGTCACGGAATGCCGATGTTGCTGAGTAGATAAAAACATAAACACGGAGGCTTTGATGAAGGGCACTAAGACGACAATCGCAGCTTTGGCTGCGTTACTGATGGCGGGGGCGGCACAGGCCGAGCCGGTCAAGGTTGGCATGATCACGACCCTTTCGGGTGGCGGTGCGGGGCTTGGCATCGACGCGCGCGATGGTTTCATGCTGGCGGTCAAACAGGCCAATAACCCGGACCTGACGGTTGTGATCGAAGACGATCAGCAGAAACCCGATATCGCGGTTCAGCTTGCCGATAAAATGATCCAGAGCGAGAAGGTCGATGTCCTGACCGGTATTATCTGGTCGAACCTGGCAATGGCGGTGGTGCCGTCGGCGGTGGCACAGGACAAGTTCTATCTTTCGGTCAATGCCGCACCGTCGCAATTGGCGGGCAAGGGCTGCAACCCGAATTATTTCAGCGTTTCGTATCAGAACGACAATCTGCATGAAGCCGCAGGCGGTTATGCGACCAGTGCCGGTTACGAGAAAACCTTTGTGATGGCGCCGAACTATCCGGCAGGCAAGGATTCCATCGCCGGTTTCAAGCGTTTCTATCTGGGGGATGTATCGGGCGAGGTTTACACCAAGCTTGGTCAGACCGACTATGCCGCCGAAATCGCACAGATCCGTGCATCGGGTGCGGATAGCGTGTTCTTCTTCCTGCCGGGCGGCATGGGCATTGCGTTCATGAAACAGTATGCCCAGTCGGGTGTGGATATTCCGCTGATCGGTCCGGCATTCTCGCTTGATCAGGGTATTCTGGGCGCGATTGGCGATGCGGCAATTGGTATCAAAAACACCGCCAACTGGTCTAAGGATATCGACAACGACACCAACAAGGCGTTTGTCGAAACCTTCCAGGCGGAATATGGCCGCCTGCCGTCGATCTATGCGTCATATGGCTTTGATACCGCCAATCTGTTGCTGTCGGCAATGGGCAAGGCAGACGTCAATGACAAGGACGCCTTCCGTGATGCGCTGCGTGCAGCGGACTTCAATTCCGTCCGTGGCAAATTCATCTTTGGTCCGAACCAGCATCCGATTCAGGACATCTATGTCCGTGAAGTGGTGAAGGAAGGCGACGTTCTGACCAACAAGATCATTGGCACAGCCCTTATCGATCATGCCGATGCCTATGCATCGGAATGTGCGATGTAACGACGAAGTCTGTTTCATAGACTGGCAAGTTCGGCGGGCATTTGTACCCGGTTTCCGGGGCTGATGCCCGCCATCTTGCGACGGAGTTTTCCTTTATGTTTTCTTTATTTCTGGAGCAGCTTCTGAACGGCCTTCAGTCGGGGGTCATGCTGTTTCTGATGGCATCTGGTCTGACGCTTGTTTTTGGTGTCATGGGGCTGATCAATCTGGCGCACGGGTCGCTTTACATGGTGGGCGCGTTTGCGTGCGCGGCCGTTGCGGCATGGACCGGTTCATTCTGGCTTGGCCTTGTCGCGAGTTTGATGGCGGCCGCCCTTGCAGGCGCGCTGGTCGAGATGCTGGTGATCCGCAGGCTTTATAAACGTGATCACCTTGATCAGGTGCTGGCGACATTTGCGCTTATTCTTATTTTTTCCGAAGGCACCCGGTGGATTTTCGGGTCTTTCCCGCTGTTTTTAAATGTCCCCGAAGCCCTTTCGGGCACGGTAACTATCCCTGGTGGATCGGAATATCCGATTTTCCGGCTGGCGATTATTGTTGCTGGTCTGATCGTGGCGGCAGGTCTTTTTGCCCTGATTGGCAAGACGCGGCTTGGCACGCGCATTCGTGCCGGTGAAGCCGACCGCGAAATGATTGCGGCACTCGGGATCAATATCGACCGGCTTTATACGGTTGTTTTTGCGCTGGGTGCGGCATTGGCCGGGCTGGCGGGGGCGTTTGTCGGCACGACGCAATCGGTTCAGGTCGGCATGGGCGAGCCGGTTTTGATCCTTGCATTCGTTGTGATCGTGATTGGCGGGATCGGGTCGATCAAGGGCGCGCTTGTCGGGTCGTTACTGGTGGGCTTTACCGACACGATGGGGCGGTTTTTGCTGCCGCTTGGGTTCGAGGCGTTTTTTGATCCGGCAAGTGCGACGGCGATTGGGTCGGCCCTTGCATCGATGCTGATTTATATCGTTATGGCGCTGGTGCTTTTCCTGCGGCCAAGCGGTTTGTTCGGGACGGAAGCCTGATATGAGCATGAACCGCGAAACCATCCTTAATATCGTTCTCGCCGCGTTGCTGATTGCGGTGCCGGTGATCGCGCAGATCATGGGCGAGCCGTTTATCATCACGCTTGCGACCAAGGTTGCGATCCTTGGCATGGCGGGGGTCGGGCTTAATATCGCGCTTGGCTTTGGCGGGCTTGTGTCATTTGGTCATGCGGCATTTTTCGGGATCGGGGGCTATGCCGCCGGGATCCTTGCCAGCCATGCGCTGAATTACGAGCCGATCATGACGGCACCCTTTGAAATCAACGGTACGACACAGATGATTGTCATCTGGATCGTGGCATTGATCGCATCGGCTTTGGTGGCGCTTCTGATCGGGGCGATCACGCTTCGGACCAGTGGGGTCTATTTCATCATGATCACGCTGGCCTTTGCGCAGATGATCTATTATTTCGCGATTTCCTGGCCTGCCTATGGTGGGGAAGACGGGCTTTCGATCTATGTGCGCAACAGCTTCCCGGGTCTGAACACGCTTGACCCGATCAGCTTCTTTGGGCTGTGCGCGGCGATGCTTGGTGTTGCGATTGCGTTTTCAGCCGTGCTGATCCGGTCGCGGTTTGGTTTGGCCCTGCATGGGGCGCGGCAAAACAGCCAGCGGATGATGGCGATTGGCATTGCGCCGTTTCGGGTGCGTCTGGTGGCGTTCGTGATTTCGGCGATGATTACCGCATGGGCCGGTGCGCTTTATGCCGATCTGAACCGGTTTGTCAGCCCGTCGATGCTGTCATGGCATATGTCGGGTGAAATCATGGTGTTTGTCATTCTTGGCGGGGTCGGGCGGCTGTTTGGTCCGGTCGCGGGGGCGGCACTTTACATCATTCTGGAACATCTTCTGGGCGGCATGTTTGAATACTGGCAATTGCCGTTGGGTATTCTGTTGCTGGTGGTGGTGCTGTTTGCACGCGGTGGCCTGATCGGCCTTCTGGCGGGGGAGCGCAAACATGCCTGAAGCCATTCTTTCACTATCGAATGTCACCAAGCAGTTCGGTGCGTTGCTGGCCAGTGACAATGTGTCGCTGGACCTTATGCCCGGTGAAATCCATGCCCTGATCGGGCCGAACGGGGCGGGGAAATCCACCCTGATCAAGCAGATCGCGGGCGAGATCAAACCTGATAGCGGTGACATCCGTTTTGGCGGGCGCGATATCGGCGATCTGGATGCGGTGGAACGATCCCGCATGGGATTGGCGCGGACATTTCAGGTGTCGTCCCTGATGCCGGAATTCTCCGTTCTGCAAAACGTGGTTCTGGCGCAGCAATCGGTCAGCGGGAAAATCTTCCGGTTTTTCAAGCCGGTTCTGAGCGATGCGTCGTTGATCGAACCGGCGATGGCGCAACTGGAGCGGGTTGGCCTTGCCGACCGGGCCCAGATGCGGGCCGCCGACATATCGCACGGCGAACGCAGGCAGCTTGAAATGGCGGTTGCGTTAGCACTTAAGCCGCGTGCCTTTTTGCTCGACGAGCCGATGGCAGGCATGGGGCCGGAAGGATCGAAACGCCTGACGGGCTTCCTTGACGGGTTGCGGGCAGAAGCGCCGATCCTTCTGGTCGAACATGATATGGACGCGGTCTTTGCGCTGGCCAATCGGATTTCGGTTCTGGTCTATGGGCGGGTGATTGCGACCGGCACGGTTGACGATATTCGTGGCAATGAAGACGTCAAGCGGGCGTATCTGGGGGAGGAAGCCTGATCATGAGCGCACTTCTGGAAGTATCAGGCATCACCGCATTTTATGGTGCGTCGCAGGCGTTGTTTGGCGTCGATCTGATCGTGAATGAGGGTGAGGCGGTTGCGCTTATGGGGCGCAACGGCATGGGCAAAACCACGACGATCAAGACCATCTGCCGGATGATGAGCCACCGGGATGGGGAGGTCCGCTTTGCTGATACCGATCTTGCAAAACTGCCATCGCATAAGGCGGCCCGGCTTGGCATCGGGCTTGTCCCCGAGGGGCGGCGGTGCTTTGCCCGGTTAAGCGTGATGGAAAACCTGATGGCGGCAGCGCGGGCCGGTGAATGGGATTTTGACCGGGTGGCGGACCTTTTCCCACGGCTTGCCGAGCGGCGCGATCAGAAGGCGATGACGCTTTCGGGGGGGGAGCAGCAGATGCTGGCCATCGGGCGGGCATTGATGACCAACCCAAGGCTTCTGATCCTTGACGAAGCAACAGAAGGCCTGGCCCCGGTGGTGCGCCAAGAGATTTGGGCGGCGATCAACCGGTTGAAACAATCCGGCCTTTCGATCCTTGTCGTCGATAAGTCGTTGAAAGAGCTTTCGGGTGTCGCCGACCGTTATGTGGTGGTCGAAAAGGGCGTTACCGCGTGGACGGGGGCGGTTGGCGATTTGACCGACGACCTTGCCGACCGGTATCTGGGGGTGTGAGATGACAATGTTCACCTATGCCCAGAAAGTCCTGTTCCAGCATTGCGACCCGGCGGGGATCGTTTTTTATCCGCGCTATTTCGAAATGATCAATGCGACGGTCGAAGAATGGTTTGAGGACCGCATCGGCTTCAGCTTTGCGCAGATGCACGGGGTTGACGAGGTGGCGGTGCCTACTGCGGGGCTGCAGATCAGCTTTACCGCGCCCAGCCGCCTTGGCGAGATGCTTGAGTTTCGGTTGGTGCCGAAACGGTTGGGGCGATCAAGCCTTGTTCTTGAAATCACGGCTGTCTGTGGCGACGAGCAACGCCTTTCGATGACAGCAACGCTGGTCTTTACCAGAAGGGGTGCCGGTAAATCGGTGCCGTGGCCCGATGATTTGCGTGCCAAAATCGACAACGAAATCAATGAAATGGTAGAAAAAGATGCATAAAATCATTCAGCCAGACGGATGGAAACCGCCCAAGGGTTACGCAAATGGCGTGCTGGCCGACGGGGTGCCGCTTTATATCGGTGGGCAGATCGGCTGGACGGCCGATCAGGTCTTTGTCGCCAAGGATTTCGTCGGTCAGATGGAACAGGCGTTGCGCAATATTGTCGATGTGCTTGAGGCCGCTGGTGGCGGGCCGGAGCACCTGACCCGGCTGACATGGTATGTGGTCGACAAGAAGGAATATCTTGCGAAACAGCGCGAGGTCGGCGAGGCCTATCGCCGCGTGCTTGGCAAGAATTTCCCGGCGATGACGATGGTGGTGGTAAGCGCGCTTGTCGAAGACGAAGCCCTGATCGAGATCGAGGCAACCGCATCGATCCCTGCGGATAGAAACGCGGCCTGAAACGCAAAACCCCGGCAGATGCCGGGGTTTTTGTTGGGGCGGTAAATTCAGATCTTCCGAATTTTCTCTTGTTGTTTTATGGGATATTTACCATAATGTCTGGGCGAGCGGATTTGGCTTGGGTTGGTTCAAGCAAAAAGGATTTTGATAAATTCCCCGATGATGTCCAGGACGTTATGGGGTTTGCCCTTGATACGGTTCAGTGCGGGGAAACACCACAAATTGCCAAACCGCTTAAAGGTGTTGGTGGTGGTGTTTGGGAGTTGGTTGATGATTACAACTCAGATACTTACAGAGTAATTTATGCTGTTCGGATTGGAGATGTTGTTTATGTGCTCCATGCTTTTCAGAAGAAATCAAAATCTGGAATTGCAACGCCGCTAAAGGACATAAATCTCGTAAAAGACAGGCTTAAAATATTAAAGAGCAAGTTGAAGAATCAGTAATCAGGAGGCGTTATATGGAAATCGAAATTACCAAAGGGTCTGTTTATAACAGCCTCCATGATTCCAGGACGGCAAAAGAGATGGCAACCAAAGCTGAACTGGTAAGAAAAATAATTGCCATTCAGAAGAGCCGCAGCCTGACCCAAGCTCAGCTAGGTGATATCATTGGCATGAATCAGGCTGATGTAAGCCGCATGTTGAAAGGTAACTTTCGAAGCGTTGCGGTTGGAAAGATGCTTGATTGCCTGACCAGCCTTAATCAGGACATCGAGATCATTGTCAAACCTCATGCCGTAGAGCATGAGGTGGGCGACATTCATGTCGTGGCTGCAATTGCGTAATCAAAGTAAATTCTTATGCTTTCACGCAGGCAGTTTCAGATTTGCCGGAAGATCAGGGATGTGTTGATGCCGCCAAAGGCGAAATTGTTGCTCATCATATGTTCCGCCGAGAGGCTTCTGGCGTCGCCAAAGATGTAATCAAGTTCGGCGCATTCCGGGTCGACCTGTTCAAGATTGGCGGTGGCGACAAATTTGCCTTCGCGCATCATTTCCAGACCCAGCCATGCTTCGATGGCGCCACATGCGCCAAGGCTGTGGCCGAAATGGCCCTTGAGCGTGTGCATCGGAATGGCGCGGTCAAACACCGCACGGGTTGCCTTGCTTTCGGCGAGGTCGCCATGATCGGTTGCGGTGCCGTGGCCATTGACGATATCGATATCCGATGATGACAGCCCGGCACTTTCAAGCGATTTACGAAGGGCGACTTCCATTTTATCCGCCGCAGGTTGGGTAATATGTGCGCCGTCCGAATTGCTGGCGAAGCCGACGATTTCGCCGTAAATGGTCGCCCCGCGGGCCTTGGCGTGTTCGTATTCTTCGAGAATAAGCGTTCCGGCCCCTTCGCCGATTACCAAGCCATCGCGCCTTGCATCATAGGGGCGCGGGGACAGTTCGGGGGCGTCGTTGGACGTACTTGTGGCAAACAGGGTATCGAACACGGCGACCATGGTGGGGCAGAGTTCCTCCGCCCCGCCTGCGATCATCAGATCCTGCATGCCGAATTTGATTGCCTCGTAGGCGTAACCGATCCCCATGCTGCCCGATGTGCAGGCGGTCGAGGTCGGGATGATGCGCCCGGAAATGCCATAGAGCACGCCGATATTGACGGCTGCCGTGTGGCTCATCATCTGGATATAGCTGGTGGCGGTGATGGCGTTGCTGTCGCCATGTTCCATCAGGCGGGTGAAGCCGAGAACGGGCGGGGTGCTGCCAAATGACGAGCCATAGGCAATGCCAAGACGCCCGCCCTGCAAGATGGCGGTATCATCACGAAGCCCCGCCATTTCGAGTGCCTTGTCGGTGGCATCAACCGACATCTGGGCGACACGGCCCATGCTGCGGAGCTGTTTGCGGCTGAATTTGCCCTTGAGCGTGAAATCCTGCACGGGGGCGGCAAGGCGGGTGCGCAGATCATATTTGCCGTCCCAGTCATCCATGCGCCGGATGCCGGTTTCGCCCGCTGCCATGCGCGATGAAATGGTTTCCCAATTATCACCAAGGGCGGTGATGCCCGCCATGCCGGTGATGACCACGCGGCGGGTGGAGGATGTGCCTTTGCTCATAACATGCCCCCATTCACACTGATGACCTGACGCGTGATGTAGGACGCATCGGGGCTGCACAGAAACGCGATGGTGGCGGCGACTTCATCCGTTGTGCCGTAGCGGCGCATCGGGATCATGGCCTTGACCTCGTCCGCAGGCAGGTCGCCGGTCATCCGGGTTTCGATCACGCCGGGGGCAACGGCATTGACGGTGATTTTGCGTTTGGCGAGTTCAAGGGCAAGCGATTTGACAGCCCCGATGATCCCGGCCTTTGAGGCGGCGTAATTGACCTGCCCGCGATTGCCGGCGATCCCGGCGATGGAGGTGAGCGCCACGATACGCCCGCCCTTGCGCCGTTGAATGATCGGCATGATCAGCGGTTTGATCACATTATAAAAGCCATCGAGATTGGTGTGCAGAACCCGGTCCCAATCGTCGTCTTCAAGGGCCGGGAAAGGTCCATCGCGGGTCAGCCCGGCATTGAGGATCACACCGTAAGGCGCGCCATGATCGGCAATGTCGGCCTCAAGTGCCGCGCGCGTCGCGTCGCGGTCGGCGATATCGAACCGGATCAGACGTGCGGTACGGCCAAGGGCAATGATGTCATCGCGGACGGTTTCGGCCCCGTCCTGATCGGAATGATAATGGACGACGATATCAAAACCGTCCCTTGCAAGACGGCGCGCGGTTGCGGCACCGATTCCCTTGCTGGCACCTGTTACCAGAATGGTTTCTGTCATGGCTTTGTCGTTTCTTGGTTGCTGGTTGGGGTTTCGGATGCTGATACAGATGCGGCGTCATTGGGCTGATAGACATTGATGCGGGCCGTCACAAGGGTTTCGTCACCTTTGCGAACTTCACCGTCAAACACACCCATTTCGCCGTCTTCGAAAATGTTCTGCACATGGATCGACAGCACATCGCCATCGGCAAAGCCATCGCATGCCATGGTCATTTTGCGCGTGCCAAGCAGATAGCCGATTTTGGGGGCTGTGCCGGGGGCGGCAGACTGGGCGCGCCAGCCGCTATAGGCCGCCACCGACTGGGCGATATATTCAATCCCGACATAGGCGGGGACGCCGTGCGTGGGGGTGAAAAACAGGCTGTTTTTTGTGATGCGGACTTCTGCCGTCAGGCTTTCGGCATCGGCATTCAGAACGCGGTCGATCAGAAGCATGGGGGCGGCGTGGGGCACCAGTGTTTCGACCGGGGGGAAGGCTGGTGGGAAGGCGGGTTTTACAGACGCATTCATGCGCGGTCCCCCCCGGTTCCAGCCACGGCCCAGAATGACCGAGACGTTGCTGCCGCCAAAGGCAAAAGAGTTGCTCATCATCGCCAGCCGATCCGAAGGGGGCAATTTCGTGCCCGGTTCGGTCACCAGATTGATGTCGGGAATTTCGGGATCAGTCGCACCGTCCCAGATATGGCGCGGCAGGGGCGCGCCATCGGCGGCATCGCAAAGCGAGAGCCAGAGCATGGCGGCTTCGATGGCGCCCGCTGCACCCAGCGTATGACCGGTCTTGGGCTTCGTGGAGCTTGCCGGGACGTTGGCGCCCAGAACATCACAAACGGCACGGGCTTCCATGCCGTCATTAAGCGGGGTCGCGGTGCCGTGCAGATTGATATAGGCGATGTCGGATGGTTTGAGTTTGGCATTGGAAAGCGCGTTTTGCATTGCCATGGCGGCCCCCCGGCCATCGGGATGCGGGGCGTTGGGGTGATGGGCGTCGGAGCTTTCACCGACACCGAGCAGTTCGATGTCGCCCGCATCACGACGGAGGATGAAAAGTGCGGCCCCTTCGCCGATATTGATGCCGTCGCGGTTAAGGCTCATGGGATTACAAAGGCCGTTTGAAACCGATTGCAGGGCATCAAAGCCGCGCACGGTCAGACGGCAGAGGCTATCGACGCCCCCGACCAGAACCGCATCACACAGCCCGGTATTGATCAGGCGCGCCCCGGCGGCAAAACCCTTGGCACTGGACGAGCAGGCGGTTGAAATCGCGTAAGACGGCCCGCCAAGATCAAAGGCGTCGCGCAGGAAATCGGCAGGCGATCCGATTTCCTGATGGCTATACAGGAACGTTTCAGGGAAGGCCCCGCCATCAAGGGCGGCTTCGTAATCGGTTGTGCCTTCTTCGATGCCCGATGTGCTGGTGCCGATGATGACGCCAATGCGGTCGCGGCCAATATCGGCAATCAGATCGGTGATGTCGGTTTCGATCTGCTGCGTTGCGGCCCAAAGCAGGCGGTTGTTGCGGGTATCGTGACGGGCAAGGTTTTCGGGCAGAGGGGCCGGATCGGTGACGACAGTGCCAAGGATCGTGGCGCGGTCGGGCAGGAAGCCATCGCGCGCGATCATATCCGCCGGGCGGTCGCCAAACAGGGTTGTGCGGCTTTCATCAATCCCGCTGCCAAGGGCCGATACGATGCCAAGGGCGGAAAGATAGAGCGAACCCGGCGTCATGACGACGATCCAGTGTGTTTTGACTGGATCGTGATGACATAGCCGAAACGTTCGTTGCGGATTTTGGCAAAACCCTGCCAGACATCGCGTACCGGGCGTTCGATCCGGGCATAGAAGCGTCCGTTGCTATCGATGCGAAGCGTGCGTTCCCCCATGGTTTCGCGGATCGACAGATCGCGGGGCAGGGCATCGCGCACGACATCGAGCGGCCAATAGACCATGACGATATCGGCCAGCATACGGCGTGCATCAAGTGTTGCGGGCAGCCGGTCGGCGGTTTGGACCGACAGGGCATCGGTCGACCAATCGATATCAATCGCGCGACGGCCCAGATCATCGATCATGACGATGCGGGCGTGATCGCGTTCAAGCGATATGCGGGCCTGAAAGGTGCCGGTTTCGGTTTCGTTGCTGCTGGTGTTTTTCCAGTTTGCGGTGACCTGCTGGGTGACGTCGATGGCGTCATCATCGGTCCATGGCTGTTCGGGCAGGGTGAACTCATAGCCCTCGTCAAGCATCACGGTTTGCGCCGGTGTTGATGTGAAGACATCGGGCATGGAAAAGTCAGGCATCGACAGATCGGGCATGTTCATTGTCTCACAGGCGCTCAGGCCCGTGGCAAGCATGCCAGCGACAAGGGTTTTTACGACGACGGAGCGCATAGATCGTGCAACATCTCAAGATAGCGTTCGGTTTTGGCGACCAGCGGGTTTTCCATATTCCATGCATAACCTGCAAGGATCGATACGACCATACGTTTCAGTTGTGAATCGTCATCGGGCTGATTGAAAATAATCGTCTGTAACCGTCCATCATACCATGCATCGACGTAAGCCCGGAACGTATCGACCCCCTTTGACAGCGGTTCGGCGAAATCCATGTTCCAGTCGACAGCATTGCCATTATGACGCGCGATCAGGGCCTTGGCGGCCAGTTCGGCGGAATGCAGGGCAATGGTGACCCCCGATGAAAAGACCGGATCAAGGAAGCCCGCCGAATTGCCGAGCAGGACATAACCATCGCCAAAAAGTTTTTCCGACTGCGCGCTATATCCGGCGATGGAATTGAGGTCACGGATCGGTTCTGCATTGACAAGCAGCGAATCAAGGCGTGTATCATGGATCAGCTGATTGAAAATGTCCTGATCCGACATGCCGGCAAAGGCCGGATCGTTATCGGGATAAATCGCGCCGATGGATGCGGTGCCATCGGAAAACGGGATCAGCCAGTACCAGATTTCATGACGGGTCGGATGCACCGTGATCAGGATTTTTTCGCGGTCATAACCGGGATCGGTGATGTGATCGCGCATATGGGTGAATAACGCGCGGCGTTCAATCGACTTGCCGGGCCGGGCAAGGCCGAGCATCCGGGGAAGCACCCGGCCATAGCCACTGGCGTCGACAACGAACCCGGCGCGAAGTTCACCCGGATTGCCATTTTCATCGGTGAAGCCAAGACGGCAATCGCCATCGGCAAGTTGTGCGGATGTGACGCGATGGCCAAAGCGGATATCGACCCCGGCGCGGGCGGTTTCACCTGCCAGAATGTGGTCAAAGCGGGCTCGCTTAACCTGAAAGGTCGTGCCCCAGCAATCGGATGGTTCGAAATTCTGGCGGAAATCAATCGACATATATTGGGGGCCGCATTCGAAAACGGCACCGTTTTTGAACTGGAACCCGGCATCGGTTACGGCATCCAGAAGCCCGGCGCGTTCGAGCACATTCATGCAGTTGGGCAGTAGGCTTTCGCCGATCACGAAGCGCGGGAATGTTTCGGCTTCGAGCACGGTAACGGCCATGCCGGCATCATGCAGGAATTTGGCAATGACCGATCCGGCAGGCCCGGCACCGATGACGGCGATATCGCAATCGGGTTTCACTGTTCCTGTCCCCGTTTGTTTTGGGTTTGCACGTTATTGTTCGTTGGTGCGGTCATCCAGAAGGCAAGGAACCACGCCCCGATCAGGCCGATTGCAATCACCGATCCGATATCACGCACCAGTGGCACGGACGATGTGGCAAGAAGGCCAAAGGCCAAGACGCTGCTGATCAGCGACAAAAGGACTGCAAGGCGCGTGTCATCATCGTGGGGGCCGTTGCGGCTTTCGGCCAGAAACAGCACGTAATCCGCCCCGATGGCAAAGACCAGAAACAGCGCCATGGTGGTAAAGAAGCTTTGCGGGATGCCAAAGACATAACCGCCCAGCACCGCAAACAGGATTGCCCCGGCGGGGGCGGCAAAAACGCAGATGCCGGTTTGAAGCCCGTAGCGCAGAATGGCAAGGATGGCGGCAACACAAAGTGCGCCGCCCAGGGCAATCCATGCCCACAGGCGGTAGGCGGCAAACTGATCACTGATCGCGGTGGGTGGGTTGATCAGGGTGACGTTTTGGATATCGGCAAGGGTGGTGCGAATTGCATCGATATCGGTGGTGTTGCGAAGCCGGATGATGTCCGATCCGCCGGAATGCAGGCGGGTGATTTCGGGCAATGTCCTTGTCGCATTGTCATCGGGGACAAGATAATCGGCGTCCATGTCCGGTGCGGTGATATTGACCGGCAACTGATCGGACAGGGCCGAGCCAAAGCGATCATAAAGCGCTGTTGTGACCAGATCGCGGTTTTCGGTTTGCCGGGTGATCGAGGGGGTCAGATCGGACAGGCCGATCATGCCGCCAAGCCGGTTATCCATGATCAGCGGTGCCAGGGCATCGCGGATTGCTTCGCCGGTTTCAAGGCGGGCCTGGGGATCGTCGCTATCAATGCGGATGAAGACGGGGCTGCCACCAAGGCCAAGGATATCGGCGATGTTTCCGGCGTCCGATATCAGGGCGTCATTGCCGTGGCCGAACTGGCGGATATCGTTATTGCCGGGGATCAGGAAGGCCGCAAGGGCAAGGGTGACGATGATCGCGGCACTTGCGATCAGCCGCACGCGGATCGGGGCAAATGTTTTGCCAAGGACGGTTTGCAACCCGTCATGCAGTTTGCGGATCGGCGAGGATGGCCGGACATCGCGGGCCGGGATCAGGGGCAGCAGGAACAGCACCGAACAATAGGCTGCGACCAGACCGGCAACCGAATAAACCGCGATCTGGGATAGCAATTGGGTGGGGCTGAGTGACAGCGCGCCAAAGCCGATCACGGATGTCAGAAGGCCAAGGCTTAGCCCCGGTCGGATTTTGTGCAGTCGGTCCGTGGGTGATCCAGCGGCAGAGCGCAGCACAAGGTAATGCAGGGCATAATCGACCGAAATGCCGATCATGGTCGCGCCAAACACCAGCGCAATCGCATGGATGGCGGGGAAGATCACCACCACGGCGGCAAGGCCTGCCAAAAGGCCGCTGCCGACGACCAGAAGGGCACCGAAAAGCGGGATGGGCGAGTAGAACACCAGCCCGATCATCACAAGGATGCCGATGGTCGCGATGATGGCGATGCGTTGCACATCGGATTGCGCGCGGGCGGCCTCCGCCACGGCAAAGAAAATCTGGCCGGTTTTGGCGGTGCTCAGGCCGGGTGTGGCATCGGTGACGGATTGCAGGGCAGCGTTGGCATCCATGACCCAACGTTGATCGTTGCCGGAGCTGCGCAGATCGGGTGACAGGCTTGCCATCACCGGCAGGTAAAATTGCCCGTCGCGGGTGATGATCTCGTTACCGGTGCCGAGCTTGGTGCCAAGGTCAGACAGGAAGGTGGGCAGCAGGGCAAACGGGTCCTGTTTTAGCGACTGGCTGCTGAGTGTCGTTGCCGGGGAATAGAGGTTCTGAAGCGCACGGCGATAGAGCGCTTCGGCGTTGCCATTTGCCAGCTTTTCGCGATCAGACGGGGATAGCAGGCTGTTGGCATGAGGGCCATAAAGCGCCATCAGATCGGCAAATCGATCATTGTTGTGACCGGGAAGGGTGATGCCCTGCGTGCCATCAAGGGCCGCGATCCGGCCCGCGAAATCATTGGCGGCGGTTTCAAGCGTGTCGCGATTGGCGTGCGAAAGCATGAAGATCACCTGCCGACCATCATTTGCCAGCAGATGACGGACGGTGGAGATGTCACTTTGCAGCCCGTTTTGGTCGGCATTTTCCTGCCCGATCAGGGACAGGATATCGGCATCGATCCCGGTATGTCCGCCGCGCAATTGCCAAGTGGCAAAAAACGCCATCGCGATCAGGCAAAGGGCCCAGAGGGTTGCGCGCAATGCCATTACTGATCCGCGCCGGTCAGAAGATCGGCAAATTCGGGCGGTAGCGGCAGGCCTTGCAATGATTGATCGGAAAGGGTGATGGCATCATGATCGCCGGTCGGTTTTTCCAGTCGGACATTTTCAACAAAATCGGTGCCGGTGGCGGTGATTTTGCTGATCTGGTTTTGGATGGTGCTGCCGTCCTTTGGCGTCAGGATGACCTTCCATGCGCCGTTTTCGGTTGTGTCCTTGGCGATGTCAAAACGCTGTTCCAGCGGTTGCCAGTTTCCGGCAAGAACGGCCGAAATCAGTTCGACAAACTGGCGGAACTGATCGCCGCGGGCCAACTCATCGCGGTTGCCCTGATCATCGATCCGGGTGATGCCGTGATCATCAAGGATCGTGGTGCCGGGAAACGGTTGCAACGTGCGCCACACCAGCCCGCGTGACGGGGACAGGATGAAATCGCCGTTTGAGGAAAGCGGTTTGTCAAAGCCGTCAAGATGACGGTCCATGGTGAAGGAGCCGCCAAGATATTGATCCTGATTGATGGTAGTGGGGGCCGGAATATCATCCGCGTGCGCAGTGCCAGCCATGCCAGTTGCCAGCAGGGCGGCGGTTGCGAGGGATGCGAACAGGCGGCGGATTGGGATCAAACAAGGGCCTCCATCTTTGCGATGAAGAAATCGGGGCTGCGATAAAGCATTTCGCCGCTGGATTTTTCGACCGCGACCTGAATGGTGAAGCCCTTGGTCAGTTTTTGACCGGTTTTGGTGTCGCTGATGAGGTAGTCGATTTTAAGCCGGTTTTCATATTCGCGAAGCGTTGCGGTGATCGTGATGTTTTGCCCGAAGGTGCAGGGGCGGACATATTTGACCCGCATATCCACCACCGGCCAGACATAGCCCGACGCATCCATTTGCGGATAGTTGTAGTCGATCTGATCCAGCAGCGCGCAGCGGGCATTTTCAAAGAACTGCACGTAATTGCCGTGCCAGACGACATTCATCGGGTCAAGGTGATAGAACTGCACCGTTTCGGTGACGGATGCACTGATCATGATGTCAGCCCCCCGCCATAAAGCGCCCAGTGGCGCGATTGAATGCGGTCGATCAGAAGGCGGAGTGTTGCTTCGAGCGGCTGATCTTCGGCGATAAACGGGATGTCGTTGCCAAGGGCGTCAAGGAAGGCGGTGATGTCACTGCCAAGCTGATCGGGTTTGATGTCACCGTTTTTAAGGCGCAGCGTGATCGCCTGTTTGACGGCGATAAGGTTGGCAGCCGCGACCTGTTCGGTCAGTTGCAGGATGCGCAGGCAATCACGCGCGGCAATCGTTCCCATGCTGACCTTGTCCTGATTGTGGCATTCGGTCGAACGCGAAAAGACGCTGGCGGGCATGGTGTTTTTAAGTGCCTCGGCCGTCCAGGCGGAAACGCCGATCTGCACGGCCTTTAGCCCATGATTGATCGAGGCGCGATCCGCATCCGATCCCGACAGGTTCGATGGCAGGCCATGATTGAACTTGGTATCGACCAGAAGCGCCATCTGCCGATCCATCAGATCGGCCAGGTTGGCGATCAGGGTTTTCATGCCATCGGCGACAAAGGCAACATGCCCGCCATAGAAATGACCACCATGCAGGATGGTTTCGCCTTCGACATCAATCAGCGGGTTGTCATTCGCACTGTTAAGCTCGGTTTCAAGCGTTGCGCGGAAGGTCGGCATCATGTCGGCAAGAACACCGATGACATGCGGCGCACAGCGCAGCGAATAACGATCCTGCAACCGGGCCGGGGTATAATTGGTGCCGAGATCGGCAAGGTCATCCTCGATAAAGGCGGCGATGCGGGCCTGCCCCGGATGGGGTTTGGCAGCAAACAGGCGTTTGTCAAAATGGGCGGGATTGCCCAGCAACCCGATAGAGGCAAGTGCTGTGATGCGCGCGGTCAGGCGGCAGAGGTAATCCGCACGCACGAATGCCTGACACATCATGGCGGTCATGACCGACGTGCCATTCATGATTGCCAGGGCTTCCTTGGGACGCAGCGTTAACGGCGTTAACCCGGACGCGCCAAGCGCATCCAATGCGGTCATTTTCTGGCCGCGATACAGCACGTCGCGTTCGCCGATCAGGGCGGCGGCCACGTAGGAAAGCGGGGTCAGATCGCCGCTGGCGCCGACCGATCCTTCTTCGGGGATCAGGGGTGTGATGTCGTGTTCGAGAAGACCTGCAAGCTGGCGCAGAAGATCAAGGCTGACACCGGAATAGCCGGTGCAAAGGGATGCAAGCCGGACCGCAAGGACAGCGCGCGCCTGATCGGGGCGCAGGATATCGCCAAGGCCGCAACCGTGAAACCGGCTGAGATGAAGTGGTAATTCGGCGACCAGTTCGGGCGGGACGCGGCGCGATACGGAATCGCCATAGCCGGTGGTGACCCCGTAAATATGGCCGTGATCGCGCAATTCCCGATCAAGGAAATCGGCCCCGGCCTTAATGCGGGTGGTGAATTCCGGGTCGGATGACAGGACGGGCAGGGCACGCTGTTCGGCAAGGGCAACGATATCTTCGATGCGCAGGTTTTCATCGCCAAACTGCACAGTGGTGCGGCTGTTATTCATTCTCGTCCTTTTTCTTCGCCCAGAAGTCATAGAAATTGAACCATTGCAGCGGTTTTGTAACAACAAGCTTTTCAAGCCAGTTGGCATATTGCCCGGCATATTCAGTGATTTTACCGATCCGGTTGGCGCGCGGCAGGGTGATTTGATCGGCCAGTTTTTCCCAGACGATTTCAAAGCGTTTCCCATTGCGCCATGCCGCAACCATATAGACCGGACATTGCAGCAGATGGGCCAGAACAAACGGCCCCTGCGGGAACGGAGCCGGATCACCCAGAAACGGGACGCGCACCGATTTATCGCGTGCGCCAATGGCAACGCGGTCGGCGGCAATGACGACCCATTCACCGCGTTCGACCTTTTCACGCAGCAGCATCGCGGTATCGGGGCCGATATCGGTGACTTCGATCAGATCGACTTGGCTTTGCGGGGCGAATTTTTGCAAGACGCGGCCAAAGCGGGCGGCGTTTTTTTGATGCAGCAGCACATTGACGCGAAAATCGCGGTCGCGGCTGGCAATCGCACGCACCAGTTCGATATTGCCGAAGTGGGACACGAACAGGATGAGGGCCTGATCACGCGGGATATAGGCAAACAGGCTGTCGGCGTGGTTGGGCAGATCAAGATCATCAATCTTCATTTCGCCCGACCATGCGGCGATTTTATCCAGTGCACTTTCGCCGAAATTCATGAAATGGCGGAAACTGTCACGCAGGCCCGGTTTGGGTTGACCAGTGATGGCGGCAACGCGCGACAGGAAATCCTGCGATGCGCGGCGCGCGACCCGTCCGGTGGCAAAGAAATAAGTGATGACCGGAAACATCACCACCAGACACAGCCGACGCCCGCCATAACGATAAACCGCGCCGAGGAACCGGATGCCCCAGTAAATGCCGCGTTCGTCAATTTCCGACCAGTGTTTGGCGGGGGCTCCGATGGTTTCGGGATGTTTTTCGGGATCAATACCAGTGCGGTGTTTCTGCCCGAAATGGCCACCACGCGCAATAAATCCCGGCAGGCGGGCCAGCATGCCAAAGAACAGCCGGGTGTGCATCCAGCTTATCAGGACATTGTCCTTCCACATGCGGAAGTTAGACGTGTTGTTTTCGGGGTAGGTGACTTCGGTCGGGACGTGATGGACCGGAACACCGCGCCAGTAGAGGCGCACCATCAGTTCGGTATCGAAATCCATTTTATGGCCGCAGCCTTCTTCGCGCCAAACGGCAAGGCTTTCGGAAACCGGGTAGACGCGAAAGCCGCACATGCTGTCGCGGATGTGGGTCGACAATGTTTCGATCCAGACCCAGACATGGGAAATCCAGCGCCCGATACGGCGTTTTTGCGGGATGCTGTCATCATAGACCGGAAGGCCGGTGACAAGCGCCGTTGGGTCTTCTTGTGCGATGCGGATCATTTCCTTGATCCGGTCAAGGTTATGCTGCCCATCGGCATCGACCTGAATGGCGTGGGTGAAACCGGCGCGTTCGGCCATGGCAAGGCCGGTCATTACCGCCACACCCTTGCCGCCATTTTCATCCAGATGCATGCAGGTGATGCCGTTTTCGGGATCGTGCAGGGCGGCGACAACATCGTGTGTTTGCGTGTTTGACCCGTCATCAATAATGATCACCGGAAGGTCATATTCGCGCAGACGCGCCACCACATCGCCAAGTACATCATGATGGTTATGGGTCGGGATGACGGCACAGATTTTCATGAGGGGGCCTCGCGCCATTTCAGAATACCGGAGCTGTGATCGCCTTCGGCGTCGGAATGATAGCGGAATTTGATTTTTCTGTTTTTCCGGTCGCAATCAAGTTCAAGCATCAGTTTTGACCCCGGTGCAATCGGTTTGCGGTATTTCAGTTGTGTCACCTCGCCGATGGTGACCGGTACGTCAAAAAGCGTTGCGGCCTGATCCACCGCCCAATGCAATTGGACCACACCGGGCAGGATCGGCATGCCGGGGAAATGGCCCCGGAAATAAAGCAGATCCTTGGGCAGGTGCAGCGCCAGATTGACGCGGTCATCATCGCGATTTTGTATAACGATTTCAGGTGTCACAGGTTCCATATCGGCAAAAAGCGCACGCAGCAAATGAAGCGGGCGTTTGCCCTGACTGTCGGATGGTAACCGATCGACAAAGCGCCAGCGTTGCGGCAAAGCAGCGTCGTCTTCGAATTTGGCGATTTCACGCCGCAATTGCCGGCCCATGCGAAACCGCCCGATATCGGCCAGCATATCCCTGCCAGCGGGCGACAGCACGGCCACCACGCCAAGGCGGCGGTCATTATCATCGGGGATCAGCGCAATGGCGTCTTTGACCAGATGGCTTTGACGCAGATGGCGTTCAACAGCACCCAGCGAAATGCGTTTGCCTTCGACCTTGACCACCCGGTCGGCCCGGCCATGCAGGGTGAAGGTGCCGGTTGTGTTATCGATCTTTGCGATGTCTTCGGTCTGATACCAGTCATCGCCCGCGATATGGGCGGCACGCACGCGCAGGCATCGGGCGTCATTCAGACCAATGTCGACACCGGGCAAGGGATGCCACGGACAGTTGTCGCCGGTCTGCTGGCGATGGGCGATGCCGCCGGTTTCGGTGCTGCCGTAAATTTCGGTCGGGCTGATGCCGAGCATGGCGGTGGTTTCGGTCGCGGCGGCAAGGTCAAGCGGGCCACCCGATGAAAAGATCAGGGATGGGCGCGGCACACCGGCCAGATCGGGATGCAGGTTTTTGAGGTGGGCGGGGCTTGTGATCAGGACATCGCCATTATTGATATCGCCCTGCATCATTTCCCAATAGGGGGCGGGATCGGCGGTAAAGACACGGCTCGTGATCACCGGCCAGACGATGCGGAAAATCAGGCCATAGATATGCTGATGGGATACCAGCCCGACAATGCGCGCGCCTTTGGGGATGTGCGGCTGCCACAACGGTTCCTGTATGGTTATTTCGGCTTCGATCAGGGCGAGGGTCTTGGCGATGGGTTTGGCATCCCCGGTCGAGCCGGAGGTAAAGAACACCGCTCTGCAATCGGATGCGGCGGGCAGTGTGGTTGACAGCGTCGCGTCATTGCCTTTGGCGAGCTTTGCAAGGATTGCAGTATCGTCGAGATAGAGATCGAACTGATCGGCAATGCCATCAAGATAGGCCGGTCGGTCGGTCGCGGGTAAAATCACGGTGGCGCCCGCGCGCCATGCGGCGGTGATTGCGATCAGGAACAGGCGGGCCGACTGGCAATGGATGGCGATGCGTGAAGATGCGGACAGGGCGGGGCAAAGCCGGTCGATATCGGAACGCAGATCGCCTGCGCAAAACACCCGGTCGCCTTCGATGCAAAGGGCGGTATCGGCGTTTTGCGGATCATGCAGTTTTTCGATAAAGCCGGTCATCAGGACTCTTTGATCTTGCGGTCATGGCGGGCGCGCAGAATGCGGCGGACCGGCCATTCGCCAATAAACAGAATGCCGATCAGCAGATAGGACAGAAACCCATTATAAAGCGTCCATATTTCCATGCTCGCATAAAGTGCCGTCCATGTGGCAATCATCGCGTTGACCGCGAAAAACCCGATCCAGACCTTGGTCAGTTTGCGCGTGTAGGCAATCGAATAGTCGTCAAGATCGGGCATTCTCAGCCGGGCGAGGCGTTCGACCATCGGTCGGTCGGTAAAGAGCGTGACGGTAAAAACCGCCCCCATCGTCAGGCTGACAATTACCGGATAAAAGCGGATGGCGAGAAGTTCGCTTGCCAGACCACCCGCGGCAACGATACCCGCGACCAGAACCGCAAGACCGGCAGGCCCATAACGTTTTTGCACCGCAAATGTCACGGCACGCAAAAGCACCACGATCAAAAGGCCGATCAGGATGAATTGCGGGGAAAATACCGACAGCCCGAAATAGACCAGAACCGGATAGGCGACACCCAGTGCGGCAAGCAGAATGGTCGCGACCCGTTTAGGAACTGACCAGGACATGGATCTTCTCGACGACGTCATCGACGGTGCGGACAGACCGGAATTCCATGGCCGGGATTTTCTTGCCGGTGATTTCCTGGAATTTGACGATCAGGTCGACGGCATCAATGCTGTCGAGGTCAAGGTCTTCGAACAGGCGGGCGTCAGGGGTGATATCCTCGGACGGGACTTCGAAAAGTTCGACAAGGTAATCGTGAAGCTGTTGATAGACGTCCTGGCGACTGTGCATGATTACCCCTCCTTGCCCGAAGCCTGAATGAATTTCGCCAGATTGCGCACGGATGCAAAATGGGTTTTGACATCTTCGTTCTTGGCATCGATCCGGACATCATATTTTTTCTGGATCGCAACGCCAAGTTCAAGGGCATCGATGGAATCAAGGCCGAGCCCATCGACAAATAGGGCTTCTTCGCTGTCGATATCCTCGACACTTATGTCTTCGAGATTGAGCGTCTCGATAATGAAGGCTTTAAGTTCTGTTTCCAGCGAAGTCATGCGTCAGTCTGTCCAGATAATAATCCTTGATGATCCGGGTCAGCAAACGGGCCTGTTTAGCACGGCTTAATGTCGGATCAGCAATGTCCCCAAATGATAGCGGTGCATCGACCACGAGGCGAAAACGGATTTTCGACGGCGGAATGCGATACCACGGTACCCCCTTTTTCAGGGTATCGTGATTACAGTGCACAACCACAGGAATCAAGTCGACTTGTGTTTCTATCGCGATATTCGCTACCCCGCGTTGCAATTGGCCCAGTTTGCGGCGGCTGGGCGTGCGCGTGCCTTCGGGGAAAATCAGGATACAGGCACCGTTTGCGAGATGATCGCGCGCCTGCGAAATCAGGTTTTCCGGGTCATCATTATTGCGAATGAAACCAGCCGCACGTACCACACCGGCCATGAACGGATTGCGAAACAGTTCGTGTTTGACGACACACTGGCAGCGATCCATCTGGGCCAGGATCATCACGACATCGAGCAATGTCGGATGATTGGCGATGATCAGCGCACCACGTGCGGATCGCAGGCGTTCAATATTTTCGGTCTGGGCGACGGCCACACCGGTGACATCAAGCATCCATGTGAAAAGGCGAAAACCGCGACAGATGACAAACTGGGCGTATTTGCGCCGTTTGGCGCGGTCGCGCAGGATGATCATCATGGCGGGGAAAATGGTGATGGCCAACAAAAGCCCGCCCAGACCAAAGGATGAAAAGGCAAATCCGGTCGCCAGCAGCCGCCAATACCAGTTAAAGCCCTTTGACGACCGTGTCGGCCTGCTGTGTTTATCAGCCATGCGGTTGCATGGCCCAGCCGCCGGATTTCCCCGGCAGGTTCAACCCGGTTTTTGACGATGCCCCCAGACAGGCGGCGATGGCGCGTGCCTGGCGGTGTGGCATGGGGGCGGGATCATGATCGGGGATCGGATCGAACCAGAACATTCTGCCGTCCGGTTTCGTTGGCTGGTCAAAGCGGATGGCAAGGGCGGTGCCGGAAATGTCGTCCGGGTCCTCGGCATGGTAAATGTCGGGCAGCGGCAGATCGACATAGCACAGGATGACCGGGCCATCTTCGCTGGTGAGCTGGCATAATGTTTCGGTGAGGGCGGCTATCAGGCTGTCATTCCCGGCCGAAATCGCGGTGTGGCTTTGGGTGATCGACCAGTTGATCGAGGCAACCCCGACAAGCGCGTTATGCACCGACATGCTGAAATCGGCGGGGGAGAGGGTTTCGTTTGTCGCGACCTGATGGAGGAGTTTCAGCGTGCGATCAATATTGCCGTGGCGGGAGGCAAAAACGATATGCGGATTATCGCCATCACGGATGGTATGGTCGAGCACCTCGGCGGCGGCGCGACCATAGAGGTCCAAGCGCCGCCGCCAGGCGGGTTTCAGGCTGCGCGCCAGATTGGCACCGGTCATATCGTCAATCGGGATTGCGGTATGCGGGATTTCGGTATGCCCGGCTGTTCCGGATTTCAGGACCGCGCGATCATCGCGGTCTTCCCAGAAAGCCCAGTGCGAAATTCTGGCGTGCAGCAAACTCATATCCAAACCTAGTTCGCGAGTACGGCCTTTGCCGAGACTTCGCGCAAGATATCCTGTCGCAGATTGTTGACCCAGCGATTGTAATTATAATGGATCGACGTGCCATCATAGTTCAGATTGGTGCTGTCGACATAGGAAATGGAAAATTCGGACTGGTCAAAATCGATTTCGACTTTGGCCAGATGGTTGCGTGGGGAATAGGTGGCGATCAGTTCACCTTCGGCCTTGCGTTGAACGATCCATTCACGTTCGCCTGCGGCCTTGATGATGCTTTCTTCGATCTGTGCCATGCTGAGTTTTGCTGCATCAGCCGGGAAGGGCTGACTGCTGACATTCTGAACCGGGGCTGTGCGGCACGCGGCAACAACAAGTGCCAGCAAACCGACGACTGCAAATTTCAAACTGCGCATATCCAACCTGCCTTTTATTGATATTATCAGATTGATCCGGTTGATCGGATCAATTATCGCGTTTTTTATTGCCCGAGCCGGGCAGACGTCCCTGATTTAATGAACCCGTCGCCAACAAAACAACCAAAACTTGCCAGATACATGAAAAAAAACGCAATCATCGATGTCAAGACCGCGTTCGGGGGCGACGTTTTATGGTGCTGGCAGCGGGTCGATGATCTGAAGGGTGACCGCGCGGAAAAACGCCGCCAAAGTTCGGCCCAAGCGTGGCAGATGCTGGGCGATCTTGGACATTATATCTGGCCGGATATCGCCGGGGATGGGACATATGAAACCGTGCGGCAAAGTTCGGGGCAGCCGGGCCTGATCATCGATGGTGTGACCCATTGTGCGAGTATCAGCCACAGCCGCGATCTTGTGGCGGTGGCGATTGCCAAAGACCCGGATGCCATGATCGGCATCGATATCGAATATCGCGACCCGAGCCGTGATATCGACGCCCTGTCGCGCTGGCTGTTTGACGGGGATGCGAATGGCCGGGATTTTTATCAGGGCTGGTGCGATTACGAGGCGGCATTCAAGGCGACGGGCGAAACCGACCCGGTGATGCAGTCACGGGCCACATTGATCGCGATTGAAACGATGGATGGGTTTTCTGGTGCGCTGGCGCGTTTAGCGGCTTGAATTTGCGCGATATTATTGCGACAGGTAAAGCAGTCGGCAATTGGGGCGGAAAGAAACATGACGCAAAATGTCTGGGTCGGTCAGAATATCACGTCGGGCGCGCGGATGCGGCTGTTCTGTTTTCCGTTTGCCGGGGGCGGGGCGTTGGCCTATCGGCCGTGGCTGACACAGTTCCCCGATGACATCGATGTGGTGCCGGTCAATCTGCCGGGGCGTGAGCAGCGGTTTGGCGATCCGGTGATTGATGATCTTTCGGCGATGGTTGCGGCGGTGGCCGATGGGTTAAAGCCGGTTATGGATCGGCCATTTGCGTTTTTCGGGTATTCGATGGGGGCGCTGATTTCCCATCATCTGGCGTGTCATCTGCAACAGGCGGGGATGGCAGTGCCGGTTCATCTGTTTGTTGCCGCAAGGCGGGGGCCGAATGTGGCGGGGCATCGCGCACCGTTACATCATCTGTCATCAGATGAGTTCTGGCAGGGGATTGCCAATTATGGCGGGACGCCCACCGAAATTCTGGAAAATGCGGAATATCGCGCCCTGTTCGAGCCGGGGCTTCGGGCGGATTTCAGATTGTCGGAAACCGCGGTTTCGACCGGATTGCCCAAACTGTCCTGCCCGATTACCGCCTTTGGCGGGGCGGATGATCCGAACCCGGTGCCGGATGAACTGGATGACTGGGCGGCGGCGACCACGGGTGATTTTGCCAAGCATGTTTTGCCCGGCGGGCATTTTTTCCTGTGCGATGGCGGGGATGACATCGTGCACGTGGTCCGGGACGCGCTGATGGTGGCGTAACAGATCAGGCGGAGGTGGTTTGACGCCCGTCGACAAATTCGCCGTCGCGGACGTGATAGATCGTATCGGCCGCGTCAAACCAGCGGTCATCATGGGTGACACAGATGATGATCTTGCCCTGCTTGCGTAAGGATGGCAGGATTTTTTCATAGAAGACCGAGCGGAAATGCGGGTCCTGATCGGCGGCCCATTCATCAAGGACAAGAACAGGTTTTTCTTCAAGCAGGGCCGCGATCAGGGCAAGGCGTTTGCGTTGCCCCTGTGACAGCGATGTCGTTGAAAAGGCGTTGTCATCAATTTCGACCTTGTCATCGATTTCCATCTGTTTGAGCAGGGTTTCAACCCGTTTCGGGTCGATCTCATCAATGCCGTAAAGTTCGCGAAACAGATGATAGTCCGAGAGGACAGTCGCGAAATGATCGCGATAAAGCTGCAAGGCGTCGGAAGGGAGCGGGCAATCATTGACCATGATCGAACCGCTTGCCGCCGGGCGAAGGCCGGTCAGGACGGCGATGATGGTTGATTTGCCTGCGCCATTGCCGCCGGTGATAAAGGTGATTTCACCCTTTTTGAAGGTGGCATTGATCGGACCGACGGCAAAGCCGGGGCTATCCGTCGTGCCAGGATAGGCGAAACGAACGTCGCGCAGGCTGATTTCGGCGAAATTGCCAAGGGCACTGCGCAATTTTTCAAGGGTTTCGGGCGATGATGTGCCGTTCGTGGCCTCGTTCGCATGTTGGGCGTCAAGGGCGTCTTCGAGCTGGTGATCGATATCGTTGATCTTGCGGAGCGCCACATCGGAATCGGTAAAGCTGGGGACTGAGGCAACCACGGCCCCGATCGGGCCGATCATGAACAGGGCCGCGGTCGTGGTTTGCACGGCAACGTCATGATAATCCGATGTGAAGATCGGAACGATGAATACCATTGCCGCCATCATCCCGTAGAAGGCCAACTGGATCAGGGCGAATTCACGCGACCATTGGGCCTTGACTACGGATTTGGTGTCGCGTGCCCGGATGGAGCGGTCATTGAGTGCGCCGAGCAGCGCATCGCGACGCCGACTGTTCATTTTGACTTCCTTGAAGCCATGCAACAGATCGGTCAGGCCGCCAAAAAGCAGGTTTTCATCGTCAATCGCGTCACGGGTGGCGGCGTTGATTTTGCGCATGCGTTGCAGATGGATGGTTGAAACCACAACGGCCAGAACGGAAATCATCACGAAGGCGAAGGTCGACAGCCATGCGAGATAGGCCGCGACACAGATGATCAGGACCACCTGCTGCACACCATTCAGCATCAGGGGCAGGGCGGCCGATACGGTTTGCATTTCCTGGGTGAGGGCGGTTTGAACCGCACCCTGTCCGACCTTGGCCAGCGTATCGGGGGCGGCTTTTCGCACGCGATCAAACAGGCTGAGGCGGAGTTGATGGAGGATGTGTTCCACCTCGGCGGCGATCATGTCGCTGGATTTTTTCTGGGCCCAGATATAGCCGATCAGCGACAGAGCCATCATGCCGAGATAGCGCATGCTGGCCACACCGTCTTCGGCCTGTTCGGCGGCCAGATTGACGATGATCAGCACCATGGTGGTGGCAATCGATGCCAGTGACAGCAGGCCCACGGCATGGCGCAGATCGATGCGGGTTCGGGATCGCAGAAGATCAATAAGCAGCATGATCAGATCCTTCCACGCGGGTCGTTGCGGTCAAGTTCGTGCAGGGTGCCGGCTTCGAGATGCAGGCGGCGGTCGGCAGCATCGAAATAATGATCGTCATGGGTGACGGCGATGATGGTTATGCCGCGTGCTTTGATCTGTGGCAGGATTTCGTAATAGAATTTTTTACGGAAATAGGGGTCCTGATCAGCGGCCCATTCATCAAGAACAAGGATCGGGCGATGTTCGAGAATGGCGGTGATCAGACCAAGCCGTTTGCGTTGCCCGGCCGACAGGGCGATGGAAACAAATTTGCCGTCGCGAATACCCGTTACATGGGACAGTTCAAACAGGTTGAGCCAGTAATCTGTTTCTTCGGGATCAATTTCGGCCGATCCGTGCAGTTCGGAAAACAGGTGGAAATCGGAAAACACGGTGGCGATTTTATCGCGGAAAGAAGCGATATTTTGCGCGCCAAGCTGGATATCGTCAAACCGGATGGCACCCGATACCGGGCGATAAAGGGCGGTCAGAAGCTTGATCAGGGTGGATTTGCCCGCCCCGTTGCCGCCGGTGATGAAAATCAGTTCGCCCTTTTTTACCGAAAGGCTGATCGGGCCAAGAACAAAGCCGTGGCGCGGGTCGCGGTTGGGATAGGTAAAGCAGACATCATCAAACGCGATGTTTGAAAATGTATCGGGCAGCTTTGTGCCGTTTTCGTCAATCGGTTCGGCAATTTCGTCCAGATCCTGTGACAGGGTTACCATGCGCGCGGCGGCCTGTTCGGCCGCCCCCAGAACCGCCATTGCCTGCACCACGGTGCTGATCGGGCCAATCATGAACAGGACTGCGGTGCTGACCTTGGAGACCGTGGAGCCGAAATTATCGGTATAGACCGGCACGATAAAGACGATCACCGCAAGCAGGACATAAAAGGCGGTCATGCCCATGATCATCTGACGGAACATCAGGCTGTGGGTTTCCGCCGTGATCTGTTCCTTTTGCAGTGAATTTGCCGAAAAGGCATTGAAAAGGGTGCTGCTGCGCGATGACCACATGCGGACTTCGCGGATGCCCGAAAACAGATCGGCGACCTTGCCAAACAGGCTGGTTTCGGCGAGATGGAGTTTGCCAAACCACATGCCGAGCTGTTTGCCCATCTGCAGATAAATGACAATCCCGGCCCCGATCACCAGCACGATCAGGAAAAAGGCCAGCGTGGACAGCCAGAAGACATAGATCATCACCGCAACCACCAGCAGAAGCGATCGGAACGACATGCCGATCATGTGCGAGTTTTGCGAAATGACCTGAGTGCTTTGGGTGATGCTGTCAAACAGGCGGGCCTGACCAAAGGTTTCAAGCCGGGCAAAGTCGGCATGGGCGATCTGCCCCAGCAGTTTGCGACGCACCTTGTCGATGCCCTGTTCGATCTGGGTCGAGATGTTGGCAAGAAGGAAAACCTCGGCCAGGAAATAGACCACGGCAAGGGCGATGAAGCCGCCGGCCAGAAGCCAGTCGACCTGATCGACACCGTTATCGGCAATGCCTTCGGCGGCGGTATTGACCAGACCCAGCAGGACCGCACTGCCCGCACCTGATAGCGCACCGGCAAAGGCAAGCCGGGCCATCAGTCTGTTATCCCCCCAAGACAACAGTTCGAGCAATTTCATCTGTTTGCAGTCCCCATAGAACCCGACGTGGGCATTTGTCCGCGACTGTACCGATGACCGGCAGGGCTGTCCAGTCGCTGTCCAATTGGGGGCATAACGGAAAGCCTTTTTCGCGTCGAAAGAATTCAGATATTTGCGCGGTATGGCAGTGGAATGGGGCCTTCGCTGTTGATCACGAGCACGTTGCTTTGGGCATTCAGGCCAAAACGGGCACGAAGATCGTTGTTTTTTGCCACATGCCAAAGCCCGGCGATGCCTGCAATGCCGGTATCCCATGTTTCAAGCGGGGCGTCGCCATTGATCCCGGCGGAAAGCGTGTTTTGGACCAGAAGCGCCACGTCATCATCAATCGCGATGCTGTGGGTGGATACTTCGCGCAGGATTTCAAACGCCGGGAGACTCGGTTTGCCACAGGACAGTCCGATCATGCGGGTCAGGAGCTTGCCCGGAACCGATGTCAGTTCACCGGTTGCAAGGCTTGCCTGAAGGCAGGCGGCGTTTGTTGCCTCCACCGTGCAGACATTCGGTTTTTGACCGCTTTCATGCCAGAGCCCGATGGCGCAACCCGCCGCCATGCCGCCAACCCCGCATTGCAGGAAAACATGATCGGGGGTGATGTTTTCAGCCCGAAGCTGGCGGGCGCATTCGATGCCGAGAACCGCATAACCCGCCATGATATCGCGGGTAACGTCGAGTTCATGGCCATAATCGGTATCGGTGATCAGAAGCACGTCGGGCGATTGTGCGGCATTTTCGGCGGCAAGGACCGCATCGTCATAGGTGCCATCGATGCGGACGATTTCAGCCCCGGTATCGGTGATGCGCCGGATGCGGGCCTGATCGACCTCTGTGCCGACATAAATCCGCGCATGACAGCCGAATTTTTTGGCCGCCCAGGCCACGGCAAGGCCGTGATTGCCATCGGTTGCGGCAACGGCGGTGTAATCCGCGCATTGCGGGCTTCCGGGTGTCAGGCCGCGTTTCAAAAGCTGCTGTTTCAGGCCATAGGGGGCACCCAGTGCCTTGACCCCGCCCAGACCGAACCGTTTGCTTTCATCCTTGATCCAGACGGTGCCAAGACCCAGTTCGCGGGCAAGGCCGTCGGCGCGGATCAGCGGGCTTTGGCGATATTCCGGCCAGGAGGATATCAGGTCGAACGCCTGATAAATATCGTTGCGCCCGGGATCAAGGGCGATGATGGACGTCATCGATTTCTCCGAAATCTGGCCGTGGTCCGGTTTTCTGTTATATGTTCTTCTGGTTTATGAGGGGCGTATGATGTTGCGTCAAACACAATCTGAATATCAACGATCGTGCAGGGTTGTCGTGAAGATGATTGTGTTAAATCGCTGAGAATAAGGGTATTAATTCATCTTCGCTCTCGACGGGTTTCCCGATGATCCATTAGGATATGGGGCATTGGGATGCGGGGATTGATTCATCACAAACGATGAGTGGACGGTTTTGCGTTTTGAGCTCGGCATGAGAATGATTGCGACCGGTATGCTGGCAATTCTGTTGTTGGCGGGGGCGGCGGGTGCGTATGCGCAGCAAAGCGGCACCGATGCCGAGGATGCAAGTGCCGATATGTCGCCGGTTGACGTCCTGCCTGATATCGATGTCGACACATATGACGATGCGATCATCGACCCGGCAAAATCCAACCCGGACCTGATTGATGGCCTGATTTACAAACCCGATGCCATTCCGTTGTCGCAATATCGTCGCCGGACAACCGACCCGGAAAGTCTGGCGGCGTTGAGCAACACCGATGTGATTGCCGGTGATGGCCAGACCGAACGATCCTATTACGCGGCGATTTACAGCGGCAGCACGAGTGGCGTGTATTTCAAGGTTGCAGCCCAGATTTGCGAGATGATGAGCCGTACCTTTGAGCGCCATCGCGTGCATTGCGTGCCGTTGCGATCCCAGGGTGTCGGCAGCAATATCCGCCTGATGAAGGAAGGACGGGTGCAGCTTGCCATCGTGCAGTCGAACAATAACTGGGAAGCGCAGAAGGGCATTGCGCCGATCCCCGGTGCGCGGTCGGTGATGTCGCTGCATGATGAAATGGGGTTGCTGGTGGTGCGCAATGATTCCGGCATTGAATCGATTGGCGATCTGCGCGGCAAACGGATCAATATCGGGCCGGAAGGGTCGGCATCGCGGGAATTGTGGCTTGAGCTTCTGTCGCGGTACGATATCACGCTTGAGGATCTTGATACCGTTTACAATGTTGCGCAGGATTATAACGAACTTGGCATCTGCGAGAATTATATTGATGCGTTCGGTCTGTGGATCGGGCATCCGGCGACGCTGATTGAAGATACGCTTGGCTGCGGGGCGCGGGTTGTCGGCATGGGCGGCCCCTTGACCGATGAGATGGTGCGGGCAAACCAGTATTTCTTTAATCAGGTTTTGCCAGCAAAGACATATAGTGCGCAGGAAGAAGCGATTGCATCCTATGGGTTCAAGGCATCCCTTATCGCCTATGAACCGGCCGATCCGTATGTGGTGTACTGGATCACGCGGATCGTTCATGAAAATATCGACCGGATGAAGGAAATGTATCCGACATTCCGAAGCGTGGTTGCCGACGATATGTATGAAAAGGGCAATTTCCTGCCGTTCCATAAGGGGGCGGCATGTTATTGGGAAACCGATGCGCATGCCTGCGACTGGCAACCCTATTATCAGCAGGCCGACCCGAAAGGGCCGAGCAAATGGAATTACAGTTATCAGCAATAAGCCGCGTTATTAAGCGGGGATGGCCGGAACCCAGCCGATGCGCGGCGCCGTGCCATGGGGTGATGATTGGCAAAACAGGCCGATCAACCCGTCATCGAGCAATTTCCGGCAGGTCGCAAGATCGTCACTGGCGCACCAGATTGCGCTATCGGGTGCGGACGGGAATTTTGCATCCTGATCGGGGCCGATATCCCGGCGCAGCAGAAAACGGTTCCCGCCAAATTTCGCGATCAATCCATGAATGGCAAGGCCGGTTGAGACCGTGCTGATCAGGCTTGGGAAATTGGTTGGGGCGACGGTGCTGAGTGCGATGGTGCGCCCGCATTTCCGGGCGATTTCGATGCGGTGTTCGACCATCCGGCGTTGCCACCCCTGTCCGCGCCATTGCGGATCAACCGCGACCCCGTCGATATGGGCGACCTGGCCCAGCAGATCGGGGGACAGGTGATGGTCGGTGCCGAAATTCGGATCGGTTTCGCGCGGTAACCCCAGCACGCAATAGGCAATCAGACGGTCCCCGTCAAAGGCCCCAAAAATCTGCCCGCAGGCATCCAGATGATCGGCAAAGAACTGATCGGTTTCGGTGGCGGCATTGCCCGGCGGCAGGTCCGCGATCACCTTGTGATGCAGGGCGATGATGGCCGGAAGATGGGATGAACCAAGCCGGGGCAGTTGGGTCATTCGATGACCTCCGCGTAATCCAGCAGCGACAGCGGCGGATAGAGTTTCAGTTTGCGCGCCGATGACAGCCGGATCAGATAGGAAAACCGGTCAAGCGTTTCGACCGGGATATCGGCGGGTGATATGCCACCGATCAGAATTTGTTCGACCTTGCTGGCGGCGAGACGGCCGACAAGTTCATAGCGGCTAACAAGGCCCAGCATGGCGTGACCATCACGGACTTCAAGTTCGGTCGCGCTAAAGGCGGCAAGCCCGTTGGCAAAACCGGCATCGGTCAGGGTATCGCGATAATTGCCGATGAAGTTATCCGGCCCGATATACAGGATATCGGCCCCCTTGCGTGCCAGTTCGGCAACGGCGGGGGCGATGTCATCGGCGGATGGTTCGTCGTCGGTGCCAAGGGGGGCGGCCAGAACGTCAAACCCCATTTCGCGGCCCAGTTCGGTCAGATCGGCGACGTTGGAAACGGAATTGTCTTCGCGGCTGTTATAGACCACGCCGAGTTTATCCATCGGGCGATAGGCGCGGATGGCATTGATCTGGGCGGCAAGCGGGGCGATGTGGGTTGCCCCGGTGACATTGGGGCGGCTTTGGCCCGCAGGCGCGGCAATACCGGTTTTCCAAGGCGATGAAACCATCACATAGACCACCGGAAGATCGGTGATGTTTTTCGCCGGATCGACGGCATCATATTTGCCGACGACAGAAGATGTGATCCCGGTGCCCCATGTGTAAACCAGATCGGGCGGGTCTTTGCGGATCTGATCGATGATGGCGGGCACGCGCGACAGATCACGCGCAACGTCATGAATGGTCAGATCGACGGGGATGTTGTTTTCGTCGAAATAGGCGCGAAATCCCTGTTCGACATTGGTTTCACCCCGCCAAAGGATCATGGCGATTTTAAGCGGGGCCTTTGATGATTGCGCATATGCCGTTGGCAATAACGTCGCGCTGAGTGCGACGATCAAGACCGCAAGAATGCCAAGCAGACGAAAAGCCGGGGGACGAGGGAATGTCATTTCGTCCCTCCTTGTGCTTTTTGTTCGCTCTTTTGTTCGCTCTTTTGTTCTGGGGGAACATGACCGATCAGAAGTTCAAAGCACAGAACCGAAACGGCGGCAAAGACCCCGAAAATCAGGACGGCCTGCGTTGTTCCGACCAGAAGGGTCAGACCGGCGGCCAGCAGCGGACCGGCCGCCCCACCCAGACGTTCGGCCAGACGCAGCACCGCAAGGACCGGGCCGGTGCCGTGATCCTTGGTGAAATCCTTGCTGAGTTTCAGGCTGGCGGAAAGCTGTGCCGGGATTGAGGTTGCCTGTGCGAGGCCTAGCAAGGCGACGGCAACCGCAAACAGGGCATATTCGGGAAGCCAGCCCGCCAGCAACAATCCGGCGGCGGTCAAGCCACCGCCAATGCCGACCGCGCGGGTTTCGTTCTGGCTTTTGTCGGTCCATTTTGCCGCGGCCCAGCCGGTCAGGATCGCGACCAGCCCGTAAAGCATGATCACCCGCCCGGTTTCAGCCGTGGTCGCACCCGATTGCAGCAAGATCATCGGGGTCAGGTAATATAAGAAGCCGCTGAGGATCAGTTTGGCGGGAATGGCGGCAAACAGGATCAGCACCTGCAAACGGCGATTGCCGAGCATGGCACGAAGGGCGGCCCTGGTCGGGACCGGCGGTGGGGTTTTGCCACGCACCATATTATCCATCAGGAAGAAGGCCAGAAGGACGGCAAGAAACGCAATGGTCGCACCGGCGATAAAGGTCATATCCGGGCCGAAATGGCCAGCGACAATCCCGCCGATGGCCGGGCCGCAGATATCAGCCAGCATGATGCCGCTGACCATCATGGCGGTTCCCTGTGTGCGGTTGCTGTCATTGGTGGCATCAAGGACATAGGATTGACAGGCGACAAAGGTGGTGGCGTAACCGATCCCCGACAATGCGCGCCACAGGACAAGATCCCAGATGCCAACGGCAAAGGCGGTACCGATCAGACCAAGTGTCGCCAGAAATGCGCCACACAGATACATGCGCAGTGACCCGACCTGTTCCTGAAACAGGCTGCAGATCGGCATGGCAAGGGCAACCATCAGAAGATGCACCGCCATGACCACGCCTGCGCCAAGCTGCCCGTCGATGCTGTGGGATGTCACTTGGCTAAAGAAGGCCGGCATGATCGGACGGGCCAGTTCTTCGGCCAGGACAAACATGAAGGCCAGCATGCGAACCCCGATCAGCTTTACCTCCCGTTCGCGTTGGGGATGTGTGCCGACCTTTTTGGCGGTGGTGTTGATCAGGGAATTGATGCGTTCCATGAACTGGCCGATTTCGTCATGGGTGCTTTGGCCATGCAGCAGGGTGAATTTGCGGTCGCGCACATTGCCGAGAACCTTGCGCGCAACCCTTACTGGCAGGGCGACATTGACGGTTAACACCAGCAACATCAGTTCAAATGATAAGGCGAGGGTTATGATGAAAATGATCGCAATGTCATAAAGGTTATCAGTAACCGGGCGCATCAGGGCGGCACGGGCATGACCAAGGACCACCTCGATATCGTCATGCTCTTCGGCGCGGGGCAGGTTGAGGCGGGTCACGATATAGGCGGTATCGTTGCCCGACGGGGCCGTTAAGGCGGCGGCGATTTCATCCGATGGCAGGCCGCCCGCATGCAGGATGTCGCCCCCCATGTCGGTGATGGCGGCAAAAACCAGATCGGGGTCGCCATCGCGAAGCTGATAGACGACGGCTTCAAAGCCGACAATCTCGCGGAGCGGAATGCCGAGCCGCAGGGCATTTTCGATTTTTTCGCCAAGAACCCGGGCTTCGATTTCGGCCTTTTCGCGGATTTCGGCTTGCAGATCAGCACGCGCCAGTTCGGCGGCCCGCCAAGAAATCCCGACCAAGGCAATGCAAAGCGAGATCGTGCTGAACAGCAGCAGAATCCAGATCGTGCCCTTGGGGAAAAGGCGGCTTCGGATATTGCCGCCATGAGGGGATGCGGGGGTATCGGGTTTGATTTTCGGATTGGCAGAGGGGGTCATTTCAGGGGCTCCGCCGGGGTTTTCGATGTGTGTTCGGTGCCGTCCTTTTGGGTGTCGTGGGGCAACTGATCGCGGATTTCACGGTACAGGGAAATCAGTTCGATTTCGCTTTGGGTCAGGACGTCGCCATCATGGGGGCGGGTATTGGGGGCCTTGCCCGCAACAGCGCGCGCCAGATCTTCGTGCAGTTCTTCGAAAACGCGATGGCGACGGCGCATCAGAATGAACAGGACGCCAAGGATGGGCACAATCATGCCCATGCCGAAGGCCGCCGATTTCCACATTTCAGAGAAGGCATTGGCAAGTTTGGCTTCGGAGGCCTGCGAGTTTGCGGTGATGACGACCAGACCCGCGCATTGGCCAAGGCTGTCGCGCAGGACCTGTCCGGCGGTGGCGATCCCCGGTGTGAAATCGATCCAATGATCACGTGTCTGTTGCGATATTGCCGCGCCAGAGAGCGCCTGATCATTGGGGGGGCTGTCTGGGGACCGCGTGGCGTTGCTGATTGGGGTGCCGTTGCAGTCCAGAACGGCGACATTGCGGATATCGTTGGCCATATCCAGACGCCGGTTCAGGACCGATTGCAGATTTTCCATGTTTTCCAGCCGCAAGCCCAGATCGATCCCGGCAAGGACATCCTGACTGGTTTCATTGAGAATCACGGTCATGCGCTGGGCCAGAAGGGTGTGCAGGGTCTGGTCGAATCGCAGATAATTCAGGACCGTGGTCATGCTCAGTGCGCTTGCAAGCACAAGGAAAAGGGCCAGCCCGATCTTGGTAGACAGCTTCAAAACGTGTCTCCGGCGAGATATATTTTCAAAGTATTTTCAAAACATGATCCTGTTAAGCCGGTTATATCCTCAGAAAGCGGCTTTCACAAACCATATGGTTGATTGCGTCGGGGTTGGGGTCAAGGCTGTTTAAAACCTTGATTCGGTTTGCAGTGCTGATAGTTAGCGATTATGATTTGGCGCGGGACAATAAACCGGGGGACGTTATGGGGGCTGAAACGCTTGAAGTGCTGAAACGGCGCAAACAGCACCGGCTTGCAAGTGGTGTTGTGCAACGCAATGCCCTTTGGGCCGCGGGGACCGGTTTTGTTCCGATTCCTGTTCTCGATTCTGCAGCGACGGTTGCCGTGCAGCTTAAAATGCTGGCGGAACTGAGCGATGTTTACGGTGTTCCGTTCAATAAAAGCAGTGGCAAATCCGTGATTGCGGCCTTAACCGCGTGCATTACCAGCGGCGTTTTGGGGCGGGCTCTTTTGGGGACGGGGATATTTTCCAATATTGCCAAGGTGATGCCGATTGTCGGATCGACACTGAGCATCGTGACCATGCCAGGTTTCAATGCGGCATTTACCTATGCGCTTGGTCGGGTTTTTCAGCAGCATTACGCCGCGGGCGGGACGATGGCGGATTTTGACGCCCAAAAGGCAGAGGCCGATTTTCGCCGGAAATTCAAGGAAGGCCTGAAATTCGATCAGGACGAGAAAACGGCGTGAAGAACGCGTAATCGCGCAATAACAGGAATTCGGGTGGCGAAACGATGCATTTGATTTTGATTGTAATTTATCTGTTGGCCTGCATTGTTTGCGGCATGCTTGGCCGCCGGACGTCGTTCGGATTTCTGGGGCATTTCCTGCTGGCGATTGTGATTACCCCGATTGGTGATTTTCTGGTTCAGATTGTTGCGCGCCCGTCGCGGGAGCTTCGTGAAAAGCTTAAAGACCTTGATTATGAATAAGATGATGACTGACGGGCGATCAGCATGCGTCACGATAAATCCGACGACGAGATGATGAATGGTTGATAGCGCGACAGTCGCACCCGGTGCACCAGACCAAAACGGAACCGCCCGCAAAAGAGGGCGGTGGTCGATCTTTTGGCGGCGCTTTTTCATTAGCGCGGGGGAACGCCTGCGGCGGTTGCGCACGACATTTCTGATCGGGATTCTGTTTTTGCTGATCGCGATTTTCGCGTTGGCACCGCAGATTTTCATTACCGTGCCTGCCGGGCATGTGGCGGTGATGTGGTACCGGTTCTTTGGCGGGACGGTGGTTGACAGAAGCTATGGGGAGGGCATTCACATGATCTTCCCGTGGGATGAAATGTATATCTATGACGCGCGTCTGCAAAATCAGGCGCGGGTTTATGACACCATTTCATCGAACGGCCTGTCGATGGAAGTCGACATTGCGGTGCGGTATCGGATCAATCGCGAAGCGGTCGGGATGCTGCACAAGCTTGTCGGGCCGAATTATGCGGAAATCCTTGTGTATCCGGAAATCGGATCGCATGCGCGTGAACTGATTTCGCGTTACACGCCTGAACAGCTTTATACCGAAACCCGTGCCTTCATTCAGGCCGAAATCCTTGAACGGATGGTCAACGAGCTTGGATCATCACTGGTCAATCAGAGTTTTCAGGGGCGGCTGGTGACGGTTGAAGACGTTCTGATCCGTTCCGTGATCCTGCCCGAACGCGTTGCGGATGCGATTGAACGCAAGGCTGAACAATATCAGGCCATGCTGGAATATGATTTCCGTCTGGCGCGCGAGGAAAAGGAAAAGGAACGCAAGAAGATCGAGGCGGAAGGTATTCGGGAATTCCAGGATATCGTCGCCAAAACGATTACCGAGGAATATCTTCGCCTGCGCGGTATCGAAGCCACCATGACGCTTGCGACATCGAAAAACAGCAAGACGATCATCATTGGTGGCAAAGATGGCCTGCCCGTGATCCTCAATACCGCAGATTCGCCGACGGCCAGCTCCCCGGATTCAGATTCGGGGGCGGAGCTTGTGAACGATACGGCGGAAAGCCTGCCGAATTCCGGGGCGCTTAATGCACGGTCGCAGGAAATCGCGCCGCAAAATGCGATTTCGCCGGGCGTTCGTGCCCCGGTCGATCCGTCGGACAAACGTGCGCGCCCCGGTGCGGCAAATTCGGCCACACCGCCGGTAACACCGTCGATGAAGCCGACAGCCCCGACAGCGGGGGCGTCAGAGGATGTTTCAACGACGGGTAAAACGGCTGGTGATGTTCTGAAATCGATTGCCCCGCTGTTTGATCCGACCAGTGGTGACGGGGGTGGTGTTGTCAAACAGAGCGACATGGAACCTGCCGCGAAACATGAGAGTGCGGGGCAGCCTGAAATTTCAAAAACCGGTAGCAAATAAAGGGTGTTGTGCGTTGCTACTTCAGGTTAGTTCAGGTAAAGTTGAAGAATAGATTTTGCGTGCAGGACATCAACTTACAGGTACAAATTCAAGAGGCGATAATGAGCGAAGCAGAAACCATCGAAGAGACTGAAGAACTGGCCGTCGCGAAAGCGGATGAAATGCGTGCCCAGTCCCGTGACTGCATCCATCGTCATAGCGTTTATGCTGCGGTTGGTGGTCTTGTCCCGATCCCGTTCCTTGAAATGGCCACCAGCAGCACGATTCAGGTGCGGATGCTTGCAAAGCTTTGCGACATCTACGGTGTTCCGTTCTCTGAGAACGCGATCAAGAGTTCGATTTCGACCCTGGTTGCAACGGTTCTGCCGATGACCGGTGTCGGTTATGCAACGGCGGCACTGGTTCGCAAGGTTCCGGTTGTTGGCACGATCTTTGGCGTTGTCGCAATGCCGACCTTTGCTGGTGCCTGCACCTACGCGCTGGGGCGTGTTTTTGCCTGGCACTTTGCCAAGGGCGGAACGGTTGACGATTTCGATGCCGATGAAATGAAGGGTCGTTTCAAGGACGAATTCGAAGACGGCAAACGCAAGGCGTCCGAATTTGTCAAAGGCGGCAAAACCACGGCCAAACCGGCAGCGGGTGCAACGACCGCAAAAGCCTGATTGATCGTCGGGTTTTCAGACCATATTTCGAGAATGCCCAAAGCGTGCTTTGGGCATTCTTTTTTGTCTGTTGTTGATGATGCATAAAAGGCCACCCGGATGTCCCCGATCACAACCCATCGCCTTATGTTCCAGCGCCCGAAAGGTACGGGAACATTTGCACCGTCCGATATCCTGCGCGCGGTGTTGGCGGTTATTGATCTGGAGGGGCTTGACGATGCCAGGTGCACCGCACTGGCAGAAAGCCAGTTGAACGACGCCGAAAAGACCCGATTGGCGGGGTTCCGGCATGACCGCCGCCGGAAAAGTTTTATTCATGGACGGTTGGCGGCGAAGGCGGCGTTGAGCGCGTATTTTCCGGGGATTGATCCGCAATCGATTGAAATCGGATCGGGGGTGTTTGATCAGCCGATCATTGTTGGCGGCGGGGATGATTTGCAGGGCATGTCGGTTTCGCTGTCGCATTCGGATCGGTTTGCGGTTGCCGTTGTTTTTCATCGTGCCCATCCGTTGGGCATTGATGTCGATCTGCCGACGATCACGGATGTGCCTGCAATTCTTGACGGGATCGCCCCCGACGTGCGGAACATGATCCGCGCCCATGATCTTGACGACCACGGGGCGGCCTGCCTGCTTTGGGTGGCGCGCGAAAGCCTGGCCAAGACCATTACCACGGGGATGATGACGCCGCTTGAACTTTACGCGCCGTCATCGATTGATCGCAAGGGGGCCTGTTTTGAGGTGCGGTATGCCAATTTCGGCCAGTATCGCACACTCATCTGGCCCGGTGCGCAGGGGTGGCTAGGCCTGACATTGCCGGATCAAACGGGGTTCGATCCGGCAAGCCTGCTCTCAGGCCGGCTCTGGGGTTAGAGCTTTTTTTCAATATGAAGGCGGATGCGTTCGGCGACTTCGATCACATGGGGATCGAACATCATCGATCCGTGGGTGCCGCTGACCCATTCAAGGGTCAGATTGTCGCCCGCGACCTTTTGCCAGCCGCTATATTGATCGCCTTCGATGCTGGGTGCGGCGCGGGTTCCGGTTGTCGGACGCAGCAGCAGGACATCAATTCCGTCAATTTTTGGCGGGACATAATGGACGGCGGCGAGTGCGTTATTCTGGAACACGGCCAGCAGGCGGCGCATGGTGCCGCGATCTGCCTCGTCGGGCAGAAGATCGCAATTCTTGCCGCGTTCGAGCAACAGGTCGATGCGTTCCTCAGGCGTTAACGGACGCAATTCGTCAACCGTGACAAGGCCGAGCTCGGCAAAGATATCGGCAAGATATTCTGCCTCGCCCTTGCGTAGGATGGCGCGGACCGCATCGGGCACGGCAATCGCATCGAGCAGGATGATATTGCGTACATCAATGCCGGCCTGCTGCATGCGGAAGGCGGCCTCAAACGCCAGCAATCCGCCGAAGCTCCATCCGATGACATGAATCTGGCCGTTGGGAACGGTTTCGCGGATGGCGGGCATGTAGGCGGCCACCATTTCCTCGACCGTTGGCTGCAAATTCTGGCCTTCTTCGAGGCCTTGGGCTTCGACCATGTAAAGTGGCTGATCGGGGCCGAATTCACGGGCAAGGTTTTGATAGCACAGCACATTGCCGCCGACCGGATGGAAGCAGATCATCGGTGGTTTGGTGCCCGATGCATTGACGGTGACAATCGGGCTTTTGGCGTCACTTTCGTTTTCGCGTTCGGAAATGCGCGCGGCGAGTTTTTCGACCGAGGCACAGGTAAACAGATCGCCGAGCGGGATTTTGACGTTGGTAACCTTGTTGATTTTTGACAGGAACTGAACCGCAAGGACGCTGTGACCGCCGAGTTCAAAGAAATCGGCGGTGGCGTCATCGACAGTGCAATCAAGGACTTCGCCCATCAGGCGAGCAACGGTGCGTTCATGGTCGCTGCCAAGCGGCTTTGCGGTGGTGCTTGTGGCATGATCGGTATTTTCGGGGATGGGAAGGCGTGAAAGATCGATCTTGCCATTTACGGTCAGCGGCAGGTCATCCATCGTGATCAGGTGGTTGGGCACCATATAGTTCGGTAGGGCCTGTTCAAGTTTTGCCCGGCATGCCGCGACATCGAAATCGGCATGGGCATCGTCATCGGTGACGACATAGGCGACCAGGACAACATTGCCGTTCTGGTGGCGGTCATGGGCAACCACGGCCGCACGGCGGATATGGGGATGGGCGAGCAGGGCATGTTCGACTTCGCCCAGTTCGATGCGGTTGCCGCGGACCTTGATCTGACCGTCTTCACGGCCAAGGAAAATGATTTCGCCGTCACTGCGCCGTCGACCCATGTCGCCGCTGCGATAGAACCGTTTGCCGTTGGGATCGGTGACAAATTTCTGTGCGGTCAGGGCCGGGTCGTTCAGATAGCCGCGCGCGACACCGGCACCGCCAATGCAGATTTCGCCCGGAACCCCATCGGGTAACGGACGGCCCATATCGTCGCAGATTTCAATATGAACGCCCTGAATGGCCTTGCCGATGGGGGGCGGCAGAATCTGTTTATGGTTGTGCGCGGTCATCACATATTGCGCCGATGAAACGCAGCATTCTGTCGGGCCATAGGCATTGACCAGTTTGCGGTCGGTCTGGCCGGGCAGGGCAAAGAAACGTTCGACCATTCGGGTGGATACGGCTTCGCCGCCCAGAACCACCATCCTTGCAGGGCAGGAAAGCCTGTTTTCTTCCCAGTAGTCGAGCAGCAGGGAAAACAGGCTTGGCGTTGCGTCAAGCTGATCAATGGCGTTGGCAACCATCAGGTTATGCAGGGCTTCGGGGTCGCTTCGCGTAGCCGATCCGGTGATATTCAGGCAGTGCCCGTTCAGGATGGCGGCGAAAATCTGAACGATGGAGCCGTCAAAGGCAAAAGGCGCGATACAGGTCAGGTTCAGGACGCGGTCCGGATCATCGGCACCGATCTGTTTTAACTGCGTATCAAGAACCGACTGGGCCAGGTTTACAACCGAGCCATGTTCGATCTGAACACCTTTTGGCGTGCCGGTGGTGCCGCTGGTGAACAGGACATAGGCAAGATCGTTTGCACTGGTGTCTGTTGCGGTGTGCGCATCACTTGCGGCATTCAGGACGGCCAGATCGTGGCGTCGTTTTTGCGACGGGGCGGGCTGTTGGGCCGCATCCGTTGTCAGGACGAAATCGAATGTGTAGGGGGCCGGGTCGAACCCGTCCGCATCGATTGCGGATCGTTTGGCGGCAAAGCCGCCCTGTTCGCGTGCCCAGTCTTCAAGGAAGCATTGTGGAACAAACAGGTCTTCGAGGAAATCGAGACGGGTGTTGTAGCCTTTGCCCGCCGTGTCACGGGCAAACTGCGCCAGATCGGCAAGGTAATCATCGCGGCGATCCGCATCCCAGACATTGCCAAGATAAATGGCCCCGCCGGGGGCGAGCAGGGTTTTTGCCTTTGCCAGGACGGTTCGCAGATAACCGTAGCCGGGGAAGTTTTCGATGACGCTGTTCATGATGATCAGGTCGAACGAGCCCGGTTCATAAACATCGATATCATGTGCGCCAAGCTGCCGACCGATGACATGGGTCATGCCAAGATTGATCGCCAGGGCCTCGGTCCGTTCGACGTTGCGGCGCGACAGATCGGTCGCGACATAGGTGCCGACCACGGGAGCAACGTGTTTCATGGTGAAGCCGGACGCACAACCGATTTCAAGCACACGGGCATCGCGCGATACTAGACCGGCGACCTTGTTCCGCGCATTTGCGCCAAAGGCATCCATCGCACTTTGCGCAATCGGTTGACCGGTAAATGCACTTTTCCAGCCACCAGCCAGAATGTTGTCGGCATCGTCACCCGCCAGATGATCCCACAGTTCGACCGACATCAGGGAGCCGTGATTTTCCGTCAGGGTATCGATATCGTCATGGTCAAGGCATAGAATATCGGTGACGGTTTTGCAGCGCCACTGCAACTGGTGCAGATCGCCGATATGAGCGCCTTCGGATATGATCAGCGGTAGCGCTGCATTGCGGACCAGTGTGGTGCGGCGGATCAGCGGCACATTCGGATCAAGCGGCACAAAGGCGAGGCCTGCCTTCAGGACGCCAAGGGTTGCTGCGATGTAATGGCGGTTGCGCCCGGTCATCACACCGACAAGCGAGCCGACGGGCAGGTTAAGTCCGGCAATGAAATGCGCGATACGATTGCTTTGGCGGTCCAGTCCGGCATAGCTGATTTCGCCGGTTTCATCGCGGGTTGCGATGCGATGCGGATGAGCTGCGGCAATCTTCGCAAACCGATCGGTGATGCTGCCGGTTGTTGCCAATGGCTGGTGATCGGGTTGGTTGTCTGCCCCGGGTGGTGTATCGAGGGTTTCGAAATCGAAATCGGCGATTTTCATTATGCGTCCCTTTGGGCATTTTGTGCGGCGGCAGCAGCGAATTTGCCAAGGAAGGCCAACCAGCGCTGCATGGTTTCCGCATCGAACAGATCGGTATCATATTCAAGGGTGAAGCGTGCCTGACCGGCTTCTTCGGTCAGGAACAGAATGATGTCATGTTTGGCCGTCGTGTTATCGACAAAGGCATCCATGTTGGATGGCAGGATGCCGTCGGCATCGGGGGCAAGCATCGGCAGGCCGGATTGTGTCCCGTCGGTTTGTGCCAAGTTGCTTACGGCTTCGAAGCGCTGATATTCGAACACCACATTGACCAATGGCTGGCGGTTGGATTTGCGTTTTGGCGCAACCGCGCGAACCAGTTCATCAAACGGGAAATCCTGCCGGTCCAGCGCATTGGCAATATTGATATGGGTGGTACGGATCAGATCGCCAAGATCGGTGTCGTCGTCAAGCTGCATGCGGATCGGCAGGACATTGACGAAGAAGCCGATCAGGCCTTCGGTTTCCATGCGTTCGCGCCCGGCAACCCCCATGCCGATGACCATATCGGTTTGGCGCGTCAGGCGATAGAGCATGGCGGAAAACAGCGACAGGCCCACCGATGACAGGGTTGTTTTGTTCAGGCTGGCAAGCCGATGCAGGCCCGATAAAACATCATCGGGCAGGGCAAGATGCACATGCGCGCCGCGGAAGGATTGTTTTTCCGGTACAGGGCGATCCGTTGGCAGATTGATCTGTTCCGGCGCGTTGGCAAGCTGTTGACGCCAGTAATCGGCGGCATCGGCCCAGTTCTGTTTGGATTGCCAATGGGCGAAATCCTTATACGTGATCGGAAGTTGCGGCAGGGCAGCGTTCCGTTCATGGACAACGGCGTCATAAAGCGCGCCAAGTTCATTGATCAGGATGCGCGAAGACCAGCCATCGCCGACAATATGATGGGTCATCAGGATCATCAGGCATTCATTTGCCGCCACCTTGATCACACGCCCGCGGATCAGGGGCGGCTGGTCAAGGATGACCGGTGTTGCGGCTTCAAGCCGTGTCAGGCGAAGGGCTTCGCGGGCCGGATCGCCATGACCGGAAAGATCATCAAACGCGACGGCAGGCGGCGTGGTGGCGTGGATTTTCTGCGTGATCGTGCCGTCCTGTTCGGCAAAGCCCGTGCGCAATGTTTCATGACGGTCCACCAGACGGGTCAGGGCGGATTGCAGGATATCGGCCCGCAAATCACCGGTGCAGCGGAAGACATAAAGCATGCCATAGGCACCGCTGTTGCCGTCCATCTTTGAGAGCAGATAAAGCCGTTTTTGCGCGTGGCTGGCCGGGTAATGTTCCATTGCCGGTGCGCGCGGGATTTGGCCATTGCCGGTGGCGGCGATATCGAGGGTGGCATTTTCGATATGGCGGGCCAGCCCCGCAACCGTCGGATCGGCAAAGAAGTCGGCCATGCTGATGCGTTTGCCGGTCCGGTCCGCAATGCGGTTCACGATCCGGATTGCCATCAGGCTGTGACCGCCAAGCTGGGTGAAGCTTGCGTGCCGGTTACGGATGGGGCTTGCGAAAACCTCGGTAAAGATATCGGCAACCAGTTCCTCGGCCGGGGTGGCGGGCGGGGTATCTGTGCCGTTATCAAGGGCCAGCGCACTTGATTGCGTGCGCACCGTTTCGAGCAATGTCTTGCGATCCACCTTGCCATTGGCGGTGATCGGGATGGTATCGACGATATGCCATTTCGCCGGGATCATGTAGCCGGGCAGATGTGTGCCAAGCCACGTCATCAGGGCAGGGAAATCGATATCCTGCCCCTGTGCCGTCTGAATACAGCCGATGATTGCCCCACCGTCAGGGGCGGTGGCATCAAACAGGGCAACGGCATTTTTGATGCCGGGTGCGGATTGAAGCTGCTGTTCGATTTCATCCAGTTCGATGCGGAAACCGCGCAATTTGATCTGATTGTCATGGCGGCCGCCAAATTCGATCCGACCATCGCGGGTCCAGCGGGCAAGGTCGCCTGTGCGATAGAGCCGTTCGCCAGGTTGATCAGGATCAGCGATGAACCGTTCGCGGGTCAGGTCGGGACGTTGCCAGTATTCGCGCGCCAGCCGTGACCCGCCAATCATCAATTCGCCCCAGACGCCGACGGGCGCGCGTTGACCGTTCTGGTCAAGGATCAGGGTTTTGGTGAAGGGGATCGGTTTGCCGATGATGGTGGCGTCGGTATCGCCCGACAGATCATTTTCGGCGATCGGGCCGACAACGGCGAAGGTCGTGCTTTCGGTCGGGCCATAACAGTTCAGAACCGTGACGTGCGGGCAGGCGGCGATGAAGGTGCGGACATGCTGTTTGCTGATCGCGTCCCCGCCGACCATCAGTATTTCAAGACAGGCAAGGGTGCGGGGATCATGATCGACCTGACGATTGAACAGGCCGACACTCATGAACATTTTCGTGACATCAAATTGCGACAGAGCATCGCCGAATTTGGCCGGATCAAGCAGGTCATTCCGGTCAATTACGGCGATTTCCGCCCCACGCAGCAAGGTGGCCCAGATTTCAAAGGTCGAGGCATCAAATGCCAGCGGCCCCGCCTGTGCCACCACATCACCAGCGACGATTTTGGCGTAATCCGCCCCAAATGCCAGCCGACGCACGGCCCCCTGTTCGATCAGAACCCCCTTGGGCGTTCCGGTCGAGCCCGAGGTATACATGATATAGGCAGGCAAACTGTCCGGGTTGGTCAATTCGGGCAGGGTGAAGTCCCCCGGTGCCGGGGCAATGCCCGCGATATTGATCCGTTGCGGGGATGGACCGCCGGTTTCGGACAGGGCATCAAGCGCGTCATATCCGATGTCATCGACCAGAACCAGTTTGGCGCGGCTGTCTGACAGGATGAAGTGATTGCGCGCCGCCGGATAGGCCGGATCAAGCGGGACATATCCCGCGCCGATGGCGGCAATCCCAAGAATTGCCGCAATGGCCGGACGACCGCGTTCAATATGCATCGCAACCAGATCGCCCGGTTTGACCCCGGCGGTTCGCAGGCAGTGGGCAATGGCGCGCGCATCGGCATGCAGTTCCCCAAAGGTCCATGTGCTGTTGCTATCGCGGATGGCAGGGGCATCGGGGGTGACAGAGGCCTGATTGGCGAATATCGCAAAGATCCCGGCATTCGTGTCCGCATCAAGGCTGGTTTCCGGTTGCGGACCCTGTTCCCAGATTTCGATATTTGTTTTCTGATCATCGGGCAGAAGATCAAGATCGGCAATCGGTATGGTTTTCGCGGTAGTTTCCGTCGTAACCAGTTTTTGCAGGGTTTTTGTGAAGATGTGACCGAGTTCGATCATGCGCGCCTGATCGAACATATCGGCATAATAGTCAAACGAGATGGACATTCGTTCGGGCAGATCACGGACAAAGATCGCCAGGTCGTTTTTGCATTGCTGCCGGCCAAGGCCGATGGGGAGCATGGCTTTGGCCTGATCATCTGGTCCGTAATCGCCCTGCGCATAGTTCATGTAAGACAGGGATATTTCGGACAGCAGGGTGCGTTCGGGGGTGGCAGGTGGCGAGAGATCATCGAGCAGCAGATCAAGGAAATAGGCCCGGTGGCGTAGCGCATCGATATGGTGGTTTTGCACCTTGTGCAGTAGGGATGCGAAGGTTTCATCATTAGCAATCTGCATGCGGAGCGGCAAAAGCGATACCATCATGCCCGGCACGTTGCGGAAACCCGTCCCGTCGCGCTGGTTGACCGGGACGCTGATCACCAGATCGTCGGTTGCGGTGATCCTGCCAAGCACGGCAAACCACGTCGCCATCATGAGCGAGAACATGGTGACGCGTTGATCTGATGCGAATTTCCGTGCCGATTTCAGCAAGGCCGGATTAATATCAAACGCGACGATTTCGCCCCTGAAACTGTGGAAAGCCGGGCGTCTGCGATCAGACGGCAGATCCAGTTTCGGAAGCGGCCCTTGATAGAGGGAAAGCCAGTAATCACGTGCCGTTTCAAGCCGCTTGAGGCTTTCGGGTTGCTGGCTCCAATACGCGTAATCGCGAAGCTGATAAGGGAGTGGGGCCAAGACCTGCCCACGATAAAGAGCCAGCAAATCCCCCAGCAGCATTTCAATGGTAAAGCCATCGCAAACCGTGTGATGGATATCAAAGAACAGTGCCTTTTGACCGTTGGCAGCGCAGATCAGACGCCAGCGCGCGGGGATTTCCGTTGCCAGATCGAACGGCATGACAAGGTCCGCGCCGACATCTTCAAGCGATAGCGAAGCATCAAGTTCAATTGGCGTCAGATCGGGCAGGGCGTCATGAAGTGGCAGAATTTTCATCGCCCAGTCATCGCCATCGGCAATCAACCGGGTGCGTAGGATTTCGTGGCGTTCCGTCAGGCGGGAGATGGCATCGCGCAGGCGATCAAGATCGATACTGTCATCAAGCATGAAGGCATGCGGCAGGTTGAAGGCCGTACCCATATTGCCGCTATGTTCGGCATGCAGCACGGAAACCTGTTCGGGGGCCAGCGGATATAATTCCATTTCAGGCGCGCGGCGCGGATCGGTTTCGATCCCGGTTTCTGTTGCTGCCTTTACGGGTTTTGATGCCGATGGCAGAGATGTTTCTTCGGCTGGGGGATTTGCCGATGACTGGGGAAGTTCCGCCGTTTCAACGGATGGCGATATTTTTGCGGCCAGGGCGGTGATCGCCGGGGTTTCAAACAGATCGGCAAGACCGATATTGCAGGCAAGTTCGGCATTCATACGATCAACGATCTGCATGCCGGTGATGGAATCGCCGCCCAGGGCATAGAAATCCTCGTCCGGGTCGATGGTGTCATAACCAAGGATTTCGGCCCAGATTTTTGCAATTTTTTCCGCAGGAGTGGCCTTTTCGTCCGATATCGCGTCACGATGATCGGATATTTCAGGTATGTTGACATCGCCCGCCGGTGACGGGGCGAATTGGGCCGTCAGATCGGATACCGTCGGTGCGGCAAACAGGTCCGAAATCGCCAGCGACAGTTTCAGTTCGGCATTCATGCGATCAACGATCTGCATGCCGGTAATGGAATCGCCGCCAAGGGCAAAGAAATCATCATCCGGTGCGATGGCATCATAGCCGAGTGTTTCGGCCCAGATGGCCGCGATCTTTTGCGAGATATCCGTTGCCGTGACGGATACAGATGCCGGTGTGGTCACGGGTTTTTCCGGTTGTGCAGCTGTTTCACCGGCAAGGGCCGGATCAAGCACGACAAGCTGTGCAGCGGTGCTGCACATGGCATCGCGCCAGAAGATCGGGGCCTGTTGCGGGGTGATGGCGGCCCCGTCCTGAAGCGGTACATTGTGGCGCGCCGCCATGCCCTGATCGGCAAGGGCACACCAGTCGATGGTCAGTGCCGGGCGGCCCTGCGATCTGCGGTAACGGGCAAAACCGTCAAGGAAGGCGTTGGCCGCACTATAGGCGGCCTGACCGGGTACACCGACGATGGCCGTCAGGCTGCCGAACATGACAAAGGCCTGCACAGGGTCGTTAAGGGTCAGGGCGTCAAGATGACGGGCCCCCTTGATCTTGGCGGCCATGATGGCGTCGAACGCATCCATGTCGCGCACGGCAAGGAATCCGCCATCAGCAAGCCCGGCGGCGTGCGCGATGGCGGTGATCGGGCCAAGACTATTTCGGATCGTGGCAAGGGTATCGGACAGGGCGTTTTTATCGGCAACGTCGCAGGTGTGGATTGATACTTTAATACCCTTGGCGCGCAGGTCGGCCAGTTTAGACTGCGCAATGGCATCAAGACCGTCTTCACCGCGACGGGCAAGAAGGGCAAGCGTGATTTTGCCGCCCAAAGCCATTTCATCGGCAAGGGCCATGGCAAAGCCGCCGGTGCCGCCGGTCACGACACAGACGCCATGATCGGGCCAGTTGGGTTGCGGCAGGTTATCGTGCCCTGAAATCGGGCGCAGTTTGCGGCGATAACGGACCTGATTGCGATAAACCGAAACCGGATCGCGGCCAGGATCGGCTGCCAGTTCACCACCGATATGCGCGATGAAATCAGCCGGTGAGATATCAGTAAAGGAAAGGGCAAGACGCGGTTCTTCGGCGGCCACCGCGATGGCAACACCGGCAGCGGCACTTTGATCCGGGGAGGCCGGAATGGTATCGCGGTCGATCTGATAGGCACCGCTTCCGGCAACGACAAGCCGCATCCGTCCGCGCATCGAGCGCAGGATATCGCGCAGGCATCGGGCGGTGCGAAGGGCGATGTCTTCGCCCGGCTGCAACGCCAGAATGACGTTTTGTGCCTTTGCCAGCATATCCTTGCCGAGCATATCTGGATGGACGCGTTGACAGGCGGGCGGGATCGGCCAGAAATCGCCATCGGCAATCATGATGGTGTTTTCGGGGACCGGTTGCATTTCAACCGTGCCCGGCAACCAGTCAATTTCGAGCAGTTCCGGCATGGCGGATGCGGCTTTGCCGTTAACATCCCCCGAGAAACGAATACCGCGTATGGTCAGAAGCAGTTTGTGGCTGTCGGCATCAAAGAAGGTGAAGTCGGCCTGGCCCGGATGACGACGTTCGGCACAGACAATGATATCGCCGCTAAACGGGGCGTGCAGCGTGATTTCGTCAATGCCGACGGGGAGAGAGCCATTATCCTCGGTCGTCAGAATCATGCTGCATGCAATATCGGCCATGGCCGGATGAATGATCCAGTCGCGCAGGTCGGCATGATATTGCGGTTTCAGTTTCAGATGCGTGATCGCCGTGGTTTCGTCCGCGCTGTAATGCATGGACATCCGGCAATCCCAGCGGTCGCTGATCGAAATCGGGCCGATCTGGGGGGCATGGGGCAGAACATGGGCCTGCAAGGTGCATTTTGCCCGCACATGATCAAGTGACAGCGAATTGTCTGTCCGGTTCTTTTCCGGCGCGTCATTGGCCCAGCGCGCGGTGGCAAAGACCGACCATTTGCCGTTTTTCAGACGGCCACCCAGTTCGACATGCCCGTCATTTCCAAGCAGCAGCGTTGCCGTACCATCGGGCAGGGCATTGGGAAGAAGGGCCTTTTGCCATTTAAGGTCGGAAATATGAACGGTTTGGTCGCCTGTCCCGTTTCGGGCCGCTGTTGCGATCATGGCGGGAACCGCCATGCCGACCAGTGTCGGTTGTCCGTTCAGGTGATGTTCATTTGTCGGCCAGAAGGACGGGGCGGCGACCGGAATGGCAAAGCAGCGGCCCCTTTCGGTTTCGACCGGGCCGGTCATGATGGCGGTATCAGGGGCCCGGGTGTCGCCAAAGACCGGTTTGCAAACGATTTTCGCAAAAGGTGCATGGGGAAGGGACACGCGGCGCGCGCGCATGTCGTCGGGCCAGATCAGGTTCGCACCGGCCAGCCATTCACGAGCGTTGGCGGTTGCATCGGCAGGATTGGTCGAAACCGCAGAAACCGATGATGCCCCAGTGGCAGGTTTGGGGGCCGCGCAATTTGCCGTTTCACCGGCGATCAACCCGGCAAGAGCGGTAAGAATGCTGTCGCGATCCGACACCGCAACGGCGAAGCGATGCTTTAGCTGATCGCGCCCGGTGGCAAGCGTGTGGCAGATGTCACGGACATCAAGGGTGGTGTCCCTGGCGATGTCGCGATGCAGTTTGGCGGCATAGTCGGTTAATGCCGCCTCGTTGGCAGCAGACAGCGCAAGGATGAAGGTCCCGTTTTGCGCGGTTTCATCCTGTGGATTTGCGCTGCGTTTCGGGGCGGCTTCAAGGATCACATGGGCATTGATGCCGCTTAGCCCGAAGGAACTGACACCGGCGCGTTTGGGCGCACCGCGATCTGCCAAGGGTTCAAGGCGATTGGTCGGGCGCACCGGGGCCCGGGCGAAATCAATCCGGCTGTTGGGGGTTTCAAAGAAGGGTTGTGGCGGGGCCTGATCAAAGCGGAGTGCCATGATGGCGCGCGCAAGACCAAGCGCACCCGCCGCCCCATCAAGATGGCCGTAATTCCCCTTGGCCGAGCCGATCAGGGCAAAGCCATGTTCATCCGTGCTTCCGGCAAAGGCACGGGTCAGGCCATCGATTTCAATCGGATCGCCAAGCGAGGTGCCGGTGCCGTGGGCTTCGATATAGGATATGGAACCCAGTTCGATGTCCGCCGTTTGCGCGGCCTGCCGGATGACATCTGCCTGCATGGCCGGGTTGGGGGCGGCCGCGCCGCTTGAGGCGCCATCCTGATTGACGGCACTGCCGCGGATGATGGCATGGACGGGATCACCATCGGCGATGGCGTTGCCAAGCGGTTTGAGGACAAAGACAACGCTGCCTTCGCCCATGCCGGTACCATCGGCGCCGTCGTCAAAGGCGCGGGTGCGGGCGGTGGAAGAATCAATCGTAAAGCCGCCGTCCGCATCGGGCGGGCAGGGGATCAGTTTTACGCCACCGGCAAGGGCGATGGTGCATGTGCCGCTGCGCAAATTCTGGCAGGCCTGATGAACCGCGACCAGCGATGACGAGCAGGCGGTATCGACGATACTTGCCGGGCCGTGCCAGTCCTTTAGGAAGGACAGGCGTGTGACCATGTTTGACGGCACGTTAAGGGCAAAGACCTGTTCGGCCTTGTCACGTGCGACATGCTCCATGGCAACGCGCCATGCCGGGTTTGCCCCGCCACCGGCAAAAATCCCGACCTTTTTACCGCGCAGGGCCTGCCCGCCGTAGCCGGCATTTTCCATCGCCATCAGGGCGGTTTCGATAAACAGGCGTTGTTCCGGGTCAATCAGGGCAGCATCGGCGGGTGCCATGCGGAAACGGCCCGGATCGAAATCAAAGATGCGGTCAAGATAGGCGGCTTCGCGGAAGCGGGCCGGAACCGAACGGCCAATGGCGGCCATCATGTCGCGGGTTTCATGATCGCGTTCGGGCGGAAGCGGACGGACGCGATCCGCCCCGCGCGCAACATCGGCCCAGAATGTTTCGATATCGTCCGCCCCGGCAAGCTGAAGTCCGATACCGATCACCGCAATCGGTTCGTCGGTGGCAAGCCGGGCACCCTGCGCCGACGCAAGATCGTCTGTTGCCAGATCCAGCCCGGCCAGAAGTTCAGCTTGGCGGGCGATGGTGGCACTGGCGAACAGATCGGCGATGCTGACCTTGCCGGGCCAGCGGGCATTGATTTTTTCATGCAGACGCAGCAGCAAAAGCGAATTGCCGCCGACATCAAAGAAACCGTCTTCGCGATCCGCCATCACACCGGGCAGGATTTCCTGCCAAAATCGTTGCAGAACGCGTTCCAGATTTGCCAGATCATGATTTTCGGCGTCGGGCTTTGCCGCGATAGCCGGTTTTGATTTCCGGCGGGCGGTTTTGGGTGAACCGGCCATCGGTGTGCCCGAAAGGGTCTTTCGGTCGATCTTGCCGCTGCTGGTAAGCGGGAGATGATCAAGGGCAAAGAAACGCGCCGGGATCATATATTCGGGCAGGCGGGTGCGCAGATGATCGCGCAGGACACCAATGGTCAGGTCGCCATCGCCCAAGACAAAGGCATGCAATTCATCAAGGTCGCCAACCCGCACAGCCTTGACCAGGGCGCGTTCAACCAGATCGTGGCTTTCAATCGTGGTTTCGACTTCGCCGCATTCGATACGGAAGCCGCGAATTTTGACCTGATGATCGATCCGGCCAAGATATTCGACCGATCCATCGGCAAGGAAACGCCCCAGATCGCCGGTGCGATACAGTTTATGGCCCGGATTGTGGGGATCGTCGGGGAATTTTTCAGCGGTCAGTTCCGGGCGGTTGCGATAACCGCGCGCGATTTGCGGCCCACCCAGCACGATTTCACCCGCAGTGCCAATCGGCATGTCGCCAAGCCTGTCATCAAGGATGCGAATGGAGGTGTTGGCAATCGGTTTGCCAATCGGAACGATATCGGGATTTTCAAGCGGCGAGCAGGCATGCCAGGTGACATCCACCGTCGCCTCGGTCGGGCCGTAAAGGTTATGCAGTTCGGTCCCGAAGCGATCAAACAGCAGATCGTTAAAGCGTTTCACCAGTACCGGGTCGAGCGCCTCGCCACTGGCGAAAACGCGTTTGAGGCTGCCAAGATGTTCGATATCGACCAGCCCGTGTTCGACCGAGAACAGGAAACTTGCCAGCATCGAAGGCACGAAATGCATGGTGGTGACGCTATGATCGCGAATGGCCTGAGCCAGCTGTTGCGGATCGCGTTCAACACCCGGATCGGGCAGAACAACGCGCGCGCCCGTCCATGACCACCAGAACAGTTCCCAGACCGACACATCGAATGTGATCGGGGTTTTTTGCAAAATCACGTCATCGGGGCCAATCGGGAAGGCGTCCTGCATCCAGAGGATGCGGTTCAGAACACCCCGATGGGCGATTTCGACACCCTTTGGGCGACCGGTCGAGCCGGAGGTGAACAGCACATAGGCAAGGTCATCGGGTACGTTGATTGCATCAGGGATATCGGCATTTTCGGTGCCATCAATGATCAGGACTTTATCGGCGTCAAACAGATCGGCCAGATCGGCGGTGGTGATGACGCGCGGATAACCAAGATCATCAAGCATATCCGTGCGGCGCTGTTCGGGGTGATCGGGGTCAAGGGGGCTATATGCCGCACCGCATAGAAGAATCCCGTGAATGGCGGCCAGCATATCGACCGAACGACGCACGGCAACGCCGATGACATCACCCGGACCAACCGATGCCGCACGCAGTTTTGCGGCAATCCCGGACGCACGACGGGCGAATTGTTCATAACTTAGCGTTGCAGATGTTCCGATAACCGCCGGTGCGGTTGGTGTGGCGCGGACCTGATCAAGGAACGGTTCGGAAATGCTGCGTTCAATCGCAAGGTCAAGATCGGTGGCATTGAATTGATCGATCCGGGTGCGTTCGTCGGCCGGCAAGATCGGCAATTCGGCGATCTTGGCGCTTGATGACGTGGACAGGGCCGCAGCAGCAAGGATTTCAAGCCGGTTGAAAATCGCCTGAATGGTGGATTTGTCAAACAGGTCGGTATCAAATTCGATCTGGCAAAGCAGGGCGTCGTTCTGTTTGCTGAAATAGAAGGCAAGATCGAATTTCGAGAACGGGAATTCGGTTTTCAGCAGCGAGAGTTCGGCATCGCCGAGTTTGCCAAGGTTAGGGATGCTATCCTGCCAAGCGACCAGAACATCAAACAGCGGATTGCGTGCAGGATCGCGTGGTGTATTGACGGCGGCGACAACATCCTCGAACGGGGCGGCCTGATCGGACAGGGCATCGATGATGGTTTTGCCGGTTTGGGCTAGATGATCGTCAAATCCGGCGTTCGGATCGACACTCTGACGCAGGACAACGGTGTTGACAAAGAAGCCGACCACATCATCAAGGGCGGTCTGTTCACGGCCCGCCACCAGCATGCCAAGCGGGATGTCGGTCTGCCCGCATTGGCGGTACATCAGGATTTGTACCAAAGCGGTCAGAATGGAAAAGGCGGTTGTGCCATGCCGATCCGCCGCGTCATTAATCAGGTGCGCGGTGTCCTCGCCAAAGGCAATTTCATGGAAATCGCCCGCAAAACGCCGTGCCTTAGGCCGGCGGCGATCCGTTGGCAGAGCAAGCGGTTCAGGCAGGGGCAACAGCCGTTCTTTCCAGCGGGCCAATAGATCCTTGCCGTCGGTCGAGCTTAAATAGCCATGTTGCCAGCTTGCAAAATCCTCGTAATGCCGGTCGAGCTCCGGCAAGGGCGCGGCGGGGCCGCCGGTTTCGGCGGCATAAAGGGCGGCAAGATCGCGTAGTAATGTCGGCATCGACCAGCCATCACAAATCGCATGATGCAGGGAAACCAGCATCCAGTGACGGTCGGGGGCAAGTGTGATCAGATCGGCCCGTGCCAATGGTTTGTTTTCAAGGTCGAACGGACGGACGGTTTCGCGTGCGATGAACAGGCGGGCGGGACCTTCGTCCATTTGATGGCGACCAAGTTTCAATGAACCGACCGGTGCCAGATACTGGCTGACGCCATCAGGATGATGGGGATCGGATTTGAAACGCAGGCGCAGCGCATGTTGCCGTTCTTCAAGTTTATGAAGGGCGGTCTGCAATGCATCGGCATCAATCGGGCCATTGATTTCAAACGCGGCCGGGACGGAATAGACCGCCATGTCGGGCTGCATGCGTTGCAGAACCCAAAGGCGGGCCTGTCCGCTTGAAAGCGGGAATTTCGGGCCATCTGCCTTTGGAATCAGGAATTGTTTGCCATTCTGTTTATGGTTGGCAAGCAGGGTTGCGATCCCGCCGACTGTTCGGGCGACAAAGATATCCTGAAGTTTCGGGCGGACGCCGGTGGATTTTTCGAGCAATCCGGCAAGGCGCATGGCGACAAGGCTGTGCCCGCCCAATGCAAAGAAATCCGACGATGCGGTAATGTCCCTGTTGCCAAACAGGGCCCTGAATTGTTCGGCAACGATCTGTTCCAGTTCGTTGTCGGTGGCGGGGTTGCCGGTTTGGGGAGCAAGCGGTGCCGTATTGGCCAGGGCACCAAGAAGCTGTTTGCGATCTACCTTGCCATTCACATTGACCGGCAGATGATCCAGCACCACAAACCGTTCGGGGATCATGTAATCGGGCAGATTGCGGCCAAGGATCTGCATCCAGACATTGCTGTTATCCTGATCGGCGGCGACGGCCGCACCAAGGAAGGCATCGGCACCGACGCCAACCGGCATCACGCAGGCATTGCGGATGCCGTCAATCTGGCTCAGTCGTTTTTCAATGGCGGCGGTTTCAATCCGGTGTCCGCGAATTTTGACCTGCCCGTCACCGCGGCCGCCAAATTCAATCACACCATCTGAGTGCCAACGCGCGTGGTCGCCGGTTTTGTAAAGGCGGGTTTCGGGTAAATGATCGAACGTGACGAATGCCTTGGCGGTGCGTTCGGGCGCGCCGGAATATCCCAGCGCCAGCCCGTCGCCCGCGGCGTAAAGTTCACCCCAGACCCCAGTCGGAACCGGTTGCCCGCCAGTATCAAGAATATAGGTGCGCGTATTGCCAATCGGCCGGCCAATCGGGATGGTTGCCGAATTTACGTCCTGTGGCGTGATCGGATGGATACAGGTAAAGGTCGTGTTTTCCGTCGGGCCATAGCCGTTGATCAGGGTAAGGTCCGGGCAGGCGGCCATGACTTTTTGCAGATGGGGTGGGCTTAGCGCCTCGCCCCCGGAAAGCAGTCTTTTGAGTGGGGCAAAGCAGTCCGGCGCGTCATCGGCGATACGGTTAAACAGGCTTGCGGTCAGCCACATGGTGGTGACGCCGCCATCCTTCAGGGCATTACGAAGGGCGGCTGGATCAAACAGGGTTTCGTTATTGATCAGAACCAGTTTGCCGCCATTCAAAAGCGGCGCCCAGATTTCAAGGGTTGCGGCATCAAAGCCAAGCGATGCGGCCTGTGCCATGACATCACTGTCATCAAACGCAAGCGCCCGATTGTTCACAACCAGTCGTGCAACAGCCCGGTTGGGGATCAGTACACCCTTTGGCGCACCTGTCGAGCCGGACGTGAACATGACATAGGCCAGATCATTGCCAGATCGTTTGGCAAAGGTCGCATCCGATGTTGCGTTGGCGTCGGGCATTTGCGCAATACGAACGCGATCAGACAGCCCCGACAGGCGTTCAAATTCGGCGTTGTCACACAGCAAAATACTGGCACCGCATTCTGCCATCAGGGCGGCAATGGCATCGCCGGGCAGAGATTTGTCAATCGGCAGATAGGCCGCACCATGCCATGCGATGCCAAGAAGGGTGATAATCGCATCAAGGGAGCGATCAGCGGCAAGGGCGACAATCGACCCGGGGGCAACATCAAGGGCATCAAGACCGGCAGAAACGGCGGAAACGTGTTGCCCCAACGTGCGATAGGTGATTTTTCGGTTGTGATCCTGCAGGGCAATTTTATTCGCGTTGGCCGGGTTTGTGACCTGCCGGGCGAGCAATTCGCCAAGGCCGCAGTCCCGCGGGTAATCCGATGCGGTATCGTTCAGCGTGATGGTCAGGTGATCGCGTTCGTCTTCGGGAAGCAGATCAACAAGGCCGAGCGGCATTTCCGGGTTTTTAGCAAGCGCGTGGGCGAAGGTCAGGAAACGTTTGGCAAAATGTTCGACCCATGCGTCGCCAAAGACGTGGCTTTGATATTCGACAGCCAGAGATGTTTCCGGGCCGTTTTTCATCATGCCGACCATCAGGGGGAATTTGCCCGCCCCGAAGTCGAGATCTTCGATCACGAAGGGGCTGTCGCTGGATTCCATCACATGGACGGCATCGAATGGCAGGCCGGTCGGGCCCTGTGCCGCCTGTGTCAGATCATGCATCAGGCGCGACAGGGGGTAATCCTGCACGTCAAGCATGGAAAGAACTTCGTGCCCGACCTGTCTGGTCAGGGCATCAAGATTATCTGCCATATCCGGTTTGATCGCGACGGGCAGGACATTCACAAAGCAGCCCATCGACTGCATGGTTTCCTTGTCCCTGCGACCGGCAAAAGGCAGCCCGATGACGGCTGTGGCGTTTTCCTTGTGCCGCGCGATCACAGCGATGGTCAGGGCGGCCCAGAGGGTGGTCTGGGTCGTTTTGCGGATATGACTGGCAAGCTTTGCGAAAGCCTCGGCGTCTTTGCCGGTCAGTTTGATCAGAAGGCGTTTGCCGCCGCCATTCCGTTCTGCTGCCGGGTCGTCAGGCAGACCGGCAGATAACAGTTTATCGGTTCGGGCCGACCAGAATTTTCGCGCGATTTCGCCGCGTTCCCGATCCAGATTGTGATGTGCATTGCGCACAAGTTTTTCGATATCAGGGACGTTTCCGGGCGTGTTTCCGGCAAGGATGGCAAGAAGCTCTTTTTGCAGCAACATGATCGATTGGCCATCAAAGCACAGATGATCGATTGCCATGGCCAGTTGCGGGGCTTTTCCGTCGTCATGTTCGATATAGCCAAACCGGGCCAGAGGACCCGTTGCGAGATCAAAAATATCATGGCGGATTTCTCGGGTGGTGTCGATTTTGCGCACAGTGACCGGCATATCGGCATGCACGCGCTGGATCAGCTGCCCGTCCTGTTCGACAAAGGTGGACCGGAGGGCATCATGGCGTTTGACGATGGCGGCAATCGCATCGCGGACCGCATTGAAACCGGTTCCTTTGGGAAGGGTGATGCCTGTAACGATATGGTAATTGGCACTTGCCGGTTGGTCACGTCTTGCAATCCATTGGCCTTCGATGGCGGGATGGGCCGGGAAGGATTTGAGGATCGGACCTGCTTTGGTGTCATGACTTTCGGCATCGGAAGGTTCACGCAGCAAGCTGAGGATTTCGGCCTTCAGGTCACGGGTTTCGGATTTCAGGGCATCATCAAATGCACCGGTCGGTGCATCAAAACAAAGATCGTGCCCGTTGGCATGCAGGCTTAGCACAATGTCACGCTGACGGAGTTCGTCGAGCAGGTTGCGCGCGGTTTGTGTGCGGCGTGACAGCTGATCGGTATTCATCACAGAACTCCCTGTTCACGTGACGGGCGGGGGGCTGTTGTGGCCGGTTTTGCTGTTGCCGTTGCTGTTGGCGCGGATCGGGCATTGGTCGGCGGGCTGTTTGTCTCAAAGGATGCAAGCAGGTTGGCAACACCTGAAACAGTGCGGCCTTCGAACATTACGGCGGCGGGAATTTCGGCAGTCAGGACTTCGGAAAGCCGTGTTGCGATCCGCACGGCGAATAAGGAGTCCCCGCCAAGTTCAAAGAAATCATCATCGGGGCCGATTGCCGGATCGCCAAACATATCGCGCCAGACGGCAAGAATGGTGGATTGCGCGTGTGTTTCAGTTTGGGAATCGGACGTATTTTGTGCCGGGTTTTGTGCCGGGGGCAATGTGGCCTCCACTGGGGCAGCGGCAACGGCGATAGATTTGGGATCGGCGTTCACGGTGGTTGCCTTCTCCGGCCAGAAGCGGCGCCGGTCAAAGGCGTAGGTCGGCAACGGAATGCGATGGGCATCACTGGTTTGGTTCACCCTGTCCCAATCGGGCGATGTTCCCATGACCCAAAGCCGGGCAATCGCACCGGCCAGTGCGGTTGATCCGGTGATCGCGACATCCGTTCTTCGGGCGTCATCGGGGCCGGGGGCAGGTTGCAGGGCAATGCTGTTGCCGGTCGCTGTGCCATTGACAATGGCAAGGCGGCTTGCCGTGTTGCCAAAGCCGCATTCGACCATGATCGTTTCGGGCATTTCGGCCAGAAGTCCCTTGATGTTATCGGCAAAGCGCACCGCATTGCGCAGATGTTGAACCCAGTAATCGGGATTGGTGGCGTCTTCGGGGGGGAGCCAGTTGCCAGTCAGGTTGGACTGGATCGGAAGGGTTGGCGCGTTTAACCGGATTTTGGCGACGACATGGCGGAATTCATTCAGAACCGGTTCCATCATCCGTGAATGGAAGGCATGCGAGACCACAAGCCGACGCCCGGATTTACCCTGTGATTTGATGTGTTCTTCAAGCGCATCAATGCATTCGGTGCTGCCCGCCACCACGCATTGACGCGGGCCGTTGATTGCAGCCATCGACAGATCGGGGCCAAATGCCGACAGAAGATCACCGACTTCGGCCTCGGTCATGGACAGGGCAAACATTGATCCCGGTTCGGTCTGCCCCATCAGGCGACCGCGCATCACCACAAGGCGAAGCGCATCTTCAAAGGACATGACCCCGCTAATGCAGGCCGCGACATATTCGCCAATGCTGTGCCCGGCCAGTGCTGCGGGCAAAATGCCGTTTTCGATCAGCCAGTTTGCCAGCGCATATTCATAAATGAACAAGGCGGGCTGGGCGATTTCGGTGCGTGCCATGCGGCTTGATGTTGCCGCGCTTTCATCGGGAACAGTCAGTAATTCAAAAAGATCATCGGGGCCGCCCGTCTGTGCCACATGCTTGCAGGCATCGCGGATGATCTTTGCCGATGTTTGATCCACTTCATAAAGGCCTTTGGCCATGCCCGGTCGTTGCGATCCCTGACCGGGGAACAGGAAGGCGATGGAAGGGATATTGCGTTGGGCAACGGCCTGATGGCGGGCGGTCGATTTCGGATGGGTCAGGGCTGAAATCGCAGCCTTGATGTTCGTGGCAACGATGGCGGCCCTGAAACGATAGGCGTGACGCCGTGACAGGCTGTTTGCGACATCGGATATCGCAATGTCTGATCCGTTGCGGTCAAGCCAGCTTGCGGTGTTTTCCAGAAGTTTTTGCAAGGCGGGTTCGCTTGCCGCCGAGAAGGGCAGGATACGGGGAATATCGTTTTGTGTCTGGCGTGATGCCGGTTCATCGAAACGGGGGGCTTCTTCGATGATGATATGCGCGTTGGTGCCGCCAACCCCGAAGCTGCTGATGCCCGCGCGCAGCGGTTCATCATCATTATTCGATAATGGTTGAGCAGTGTTGTTTATTTGAAATGGTCCCTGATCCAGACCAAGGTTTTCATTCGGTTGATTGAAATGGCAGGTCGGCGGAAATACCCGATGGCGGATTGCCAATACGGCCTTGATCAGCCCGGCCATTCCGGCGGCACTGTCCAGATGGCCAATATTGCCCTTGACCGAGCCAAGCCACTTTGGATGCGTTGGCGTTGTATCGGCTTTTGCATAAACCTTGTTCAGTGCGGCGATCTCTATCGGGTCGCCAAGGGCTGTTGCGGTTCCGTGGCCTTCGACAAAGCAGATGGTGGATGGATTGATTTGGGCATCGTCAAGGGCCGTTTGAATGGCCTTTGCCTGACCATCGACAGAAGGCGCGGTAAAGGCGGCCTTTGCTGAACCGTCATTGTTGATGCCGACACCCTTGATCACCGCATGGATGGTGTCCTTGTCGGCAATGGCATCATCAAGACGTTTCAGAAGAATAATGGCCGCACCGCTGCCGCCGACAACGCCGTCTGCCTTGCTGTCAAACGGACGGCAAACGCCGCTTCGTGATCCGATGCCGCCCTGCGTGAAATAATATCCGCCAGCCGGGCTAAGCCCAAGGGCCGCCCCACCGGCAAGGGCGACGCGGCATTGACCGGATCGCAACGCATTGACTGCCAGGGCAAGATTGACAAGCCCGGTCGAACAGGCGGTCGAGGATGCGATGGCGGGGCCAGTCAGGTTCAGCTTGTAGGCAAGCCGTGTTGCAGCAAAATCCTTGTCATTGCCGAGTGTCATGCCATACCGGATCGCATCGGGGCGGTCGCGCAGGCGATCACGCAGGCTGTCGACCAGATAGGTCGGGAAACCGACGCCGACATAGGCACCGACCGGGCCGTCACGCGCCGGATCGCAAGACCCGTCTTCCAGAGCGCTAAGGGCGACTTCAAGCAGCAGGCGTTGTTGCGGATCGGTTTCGATGGTTTCGCCCGCGGTCATGGCAAACGGTGCGGGATCGAACATATCGAGATCGTCAAGAATACCGTGGCGTGCGACGAAATCGGCGTCTTCGAGCGCCGACGGATCGCCGCCCATTGCGCGCAGGCGGGAAATATCGACGTCCTTTATCTGATCGATACCGTTTTCAAGCATCGACCAGAAGGTGTCGCGGTCATTCGCGCCGGGCAGGCGCATCGCCATGCCAATAATCGCAATGTCGTGATTTTCAGACACATTGCGTTGGGGCTTTACCGGTTCGGCTTGTGCGGTTTCGGGGGCATGTTGATCACCCGCACAAAGGTGACGTGCGAAGGAATTGATGGTCGGGTGCTGGAATATTTCCACTGATGCAATGTTGCGCCCGGCGAGTTTTGACAGGGCAAACTGGGCGCGCGGTACCAGCAATGAATGGGCGCCAGCTTCAAACAGGTTGGTGTCAAATTCAATTTCGTCTGTTTCGATCAGCTCCATCCAGATCCTGGCAATTTTACCGGCCAGTTGATGGATGCGCGCCTGATCGGGTTTGCTGGATGCAGGGGGCGATGCTTTGGACGCAACAGGCTGTTTGCCATCCGGGTTTTGGGCGAATTCGGCAAGTGCCTTGCGGTCGATTTTGCCCGACGGCAAGAGGGGTAGCGTTTCCACCCATTCAATGCGGGTCGGAACGGCCGCATCGGACAGGTGGCGCGCCAGTTCTGCGCGCACGGTTGCTGCGTCCGGGCGTTTTGACAGGCTTGCGTTGGATAGAAGATAACCGATCAGTTCGCCGCCATGATTGGTTTTGACATGCAATACCGCAGCCCGTCCGACGTCGGACACGCGCGAAAGCTGGTATTCTATTTCCCCGATTTCGATGCGTTGCCCGCGAATTTTGACCTGTTCGTCCGTGCGCCCGTGAAAATAAAGCAACCCGTCTTCGCCCAAGGAAACCAGATCGCCAGTGCGATAAAAGGTTTCATCGGTCTCGCCCGTCGGATCCGTGACGAATTTTTCCTCCGTCACGTCAGGCATATTGATATAGCCGCGGTTAAGTCCTGCGCCGCCAAGGTAAATCTCGCCCGGGACGCCAAGTGGTACCCGTTTTCCGTTTTCGTCAAGTATCCGGACAAAGCTACCCTTGTCGACGCGGCCGAGCGGGATGCTTTTGGTTTGGGTGTCCCTTGGTATCAGATACACGGCGGCATGAATTGTCGCCTCGGTCGGGCCATAACAGTTCCAGATATCGACGGTTTCGAACGCGGAATAAAGCCTGCGGACGAGTGTTGGCTGCATGATTTCGCCGCCCGTGATCAGACGGCGCAATTTGAAAGCACCATCTGCCGGAACGGCATCAATCACGCTTTCATAAAATGACGGGACCGACATGATGTGGGTGACATGATGTCGTGCCACACCGTTCCAGAATTTATGCCCGTCACTGAGTATCGCGTGGGTCATCAGCCACATGCGATGGCCACGGATCAGCCCGATGCAGAATTGCAGCATCCACGGATCAAATCCGAGCGACGGGAAAAGACCCATTATTTCAGGGTTGCCGTTTTCATGTGATCCGATACCGAATTGCGCAATGGCGACGTCGATTTTATCGGCAAGGGATTGGTGATGAACGGGAACCGGTTTTGGCTGCCCGGTCGAACCCGATGTATGGAAGACAAAGGCAATATCGTCGCCACAAATATCGGCATGGATATTGTCAAAGGTGATGCTGCCGTCAATGCCGGTTACGGCATTGATATCGTTTATCGTGATGGAGGTGTCGCCGATTTTGCGCCATGTGTCGGTGCTGTCACTCAGAACCAGACGGCAATCAAGATGGCGGGTCATCGACGCATTGCGCGCGACGGGCTGCAACGGATCAAGCTGCACACAGGTTGCCCCGTATTTCAGAATACCGATCACAGCGGCCGTCTGCTGCGCACTGGGGGAAATGTTCATCCCGACAAAATCGCCCGGTGCAATGCCGCATTGTTTCAGGTGGTGGGCGACGGCATTGGCCATATGGCCCAGCGTTGCAAACGTGACTTCGTGATCATCTTCGGTGATCAGGGCGACATCGCCGGGGCGTGATGCAATGGCATGATCGATGCGTTCGGGAATGAGCCGTCCCGGAGCCGACCTTGTGAATGTCGGGCCGGTTTCAAGCGTGCGGATAATGGCAAGCTCGTTCATCGGCGGTGCGGCGATGGCCGCGATATCCTGTTCCGGGTCGTCCAGTGCGCGGGACAGGAAATAACGGAAACGTTCGGCGATGCGCGTAACGGATTTAACGTCGTGGCAAGCGGTGTCATATTGCCAGATGATTTCGGCTTCCTGCCGGTCTGGGCTTATGGCCTGCATCATATAGATCAGGCCAAGATCAGTGACTGGCCCGTTATAGATATTGACCCGGCGTGTATCCAGCCCGGCAAAGGATAAGGGTTCTGCGCCGTCCAGACTGTTGAAAAAGGCACCGCCGCCCGAAAGACCCCGGGCACCCAGACGTGCTGCACGCATGCGCGGCGCGCCAAGGCGCATATGACGGACATCGCGACGTGCCCGGGCAAAGATATCGCGGGCCAGTTCCGAAAAACGTGTGTGTTCACCCAAATCGGCATCGAAGGGTACGATATAGGAAAAGGCACCTGGTGTCTGGCGTTCAGTCCGTCCCATCCGGTTCAGAAGCGGCATTGTGACGCTTGGATGTTTGATATGGGTGACCTGACCCAGCAGGATGAAATAGGTGGCCATGACAATCGCGGTGGGCGATGTGCCACAGGCTTTGGCCGTGTGGATCAGTCTGGAAAGGTTGTGCGCATCCAGCGTCTGTTCCAGCCGGGCCTGAACCAGTTTTCCGGATGGTTTGTCGGATGAAAACCGCGTGATCGCGTGATCGTTTTGCAGGCGTTCCTGCCAATAGGCAAGGTCACGTTGATAGGCCGGCGTTTCGGGATAGGTCGCGTCAGCAGTGATAAAGTCGCCATAGGACCCGAATGTGCTTTCGGGGACGGTAGTACCGGTTTTAAGTGCGCTGTAAATTTCCGCCGCGCGTTGCGCCATCAAATGCCCGGCATATCCGTCACAGATCAGATGATGATAGACCCGAACCCACCAGTAACGTCCCGTGCCCAGTTGCAACAGGCGATGGCGGCAATGATATCCGTTTTCCGGGTCAAGTGGCCGTCGGCGGATTTCTTCGACTTCGTTATTGGCGATCAGAACCGGATCATCGGTAAAACTTAGATCGATGACGCTGAAATCGGTTTCGCGGCAGTCATCGGCAAAGGTCTGAAACGGCTTGCCGCCTTCTGATGCAAAGCGCAGACGCAGGGCGTCATTTTCCTGATCGGTTTGGACAATGGCCTTGTAAAGGGTTGCAATATCAAGATCGCCCTCAAACCGGATGACGCTGCAAATATTGTAATTTGCGCAATCGTCGCCCTCGGCCCAGTCAAGCCATATGCTCGACTGCGGCGTTGTAAGCGGTTTTCCCTGCCGTTCTGTCCCCGGCGCAAACGTGTTTGTGCGCTTCTGCAACGTCTGACCTTTCAAACGTTGATTGCGCCATGCAGCAAGCGGTTTTTGAAATCCTGTTCAACAGGCTTTTTGTGTGACCCCGACCACATGGCTCATCCCCAACCATATCCGAAAGAATATGCCCGGGAACGCGCCCTGAATGCAAGTGGTCGTAGCGAAGAATTGTAAGTTAAGTCCGTGAAAATACAATCAAAGGTCATCAGTTAAGGTGCCTGAACAGCTTGTTGTTTCTCGCTTTTTACCTGATTTTGCAGATGATCACGGCCGTTCGTATAGTGTTGCACTCTTATCGGGTTTTTCAGCGCGGCAAGATATCTGCCTGCATGTATGGACATCAGATTCGCAAATCCCCGGTTTGCATCAGTCGGCAACGAACAGGTCACGCGCGGCGCGGACGACCCGGCTGATATGTTCGGCGACGGCGGCGACCCCGCGGGTGTCCTTGGTATCGGGATGCAGAAGCATCCAGTAATTTCGGGTAAAGCGGATATCGGGCAGCAGGCGGACCAGGTCGGCCACATCACGGGTGGCGTAATCATGCAGAATGCCAATGCCATGCCCGTTGCGCACTGCTTCCATCTGGGCCACGACACTGCCGCATTCAAATCGGCGCTTCATCAGTTTGCCAAGGCGGGCGGCGTAGTCAAGCGCACGGCTGTAAATCAGGTCTTCGATATGAGTGACAAACAGCCGGTCGGTCAGGTCGCGTTCAGACCGTATAGCGCCATATTGTTTGATGTAGCTTTGGGAGGCATAGACGCTAAGCGTGTAGTCGGTGAGCTTTTTGATCACCAGCCGCCCCTGTTTGGGGCGATCAAGGGTGATGGCGATGTCGGCTTCGCGTTGGGACAGCGAAAAGGTGCGCGGGAGGGGCACCAGCTGGATCACCAGATCGGGATGCCCGGCGGCAAAGCCCGCGAGTTCACGTGCAAGGAAGTAATTGCCAAGTCCATCGGGCACACCAACGCGAACGGTTCCGGCGATGCCTTCTGCTCGGCTGGGGAAGGCGGTGCCGACTTTAAGGAAGGCGGATTCAGCGGCCTCTGCCGCACCCATTAATGCCTTTCCTGCCTCGGTCAGTTCCGAGCCAGTGGTGCGCCGTTCGACAAGCTTGGTGCCCAGTTCCTGTTCAAGCGCGGTCAGTTGCCGACCGACCGTGGCGTGGTTCAGGCCAAGCTGACGGGCGGCCGAAAGGATCTGGCCCTGTCGTGCGACGGTCAGAAAGATGCGAATGCGGTCCCAATCCATGATCTATTGACTTTAAAAATTGCACATCGAATTTGCAATAATGGTAATTGATGTGCATCCATATGCATATCCATAATCGACCTGCTTTGCGGACGGTTTTTTATGATCCGCGACAAAAGATCACCACGATTATCGGGAGAAGCCGAATGTCCAGCCAGATCACCCATTACATCAACGGCAAACGTGTCGCCGGGACTTCCGGCCGGACAGCGGCCGTGTTCAACCCGGCCACCGGTCAGCAGAGTGCGACCGTTGATCTTGCATCGAAGGCCGAGGTTCGAAATGCTGTCGAAAGTGCACGTGCGGTGGCCGCGGAATGGGCCAATACCACGCCGCTGCGTCGTGCCCGTATCCTCAATAAATTCCTGGGCATCCTTGAAAGCCGTTCGGAAGAACTGGCGGCGGCAATCACGGCCGAGCATGGCAAGGTGCTTTCGGATGCACTGGGTGAAGTCACCCGCGGGATCGAGGTTGTTGAATTTGCCACCGGCGCGCCGCAGCTTTTGAAGGGCGAATTCACCGAGAATGTCGGTACCAAGGTTGATAGCCATTCGGTGCGTCAGCCGCTTGGTATTGTGGCCGGTATTACGCCGTTCAACTTCCCGGCCATGGTGCCGATGTGGATGTTCCCGGTTGCGCTTGCCTGCGGCAACTGTTTCATCCTGAAACCATCCGAACGCGATCCGTCTGCGTCGCTTCTGCTGGCGGAATGGCTGAGCGAAGCCGGTTTGCCGGACGGCGTTTTCAACGTTGTGCAGGGTGACAAGGAAGCGGTTGATGCGTTGCTGTTTGATCCGGATGTCAGCGCAATCAGCTTTGTCGGTTCGACCCCGATTGCAAAATACATCTATGAAACCGCGACCGCGCAGGGCAAACGTTGCCAGGCATTGGGCGGCGCGAAAAACCACATGATCGTGATGCCCGATGCCGATATGGATCAGGCGGTGGATGCCCTGATGGGGGCGGCATATGGATCGGCAGGCGAACGTTGCATGGCGATTTCGGTTGCGGTGCCGGTGGGCAAGGCAACGGCGGATGCGCTGGTCGAAAAGCTTGTCCCGCGCATTAACGAACTTCGTGTTGCACCGGGGACCGATCCGGCCGCCGAGATGGGGCCGCTTGTGACGGCACAGCATCGCGACAAGGTTGTCGGTTATATCAACAAGGGCGTTGAAGAAGGCGCGAAGCTGGTTGTTGATGGCCGCGACATTCGTTTGCAGGGCTATGAAGACGGTTATTTCGTTGGCGGCACCCTGTTTGACAATGTGACACCCGACATGACGATTTATAAGGAAGAGATTTTTGGCCCGGTCCTGTCGATCGTGCGGACCGATGATTTCGAAACCGCGGCCGATCTTGTTGATAGCCACGAATATGGCAATGGCACCGCGATCTTTACCCGTGATGGCGATACGGCGCGTGAATTTGCCAACCGCACCCAGACCGGCATGGTCGGCATCAATGTGCCGATCCCGGTTCCGATGGCGTTCCATTCATTTGGCGGATGGAAGGCATCGCTGTTTGGCGATCATCACATGCATGGCATGGAAGGGGTGCGGTTCTATACCCGCCTGAAAACCATTACCTCGCGCTGGCCAACGGGCATTCGCAAGGGTGCGGAATTCGTCATGCCGACGATGAAGTGATGCCGCTGGCGGCAGAAATCTTAAACTGAGCCTATCGGGCGGGGAACATCGGTTTCCCGCCCGGTTTTTATTGGGCGCGCGCGAGGAACTTTGAGGAATGCGACCAACGGTTTTGCTTTTCATGTGCTGCTGATCTAATCTTCGAAAAAATAAAAACAAAATGACCGGGAAGATCGGCGGAGGAATATCAATGAGATCGAGTGCAATGGGTGCGCCGGATTTGGCGGCATCTTCACCTGCATCGCAACCGGATGGCAAGCCGGGGCCGGAATTCGGGCCGTGGTTGGAAAAGGCATCGATCCTGATCGTCGATGACGAACCGGGCATGCGCAATTTCCTTGTCCGCACATTGGGGCCGCGCGCCAAACGGGTCGAAGAAGCCGCCGATTGCGAAGAAGCGACGAAGCTTCTGGATCAGCATCATTTTGATGTCGTGATCCTTGATAATATCATGCCGGGCAAGTCCGGGGTTGAGTGGCTGACCGAGCAGCGCGAGATCGGCTTTTTTTCCGATGCCATCCTGATGACTGCCTATGCCGATCTGGATACCGCGATCAAGGCATTGCGGGCCGGTGCGGTTGATTTTGTCCTTAAACCGTTTCGATCCAACCAGATTTTGAATGCGGTGGCGCGCTGCCTTGACCGGATGCGGTTGCGGCGTGAAAACCATGTTTTGCGCCATGAATTGCGCGCAACATCCGATCACGTCCTGTTACGCGACAAGCTGATTGGCTATTCTGCGCAAATCCAGGAAATCCGCGAGACCATTGCACGAGTGGCACCACTTCCGACATCAATCCTGATTTCCGGCGAAAGCGGCACGGGCAAGGAAGTGACCGCACGGTCATTACATGCGTTATCTGACCGAGCCGAAAAGCCGTTCGTGCCGATCAATTGTGCCGCCATTCCGTCCGAGATGATAGAGGCCGAATTGTTCGGGCACCTGAAAGGGGCCTTTACCGGGGCGCAAACCACGCGCGACGGGCTTTTCATGCATGCGCAGGGTGGTACATTGTTTCTGGATGAGGTCGGGGAATTGTCGCTGGCGACGCAAAGCAAGCTTTTGCGCGCGATTGAAAGCCGCCGTATCCGCCCGGTAGGGTCGGAGCGCGAGGCACCGGTCGACTTGCGGTTTGTCTTTGCCACCAATGCCGATCTGGAGGCCGAGGTTGAGGCGGGCCGTTTCCGAGCCGATCTGTTTTACCGGATCAATGTCATGCATATCGCTATGCCGCCGTTGCGGGAGCGCGGGGATGATGTGCTGGAACTGGCCAGTTTGTTCATGAGCAAACTTTCAAAGCAGCTTGGCGTGCCGCAAGTGGCGATGGATGGGGCGGTGCGGGCCGGATTGACGCGATATGACTGGCCGGGGAATGTGCGCGAATTGCGCAACCTTGTCGAACGCACCCTGATCCTTGGGCGGTTCCCGGCCGAGTTTCGTGATGAACAGGCCGGTGCCGAAGGACATGCCGACCATGACGAAACGCTCGAGGAAATGGAGCGCCGTCACATTATGGCGATGGTGCACAAGACCGACGGCAATCGTAGTGAAGCCGCAAGGCGTCTGGGCATTTCGCGCAAGACAATTGACCGCAAATTTGCCGATTGGGCCGACTGATGCAGTGGCCGGGCCGCCGCACCAAACGCACGCGGTCTGTGCGGTTCAAATTGCTGGCGATTGCGTTATTGCCAACACTGGTCATCCTGCCGCTTTTGCTGGGCGTGATGATGGTGCGTTGGAACAGCAAGTTTGACGCGCTTTTGACATCAAAGGTCAATGGCGACCTGACGATTGCCCATCAATATTTCACCCATATCCTTGAAACCACCGGGGAGCAGATCGAGGCCCTTGGCCAATCGGTGACGTTTCGTGAGGTTCTGACATCGGGGGATCGGGCGCGGATTGATGATCTGCTGGCGGCGAAACGGGCCGAGCTTGGTCTTGATTTTCTGTATATTGCCAACCGGCAGGGGCTTGTTTCGGGGGCGGCCCCCCGGCAGGCCAACCCGCGGCTTGATGCAGACTGGCCGGTGATTTCAACCGCCCTTTCGGGGGCGTCCTTGACCGGGGTGGACATCTTTGACAATGCCGATCTGGCGGCGATTTCGCCCGATCTGGCGGCACGCGCGCGGCTTGATCTGGTGCCGACACCCAATGCAGTGCCAACCACGCGCGATGCCGAAACGCGCGGCATGGTTGTGCATTCGGCAAGTCATGTTTCCCTGCCCATGGTGGGGCCCGAGGACATTGATGGCGCGCTGGTCGGGGGCATATTGTTAAACCAGAACCTTGTGTTCATTGATACGATCAATGATCTGGTTTACCGCGAAAGCAGCCTTCCGGAAGGCAGTCAGGGGACGGCGACGCTTTTTCTTGATGATGTGCGAATCAGCACTAATGTGCGGCTGTTTGAAGGGCGACGTGCGCTGGGCACCCGTGTTTCGAGTGCGGTGCGCCAGAATGTTCTGGAAGACGGGAAGGTGTGGCTTGATAGCGCGTTTGTCGTCAATGACTGGTACATTTCGGCCTATGAGCCGATTGTGGACAGCTTTGGCGACCGTGTCGGGATGCTGTATGTCGGGTTCCTTGAAGCGCCGTTTGCCCAGACGAAATATGAAAGCCTGCTGATCATCATTGCGGCGTTTCTGTTTGTCGCGACGCTGAGCGTTCCGATCTTCCTGCGATGGGCGCGCGGTATTTTCAAGCCGCTTGAACGTATGACCCAGACGATTGCACGGGTCGAGAGCGGAGACTTTGGCGCACGAACCCATATTGATCAGGTGCAGGATGAAATATCGCTGGTGGCGGAACATCTTGATGATCTGCTTGATCAGGTGCAGGAACGTGACAAACGTTTACGCGCCTGGAACGAGGAACTGAATGCGCGGGTCGATGCGCGCACCAGCGAACTTCGCGAAGCCAACCGCCAGCTTGAAGCGACGACCAAGCAATTGATCATGTCCGAGAAACTGGCAGCCATCGGTGAAATTACCGCCGGTGTGGCCCATGAAATCAACAATCCGGTGGCGGTGCTTCAGGGGAACCTTGATGTGGTGCGTGATTTACTGGGCGAAAATGTGCGAATTGCCGAAACCGAATTCCGCCTGATTGATGAACAGGTCAGCCGCATCAACCTGATTGTCACCAAGCTTCTGCAATTTGCCAAACCCGAAGAATATGCCGGATTTGTCGAACGCCATTCACCAGGCGAGGTGATTGGCGACTGCCTGCCACTGGTCCAGCATCTGTTGAACAAGGCCGATATCGAGGTTGCGCGCGAGAGCCAGGCCAGACGGCTTATTCTGATGAACCGGACGGAATTGCAGCAGGTGGTGGTCAATCTGATGGTCAATGCCCTGCATGCCATGCCCGGAAGTGGCACCCTGACCCTGATTGACGAGGATTTTGATCGAAACGGAAAACCTGGCATTCGCATTTCGATCCGCGATACGGGAACGGGGATGTCGCAAGACATACTGGGGCGTATTTTCGATCCTTTCTATACGACCAAGCGCCGCGAAGGCACGGGGTTGGGCTTATCGATCAGCAAAACCCTGATTGACCGGCAGGGCGGGGCCATGGCGGTTGAGAGCGAGCCGGGCAAGGGCACGTTATTCACCATCTGGTTGCCTGAAGCGGATTGATTGTTCTGCCATTAGGTTGGACATTTTGTCCGGATGGTGCATTGCACAGTAAAAATTTGTTGGACATTTTGTCCACCCGCGTGCGCTGCAATATGATGATTGTCTTTCCAAAACTTCCAGAAAATCAGGCAACAGGCTGAATGGCATAGCGATTGCGACGGTGTGGTTTCCGGGTCTTACCGATATGGCCTTGCAGCATTCATCCGATTTGGGGGGATGGGGCCGCCGGATGAACATAATACCGGGAGGAAAAAAACAAATGTTTGATCGCCTTAAAAAAGAACATATCGTCGCAGGGGACGATTTCAATCGCTGGAAAGTTCCGCCAGCATCCATCGCCATCCATCTTTGTATCGGCTCTGTCTATGCTTGGTCGATTTTCAACCCGCCACTGATCAAGGAATTCGGCGTGGTTGCGTCAAGCTCTGGTGACTGGGGCCTGCAATCTGTTGTCTGGATTTTCTCGGTCGCGATTGTATTTCTGGGGCTGGCCGCGGCATTCGGCGGAAAATGGCTTGAAGAAGTCGGCCCGCGTATGGTGGGTGTTGTTGCCGCATTTTGCTGGGGCGGTGGTTTCATCATCGGTGGCATGGGCATTGCGACCCATCAGCTTTGGCTGGTTTATCTGGGTTATGGCGCGCTTGGCGGTTGTGGCCTTGGGCTTGGCTATGTGTCGCCGGTATCAACCCTGATCCGCTGGTTCCCGGACCGTCGCGGCATGGCAACCGGTATGGCGATCATGGGCTTTGGAGGTGGTGCGATGATCGCAACGCCGATCAAGGAAAGCCTGCTTTCATTCTTCTATAAGGTGCCGGAATATCTTGGCCCGGAAAGTGCCGTGAACCTTGTCACCGAAGGCGGCAAGCGTATGGCCGAAGTCGGTGGCCAGATGGTCGAGGTTGTTGTGGCCGGTGCGGCACAGGTTGCGTCGGCGCCGGTGGCGATCGAGCAGGGTGTATATGTTGCGGGCACGGGCAATACCGGTGCGGCGGCGACCTTCTTTACGCTTGGCATTGCCTATTTCATCGTCATGGTCATTGCGGCGTTTTCGTATCGTGTACCACGCGAAGGATGGCTCCCGGCTGGCTGGACACCGCCGACCGCGGATACTGCATCCAAGCGCATGATCACCCAGAACAACGTTCATATTGATCAGGCCCTGAAAACCCCGCAATTCTATATGCTTTGGATCGTGCTGTGCTTTAACGTGACGGCAGGCATCGGGGTGATTGGCGTTGCCAAAACCATGATGAGCGAGATTTTCGGCAGCACCCTGCCGTTGGTGGTCAATTCCGGCTTTGCCGCGACCTATGTGTTCATGATTTCGGTCTTTAACATGTGTGGCCGGTTCTTCTGGGCGTCGATTTCGGACTATATCGGACGCAAGAACACCTACTACTGCTTCTTCATCCTTGGAATCATCCTGTATCTGTCGATCCCGTATGCTGCGGGTCAGGTCAGTGTGAACCCGGTCGTGACGTGGCTTGTGATGTTCTATGGCGCAACCATGATCATCTTCACCATGTATGGTGGTGGTTTTGCAACCATTCCGGCCTATCTGGCAGATGTGTTCGGCACCAAATATGTCGGTGGTATCCATGGTCGTCTTCTGACCGCATGGAGTGTCGCGGGCGTGCTTGGCCCGCTTGCCATCACCCAACTGCGTCAGACGTCGGTCGGCAATTCGATCAAGGAACTGGCAGCCAAGATCGATCCGACAGCGTTTCAGGCAAAGTTCGGTGCGGGTATGGAACAGCTTGATCCGCTGATTGCGGCCAAAACCGTGACGATTGGCCGTCTGATGGAAATCGCCCCGGCTGGGACGGTTGATCCGACGCCAAGCCTTTATAACACCACCATGTATGCCATGGCGGCCCTGCTGGTGATTGGCCTGATTGCCAACGCGCTGGTCAAGCCGATCCATGACAAGCATTACATGGAAACCGCAGCGGACCCCGCCAAACCGACCCCGACCGGTCGCGAGGCAACGTCTGAGGCGTAACGCCGAACCCCGGTGCCGGTCGGCTTTGGCCCTGACCGGTATACCACTGGGCCCGGGTATGTTTGTCTGTCCCCGGCCCCGCCTGGACATGATAGTGCATCAATGTCATGTCCGGTCCTGTTGCAGGATTAACCTTTCGGCTTTTATGGCCATTCGGGTTATCCTGCAATCAGGACACCCGCCCCGCAAATGGTGTCCATCAATCACATAAAGTGCGCCAACAGACGGGGGTTCCCCGAAAGGCGCCGGATACGCCATGATCGACAAACTCGAAATGTTTATCGTGCTTGCCAGAGAGCAGCATTTTGGTCACGCCGCCGAGGAATGCGGTGTGACACAGCCGACCCTTTCCAGTGCCCTGCGCCAGCTTGAAGACCATCTTGGTGTGGTGCTGGTGCGTCGTGGTTCGCGCTATCAGGGGCTGACGCCAGAAGGCGAGCGGGTTCTGGAATGGGCGCGCCATATTGTCGGAAGTTCGCGTTCGATGCGTGATGAAATGCGTGCGATGCGGTTCGGTCTGACCGGCCAGGTGCAGATTGCGGTGATCCCGACCGCACTTTCGATGGTGCATGAATTGACCACACCGTTTCGCGAAAAGCATCCCGATGTGACCTTTGCGGTACTGTCGCGGACTTCGACCGAAATTCAGGCGCTGCTTGATAATCTTCAAATTGATGTCGGAATTACCTATCTGGATAATGAGCCGCTTGGCCGTGTGACATCGATCCCGCTTTATTATGAGCGTTATCATCTTGTGACATCGAATTTCGATGATATCGGTGACCGCGAAAGCATCACTTGGCGGGAGGCGGCAGAGTTTCCGTTATGTTTGCTGACACCCGATATGCAGAACCGGCGGATTATCAATCAGCATCTGACCGAGGCAGGTGCGCGCGTTAATCCGACGCTTGAAAGTGATTCGATGATTGCCCTGTTTACCCACGTTCATACGGGGAACTGGGCCAGCATCATGCCGGTCAAGATGGTCAAGGAATTCAGCATGCGTGATCGGGTCAAATCGATCCCGATTGTTGATCCGGATGCGTCGCATCTTGTGGGTATGATCGCGGCAAAGCGCGAACCGGCAACACCGGTTGTGTCGGCATTGCTGAAAGAGGCAAAGAATATTTCTGAACTGGAGCCCGCCTGAGAGGGCTTGATAGGTTTTCGCTATCGCGTAACGGGATGGCTTTATTGAACCGGCGTTGGCAATCACCGACACTGTTAAGAATAACAAAGAATTCAATAGACTGCTAAGTGAGAGAGGCTTGCATGTCTGCGACAGAGACGACCGAGGAAATATCCGTCCGGGTTGGTACCATTTGTGATGGTCTGGCCGGACTTGAAGGGCCGCTTTTGCCGATTCTGCATGAAGTGCAGGAGGAATTTGGCTTTATTCCCGAAGGCGCGCTTCAAACCATTGCCAAGAAACTGAACCTTAGTCGGGCGGAAGTCCACGGGGTTGCCAGTTTCTATCATGATTTCCGAGAGGAAAAACCGGGCAGGCATGTGATCAAGATTTGCCGAGCGGAAGCGTGCCAGTCGATGGGCGCAGACGATCTGGGTGATCATGCGAAGCGCAAGCTTAAAGTCGATTGGTCGGAAACGACCGGCGACAAGAGTGTGACGCTGGAGCCGGTCTTCTGCCTTGGGCTTTGTGCCTGTGCACCGGCGGCCATGGTGGATGGCAAGGTTGTTGGCCGGGTAAACAAGGATCGTCTTGATCGCATCCTGAGCGAGGTGGGATCATGACAATCAAGATTTACATCCCGCTTGATTCTGGTTCTGTCGCCCTTGGTGCGGATGACGTGGCAAAGGCCATTGCCGCCGAGGCGATCAAACGCGGTGAAGATGTGAAGATCGTGCGTAACGGTTCGTTTGGCATGTATTGGCTGGAGCCGATGGTTGAGGTCGAAACATCGCGCGGTCGTCTGGCCTATGGCCCGGTCGCGGTCGAAGATGTCGACAGCCTGTTTGACGCCGGTTTCCTGAACGGGAGCGATCATAAACGTTTCCTTGGCCACACGCAGGATATCCCGTTCCTGAAGGCGCAGACGCGTCTGACCTTCCAGCGGTGCGGGATTATCGATCCTGTGTCGCTTGACGATTACCGTGCCAATGACGGGCTTAAGGGGCTAGAAAATGCCCTTGGGATGACGTCCGAGGATATCGTCAAGGCGGTTACGGATTCAGGCCTTCGCGGTCGCGGTGGTGCCGGTTTCCCGACGGGTATCAAATGGAATACCGTGCGTCAGGCGCCCGGTGATCAGAAATACATCGTCTGTAATGCCGACGAAGGCGATAGCGGCACATTTGCTGATCGCATGATCATGGAGGGCGAGCCGTTCGTCCTGATCGAAGGGATGATCATTGCCGGTCTCGCGACCGGGGCGACCAAGGGATATGTCTATACCCGGTCGGAATATCCCGATGCGATCCGCATCATGAACGAAGCGATAGAAGTCGCACGAGCAAACAAACTGCTGGGTCCCAAGGTTCTGGGATCGGATTACGCGTTCGACATGGAAGTCCGCATGGGGGCGGGGGCCTATGTCTGCGGCGAGGAAACCTCGCTTTTGAACAGCATGGAAGGCAAGCGGGGCGTTGTCCGCGCCAAGCCGCCCCTTCCGGCCCTTGAAGGGTTCATGGCCCGACCGACAGTTGTTAACAACGTTATCTCGTTGTGCTCGGTGCCGGTGATCCTTGAAAAGGGTGCGGAATATTACCGTGATTTCGGCATGGGCCGTTCACGCGGAACCATTCCGATTCAGATCGCGGGCAATGTCAAACATGGCGGCCTTTATGAAACGGCCTTTGGTCTGACATTGGGCGAAATCGTTGAACAGATCGGTGGCGGTACGGCAAGCGGTCGCCCGGTCAAGGCGGTTCAGGTCGGTGGTCCGCTGGGCGCGTATTTCCCACGCGAACTGTTTGACACACCATTTGATTACGAGGCATTCGCCAAGGCGGATGGTCTGATCGGTCATGCAGGTGTCGTCGTGTTTGACGACAGTGTCGACATGATGAAACAGGCCCGTTTTGCCATGGAATTCTGCGCGATTGAATCATGTGGCAAATGCACACCATGCCGCATCGGGTCAACACGTGGCACCGAAGTTGTCGACAAGATCGCACGCGGCGAAGATCCCGAAATGCAGAAGGAACTTCTGGCCGATCTGTGTGAAACGATGAAGTTCGGGTCGCTGTGTGCGCTGGGCGGATTTACGCCCTATCCGGTAATGAGCGCACTGACCCATTTCCCTGATGATTTCAAGCCCCATGCGCTTGATATAGCCGCGGAGTGAGAGCGATGTCCTTGATACAAGAAGTCGACTACGGAACCCCCGCCGCGAAATCCGAAAAGACTGTTACGATCAATGTTGACGGATTTGATGTCACTGTGCCCGAAGGCACGTCGATCATGCGGGCTTCAATGGAGGCGGGCATTCAGGTGCCGAAGCTATGCGCGACCGATATGGTCGATGCGTTCGGTTCATGCCGTCTGTGTCTGGTGGAAATCGAGGGCCGCAATGGCACCCCGTCATCCTGTACGACCCCGGTCGCGGATGGCATGGTTGTTCATACCCAGACCGAAAGATTGAAGAAAATCCGCAAAGGCGTGATGGAACTTTATATTTCCGATCACCCGCTGGATTGCCTGACCTGTGCGGCGAATGGTGACTGCGAATTGCAGGATATGGCCGGTGCGGTTGGCCTGCGCGACGTGCGTTATGGTTATGATGGAGGCAACCACGTCAAGACCCGCCAGAATGGTGAGGAAAACCCGCGCTATATGGCCAAGGACGAGAGCAACCCGTATTTCACCTATGACCCGTCGAAATGTATTGTCTGTTCGCGGTGTGTGCGTGCGTGCGAGGAAGTGCAGGGGACTTTTGCCCTGACCATCGAGGGGCGCGGGTTTGAAAGCCGGGTGTCGCCGGGCATGCATGAAAACTTCCTGGATTCAGAATGCGTGTCCTGTGGTGCCTGTGTTCAGGCCTGCCCGACGGCAACGCTTCAGGAAAAATCGGTGATCGAAATCGGTCAGCCGGAACATTCGGTCGTCACTACCTGTGCCTATTGCGGGGTCGGCTGTTCGTTCAAGGCGGAAATGCGCGGCGATGAGTTGGTGCGCATGGTGCCGTACAAGGATGGCAAGGCCAACCGCGGGCATTCGTGCGTTAAGGGGCGGTTTGCTTATGGCTATGCCAGTCATAAGGACCGTATCCTGAACCCGATGATTCGCGAAAACACGTCTGATCCGTGGCGCGAAGTCAGTTGGGAAGAAGCCCTTAGATACACGGCGGACAAGTTCCGTTCGATTCAGGCAAAATACGGCAAGGCCGCGATTGGCGGGATTACGTCATCGCGTTGCACGAACGAGGAAACCTTCCTTGTGCAGAAGCTGATCCGGGCCGGGTTTGGCAATAACAACGTTGATACGTGCGCGCGCGTCTGCCATTCGCCGACCGGTTATGGCCTGAAAACCACATTTGGGACATCGGCCGGGACGCAGGATTTTGACAGTGTCGAACATACCGATGTGGTGATCCTGATCGGGGCAAACCCGACGGACGGGCATCCTGTTTTTGCGTCGCGCCTTAAAAAGCGGTTGCGTCAGGGGGCGGAGCTGATCGTGATTGATCCGCGTCGTATTGATCTGGTGCAGTCGCCGCATATCAAGGCCGCCGCCCATCTGGCATTGCGTCCGGGGACGAACGTTGCGGTTCTGACGTCGCTTGCGCATGTGATCGTTACCGAAGGCCTGTTTGACGAGGCATTCATTCGCGAACGGTGCGACTGGGATGAATTCCAGGATTGGGCGGCGTTTGTATCCGATCCACAAAACAGCCCGGAAGAAGTCGAACGCCAGTCGGGTGTTCCGGCAGAAACCGTGCGCAAGGCGGCGCGTATTTTTGCGCGCGGTGGCAATGGCGCGATCTATTACGGGCTTGGCGTGACCGAACATAGCCAGGGATCAACCACGGTAATGGCGATTGCCAACCTTGCAATGGCGACGGGTAATATCGGGCGTCCGGGCGTGGGTGTGAACCCGCTGCGTGGGCAGAACAACGTGCAGGGTTCGTGTGATATGGGATCGTTCCCGCATGAATTACCGGGTTATCGCCATATTAGCGATGATGCGACGCGCGACGTGTTTGAAAAAATCTGGGGCGTCAAACTTGATGACGAACCGGGTCTTCGCATTCCCAACATGCTTGATGCCGCTGTCGAAGGCACGTTCAAGGGTATTTATATTCAGGGTGAAGACATCCTGCAATCGGACCCGGATACCAAGCATGTTGCCGCCGGTCTTGCGGCGATGGAATGCGTTGTGGTTCATGACCTGTTTTTGAACGAAACGGCAAATCATGCGCATGTGTTCCTGCCCGGTTCGACCTTCCTTGAGAAGGATGGGACATTTACCAATGCCGAACGTCGTATCAACCGTGTTCGCAAGGTGATGAGCCCGAAAAACGGCTTTGCCGATTGGGAAGTGACCCAGAATCTGGCGCGTGCGATGGGGCTTGATTGGAGCTATACCCATCCGTCGCAGATCATGGATGAAATAGCCCGCACCACGCCAAGCTTTGCCGGGGTCAATTATGATCTTCTGGAACGCGAGGGTTCGGTTCAGTGGCCGTGCAATGAAAAGGCACCGTTGGGTACCCCAGTGATGCATATCGACGGGTTTGTGCGCGGCAAGGGCAAGTTTGTTGTGACCGAATATGTTGCGACTGACGAGCGTACCGGTCCGCGGTTCCCGCTATTGCTGACCACCGGGCGTATCCTGTCGCAATACAATGTTGGGGCACAAACCCGCCGTACAGCAAACAGCGCATGGCACAAGGAAGACCTGCTGGAAATCCATCCCCATGATGCCGAACAGCGTGGCATTCGCGAAGGGGACTGGATCCGTCTGGCCTCGCGGTCGGGTGAAACGTCGTTGCGAGCAACGATTACCGACCGGGTTGCACCGGGGGTGGTTTACACGACCTTCCACCATCCGGGCACACAGGCCAACGTGATCACCACCGATTATACCGACTGGGCGACCAACTGCCCGGAATACAAGGTTACCGCGGTTCAGGTCACGCCGAGTAACGGGCCGACCGAATGGCAGGTGGAGTATGACAAGCAGGCTGAACAGTCACGCCGGATCCTTCCACGTGTCGATGCGGCCGAATAGGCGCGAAATGTTGCCCGGTTTCATGATAGGATCGTGTCATGAAACCGGGTGTTTTCGTCCGTAAAATCAAGAATTCCGGCGGGAGATTAAACGTTAATGGAACCTGACAAACTCGTCTATATGGCCAATCAGATCGCGACCTTTTTCACATCAAAACCCCACGCCGAAGGGGTCGAGGGGGTGGCCGGGCATATCAGCGATTTCTGGGAACCGCGCATGCGCAAGCAGCTTTTTGACATGATCGAAAGAGGCAATGGCGGTTTCCATCCGCTGGTGATCGAAGCCGTCCCATTGATCCGCAAGGTCAAACAACCGGCGTGACAGCAAAAATGACATCGGCAAATCGCATCATTGATGGCCGTGACCATGATCCGGCGCGTGCCGTGACGCGCGGCGATGGCACTGGTGATGCACCGATGATCCTGCAGCCGGAAATCCCGGCGGCACTGACGTTCAATGGCACGTCCCACGCGGTAATGATGGTGTCGCCGCACGATCTTGAAGATTTCATGATCGGGTTTGCCCTGTCCGAAGGCATTGCCGATCATGCCGGGCAGATCAATTTGCGTGATGTGCGGAAAACCTTGCAGGGTTATGTGATCGAGGCCGATCTGGATGAGGATATTCTGGACCGGCTTGCAATCCGTAAGCGCACTCTTGAAGGGCGTTCGGGTTGCGGGCTTTGCGGGGTGCAGTCGCTTGAGGCGGTGGCGATGGACCGGATCGGTAAGGTGACGCCTTCAAATATGCCACAAGACATCGTGCTTGGTGCGATTGACGCCCTTCCCGATCAGCAGACACGCAACCGCGAAGGCGGCGGTCTTTTGCATGCCAGTGCCTTTGTCGATGCGACTGGCTCCATCCGCATTGTGCGCGAGGATATCGGGCGTCACAATGCGCTCGACAAGGTTCTGGGTGCTGTGGTGCGTCAGGGTGTTGATAAAGCCGGTGGTTTCATCCTTATGACCAGCCGCTGTTCATATGAAATCGTCACCAAAACCGTGCAATGCGGGGTGGGCGGACTTGTAACCCTTTCGGGACCGACATTAACCGCGGTCAATCTGGCGCGAAAGGCGGGATTGACGATGATCTGCCGCGAACGGCGCGGGTTGTTCCGGCGTTTTGCCTAAGCCAAATCAGGCGGAATCCCGTTCGACAATTTCAAATCCGATATCGATGCAGTTTTTTTGCAGCGGCTTTTTGTCGATGCGTGCCATTAAGGCTGTCGCCGCCTGAGAGCCCAGATAAGCCCGGTCAACGTGAAGCGATGTCAAACTTGGTACTGTGAAAGCGGCAAAATTCTGGTTCCCAAAGCCGATCACTGCAATGTCTTCGGGGATGCGCAGATTGCGTGTCTGTGCTTCGATGATGACCCCATGCGCCAGCAGGTCGGAGCTGCACATGACAACGCCGTTCTTGAAGCCCTCATCAATAGCCTGTGCAAGCGATTTTCGTCCCAGTTCCAGACTGGCGGGACTATCTAGGCATATCTCTTTGACGGGATTGTTGCCTAGCTTGCGAAAGGTTTCGCAGAAAGCATCCTTACGTCGCAGCGCACGTTCGTCGGCGGCCGAAATGGCCAGCGCATTGCGATAGCCCTTTTTATGCGCAAACTTCGCGGTTTCCTCGCCCGATTTTGCATGTGAAAAGCCAACACAGGTATCAATCGGGGATTCCGTCATGTCCCAGATTTCAACAACCGGAATTCCGGAGCCCAGAAGCATCCGTTTGCATTTTGCCGAATGATTGATCCCGGTCATCATGATGCCATCGGGACGGCGGCTTAGCATGGTTGCGAGGACCGATTCTTCTTCTTCCATCGAAAGGCCGGTTTCAGCAGTCAGAACATGATAGCCATGCCCACGCATCACCTGAATGAAATGCTTGATGAATTCGGAATAGGCGAAGTTGGTGATGGACGGGATCAGGGCAACAATCAGGTGACTTCGCTTGGATGCCAGAGCCCCGGCGACCATGTTTGGTACATAGCCGGTCAGTTCGATTGCATCTTTGATGCGTTGAAGTGTCTTTGCGGAGACTTTGGACGGATCGTTAAGGGCACGCGAAACCGTCACCTGCGACACACCGGCAAGTCGCCCGACAGATTCCATCGTTACGGTGCCCGAATGGTGTTCTTTGTTCTGAGACATTGTGTGCGATGTTTCGTTTTTCGGCAAAACGGTTTCTCTGTTGAAGTCATTTTGTGAAGGCGCCCTTGGCATCGGCTTGATCCGAGGGCACCTGCACATTGGCATCACTGGATGGCAATCGCGTTTTATCTTAATTGCCAGATGCCGTCAGGTCCCGTTTCTTTTTGTGAGAAATTGCAACCGAGAACCAGACGGAAAGTGCAATCAGTATCCACAACAGAACCGCGATCCAGCTTTTGGTGAAGAAGATCGAGAGCGTACCAAACGATTCAATGCTTTTGACGAAATAGATTTCCGCCGACGGACCAAGGATAAAACCGATGATGAAGGGGGCGATTTCCAATCCGATTTTATGGGCAAAGTAGCCAAATAAACCGAATATCAACAACGTCCAGACATCAAACATCACGCCGTAATTGATGGTGTATGCGCCAACAACGCACATCATCAAAATGATCGGAAACAGGATGTTTTTCGGGATCATCACCACCTTGGCGATGTGCCGGATGGCAAAGATCATGACAATCAGCATCACGATGTTTGCTGCAAGCATGGCAACAATCATCGCATCCCAGGTTACCGGATTGTTGCCGATAAACAGGGGGCCGACCTGAATGCCCTGCAAGGTGAAGGCACCGATCAGGATGGCGGTTGTCGAATCACCGGGAATGCCAAGCGAAAGCAACGGTACCAGCGCGCCGCCGGTCAGGCCGTTATTCGCACTTTCCGATGCCATGACGCCGGAAGGTTCGCCTTTGCCAAAGCGTTCCGGATTTTTTGAAAAGTTTTTTTGCTGGCTATAGGCCAGGATCGACGCGGCACTGCCGCCGACACCGGGCAAAATGCCCACAAAAGTACCAATCCCCGAAGATCGTATCAGGTTGACGAACTGACCTTTGAAGACGGAAAAATCGAAACGTTTGCCTTTGCCAATCTTGACCGATGAAAGACCTTTTTCGTCCTTCATGCCACTTTCGGCTTCGATCAGGATGGTCGACAGGCCAAAGATCCCGATCAGTACCGGCAGCAGCGAGAAGCCACCTTCAAGGTAATATTCCAGAAATTCCGGTACCAGGCGCAATTCGCCATTGCCGCCGCGCGAAATATCGTAGGCACCTATCAGGCTAAGGAAGATACCAAGCACGCCACTGAAAACGCCAACGAGCATGTTGCTGCTTAGTGCTGCCATAACGGTCAGCGCAAAGAAGATGATCAGGAATTTTTCAACATATGAAAATTTGATCGCAAAGTCGGCAAGTGCGGGGGCAAAGAAGAAGAGTGCCGCCAGACTGATGATGCCGCCGACAAAAGATGAAATGACTGCGATCCGAAGGGCGCTTTCACCGTCGCCCTTTTGGGTCATGGGGTAGCCGTCAAATGTGGTGGCGATTGAGGATGGCGTTCCCGGGATATTCAAAAGAATAGCCGGAACAAGTCCGCCCGAAATGCCGCCAACATAAAGACCCAGCAAAAGGGCCAGACCGTTTTCCAGACCAAGGGAATAGGTCAGCGGTAAACACACCGCGACCGCCATGGTTGCCGTCATTCCGGGGATCGCACCAAAAATGATGCCGATCACCGTGCCGGATGCAACCAGGGTAAAGAAGAACGGCGTTAAAATGGAAAGAAAATCCATATCAAATCTCTCGTGTCGTTCTTGGCTTAAGGAAGCGATATGTTGAAAAGTTCCGACAGCAGGTACCAGACAACGCTCGGTGCTATCAGGGCATTCAGGCCCGCGATCAGCAGATGCCGCTTATCGCGCTGCTGCAGGTAAAGCACGCTCATGGCAAACAGGTAGGGGATCGAACAGATATAAAACCCGAGGCCGGTATTCGGATAAAAGTCGCCCACCCATGGCATGGCGATGAAATAAAGAACGGTACCGGCGAGGGTTCCGAAAAAACGCATATGGTCAATTTTGGCCGGCCACCAGGGGACGGAGCCAACCGTTGCCAAAATCGCGCGACTGCGCGTTGCCAGTATCGCAACCAGTAAAATGCCAAGCACAATGGCAACGATGGTTGGAAATACCGTGTGCGATGTATCGAAATCAATGGACACTGATAAAAGCGATTCCAGTGACATGAAGTATCTCCTTCTTATCCCGCGCTGCCCAATGTGCTGAAAACGTGTCGGTTTTAGCGGCGGGCACGGTTGTCGGGATAGTCTTCATCTGTCGATGTTCCTGTTGGCCCGGCAGATGGCCGGGCCAACAGGGAATGGCTAGTTCGTTGAAATCGAAGAGATGATTTTCCGGATGGTTTCGCTTTTACCTTCAAGATAGGCAGAGGCTTCTTTCGATGGCAGGAAGTTCGGAATGAAGAAGGAATTCTTCTGGGTTTCCTGAATTTTGCCTTCGGCATAGATTTCGGCAAGGGCATTGTCGATGGTTTCGACGATTGCCGGATCCATGTCTTTGTTGAAGAGGAAGAAGAACTCTTTATCAAAGGTGAAGTCGTTCGTGCCGTCCATCGTGACGCTTACATTCGGTGTGGTGTAGCCGAGCAATTCTTCGCTGGTCGTGTTGCCCATGCCTTCCGGATTTGCCTGTTTGATGGTTTTTTCACGGGCTGTTACCCAGATGAAACGCATCGCTTTCTGGTCGTCCTGCGGAAGCTGGGTGAACTGTTCGTTTGCCTGTACGGAGCCGTTGATCACATCGGCCTGACGATCAAATAGAAGCTGGTTTTTATCTGCCTGCGAACCGGTATTGACGGCGACGATGTTTTCTTCAGCGCCCGGATACATGATTTTTGCTGCGTTTTTCATCGCAGAAAGACCGATTTCCGAAACGCCACCAGCCTGAATGGCGACGCGAATGCGCTGTCCGGCAGCCGCAGCGGCAAAAACGTCTTCCATTGATTTGAATGGAGAGTCTTTCGCGACAAGGTATGCGTTGCCCGGATTGATCGAGACGGTGGCACCGACATTGTATTTTTCAAAAATATTGTCGTAACCGCGAACGCCATAAAGGTTGCCCATATAGGCACCGTCATGGAACATCATAAGCGTCGTGCCACGTGAATCGCGATCAAGTGCCTTGAAGGCTTCGCTCACACCAACGGCATCAACCTTGACGTTGATATCGAGTTTTTTCGAAAGTGCTTCGGCGATGATTGCGCTGTTCTGATAGGTGTCGCCACCGGTTGACTTCGAGCCGATGACCAGTCGAACGTTGCTTGGCAGGTCGGCTGCGTTGGCAAGAGACGGTGCTGCGAGCATGGCTGCAAGCCCGACGGCAGTGGCGAGGGTTTTGAAAAGTCCGGTCATTGTTTCCTCCCGAATGACGCGATCCTGAATAAGGGCTCCTTGCCCGAGATGCCCGGCCGGGGTGGTTCCCGATAGGCCTGCGCTTTGCTTGTTCTTGTTATTGTTGCCTGTAAAATTCCAAGCTTAATGAAAGCGCATACATAAATTCATACAAGTCGATTTAACTTCTGTCAATCTCGGAATATTTGGTCTTTTTGTATAAGCTTCACACGGGAAAATACCTGTAAGATAACTTGACAACATTGATGTGTATGCGCATACATGGCATCATAAATGAAATTGCATTGTTCTGTCGGGTTTGCATGTGCATAGTCACCCGGCAGGGCAGATACACGGGAGGAACGCCATGTCCGAAAAGCAAAAAAAATCTGCCGAAGACTTTAGAAGCGCGCGCTGGTTTGCGCCCGACGATCTGCGTTCGTTTGGTCACCGTTCGCGTCTGATGCAGATGGGGCTTGATCCGGAAGACTGGACAGGTCGCCCGGTCATCGGAATTCTGAATACCTGGTCGGAATTGAACCCGTGCCACGCTCATTTCCGCGAACGTTCCGGTGACGTCAAAAAAGGCGTGCATCAGGCGGGTGGTTTCCCGGTCGAACTTCCGGCGATTTCGGTTGATGAGTCTTTCACCAAGCCGACCTCGATGCTGTATCGCAACCTGCTGGCGATGGAGACGGAAGAGCTGATCCGTTCGCATCCGCTCGATGGTGTGGTTTTGATGGGCGGTTGCGACAAAACCACGCCGGGTCTTGTCATGGGTGCGATTTCGGCGGGTGTGCCGATGATCTATCTTCCGGCTGGCCCGATGTTGCGGGGGAATTATGCCGGTAAAATCCTTGGTTCCGGGTCGGATGCGTGGAAATACTGGGATGAACGCCGTGCGGGTAACATCAGTGACGAGGAATGGGTGGGGGTCGAAGGCGGCATCGCACGTTCTTATGGTCATTGCATGACCATGGGCACGGCATCGACCATGACCGCGATTGCCGAAGCCATGGGGCTTTGCCTTCCTGGCGCGTCGTCGATCCCGGCACCGGATGCCGGTCATATCCGTATGTCGACCCAGTGTGGTCGTCGTATCGTCGATATGGTCTGGGAAGATCTGACGCCTGAAAAAATCGTCACCCCGGCGTCGGTAAGAAATTCTGCCGTTGTTGCGATGGCGACCGGCTGTTCGACCAATGCGGTGGTGCATCTTCTGGCGATGGCGCGCCGTGCCAGCATTAAGCTTGATCTTGATGATCTTGACGCTCTTGGCCGTACCACGCCGCTGATTGCCAATATCCGGCCGTCGGGCAAGGGGGATTACCTGATGGAAGATTTCTTCTATGCCGGTGGTCTGCGCGCCCTGATGGCGGAACTTGGCGACAAGCTTGATACAAGCGTTACGACGGTGACCGGCAAGACGCTTGGCGAAACGCTTGAGGGGGCGACGGTTTATAACGACGATGTCATTCGTCCGCTGTCTAACCCGGTCTATCACGAAGGATCGCTTGCCGTGCTGCGCGGCAATCTGTGCCCGGACGGGGCGGTGATCAAACCGGCCGCCTGTGATGAACGGTTCCGCAATCATCAGGGGCCTGCACTTGTATTTGACAGCTACCCGGAAATGAAAAAGGCGGTTGATGACGAAAATCTTGATATCACGCCCGATCATGTGATGGTTCTACGCAATGCCGGGCCGCTTGGCGGGCCGGGATTCCCGGAATGGGGGATGCTGCCGATCCCGAAAGCGCTGATCAAGCAGGGGCATCGTGACATGTTGCGCATTTCGGATGCGCGTATGTCGGGCACGTCTTATGGGGCGTGTGTGCTTCATGTTGCGCCGGAAAGCTATATCGGCGGGCCGCTCGCCCTTTTGAAAACCGGCGATATCGTGAAGCTTGATCTTGATAACCGTCGTCTGGACATGCTGGTGGATGAAGATGAACTCGAACGGCGTCGCGCGGCTTGGAAAAAGCCCGAGGATCGCTATCAGCGCGGTTATGGCTGGATGTTTGGCAAGCATGTCACCCAGGCCAATGAAGGCTGTGATTTCGACTTCCTGTCGCCCGACTTCGGCAAAACCGCCGGTGAGCCGGATATCTTCTGATCCGCCGGTTGGTTGATCCGGCAATGATCGATGACAAACTGGTGGCGCACCCATCGCGCCACCTCCAACAGAATTCAGGGACTTTGACCAATGGCACTTTCCAAAGCCGATTTGCGTGGCGTGCTGTCCGGGATTTCCGGCATTCTTGTTACGCCTTATGATGAAAACGGCGATGTCGCGCCGAAAAAACTCTCCCCGATCATTGATCGTGCGCTGGCCGCGGGTGTCCATTTTCCGGTGGTAAACGGCAATACCGGCGAATTTTATGCGCTGACTACGGACGAGGCCATCGCCATGGCCAGATCGGTTGCCGAAATGCTTGATGGTCGCGCGCCGATGCTGGCCGGGGTGGGGCGTGGCATTCGCGATGCGGTTGCATTGGCAAAGGCATCGGCGGACGCCGGTGCCGAGGCGCTTATGATCCATCAGCCACCAGATCCCTTTGTCGCGCCGCGTGGTGTTGTCGACTATCTTAAACGCATTGCCGATGCGTCGGATGGTTTGCCGATGATGCTGTATCTTCGCAACGATACGATTGGCACCAAGGCGATTGCCGACCTATGTGCAGTTGAAGGTGTTGCCGGTGTCAAATGGGCGACGCCAAATCCGATGAAGCTGGCCGAGGCGATTTCAGCCTGCGATCCTGATATCGTCTGGGTTGGCGGGCTTGCCGAAGTCTGGGCGCCGACCTTCTATGCGGTGGGCGCGCGCGGCTTTACGTCGGGTCTGATCAATGTGTGGCCGGAACGTTCGATGGCGATCCATGCGGCCCTTGAAGGCGGCGATTACGAAACCGCCCGCAAACTGATTTCGGAAATGCGGGCATTTGAAGATGTCCGAGCCGAAGAAATGAACGGTACCAACGTGACCGGGGTTAAATCCGCGTTGCAGATTCTGGGCAACGATTGCGGACCGACGCGCCCGCCATCAGCTTGGCCCCTGACGCCTGCGCAGCATGACAAGCTTGTCGTCTTCATGCGCGAAAACAAACTCGTGAAATAAGCGCCGGGATATCCCCGCGTAAAGGAGGCACCAATGTCCTATAACCTGACAGGAAAACATCTGATTGCTGGCCAGTGGGTCGCAGGCGAGCAGACCTTCCAGTCCGAACCAGCCCATGGCCCGGCCAATACTTTCCCGGTCGGCACCCCGGCCCTGGTCGATCAGGCTGCCAGGGCCGCCGAAGACGCATTCTGGTCCTATGGCTATTCCACCCGCGAAGAACGGGCTAAGTTCCTGAATAGGATCGCCGATGAAATCGATGCCCGCGGTGCGGAAATCACCGAAATCGGTACCCAGGAAACCGGCCTGCCGGAAGCGCGCTTGAATGGGGAGCGCGGTCGTACGGTTGGCCAGCTTCGCCTGTTTGCCAGCCATATCCTTGCCGGTGATTATCTGGATCGCCGTCATGACGAAGCGCTTCCGGATCGCGCCCCCCTGCCGCGTCCGGACCTGCGTCTGATGCAGCGCCCGATTGGCCCGGTGGCGGTGTTTGGTGCGTCGAACTTCCCGCTGGCATTCTCGGTCGCTGGTGGCGATACCGCCGCCGCCCTTGCAGCCGGTTGCCCGGTCGTGGTCAAGGGCCATTCGGCCCATCCGGGTACCGGCGAGATTGTTGCGCAGGCGATTGATGTTGCGGTCAAGGCATGTGGCATTCATCCCGGTGTGTTCAGCCTGATCCAGGGTGGCAAACGCGATGTCGGCCAGAGCCTGGTGCAGCATCCGCTGATCAAGGCGGTCGGCTTTACCGGGTCGCTGGGCGGTGGTCGTGCATTGTTCGATCTGTGCGCGCAGCGCCCGGAACCGATCCCGTTCTTTGGCGAGTTGGGCTCGGTCAACCCGATGTTCCTGCTGCCGAACGCCATGAGTGCGCGCACCGAAGAACTCGCCAGGGGCTGGGTCGGGTCGCTGACCATGGGGGCAGGGCAGTTCTGTACCAATCCGGGGATTGCGGTTGTCCTTGACGGTCCGGATGCCGATGCGTTCGTCGCAACCGCCAAGGCGGGCCTTGGCGATGTGGCGGCGCAAACCATGCTGACCGATGGTATGGCTGATGCCTATCGCAGTGGGGCGAAACGCATTGCCGCGACATCAGGCGTCAAGGAAGTCCTGACCACGTCATGTGATCTTCGCAATGCGACGCCGTATCTGTTTGAAACCAGCGGTGAAAACTGGCTGGCCAATCATGTGCTGGGCGAGGAAGTGTTTGGGCCGCTTGGGCTTGTTGTCCGGGTCAAGGATATTGCCGAAATGCAGGCGATTGCCAGGGCGCTTGAAGGTCAGCTGACCTGCACGATCCATATGGATGGCGGGGATGCGGCGGATGCGCGTTCGCTGTTGCCGATCCTTGAACGCAAGGCGGGTCGTATTCTGGCCAATGGTTTCCCGACCGGGGTTGAGGTTTGCGACACCATGGTGCATGGCGGGCCGTACCCGGCATCGACCAATTTCGGGGCGACGTCGGTTGGCACCCTGTCGATCCGTCGCTTCCTGCGTCCGGTCTGCTATCAGAACATCCCGGCGGATGTCCTGCCCGCTGATCTGGCCTGATCGCCTTTCATTGATTTGCTGGGGTGATCGCACCCCGGCGTACTTACGGAGTTAAGATAATGAGCGATTATGTCCTTGGAGACGCGACGCGCGAGAAGCTTAAACGGGTCAGCACGGCATCGCTTTGCACCGCCCTTTTTAAACGCGGCCTTCGGAACCAGTTTATTCAGGAGGTTGGCCCGGTTGCGCCAAAAGGCGAGAACATGGTCGGGCAGGCCTATACCCTGCGCTATATCCCGGCACGTGAAGACCGCAACCCGATCGAGGTTTTCCGCGATCCTAACCATCCGCAACGTGTAGCGGTTGAGCAATGCCCGGCTGGTCATGTTCTGGTGATGGATAGCCGCAAGGATGCCCGGGCGGCATCGGCGGGCTCGATCCTTGTAACCCGTCTGGTGAAGCGCGGCGTTGTCGGTATCGTTACCGATGGTGGTTTCCGCGATGCGGAGGGTATTGGCAAACTTGATATTCACGCCTATCACAACCGTCCGTCGGCCCCGACCAACCTGACCCTGCACGAGGCCTATGACCTTAACGTGCCGATCGGGTGTGGCGATGCGCCGGTTTTCCCGGGGGATGTTCTGGTCGGGGATAAGGATGGCGTTGTTGTCATTCCGGCCCATCTTGCCGACGAACTGGCCGAAGAATGCGCAGGCATGGAGAGCTTCGAGGACTTCGTTCTGCAAGAAGTTCTGGCCGGCAAGCCGATCATCGGCCTTTATCCGGCGACCAAGGACGAAACCAAAGCCAATTATGAGGCATGGCGCAAAAAAACGGGTCGCTGATCCCGTTATGCTTTGCTGAATATCGCGTAAAGCCGCCCCGTCTCGGGCGGCTTTTTGCATTTCGGGTCTAGCCAAGTGATCCGGTCAGTTTGCCGGTGGATTGGCGAACATGCTTTCGTCATGGCGCAAAAGGCTTTGGCCGATTGCACCCTGCAATGCCAGATCCTTGTCCCACGGCAGGTGGATGATCTTGGGCCCGTTACGCAGTTCCGGCACCTGTGCCTCGCGAAGGCCACGTTCGATTTCGGGTTCCATCAGATCGTAGGCCCGTGCGCCGGAACCGGTGATCAGGATGCGTTCCGGTCCCAGAAGGGCGATCAGATTGGCAATGCCATATCCGAGTACCTTTCCGGCGTGGCGGAACAGATCGGCAAGATCTTCGTGGCCGTCACGTGCCCGTTTGACCAGATCCATCATCTGTTTTTCGCTGGGATGCAGGTTGTTGGCATCGGGCATATCAATCAGGCCACTGGCATCGCGCAGAATGGCGTAATCCCCGATATAGGCTTCGATACAACCGCGTCGTCCGCAATTGCAAAGCGGGCCATCGGGTTGATATTTCATGTGACCGAATTCGGCGGCAGCGCCAAAATGGCCATTATACACCGCCCCGTTCAGGACAAGCCCCATGCCGACGCCGTAGCCTAGCATGATGACGGCAAAATCACCATTGCCGCCAAGATCGTTATTCTGGGTGATGGCAGTTGCAATGCAGTTAGCATCGTTTGACATCTGTACAATGCCGCCAAAGCGTTCGCGCAACGGTTTGGTGATTGCGATATGTCGATTGCGAAGGGCCGGTGACCAGATGATTTCGCCGCTGTTGCTGTCGGCAACGCCCTGAATGGCGATACCGATCCCGATGGGCGGGTTTGGTGCAATGTCGCGGTTATCGGAAATGAACTGATCAATCAGATCGCAAAGTGTTGTCACCAGCGATGTTTCATCAAGATCACGTGTGTTGATGCTGTGCTGGATGCTGCGTTCAATCTCGCCCTTGAAATTGCCCAGTGCGATTTCAACCAGATTGATCGTTAGTTTAACGCCAACCACACAGGCCGCGCCGGGCACAAGATCAAGTAGAACCTTGGGGCGGCCGCGTGTAGCGCTTTGGCCGTTATTGCCATTTGTGCCGTTTGGTGCGCCTTGTGTTTCCTTTACCAGCCCCTGGGCAATCAGATCGGCGGTCAGCGATGTTACTGTCGCCGGGCTTAATCCGGTGGCGTTGCCGATATCGATACGGGCGGCAGGGCCATGAATACGCAGAAAACGCAGAATGGCAATCTGGGATGGCTGGCGTGGGGTATCGTGATCGGTTCGACGGCTCATCGGCGGGGCCTGTTATTCTGCAAGGCGGGATCGGAACCGGGGGCAAACCCGGTTCCGGATAAGGGCATGTTTTTTATCGTTTTGGCAAGCTGGTGATGCGGCGGGTTAAAGCAATCCACGTGCGGCCAGATTGGTCATCAGTGCCGTAATGCCAAAGGTCCATGGCGCAATGGTATCGGACCGCTCGACCTGATTGCAAAGCTTGCCGAGGCAGGGGGTCGAAATGGTAACGAGATCGCCCATTTCGTGGGTGAAGCCCTTGCCAGCACCACCACGATCATCGGTGGGCGCAAACATGGTGCCCAGAAACAGCATGAAGCCATCCGGATATTGATGATGTTTGCCGCATGCCTGTGCGGCGAGGCTTTCGGGTGAACGGCTGATCTGGCTCATGGAGGATCCAGCATCAAGGTGATAGCCATCCTGCCCGTCGACCGCCATTTTAAGATCGGCCTGCTTGACGGTTTCAAGCGTGAAATTACCATCAAAAATGCGGATGAACGGCCCGATGGCGCAGGAGCCGTTATTGTCCTTTGCCTTGCCCAGAAGCAGGGCGGAGCGGCCTTCGACGTCGCGCAGATTGACATCATTGCCAAGGGTGGCGCCGACGATTTTGCCCTTTGAGCTGACAGCCAGAACCACTTCGGGTTCCGGGTTGTTCCAGTTTGAAATCGGATGCAGGCCGACATGCGCGCCATGACCGACGGCGGACATCGGCGGGGATTTGGTAAAGATTTCCGCATCCGGGCCAATCCCGACTTCAAGATATTGCGACCATGCGCCTTTGGCGATCAGGACTTCCTTGATGTCGGCGGCCTTTTTCGATCCCGGTTCGATTTGCGACAGGTCATCGCCGATGATGCCGGTGATTTCGGTGCGAATCAGATCGGCCTTGCTGGCGTCCCCACGCGCCTGTTCTTCGATCACACGTTCCAGAAGGCTTGCGACAAATGTCACGCCACTGGCTTTGATCGCCTGAAGGTCATTGGGGCTGAGCAGATGAAGGGTTTGCGATCCTGCACCGGGTTTTGATGCGGCAACAATGTCATCCAAAGTACCCACCAGCGGGAAACCGGACGGATTGCGAAGCTGCGATACCAGGTCGTCGCGTTCAAGAAGCTGACTTATGGTTGGGGCCAGTTTGCTGATATCGCGAAGGTTGCCCTGATCGACAACAACCGGGGTTGGGCCGGAAACGCGCGGGTCCCAGACGCGACCAACCAGAATGGCATTGCCATGATCGTCGGGCAGGATGTCGCTTGCGGTATTTGTGAAGTCGATAGTCATTGAAGGGCCTCTTTGTTCGGGGCGTTGGTGGCACCCGGTCCGGCAAGATGCAAAAGATGATCGGGCATTTTGCCCAGAATGATCATTCCAAGAACGTCATCATGGGTAACATCTTTGGTCGGGACGGTGCCGACCAGCTTGCCGTTCTTCATAACATGCAAACGATCAGACAAATCAAACACATCATGAAGATCGTGACTGATCAACAAAATACCGAGACCGTCACGTTTTAGCTGATCAATCAGTTCACCGACCATGCGGGTTTCATGCACGCCAAGGGCGGCACAGGGCTCATCCATGATCAGAACGCGGGCTTCGAACAAAAGGGCACGCGCAATTGCCACCGATTGCCGTTGCCCGCCCGAAAGTGCAGAAACGGGGGATGTGAATTTATGGAAATTCGGGTTCAGGCGATGAAGCACTTCACGCGCCTTGTGTTCCATCGCGGCATCGTCAAGAAAGCCAAATTTATCAACGATTTCACGGCCGAGAAACAGGTTCTGCGCGGCATCAAGATTATCGGCAAGGGCAAGGTTCTGATAGATGGTTTCGATATTGTTGTCGCGCGCATCGCGGGCGTTTTCAATCTTGGCTTCGCGGCCATCAACAATGATCTGGCCGGTGTCGGCCTTATATGCACCCGAAAGCACCTTGATCAGGGTTGATTTGCCAGCGCCATTATGACCCAGAACGCCGACGACTTCGCCGGGATAAAGATCAATGGAAACCCCATCGACCGCCTTGACCCCGCCAAAGCTGATATGGATGTCGCGCATTTCGACCAGCGGGCTTTGACCGGTTTTGATATCGTTCATTTCCCCATACTCCTAACTGGTCGGGTCGCTATAACGACGATGGAAATATTTGTCGCTGAACACGGCAAGGACAAGCACAAGGCCGATGACGATGCTTTGCAGTGATGTATCAACACCCAGAAGCGCCATGCCGCTTTGCAGGCTTTGCATCACAAGGGCACCGATCAGTGCGCCATAGATGGTGCCGACACCGCCGGCCAGCGACGTTCCGCCGATCACAACCGCGGCAATCACGCGCAATTCGTCAAGCGTGCCAAGGTCATTGCCCGCCGATTGCAGGCGTGCCGATGAAATCGCCGCACTGATCGCGCACAGAACTCCCATCAGGGCAAAAACCGCAACCGTCATGCGTTTGACGTTAATGCCTGCCAGTTCGGCGGCCTGTGGGTTGCCGCCCATGGCGAAAACGTAGCGCCCGAACCGGGTGCGTTTGGCAACGATGGTCAGAACAATCGCCACAAGGGCAACAATCAGAAGCGGAATCGGAATGCCGTGCGAAATCATAAGGTTTTCCGGCGTCACCGGAATACCGCGATCTTCAAGAATGCGTTCGGCTGCACGTTCGGGTAGATGATAGGCGTTCAATGTGATGATCGCCACCAGAACCAGCCCGGCCTTGATCAGTGTATTGGTATATTCCGCCCAGATCGGTTTGACCGGGAACTGGAAGGAAAGCCTGCGGCGACGTTCCATGATGGCGGCATAGATGATGGCGACAATGGAGATGGCTGCGACAATCCAGCTCCAGGTTGCGCCAATCGTGCCTTCGATCCCGCCGCCCAGCAGCATGAAATTGTGATCAAGCGGGGCAACAGTACGCCCTTGCGTGACCCACCATGCCGCCCCGCGCCAGACCAGAAGCCCGCCCAGGGTCACGATAAAGGCCGGAACGCCAAGATAACCAACGGCAAGCCCCTGTATGCCACCAATTGTCGCCCCGATCACCAACCCGACAAGAAGGGTGATGATCCATGTCATCGGGTGGTTGTATTCAAGGAATTGCGGCAGGATGTCGGATTGCACGACACCCATGATCATCGCAAGAACACCCAGTATCGCACCGACCGAAAGGTCGATATGGCGGGTGACGATAATCAGCACCATCCCGCACGCCATCACGGCAACGGATGCCGTCTGAACCGACAGGTTAAAGATATTGCGCGGGGTGATGAAGCGTCCGCCGGATGCGATGTCAAAGCCGATCCAGATAACCAGAAGCACAACGGCGAGCCCCACAAGGCGGCGGTCGACTTCCATCTTGGCAAGTAGTCTTGTCATGTAAAATGCTCGTCAGGCAGCGGGGCCGGTCGATCAGATGCGGCCGGCCCCGGGGTTTAACAAGGTCGGAGGGAGGAAACCTGCCTAGTTACAGGCAGCGACCTTGCCGCTTTCAACCCCTTTGCAGACGACGTCCTTGGATACCCAGCCCGCGTCGATCACAAGATCAAGCTTGTTCTGGGTGATCGCGACCGGATCAAGGAAGTAGGACTTCATGGTGACACCGTTCGGGCTGTTCCAATCCTGGGTTCCTTCGACGTCACCCAGTTTGGTGCCTTTTGCCAGTTCAACCGCGATTTCGGCCGCGCGCTGTCCCAGAAGGCGGGCATCTTTCCAGACCGAAACCGTCTGGGTGCCAAGCGCAACACGGTTAAGGGCGGCGTGATCGCCATCCTGACCGGAAACCGGAATGCCTTGCATGCCCTGTGCGGAAAGGGCGGCCACAACGCCACCCGCCGTGCCGTCATTCGAGGCGACAACGGCGTCAACCTTGTTATCGGCAGCAGTCAGGAACTGTTCCATGTTGCGCTGGGCGATGGCTGGCTGCCAGCTATCGGTATAGGCTTCGCCGACGACCTTGATGTCGCCGCTATCGATTGCCGCCTGAAGGATTTCAAGCTGCCCTTCATGGAGGATATTGGCGTTCGGATCGGTTGGTGCGCCTTTGATGAATACGTAATTGCCTTTCGGCTGTTGGGTAAACACGGCTTCGGCCTGAAGACGGCCGACTTCCTTGTTGTTGAAGGTAATGTAATAGGCGTTCGGGTCTTCGATCAGGCGGTCATAACCAACCACCGGAATGCCTTCATTGATCGCCTGCGTGACTGCAGCACCAATGGATGAGGAATCCTGTGCCAGAACGATCAAGGCATCTGCGCCACGCGAAATCAGGCTTTCGATATCGGAAAGCTGTTTGGAGGGCGAGCTTTGGGCGTCGGCGCTGATATATTGTGCGCCAGCTGCTTCAAGCGCCTTCACAATGGCGGCTTCGTCGGTTTTCCAGCGTTCTTCCTGGAAGTTCGACCAGCTGACACCAACGATCAGATCGTCGGCAAAGGCGTTAGCGGAAAACAGCACGGCACCGGCCAGTGCGACCGAGGAGAGGAGTTTTTTCATCTGTTTCTTCCCTGAATGATATGTGTCTTGCAGTGACATTTATTTTTGTTGTCGAAAAAATGTTGACGCCTTCGATCCGTCCTGTCAAATTTTTTTTAATGAACAAATTAAAAATCTCGCTTATTACGCTCAAATCCACCGTTAATCCGCATCATTGGTTGATTTCAGGCGGATTTGAGTTGGTGCAGTGCAGCATTTAATTTGATAGTGAAAAATAAAAGATGAAAACAAGTCAGGGAACGTCATGACAGCGAGTTATCACGACATAAAGGGCAAATCGGTTCTGGTGACCGGTGGCGCGTCGGGCATCGGGGCGTCTATCGTCCGGGCCTTTTGTGCGCAGGGTGCGCGGGTCGGCTTTTTTGATATCGATGATGCTGCCGCGGAAAAACTGTGTGCCGAAATCGAAAACGATCTGGGCGTGCGCCCGCATTATATGTCGCTTGATCTGCGTGATCAGGTTCGGATTCCCAAGGCCGTTACCGAAATGGCATCGAAAATCGGTGTGATTGATGTGCTGGTCAATAATGCCGCCCGCGATGACCGCCACAGTCCAGAAGAAACCGGGCCGGATGAATGGCGTGAGAAGCTTGATGTCAATCTGTCACATCAGTTTTTCTGTTCGCGTGCCGTGGCAAAGGGCATGGCCGAAAAGGGCCGTGGCAGCATCATTAATTTCAGTTCGGTAAGTTACTTGATGGGGTTGCCCGATCTGGTCGGTTATGAAACCGCTAAGGCAGGAGTGGTTGGCATGACGCGCGCACTGGCGAGGGATTGGGGGGCGGATGGCATTCGGGTCAATACGGTCATTCCGGGCTGTATCATTACCCAGCGGCAGCTTGATCTTTGGATCAGTCCGCAAGACGAAGAACGCATTCAGCAGCAGCAATGCGTCAAGCGCCGTCTGGTCGGGGATGATGTTGCGCAGATGGTTCTTTTCCTAGCATCCGACGTATCATCGGCGTGCTCGTCACAAAGCTTTATCGTCGATGGCGGGCTTGTCTGATAGTCTGCCACCAATCAAGTAAATTCGCACCATTTCGTCCCGTTTCCCGCAGTCAGAGTCCATCATGCTCCAATCCCGATCCATCCCTAATGCCATTACCATCGACGAAAAAGCCAATCCCTATCGCGACTGTATTCAGGGACTGGCCAATCAGCCGATTACGGTTGTGCGACTATTGCGTGATGCGGTGAATGAAAACCCGGTTGTTGCCAGCGACCGGAAATTCGATGTGCCCGAAATCCGCGATGTGGTCGGGCGTTTGGTGGAAAACCGGCCACGCATTGCGATTATTGGCGGGGCCCCGGATCATCCGGCACATTTGCTGGATCGGCCACAGGCTTTGATGGCGGCAATTCGCATATGGGAAATGGGTGGGGTGCCGTTCCTGTTTCATGTGCCGGTGATTTGCGATGGCACCGCACAGAATAATATCGGCCAAAGCTATTCCCTGGCGTCGCGCAACCACACGGCTGCTGCGGTCAATATCACCTTTGAAGGTCACAGTTATCATGCGGCTTATGTCATTGCCGGGTGCGACAAATCCCCCGCCGCGGTAGTGGCCGGTTTGGCGGCCGCCGATCAGGCACGCAAATATCGTGGTGATCAGGCCCCGGTCTGGGCGGTGTTCGCCCCGTCCCACGTTCTGAAGGGCGGGGAAATCCCAGATGGGACGCGCCGGTTGCTGGATAAAATTGCCGATGATGCGGACCGGGCGGGGCATGATGACCTTGGTTCGGATATTCGAGAAAACATGCGCTATATCCTGCAATGCACGTCTGACGAAGCCTTTGCCGGATTGCTGGACCGGGCGCGGTTATTGGGCATTATCGATTGCAAGATGGAACGCCGGGTTCTTGATGAGCTTGCCGGGGCGACCTGTGATTCCAAGGGGGGAATTTGCGCCTTTAACGGCACGGGCAATTCATCGCGGACCATGCTGGCAGCCTTTGGCCTGACACCGCCCGAACTGGAATTGCTTACCGATGTGCCGCCCTATGCAGCAGTGGCGGCCGGGATTGATGCGCTGTTTGGGGTCTTCAACAAACCCGAATATGCGATCAGCAATCTGTTGAAACGCAACTTTGCCAATTTCGTGCGTATTCATAATGCCACGGGGTCAAGCAGCAACATGCTGCTGCATTTGCCCTTTATGATGCGCTATGCCGGGTTTGACGTGACGATTGATGATTATCAGGATGTGCGTCTTAAAACACCGGTGCCGGAAATCTTCGCCCATAGCCTGACGGAAAATCGCGATACCTTTGTTCTGGCCCAGCAAATGGCCGAAGGCAAAAATCGTGGTATGGAGAGTATCTATCGCGTTTTGGCCGATCTTGGTGTGGCGATGGATCTGGATGCGCCGACGGTTCTTGGCAAAACATGGGGCGAACGGATTGCCAATCTTGAAAACCCCGTCGATCTGTCACTTGGCGATAAATCGGTTATCCGGGCGACCCCTGTACGCAAGCGGTCCGGCGTGGATGTTCTGACCGGCAGCTTCTTTGAAAATTGTGCGGTCAAGACATCGGGCATGAGTGACCAACTGATCGAACATTTCGACAATCACGTTTTCATCGTGCGTTATTACGAAAACGAGCATGTCTGTAACGCTGATTTTGCCTCGCCCGATCTGGTGACGCGTTTGATTGAAACCGATGGCGTGGACGAAGAACTGATTGCTGCCGTGGTCCGGCGCAATGGCGGCAACCGGGTTGATATGGATGCGCCCAAGGACATGCTGGCACAGGGGCATTTGTCCTTTGCCTTTGTGATTGGCGGGCAGGGGCCGGAAGCCTATGGCATGCCGGAAATGTTTTCACCTTCACAGAATCTGCGCCACCATCGCATCCTTGAAGCATCCAGCATGCTGATCACCGATGGTCGTTATTCCGGCGTGACCAAGGGGGCATGTATCGGCCATATGGTGCCAGAGGCATTCGTGGGGGGCGGTATCGGTCATTTGCGTGATGGTGATGTGTTGCGTCTTGATCTGACCAAAAATACGCTTGATTGGCTGGATCGCGATGCGTTCCTTGCAGGCACCGAAACGGCCGGAAGCCCGGTTGATCTGGACGATCGTGCGCCATTATTTGCCGAACGGCAAAAACGCATGATCGCGCGTCAATTCGATATCGCGGCCAGCAATGTGATGGATCATGTATCGAACGCGGCACGCGGGATTGTCCCCGGTGTGGTGGATCGTCGTGCGGTCAATCCGTGGCGAAACTGATCTGAGGGGCAGGGATTTCTACTACGCCCTTGCGAAATCAGTATGATCCAATACCTCATCAGGGAAAGAACCGGCGTCGCCGGAAAATCCGATATCGACAAGGAGGATCATCATGACCAGCAAGCTGACCGTGCAGACGCCGGACGGAAATTTCGATGCCTATGTCGCCATGCCGACCAAATTACCGGCACCGGTGGTGGTGGTTATTCAGGAAATCTTTGGTGTGAATGCCGTCATGCGCGGAATTGCCGATGATTATGCCAAACAGGGCTATATCGCGGTTTGTCCTGATCTGTTCTGGCGGATCGAGCCGGGGATCGAAATCACCGACAAGACCGAAGAAGAATGGAAACAGGCATTTGGCTATTATCAGGCATTCAATGTCGATAAAGGCGTCGAGGATATTGCGGCAACCCTGACGGCAGCACGCAAGATTGATGGTGCAAATGGTAAGGCAGGTGTTGTCGGTTTCTGCCTTGGCGGCCTTTTGACCTTCCTGTCGGCGACGCGCACCGATGGCGATGCCTTTGCAGTCTATTACGGCGGCGGCATGAACAATTATGTCGGCGAAGCCGGGAAGATAAAACAGCCGGTGATCATTCACTTGGCCGGGAATGATGAATATATCCCCGCCGATGCACAGGCCGTTATCAAGGATGCGCTTGATGACCATCCGTTGACCGAGCTTCATTTCTATCCCGGTCGCGATCATGCGTTTGCGCGCAAGGGCGGGGCGCATTACGACGAGAAGGATGCAGAAACCGCCAATGCGCGGACGGCCGAGTTTTTCCAAGCCAATCTTGTGTGATCGTCACAACGTGATCCCAACGAGGGCCGCAAATCTGCGGCCCTTTTAATTTACAAGATCAATGATCGTTGCTGGACCAAGGGATGGTTTATTTGTATGAGGAATGCAAATAAACCGATCATGGGAGGAATAAGTAAATGAAACTTCTGCGTTTTGGAGCTGCCGGTGCGGAAAAGCCCGGGCTTCTTGATCCGGATGGTGTAATCCGCGATCTTTCAGCGGTGATCGAGGATTTTAATCCCGATACCATTTCCGATGCGACCTTTGCCAAAATCGCAGCCCTTGATCCCAAAAACCTTCCGGCAGTTTCGGGCAATCCGCGAATTGGTGCCTGTATTGCCAAACCGGGCAAGTTCATTTGCATCGGTTTGAACTATTCCGATCATGCCGCCGAGGCGGGCATGCAGGTGCCGCCCGAGCCGATCATCTTTTTCAAGGCAACATCGGCGGTTTGCGGCCCGAATGATGATATCGAAATCCCGCGTGGGTCGGAAAAATCTGACTGGGAGGTTGAGCTGGGCATCGTGATCGGCAAGCAAGCCAAATATGTGACCGAGGCGGAGGCGCTTGCCCATGTTGCCGGTTATTGCGTGGTCAATGATGTGTCTGAGCGCGCGTTTCAGCTTGAATATGCCGGACAATGGGTAAAGGGCAAAAGCCACGATACTTTCGGCCCGATTGGCCCGTGGCTGGTGACGCGGGACGAGATTGCCAACCCACAGAACCTTCGCCTTTGGCTGGAGCTGAACGGCGAACGCGTTCAGAATGGCAGCACGGCAACCATGGTTTACGGCGTTGCCCATCTGATCAGCTATCTGTCGAAATTCATGACCCTGCAGCCGGGCGACATCATCACGACTGGCACCCCGCCCGGTGTTGGCATGGGCATGACGCCGCAACGCTTCCTGAAACCCGGAGATATCATGCAACTTGGTGTTGAAGGGCTGGGAAGCCAGCGTCAGAAAACCGTTCAGGCCTGATGAGGCTTGTGAACAAAATGAAAAGCCCCGCAGTGTATGTTGCGGGGCTTTTTTGATGAATCAGCCTACGGCCATGGCATCAAGTTCCTGCCGGTGGGCATGAAGCTTGTGAAAAATGGCATAGCGCCGATCATGGGCGTCCTTTGCGGTTTGGTCCGGGGCGAGGATGGTTTCCTTGCCAGCCATCCGGCGCGATGCAAGGGCAAGACCGCCTTCGGGATCAAGGGCCGCAGCACCAAGCATGGCGGAACCCAGTAGGACCGGTTCGGCGCAATCGGACATCACGACATTGCATCCGGTAACATCGGCATAAAGCTTGACCAGAAGCGGGCTTGCGGTGTGTCCGCCGCTGAGATGGATGTGTTTGATGTCATAACCCGTCGCGTTCAGCGCATCGATGATATGGCGTGTGCCATAGGCAATCGCGCAGGCAGTTGCCCAGTAAAGGTCAAGGAAGCTTTCCTCGCTTTGATCAAGGCTGAGACCTGAAATCACGCCGAGTGCTTCTGAGTCGGCAAGTGGCGACCGATTGCCATGAAAATCGGGCAGAACATGCAGTCGGGGCGCAAGATCGGGTGTTTCCATCATCCGGGGCAAAAGTTTTTCCCCTGCAAGCTTGTGCGCATCACGGCCCATGTCATGCGAAAACGGATGCATCGCCACGATATGATCAAGCAGCGCACCGGTTGCAGACTGACCGCCTTCGTTGAGCCAAAGACCCGGCGCAATCGCCCCGAAATAGGGCCCCCAGACACCTTTAATGAAACGCGGTTCGGAGGATAGAGCCATATGGCAAGTGGATGTTCCGGCAATCATGGCAAAGCGTTCATCAAGATTGCCATCCAGATATTCGCCAAGCGTACCAAGGGCACCTGCATGAGCATCAATCAAGCCTGCCCCCACGACGCAATCGGTGGTCAGGCCAAGTTCGGCGGCCCCCCGATCTGACAGATTGCCGATCAGATCACCAACACCCAATGCCTTGCGGTCAATTCCGGCCTTGGCAGGGAAATCTTCCAGGCCGATCTGATCAAGAAACGCGCGATCCCAAGGATATTTCTGGTGAGCCAGATAAGTCCATTTACAGGTGATCGTGCAGCAGGACCGGTCGTTGCTGCCGGTTGCGCGGAAAGACAGGAAATCGGCAAGGTCATATGCCGCGCCCATTTTATCCCAGTTCTGACGATGATGGCGTTTCAGCCACATCAGTTTGGGCAATTCCATTTCGGGGGACATGGTGCCGCCGATATATTCTAGCACCTTGGCGCCGGTTTTGGTGCATTCTTCGGCTTCGCGGATGGCACGGTGATCCATCCAGACAATAACATCCCAGTTATCCGCACCACCCGGTGTTACGCCAAGCGGACGGTTATCGGTATCGCGGATCACGAGCGAACAGGTGGCATCAAATCCGATGGCTGCGACCTGATCGGCGGCAATATTTGATTTTGCCAGCGCATCGCGAACCGACTGGCAAACCGATTGCCAGATATTTTCCGAGTCCTGTTCGACAAAATCAGGTTTTGGCTTGTTCATGGCGATGGCATGGGCAGCGCTGCCAAGCAAATTTCCATCGGCGCTAAACACGCCTGCGCGTGCGCTTCCGGTGCCAACATCCACACCGATGATGAACTTATCTGTAGGGCTCATTTGATCTTCCTCCCGCGGGGCCGATTGGTAGTGTGATGCGTTTTGAGCGCAAATCCGACCCTGATTTCAAGCGATTTCCGCGTATCTTTTTGTCCGCAATAAATTTACATGATGCGTAATTGAGCAAAAGTGCATCATTTGGTCAAATGCTCATTTTGGTTGACGGTGATATTCGCATTTGTATAGGCTTTTGTCATCAAACCCAATGAAGCCAGGTTCAACATGGCCCCCGGAAATGTCCAAGATAACGCCCGTACCCAGACACTGGCACCGATCATGACCGGTAAGGGTGTCGTTCTTTTTGATTGTGACGGTGTCCTGGTCGACAGCGAACCGATCTCCTTGGCGACACTTGTCGATGTGCTTGATCATTACGGTGCACCGCTAAGTCTAGCAGAAGTTGCAGCACGCTTTACCGGGCGATCAAGTGCCGCCCCGATCGAACATATCCGCCTTGAAACCGGACGTGACATCGCCCTCGAATTCAAGCCGTTCTTTTATGAGCGCCTGTTTGCCCGCTATGACGTTGAACTTCGGAAAACAGACGCAATCGATACGGTCCTTGCCGCGCTTAAAAAACGCAAGATCGCGTTTTGCATTTCATCAAGCAGTTCGGTGCAGCGGCTTGAACGGACAATGAAGGTGACGGGACTGGGCCATTGGTTCGGAACCGATATTTACAGTGCCGATTTCGTCCTGAACGGTAAACCGGCACCGGATCTGTTTTTATATGCCGCTGATAAAATGGGGTTTCGTCCGGATCAGGCAATCGTGATCGAGGATTCGATTGCCGGGGTGAAGGCCGCCGTGGCAGCAGGCATGACCTGCATCGGTTATATCGGGGGCGGGCATTATGCCGGGCAGCGTGAAGATGCATCGACCCGGCTTTATGACGCCGGGGCCGATATTGTTTTCGATGACATGCGTGATATCGTCACCCTGATCGAGCAGAGCTAGAGTCTGCCTAGCGCTGCCGCAGCAGGCTTTGATAGCGGGCCTGACTTTGGCTGAGATGTTCGCGCATTGCGGTGCGGGCCGTTTCGGCATCACGCGATGCAATTGCATCAAAGATGCGATGATGTTCGGCCAGAATTTTCTGCATATAGTTTTTCTGGTCTTCGACCTCGGGAGGGCGGCGGCGCAATTGCGCGCGCGGGATGGTTTTATCGCCCAGATGTTCGAGAAACTCGACATAACGCCGGTTATTGGTCGCATCGGCAATCGCGCGATGGAATTCGAAATCGGCCTTTTCGGTCGGATTGCCGCGTTCAAAGCAGTCGGTCATTTCCTGCAGGGCTTCGTATATTTTGGCCTGCTGTGCGGCAGAGCTTCGTGCACAGGCAAGACCGGCGGCCTCGATCTCGACGGCCATGCGCAGTTCAAGAATTTCCAGGACATCGGAAATCTGCGCGGAATCGACGGCAAAGATCGTACTGCCTAGTTTGCGCGGATTGGGAGCCAGCACAAACACGCCTGCTCCTTGGCGCGGTTCGAGCAGGCCATCGGCCTTAAGGGCCGCAATGGCTTCGCGGACCACCGTGCGGCTGACTCCGAACTGTTCAGTCAAAACCGGCTCGGTCGGAAGTTTGCTGCCGGGCGTGCGCATGCCGCTTTCAATTTCGTGACGCAGGCTTGCAATGACCTTTTCGGTCAGCGAAACTTTTCGTGGCGCGTTCTGCGCGGAGTTGTTGCTCATTTTCTTGCTCTGCAAAACCGCTATGATCGGAACCAGATGTTAATAATGATGAATTTAACATCCTGAAATAGTCCTACGATGTTGGTGACGGAAAGTCATCATATGATTTTGATATAGTGATGAGGCGACGACAATGGCCAAATCGGCCGAACCGGAATATCGCTGGAACAGTGGCCCGTTCAGGGTCGGAATTGTCCCACGGGGCGGGGCCGTTTCGCGCATCGACTGGGTGCGTCCCGACGGTAACGGGGTGGTCAACCTGTTGCGTCCGGTTGACGATTATTCCCTGACATCGGGCAACCCTTCGCATCTTGGATGTTTTCCGATGGTACCCTTTGCCAACCGGCTGGGTTATGCCCAGTTCGAATTCGATGGCAAAACCATCAATGTTCCGGCAAATCGGGCGCCGGACCCGCATGCCATTCACGGATTTGGTATTTCAAGTATCTGGGAGATCGAACGTCCAACGGTTGATACCATGCGGTTCAATCACAAACATGATGATCCGCAGACCGGTTTTTGTTATGTCGCCTGGCAGCAGATCAAGGTCGCAAACGATACCATTTCAATCGAAATCGGTGTGCGCCATCTTGGCAAGGACCCGATGCCATACGGGATCGGGTTGCATCCATGGTTCCCTGGCGGCGAAAGTGCGTGGGTACAGTTTGTTGCGACCGACTGTTTCGGAACGGACGAAGGCAAGTTACCCACTACGCGCACGGTGATCGATCTTGGTCGCGATTTTGCCGATGGAAAAATGATCCGCCATCACAAGGGGCTGGATATTCATTATATCGGCTGGAACAAACAGGCGACGATGGTCTGGGCAGACCGGCAGTTAAGCCTGCTTCTGGAAGCCAGCGATACGTTGGCGAACCTGCAATTCTATATCCCGGACAACGGCCAGACATTTTGTGTCGAACCGGTATCGCATGTGCCAAACGTCCATAATCGTCCCGATTTCAAGGAATTCGGCGATGTCAGGGTGCTGGGCTATAATGATACGCTTTCGGGTGTCATGACGCTGACGCCAAGCCTTTTGACCGGATCGGGTCATGGTCTTGTCGATCAGGATGAAAAACAGATTGGCAGGCGCGATTATTCACTCGTCGACTGATTGCTTCCCCTTTACCCTGCAAGTATTTGCCGATAAAACTTACAAGTAAGAATGACAAGATGACAAGTTGACGGGGATTGGGGAAATGACCGGCTTGCAACTTAAAATCCAGAAGCGTGAAAAGCTTGCGGATCAGCTTTACGGGCAGATACTTGAGCAGATTGTATCGGGCAATCTGTCCGAAGGGGCCAAGCTGCCCTCTGAAAATGAAATATGTGCGTCCTTTGGTGTGTCGCGACCCGTGGTGCGCGAAGCCCTGCGCAAATTGCAGTCTGACGGGTTGGTCTATGCCCGTCAGGGCGTTGGATCATTCGTCAAGAAACGACCACCACAAGGGTTGATCGAGTTTGGCGGGATCAATGATGTGGCCGGGTTACTGCGCTGTTTTGAAGCCCGCATTGCGATCGAGGGGGCAACCGCGCGCATGGCCGCCGAACGCGCCACACTGCGTCATCATCGCGACATCGAACGTGCGCTTAAGATGCTTGAAGAAGGCATTGCAGCCGGTGATATAGCCGATCAGGCGGATTTTGAATTCCACATGTCAATCGCACGCGCCAGCGGCAATGATATCTTTGTCACCATGCTGACGTCCCTACATGGCGTGATTGCCAAAACCATGAATGTCGCCTTGAACATCACGCGCACCGGATCGGCCGAAAGGGTAAAAAAGGTTCTTTTGGAACATCGTCAGATTTATGACGCGATCAGTGGACAGGACGGCGAAAGCGCGGAATTGCTGATGCGCTATCACCTGCATCAAGCCCGCCAGCGGGTAACCGACCATGCGCGTGATATGTAACGTCGCGACTTCCACGCACAGAACATCCTGTAAAGTTTCCACGCAAATTTGTTGACAAGTGCCCCTGTGCGCCTGCACACAAGTCATATGACGAATTGCGTCGGAAAGAATACAGGAACGGATCATGTCAGGTGATATTTCAGCCGTACAGCAGCCCCGCATTCTGCTGGAGGAACGGTTTGAACTGGGCGAATGCCCGAACTGGGACGGCGACAATAACCGCCTTTACTGGGCCGATATCATCGGTCAGAAAATCCATGCGCTTGATATCGAAACCGGGCAGCGCCATAGCTGGTCATTTGAAAGCGAAGTCGGCTGTTTCGGTCTGACCGATCAGGGGCGTCTGGTCGTGGCGCTGAAAAGTGACATTATCCTGTTTGATCCGAAAACCGGGGTGCGCGAAAAGCTTGCCGCGGTCGAAGGCGATAATGACATGAGCCGCACTAACGACGGCAAAATCGGCCCGGACGGGGCATTCTGGGTCGGCACCATGGATCAGAATGCCGACAAGCAGCCTGTGGCATCGCTTTATCGCGTGACCGGATCGGGGGAAGTCGAACACAAGGTCGGCGGGATCAAGATTTCCAACGGTCTGGCATGGTCGCCCGATGGTCGCATTATGTATCATTCGGATTCTCGTGGGCCTTGGGTCAATCGCTGGGATTTTGATGCCAAGACCGGCGCGATCAGTAATTGCGAGCTTTTCCTTGACCTTAACGACACGGTCGGACGCCCGGATGGTGCGGCGGTTGACATGGAAGGCTGTTATTGGAGTGCAGGCGTTTCGGCGGGCAAACTGAACCGGTTTTCCCCTGATGGTACCTTGTTGCTATCAATTGATATGCCGATGCCAAATCCGACCATGCCGTGCTTTGGCGGGGTGGATATGAAAACGCTTTATGTCACCAGTCACATGGAAAATTACCCGGCTGATAAACGCGCCGAATTCCCGGATGCGGGCAAACTTGTCATGCTGCGTGTCGATGTCGCGGGGGTGCCGGTCAACCGGTTCCGCGAAGATGTATAGATACTGAAAACAAAAGGGCCGTGCGGTTTGCAGCGCAAGGCCCCTTTGCCATTTTCTGTACGTTTTCAGGTGGTTTTGATTTCGGCGCGCACGATGCCGACACCTTCAAAAATCGCTTCGATACGGCCATGTTTGGTCAAGGTCGGCGGGGCGCAGGCCCCGGTGGTGATGACATCGCCTGCTTTTAAGTGCTGACCGCGTTTGGCGAGGAACCGCACCAGATAGGCCAATCCGCCAAACGGATCAGGCCATGCGGCGGGGTCGCTGTTTTGCGCCAGAACCTTGTCATCGGACCGTGTTTCTACCGGGCCATTCAGAAACGTCATATCGCGCCAATCGGCAATTTCCGGGCCAAGCACCAGATAGCCGGTGGAATTCAAATCGGCCAATGTCGAGACCGGCCCCTGTTTTTGGGTAAACCGGCGATCTGCGATCTCTATCGCCAGATGCACGCTTTTGATGTGATCAAGGATCGCTTTGGCGGTAGCATTGGCACCAGGAGTGCTCGCCATGACCACGGCAATCTCGGCCTCGATATTCGGGAAATGGACATCATTTGTGGTGATGGTGGCTCCGTCGGCAATGATCCGGCCATCAAGCAGCGGCCCGATCAACGGCCCGTCAAGCCCAAGCCCCGCCTGTGCGGCACGTGTTGCCACCGAGAGCTTCCAGCCGGTTTGTTTTGCACCTGTCAGGGCAAGGGTTGCCTGCTGAACCTCGTACGCCGTTTCGAAGTCGGTCGGGTTGGCACCGTCGGGCAGGGGATCAATCAGAATGTTTTGGGTGAAAGCATCGGCCAGAATTCGGCTTGCCTTGGTGATGTCGGTCATTCCCTGTGCCTATCCTTCTGTTTTTGGAGTTTTTTTCGTGGCGTTCTCAGCAGCCTAGCGGAGCATTTGGATGAAGTCATCATATCAATTTCCGGGAGTCGTATCTTTTTGATGTAGGCTGCGTTTGTATGATGATTTTCGATAAAGGCGATAACGGTGAATAATCCCGGAAAGTGGCGGTTTTACACCCATACTAAAGTCGCTAAGTAATATGATTGACACAATGATATGATGAATTTATAGAATCATCATAGGTTATGTCGCTGACTTGTGAATTGAAGGACGTTTTATGCATTATCAGGATCTGAAAACGGCAATTGGTGCCGGTCTTCTGTCTTTCCCGGTCACTCCGTTCAGGGCGGATGGTTCGCTGGATATGGATACCTACCGCACGCATGTCGGCTGGCTGGCGCAATTTCCGGCAGCAGCCCTGTTTGCGGCTGGTGGCACTGGGGAGTTTTTCTCTCTGACTCCGGCGGAAGTCGTTCAGACCGTGCGTGTCGCCAAGGAAGTCGCAGGCAACACTCCGATCATTGCCGGTTGCGGTTATGGCACCGCCATGGCCGTCGAACTGGCCCGTGAATGCGAAAAAGCCGGTGCCGATGGCCTGCTTTTGCTGCCGCAATATCTGATCGGTGCCAAGCAGGAAGGTCTGTATGAACGCGTCAAGGCGGTCTGCAATGCGGTCAAGATTGGTGTGATTGTTTACAACCGCGACAATGCGATCCTGTCTGCCGAAACGCTTTCTAAATTGTGTGATGAATGCCCGAACCTTGTCGGTTTCAAGGATGGTCACGGCGATATCGAACTGGTCACGCGCGTTTGTGTTACGATGGGCGATCGTCTTTCCTATATCGGTGGCATGCCGACGGCCGAAGTTTTTGCCAAGGCTTATAAGGCGGCGGGTGTGACCACCTATTCGTCGGCAATATTCAACTTTCTGCCCAAGCAGGCGTTGGAATTCTATGACGCGTTGACGAATGACGACGATGCAACGATGAACCGCATCCTGACCGAATTCTTCTATCCGTATCTGGCGGTCCGTGATCGCGGCACAGGTTATGCCGTATCAATCGTCAAGGCCGGCATGCGGGTTATCGGGCGCGATACCGGCCCGGTGCGCAGCCCGCTTACTGATCTGAGTGCAGAAGAACATGACATGCTGGCTGAAGTTATCTGCAAGGCGTTCGGCGAGGACGTATTGAAGGTCGCCTAAGCTGCACGAACCGGCAGGTGGCTTCTGCCGGGACTACCTCTGCGACGCTGCAAAAGCAAATGGCGCGCAAAATTCGGTTGTCAGAAAAACCATTACTTGTTGTTACAAGTAACAAGATGTAAGATTTTCTGACAACAACTGGTCCCATCAGGGAAAACAAGACTTTAACGTTAAACGACATAAAGTCACGGGAGGAATATCAATGAACAAGTTTATGAAAACCACGACGCTGACACTTGCCGCAGCGGCGATGTCGGTCGCTTTTGTTGCCGGTGCGCAAGCACGTGAATGGCGCGGCTGGAATATCCATCCGGCAGACTATCCTGTTTCGACCGGGATGGAGGAATTCGCCCGCCTGATCAATGAAAAATCCGGTGGAAACCTTGAAGCCAAGGTTTATCACGGCGGCGTTCTGGGCGATCAGCCCGATGCCATCCAGCAGGTTCGCCTTGGCGGTCTGGACTGGGCTGTTTTCAACCTTGGCCCGTTGGGTGAAGTCGCACCCGAAGCCAACGTTGTTTCGCTGCCTTTCATCTTTAAAAACGTCGATGCCATGCATGACGTCATGGATGGTCCGGCAGGTCAGCAGATCGCAGACGGCCTTGCAAATGCGGGCCTTCAGGCACTTGGCTGGTACGATTCAGGTGCGCGTTCCTTCTATAACACCAAGCACCCGATCAACACGCCAGAAGACCTCAAGGGGCTTAAATTCCGCGTGATGAGCAACGATCTGTATGTACAGATGGTTGGTGCCCTTGGCGGTAACGCAACCCCGATGCCGTATGGCGAAGTTTACCAGTCGCTGAAAACCGGTGTGATCGACGGTGCAGAAAATAACTATCCGTCTTATGACAGCTCTGGCCATTTCGAAGCGGCGAAATACTATTCCGTGACCCAGCACCTGATCCTTCCGGAATGCCTGTGCGTCAACAAGGCGCTGTATGACGGTCTGTCGGATGACGAAAAGAAAATCCTTCAGGAAGCAGCCGATGAGTCGGTCAAGGTTCAGCGCGCTGCCTGGGCAGAACGTGCAGAACAGTCCAAAGAGAAAGTTGTTGCTGCCGGTATCGAAGTGAACGAAATCGCTGACAAGGCCGCGTTCCAGGATGCGATGAAGCCTGTCTATGACAACTTCATCAAAGCCAACCCGGATCTGGCCGGTCTGGTCAAGGCGATCCAGGACGCCCAGAAATAATTGATCAAGCCATGGAAGGGCGGCGACATTCTCGCCGCCCTTCTTTACGCTTGTATCCAGTCTTTTTCGTTAATCCATTTCTGGCGGCGTGCGAATGTTTTCTCAACTCACCGGGATGCTTGACCGTTTGGGTGGCAGACTTGCCAAAATCCTTAATCTGATCGGCGGAATTGCGCTGGTGGCGCTTATTCCCGCTTTTGCCTGGCTGGTTTTCGGGCGCTATGTGCTCAATGAAACCCCGACCTGGGTCGAGCAGCTTTCTCTGATCCTGATCGTTCTGATCACCTTTCCGGTTGCGGCCGCCTGTATCCGCGACAACAGCCATCTTTCGGTATCGTTTTTCCGCGATGCATTGCCGCCCAAGGCGGCGGCGTTCATGGCCCTGATCAGCTATGCCGCAATGGTGGTGTTTGGCTATTACATGTTTATCGGCGGATATGATCTTGTTGTCTTTAACTGGGCCAAGAAAATGCCGATCATTCACATTCCCGATGGCATGCGGTCGATCCCTATGATGGCCTGCGGGGCAGGCATCGCTTTTTACAGCGTTGTCCATATCCTTAAAATCCTCAGTGGCTGGAACACCATCGCACAAAGCCGCTTTTACAGTGACGAATTGCTTGATAAGGACACCGAATAAATGGGCATGACCATTCTTTTGGGCCTGTTTGCCATTGGCATTGTCATTGGTATGCCCGTTGCCCTTGCACTTGGCGTTGCTGCCCTTGCGACTTTCTTCTTCGAAGGTCTGCCAACCCTGATCGCATTTCAGCGCATCGGTTCGGGGATCAGTGCCTTTTCGCTTCTGGCCATTCCGTTCTTTATCTTTGCCGGTGAACTGATGCTGCATGGCGGGATCGCCAACCGGCTGGTGCAGTTCGCAACCGCCCTTGTCGGCAGCCGCCGTGGCGGACTTGGCATTGTAAACGTATTTTCATCGATGCTGTTTGGCGGCATTTCCGGGTCTGCTGTTGCCGATACCTCCGCGCTTGGCTCGATCCTTATTCCGGTGATGAAAAAGGAAGGCTACCGTGCGGATTATGCGGTCAACGTCACGGTGACCTCGTCGATTGCGGGTATCATGATCCCGCCCAGCCATAACATGATCCTGTATGCTGTCGCGGCCGGCGGCGGGATTTCGATTTCCAAGCTGTTCATGGCCGGTCTGGTGCCGGGTATCATCATGTGTCTGTTGCTTGGGCTTGCCACGTGGCTGGTAGCGATAAAACACGGTTACCCGTCGGTTCCGTTTCCGGGATGGCGCGTTGTCGGGGTTACGGCCATTCGTGCCATCCCCGGATTTTTCACGGCGGTCATTATCGTCGGCGGCGTTCTGAGCGGTATCTTTACCGTGACAGAATCCGGTGCGATTGGCGTGGCTTATGCGTTAATCATTACCGGGATTGTTTATCGTGAACTCAATTGGGCGGGCTTTGTTGCTGCGGTCAAGCAATCGGCTAAAACGACGGCTCTTGTCATGTTGCTGGTCGGGTGTGCATCGGCCTATGGCTATATGCTGGCCTTCTATCAGGTGCCCGATGCACTGGCCCATGCGATTACATCGATCACCGATAATCCGATCATGGTTCTGTTGCTGATCAATCTTATGTTGCTGGTGGCGGGCATGATCATGGATATGGCGGCATTGATCCTGATCTGTACGCCGATCTTCCTGCCGCTGGCGACCCAATTTGGCATGGATCCGATCCAGTTTGGCATGGTTTTGATGATGAATTTGGGCCTTGGCCTTTGTACGCCGCCGGTGGGTTCCTGCCTGTTTGTCGGTTGTGCGATTGGCGGGGTGAAGATTGAAAAGGCCGTCATGACGATCTGGCCGTTTTATCTGGCGATCCTGACGGCGCTTATGCTGACAACCTATGTGCCTGCGATTTCGCTGACGTTGCCGAACCTTGTGTTTGGTGGTGGCTGATCGCGGGGCAAGATGACTTCAAAGAGGAAGACAATGAAACGTTTGCTGATTACCGGTGCTGCTGGCAACCTTGGGAAAATCCTGCGTGAGGGGCTGAAAGGCTATGCCGATGTGCTGCGCCTTTCGGATATCGCGCTGATGGATCCGGCTGGTCCGGGCGAGGAAGTCGTGCCGTGCGATCTTTCGGATCGTTCGGCTGTTCATGAATTGACCAAGGATTGCGACGGGATCATTCATCTGGGCGGGATTTCGGTCGAAGCTGCATTTGATGACCTGCTGCAGGCCAATTTCCTTGGCACCTATAACCTGTATGAAGGTGCCCGCAAAAACGGCAAACCACGCATCCTGTTTGCCAGTTCGAACCACGCCATCGGGTTCCACAAGCGCACGACCAAGCTTGATGACAAATCCGAACTGCGCCCTGACAGTCTGTATGGCGTCACCAAATGCTACGGCGAGGCCTTGGCGAGTTACTATTTCGACAAGTTCGATGTTGAAACCGTCTCGCTTCGTATCGGGTCATGTTTTGAAAAGCCGCGCGATCGCCGGATGTTGTCGACCTGGATGAGCCCGCGTGACTTCATTTCCCTGATGAAGGCAGTGTTTGATGCACCGATGACCGGCCATCTGGTGATGTATGGGGTTTCAAACAACCGCACCAAATGGTGGAGCAACGACCATGCCGAACTGATCGGCTGGCAGCCTCAGGATAGTTCCGAGATATTCCGCGCAGAAATCGAGGCAGCCTTCCCGATCGAAGACCGTCACGACCCGGCTGTGATCTATCAGGGTGGTGGTTTTGCTGCCAAAGGCCACTTTGAAGACTGATCAAATCACCGCTCACTTTAAAGTCAAAGGTCTGCGCAAGCGGGCCTTTTGCTTTTGGGATTGACCCTGAAACCGTGCGCTGTATAAGCATTGATGAAAATGATAACCGTTATCATTACTGACTAAGCCGGTGAGAGACATGACGGTCAGGGACCGTTTCTGGGATGGGATATATCAACAATACCACGGGCGCCTGTTGCGTCAGGTGCAGAAATATCTGCCCGCTGGCGAAGAAAGCCATGATGTGTTGCAAGACCTTTATATCCAACTTCGCAAACGTGCCGTCGACCCGCGCGAAGTTGACAATCCGCCTGCCTATCTGATGCGAATGGCAACCAATCTGGCGATTGATACGCTGCGCCGTCGCAATCGAAATCCGCTTGATTTTACCGATCCCGCCGACCTTGCCGATATACCCGATGCAATTGGGGATAGTGTGACACCAGAACAAATAAGTGCAGACCGGCAACGTATCGCTATTGTCGGTCGGGCGATTGATGGATTGCCGCCGCGCTGCCGGGATGTTTTCCTGTTGTGCAAGCGCGATCATCTCAGCCCGGCGGAGGCCGCAGAAGCCCTTGGCATCAGTCGCAATATGGTCGAAAAACACTTGCGTCATGCTCTTAAACATTGTCGAACGGTGCTGGCGCGATATGAAAACTGAATATCCTCTTTGTGCGTTGCCATTCGTCTTTTACATATCAAGCTATTCGATCAATTGCCGGATCCCGCCATTGCCATGACAGAGTTTCGCTATCCCGACGACTGCCAAAGCAATGAAGACATTGCCGATTTTTGGGCAATCCGACTTGACCAGGGGGATCTGGATCGATGTGAGCAGATGGCTTTTGAGAACTGGCAGGCTGAAAATTCAGGCAATGTGCGGCTTTTGATGCGGGCACGCCAGACATGGCGCAGCATGGAAATAGCCGTAACGGATAGTCCGCGACCAGCGCAGGAAAACACTGAAAGACAACCCGTCGATCTTGACGGCATCCGCGCCGATCTTGAACGTCTTGGCGCACTTGAAGGCGGGCAGGGGCGATTGCCGGGAATGCGATCCGGCAAACGCCGGTTTCGGCCGAAGCTGGCGGCAGCTATCGGATTGGTCCTCGCTGGTCTGTTTGTGCTGGGCGGGCTTCGTCGCGATCCAGATCTGATCGCAGCCAACGATGCCAGCGCGGTCCGCGAAATTCACGAACTGACAGATGGTTCACGGGTCTGGATGGAACCGGGAACACGGCTTGCGGTCAAATATGATGATACCGGGCGCGATATTACGGTTCTTGAAGGTGGCATTTATATTGAAGTTGCTCCTGACAAATCCCGGCCTTTACGGGTTCGTCTGAATGATATTACCGCCCAGGCCGTCGGCACCGCCTTTGTGGCTTCGAAATGGGGGGGGCTCGCCCGGGTGGAAGTCAGCGAAGGTTTGGTCGATCTGCGCCAGAGTGACGGCAACATACGTTTGGCAAAGCTTTCCGCCGGGCGTGCCGCGTGGCAGTTGCCAACGGGTGACATGCGTTATGGTACGCGCGATGTGGATCGCATTGCCGGATGGCGGAATGGTCGCTGGATGGTTAACGAGATGTCGCTTGAGGAATTGATCGCACGGATTTCGCCGCTTTTGCCGGGGCAGAACTTTATCCTTGATCCGCGTATGGGCGATATTTTCGTTACCGGAAATTTCGATCTGGCAAAACCCGACAGTGCGATGAATGCTCTGATGGCAGCCTATGACCTTGAAAATAAGGCCTATCCGGGTGGTTTTCATCTGATTTCAAAAAAATAAACAAAATGACCTCCTCATTCCCGCGAGCCATTCGTCATGAGGGTAATAGTGATTTGCATTATTATCTTTCAGATATGGGGGAATGATCTTGAAACACGAACGAAGCGCGATGATGCGCCTGCTTGGAACAAGCGCACTTGTGTCTGTCCTGATGATCTGCAGTACCGGAATGGTGCAGGCACAGGACGCTAATACGGTCCATACAATCCGCATTGAAACGCAAGATCTTCGCGCGGCACTTGATCAACTGGCGACCGAGTTTGGTTTGCAGCTGATTGTACAGGGCGATCTTGCAGGGGTGGTTGCAACGCCGTTTGCAGGGGATGTAACCGCGGCGGAAGCATTGCGGACCCTGCTGGCAGGTAGCGGGTATGATTTTGAGTTTATCGGGGCTGACAGCGTAAAAATCATTCCGGCGGCAAAGTCGGATAGTGGCGAGATCATCCTGCAGGATATTGTGGTTTCGGCAAGTCGTTCGAAACGCTCAATAAAAAGCATGTCTCCCTCAGTGGTGGTAATTGGCCGCGACCAGATTGAGGCGCAGCTCGCAAAGTCCAACAGTCTTTCGACCCTTTTGCGGGATGCTGTTCCCGGCTTTATGTTCGATGCGCAAATCCTGACCAGCAGCACGGAAACTTTCCGAGGGCGCGACATACAGGTGCTTGTTGACGGGATTGGTCGCAATACGCCGCTACGTAATTCCAGCCGCATTCTGTCTATGATTGATCCGGAACTGATCGAAAGCATCGAAGTTATTCCGGGTTCAAGCGCCCTGAACGGAGAGGGTGCAACCGGGGCGACGGTCAATATCGTAACCAAGACCGGGACACCGGGGGAGAACATCTTTGTTGTCGATACCCATGTAAAAGCATTCACTCAGGATATCGGTGACAGCCTTGCGCCGTCGCTTACGCTTTCCGGCAGCGGTGGCGTGGGGAAATTCGACTATGCTGCAAGTGTTACCGGATCAACATCCGAAAACCAGTATAGCGGCTATGGGAAACAAATGCCGTCCGACCCGATGATGGGGCAGGGTAGTTTTGACAATGCCGAGAACCTGAACCTGTTTGGCAAGCTCGGCTATGGTTTTCTTGAAGGACACCGGGTTTCGCTTTCGACCGAAATCGTCCGGTTCAGTCAGAAGCCGGATTACTATCCCGACGTGCGGGCCAATCCTGCGGCAGTGAATTTTTTGGCCCCATATGACGGGCAGCCGCTTGAGGAAGAAAGCGAATATTTGACTGCTGGATACGAGTTTGATCTGGGGGCTTTGGGCCGTGGCGATCTTAAACTGTTTTACAATGACACCTACAAGCAGGCGTCGCGGGCACAGTATGATGCGACCTATAATTTTGCACTGGTCGCATTACCGGGCAGCCCCGCGGTTGAGGATCCGCTGGGACAGTCGGTTATTGATGCGCAGAAATATGGAATCAAACTTTCAACCGATACCGGAATTGACGATTTGTATGACGGACTGACACTTAGCTGGGGCGGGGATCTGACATTTGATGAGATCAAGTATCGCACCGTTAGTGGACGCGACATCGGCGCACCAATGGATCAGGACGGCAAGGCGGTTTTTGCCCAATTAAGTGCGCCGATCACGCGTTTTGTCGATGTTTCTGGCGGCGTTCGTTATGAGACATATGATCTGACGGTCGATGATTTCCTGCGGCCTAACTATATGCGCTATGTCGGTGGCGTCGCGACTGCCTTTTTCCCTGCAGCGCAATTTACCGGCGGCAGCACGACCTATGATGCGGTTACCTATAACGCATCTGCGGTGGTTCACTGGACCGATCAGTTTGATACATCACTGAGCTATAGCGAAGGTTTTGCCGTTCCCGATGTTGGTGCCTACACCCGTCGTGCCGGGACCCAAGGGGTACCACTGAATTTCTCGCAGATCGATGTCGAAGCATCCAAGGTCAAGACATATGAACTTGCCGCAAGTTATGACACGCGTAATTTCCGGACGTCTGGGGCGGTATATATGAGCACCAACGAACACGGTAACAATTTTGACCCTGCGACCAATGCGCTCAGTCAGGAAAAAGAACGCATCATCGGTGCGGAGCTGAGTGCGGAATATGATCTGACCGAAAATACCTATGTCGGGGCTTTGGCGTCTTATGTTGAAGGAAAATATGACAAAGATAAAGACGGCGATCTGGAAAGCTGGCTGCCCAACAACCGCATTCCATCGCCCTTCCGGTTCACGGGCTATGTCGACAGTTATGTCTGGGATGATCTGAATGTTCGGTTTGATGGCTCATATACCGCCCAACGTAACCGTATCAAAGACGAGACAATCAAACCAAGTCTGGTTTTCAACCTGTCGGCCAATTACCCGGTGATGGGCGGAACGGCGCGGCTTGGCATCGAGAATATTCTTGATACCAGCTATGAAAACCCGGCAGCAACCGCCCTTCGTGGATATTCCATTGCCGGACTTGGCCGGACGATCCTGATCGGATTCCGTCGAGAATTCTGATCTGGCGGCATAGCAGCATAGCAACCCGGCGGGGCGTCCCGCCGGGTGTTTCGGTGTTCAGGAGACGGAATGTTTACAAGTTCGGAACCGCGTCACGGGATTGTCCTGTTTGAAATGAAAGATGCCCAAAGCGAAGCGGACGGGGCTGCCTATATCACCGCCCTTCATGCGCTTTCGGTCCGAACACAACCGGTGCTTCTGATCATGACGGTTCAGGGCCATACTGATCAGGATCACGAAACCCGCAAACAGGCCGCCCTTTGGTTTAAGCAAAATCGTGACAGGTTATCGGCGTTTCTGTATGGCGTGATCCGGGTCGATGACCACGACCACGAAGGTCATGCAGAAGAATTGGAGAGCAGCAACTTTGCAAAGATGCTGCCATTTCCGATTAAACATGCTGATAGCCTTGAAAAGGCTTATGCGATGGCTGAGAACTGGCCAAAGCGCTAGCGTTTTCGGATTGCCAGAAACAGGAAATAGGCCGTCCCAATCAGTGCCGCGATCAGGCCGGTTGGCAGTTGTTGCGGATAAAGCAGGTTTCTGGCCATCCATTCGGCCACCATCATTACATTCGCCCCGATCAGAACCGCACCAAGCAAATGGCCGCCTGCAAGCCGATACCCGGCAATACGCGCCAAATGCGGTGCCATCAGTCCGACAAAACTAAGCGGCCCGACAAGCAGGGTGGCACTGGCGGCAAGGATGGCAGCAAGCAGCATGATGAAGAACTGAAAGCCTGAAATGCAAAGGCCTAGCGAGGTGGCCTGATCATTGCCAAATGATGCCAGTTCAAGCGGACGACGAACCGCAATCACCACAATCAGCAAGGCTACTGTAACCCCCGCGACGATGAGGACTTCGTCCATGCTGGTAAAATATGTGGTCCCGGCCAGCCATGAAATCAGCATTGAGGTCTGTGTGCCGCTGCGGGTCAGAGCAATCCGTACAATAGCCCCCAAAATGGCGGTTAAAGCAAGGCCGTTGAGTAATAGGTAATGCGGGGCGTGGGTGAATTTTCGGCATAGAAGTAATAAAATGATCAGCGAAATGATCCCACCGACCGCCCCGACAAACATCAGATCGGCGCGTTGCCCGAAGCCAAAGAAGACAAGGGCGATGATCATGGCAAGTGCGGTAGCAGAACTGACGCCCGTAATTTCAGGGCTGGCCAAAGGATTACGACCAACGCGTTGAATTAACGTGCCTGAAACCGCCAGTGCCGCACCACAAATGATCGCGGCAAAGGTGCGTTCGGAACGCTGGAGGAGGATGTCATGGAAGCTTTCACCGCCGGTCAGAAGCACGAAATCATGGCCGTTAAACGATACAAACAAAGATAAGCCGAGGCCTGTAACCAACCCTAATACCAGTACCAGGCTCAGCACATTTTTCGAGACAATCTGCTGATCGGGGTGGTGGTCCTCGCTTTGCTGGCCGGGCATGATCCGTGCCTTGCGCAGGATCAGAATGATGAAGGGGGCACCGATCAATGCGGTGGCCGCACCTGTCGGAACGATGTCACCGCCAAGCCCATTCATCTGCCGGACAAGGAAGTCGATGCACAGCAATGCAAAGCCCCCGGTCAACAGCGAATAGATCATCAGATCGCGCGAACGCGTCAGACCGGCAATGCGCAAGGAGGCTGGAACCGCCAGACCGATAAAACCGATCAATCCGGCGGCCGAAATGACCGATGCGGTAATGAAGACGGCAAAGCCCAGAATCAGCAGTCGCAAGATGGTTACACGCGCACCAAGCGAGCTTGCGATGTCGTCACCAAGGGCAAGAAGATCAAGCGGGCGTGACAGCAACAGCACAACCGCAACACCAACCAGCAGGCGGGGCAAAACAAACTGCGTTGAGTCCCAGCCATTTTGCGCGAGGTCTCCTGCCCCCCACATGAAGACCGATTGCAGATATTGTTCGTTAAACAGCAGGAAAATCTGCGTGCCCGATTGCAGCATCAGATTGATGATCATCCCGGCCAGGATCAGCCACAGTGTCGCATTGGCGCGCCGCGATGCAATCAGATAAACCGCGCCAAGGGCGATCATGCCACCGGCAAGGGCAGCGGCTTCCTTGAATGGGGCCAAGGCCGCAGGGGCCAGAAGCAGAAATACCGTCAGGGCAAATTCAACACCGGCACCAACCCCAAGGGTGGTCGGCGATGCCAAAGGGTTGCGCAATACCGTCTGGATCGCCGCCCCAGCCAAGGCCAGACCGGCTCCGCAGATAAAGGCCATCGCGATACGGGGCAGGGTGCTGAAATGAAACAGGATTTGGTCGAAATCGGTTTCGTCGGGATGAAACAGCACATTCATCCCGGCGCCGTTTTGCAGGAACGGCCAAAGGTCGTTGATCAGGATGGCAACGGAACAGATCGCAAGGACAAGGCACAGGATCGCCGGGCCGCGATGGAAAAAGCGGTTCATGTCACTATTGATGGCGCGTGTCATTGCAGGGTTCGCTTCACGGGACTTTTGGCCGCTCATTTAACCGGGCCGCTTTCCATACTTTCGGCAAGAAGCCGGGCAAAGCGCAAGGCCGATGGCATGCCGCCATAGGCCCATACGACGGGCAATTCATAGACCCGGTCATTCTTAACGAAATCAAGGATGTTCCAGACCGGGGATGCCCAGACTTTTTCACGGATCACGTCGGGCACCGGGTTCAGATACACCAGTGTATCCTGCGCGCGGGGCCCAAGAATCTCGACGCCACCCTTGGCAAAGCCCCAATTATTGACTGGCCCCTGATAGGCCAGCGGCAGGTCCATTTGTGCAAGTACTGTGCCGGGCAGAGATGATTTGCCATAAAGTCCGATATGACTTTCGGAGACGAACTGGGTAATGGCAAGGGCGCGACCCGGCGGCATGGCGGCCCGGACACGATCGCCATATTCAGCGAATTTGACATCGGCATCGTCAAGCCATGCTTTGGCTTCGGCTTGACGATCAGTGGCCTTGGCGAGGGTTTCGAAAAGTTTTTGCGCCTCGGGCAGGGCATCGCGATTGTTGTTATAGACCGACAATACGATGGTTGGGGCGATGGCATTGAAACTGTCATATGCCATTTCAAGGTTCTTGCTGATCACGATCAGGTCGGGCTTGGCCGCGCGCAGGGCTTCCATATTGGGGGCGGCGCGCTGGCCAATATCGGTGAAGTTCTCGGGAAGGTCCGGCTTGGCAACCCAGTCAAGGTAATCGTCGGGATCGGCAATTGCGACCGGGTCCAACCCCAGTGCAATGACGGTTTCGGTTGTTGCCCAATTGGTCACGGCAATGCGTTTAGCAGGGGCATCAAGCTTTAGGGTGCCGTGCTCATGTTCAATGGTGATCGGATCGGCATGGGCCATTTGGGGCGTAAGTGGTGCGGTTAAACCGGCGATCACGAAGAGGCGAAGAAACAGGTGTCTGATCATATCGGTTTACGATCCCTGTGCGGTGGTCTTGGTCACGGCATCAGCAAGCTGTTCGGCAAAACGTGCTGCCGACAAAAGCCCGCCAAATGTCCAGCTTGCAGGGACTTCATAGATGGTGTTTTGTCGGTTGAACGGCAGCGCCTTCCAGACCGGAGAGGCAAAAAGTTTGGCCTTTACCGGATCGAGGGTGGGTTCGATATAGGCGACATGAGCCGGGCCGAGTTTGGCAAGATCGCCAATTTCGCCATTGCTGAAACCCCAGCCATTAAGCGGGCCGGTCCATGCATTGGCAAATCCCATCCGCGCCAGTGTCGATCCGAAAAGCGATGTAGTGCCGTGAATGCGGAAATGGGCACCATCAAGGATACGTACGACCGAGAATTTGGCATCATCACCAACGGCCTTGCGGATGCGGTCGGCGGCGGCGGCGATCCGTTGATTGGCCGACGCGATGATTTCCTCGGCCTTGTCGCTGCGCCCGGTCAGTTTACCGATATTGCGTGTGAGCTCCTCGGCCTTTTCAAGGGCGGACTGATCGCTGTTATAAATCGAATAGACCATGGTTGGGGCAAGAGCCGATAGCTTGTCATAGGCCATGGCGACTTCGTTACTGATCAGGATGACGTCGGGGCGACTATCGCGCAGAACTTCGAGGTTAGGGGATCTGCGTTCGCCAAGATCGGCAAATTCAGCGGGTAGGGCAGGTTCGACGACCCATGCGCGATATCCGTCGGCCTCCGGGATGGCGACCGGATCAAGACCAAGGGCCAGAACCGTTTCCGTCAGTGACCAGTTCGATACGGCAATCCGGGTCGGGGATGTTGCGAAATTTACCGTTCCCATTTCATGGCGATAGGTTTCAGCCAATGCGATTGTCGGGGCGATGGTCGGTGCAAGGATGCCGGTTGCAATCATGCAGGAACAGGCAATTGAAGCGATCAGACGGTTTCGCATGGTCAGGGTCCTAGGCTATGTAACTGACATAATGAGTGGATTCCGGCAAGCGGATCACACCTATTTCGGTTTGGAAAATATCGCGAAGCGTATCGGCCTGCATGAAGTCGGCTGCTGTGCCCTGCCAGCACGTTCGGCCGCCGCGAAGTGCGAGGATATGATCGGCAAACCGCCCGACCATGTCGATATCGTGCAGAACGGCAATCACGGTAAGGCCGATTTCGGATTTAAGATTGGCGACAAGTTGCAGGATGTCGCGTTGATGACCGACATCAAGGGCGGATGTCGGTTCATCAAGCAACAGAACCGGGGCATCCTGGGCAAGCAGCATGGCGAGCCAGACACGTTGGCGTTCCCCACCCGAAAGACTTGCGACAAAGCGGTCGGCAAATTCGGTGACGTGGGTCATTTCCATGGCACGGTCGATTTTTTCGTGATCTTCCGCGCGATATCGGCCAAAGGCGCCGCGCCACGGATATCGGCCAAAGGCAACCAGTTCGCGGACACTGAGATGGGCTGGGACAATCGGGCTTTGCGGCAGATAGGCGACCTTGCGGGCGAAATCGCGTGTGCTGTGGCTATCAAGGATTTGCGTATCTAGCGTAATCTGGCCGGATGCCGGTTTGTTTTTGCGGGCGAGCAATTTCAAAAGCGTGCTTTTGCCCGATCCGTTATGTCCGACAATCGCGCTGAATTCGCCTGTCGGGAAGCACACCGATATATCGCCAAGCAGCGTTTTCGGGTTCTTGCCTTCGCTTTGGAAGGAGACATTTTTCAGATCGAACATTGGGCGGAAACTCGCAAGAAGTCGGTGCCGATGCGAAATGACGGATTATATCCGGCAACGCAGGCAACTGAATATGAGAATGCCTATCAATAACCAAATGAAAATGCAACCGAGTTGCGATTGAGATCCATGGTTTAAGTCAATCATCATACAAAATGACTTTTCAGTTTCTCCCTTTCGCGATAGCAATAGACATAATGATTTCCCTGCGCCGGATCGTGGCTTGATGGCCGACTGGTTTGCATTAAGGGGACAGGTTAAAACGGGGGAAACCCGCCAGAATATCAGGGAGATATTATGTCCAAAGTTAAAACGGTCCTGCCAAATCTGCGCTGTACGCTGGGCGAAGGACCGCATTGGGATGTCGAGGATGGTGTCCTTTATTGGGTCGACATTGTCGGTAAAACCGCATTCGCCTTGCGCCCGAGCGATGGCGGATCGCGCAGCTGGACTTTCAATCAGCCAGTATCGGCCATCGTACCACGCACGATTGGCGGGCTGTTGGTGGCCTTGGCCGACGGTTTGGCGTTTCTGGATGCCGAAAGTGGACAGACCACGCCGTTTGTTGCCCCAGATGCAGACCACCCCGGCAATCGGTCGAACGAGGCGCGTGTCGATCCGGCAGGGCGGTTCTGGCACGGGACCATGCAAAACAATATTGGCCCGAATGGTGAAGACCTGCCAGTGACGGTTTCGACGGGAACTTTGAACCGGGTCGAGCCGAATGGCGATATCAAACGCTTTGTTGCCGATATCGGGATTTCCAATACGTTGCTGTGGTCGGCCGATGGCAAAAAAATGTTCTTTGGCGACACGATCAGGAACACGCTTGATGTCTATGATTTCGATATGGCGACCGGTGTGCCTTCAAACCCGAAACCGTTCTTTGGCCCGCACGCGCGCGGGAATATGGATGGATCGGCAATGGATGCGGATGGCTATATCTGGAACGCGCGTTGGGGGGGAAGTTGCCTGATCCGGTTTGCACCCGATGGATCGGTGGATCGTATAGTCGAATTGCCGGTGACCCAGCCGACCAGTTGTGTTTTTGGTGGCCCGGATCTCAAGACGCTTTATATCACGTCAGCATCCGTCGGGCTGGACGGCAATGGCAACGATCTTGAAGGTGCTTTGTTGTCGATTGAAACCGATGTGGCGGGGCAGGTTTGCACCCGCTTTGCCGGTTAGGCAGGTACTGGGTTCCATGGTGTCAGGCGGTTTTGCCGCCTGAGTGTCGTGATGAAATAACATAACTTTAATCAGTAATTTTGCCGCTTTTTGGCCTTGGTTTTCTTGCTGTTTGCGTTCACGATTAGGGGTGGGGGACTACACCCGATAAAAACACGAGCAAACTGAGGCCATAATGAAACTCTCTTCATGGATTTGGGGAAGGTTGCAGGCGGTATTGATGATCGGGCTTTTGGCCCTGGTCACGGGCTGTACCGGACTACAATCCAATCAGCACCGGGTTACCGGCACCGTCGTTTTCCGCGAAAGGATTGCGCTGGCACCAAACAGTGCAAACCTTGTCGTGCGACTTCTTGATGTATCAAAAGCCGATGCGCCGTCGATGGAAATTGCATCCATCACCCATCCGGCGACCAATCCGCCGATGGTATTTATCCTGCCCTATGACGCCAAACAGATTGATCCACGCCATCGTTATGTGATCGAGGCAAAGATCGAGACCAAGAATGGCGATCTTCTGTTTCGCAATGATCAGGCATATCCCGTGCTGACCAATGATGCGCCCGATGATGTCGCGGTTCTGGTCAAGCGGGCCGGACCGGAATCCGCCGCCGCCGCACGGAATGGCGGCAGCTCCGATGTTGATCGCGATGTAGCGGCCATCAAGGCGCAATTGCCCGATCTGCGCGTGATCCCGGGCAGTTATAGTGCCGGGGACAGCAAGGCGACATTCAAGGCCTATGTCACGACAGACGGTGAGCCGGTCTATGTCGAGGAACATCGTGACCTTGGCGATTATGGCAGTTCGGACATCAAATTCTATTACCGTAATGGCACATTGCTGCGCTTCACCGAAGATGCCAAGCGTATCAATTTTGGCGGCAGCAGCGATGGCGAGACATTGAACTTTACCCTGAATCTTGATTTTGCGATGGGACGGTTTGCCGGTGGATCAAAAACCGTCAATGGCACGCCGGGTACCCCGGATGAACATGAAGTCAGCGGTGCGATGGCACAAAGCAAGGTCGCATTAAGCCGGATCGAAGCCGCCCTGGGCGAGGCGGCAATGGCCCCGGTTACCGGACGCCAGACCTTTGTCTGCGAGGATAAAAGCCGGTTCTATGCAACATTTGAAGGCCGCAAGGGTGAGGCGGTCGTGGAATTCCTTGGCCGGGAACCCCTGATTCTGAACATCAAGCGGACCGGGTCGGGATACGAATATGCCAACGAGATATATTCAATTCGTGGGAAAGGGCAGGAAGCGATCTGGACCGGGCCGAGTGGTTCGACCAAATGTGCGGTTTCGGCCGAAATTACCGGGCTTGCACTGGCCCCCGGCGATTTCCCCGTCGTCGATATCGAGGAACTTGAAAAGCCCGACAATCCGGAATGGACACGTTTGATCAACGAACTGATGCCAGCAATCAATTCCTGTCTTGCCGTATCAAGCGGTGATCTGACATCGGTTCTGAAAGCCTGGCCGTTGAACCATGGCATGGTCGGCGTTCGCACGATCAACAATAATGGCGGGCGCTATGACTGCCTTGCGCCAACCGATGGACTTGGCGAGGTTCATACTGAACTGGTCGAGGCCAATACCAACCGTCTGCCAGGCGAGGGAACCGTGCGCTTCACTCCGGCAAGCGGGGCCTATCCCGGCGGAGAATGTTTCAGCCATCAGCGGCTTGAACATAACGGTATCTTTATCGGCTGGCTGTCGCGCAACAACTGCACTAGTTGATGATCGAAAAGCCCGCAACAGAGAAACCCCGCAGCATCGGCTGCGGGGCTTTTTCATTAGATTAAGGTCGGTTTTCTCAATGTGCCAACTTAATGTGTCATCTGGCCAGTGGCCCGAAGGATGCCCGTGGAACCTGAAAGGGCATCGCCATTGCCAAGATTGATGCCAAGGAACCGGTGGCGATCAAAATGTCCGGGCATCAGAAGCTCGTTGGCAGGGGCCGCATGGAAGTTGAAGCGCGCGTAATAATCCGGGTCGCCGACCAGCAGAACTGACTGGTGCCCGGCTGACTGTGCAGCATTGAGCGCCGCATACATCAAACCCGCACCAACGCCCGAGCCGTTATAGGCTTTTTCAACCGCAAGCGGCCCCAGCAACAGCGAAGATCCGCTGTCACCGGCTTTGACATTCCACAACCGGACAGTTCCGATCATGTGTTTGCCATCAAAGGCGACAAACGCCAGACCATCAGCCGGAAGGCGGCCACGACGCAGCAATTCAGAGGATTTCTGAAAGCGCGCCGGACCCATGACGCGATCAAGCAGCTTTTCACGTTCAACGTGCGAAAGGCTGTTTTCGCGATCAATCACGATCATTGATGCGATCCCTAGATCACATAGGCGGTCAGCGGTGCGAAACCGTTGAACGCCACCGAGGCATAAGTGGTGGTATAAGCACCGGTTGCTTCGATCAGAACCTCGTCACCGATTGTCAGTGCAACCGGCAGGTCGTAGGGTTTCTTTTCGTAGAGTACGTCGGCCGAATCACAGGTCGGACCGGCAAGAACGCACGGTGCAACATCGCCGCCGTCATGGATCGTGGTGATCGGATAACGGATTGCCTCGTCCATGGTTTCGGCGAGGCCGCCGAATTTACCGATATCAAGGTAAACCCAACGCACATCGTCATCGGCATGTTTGCGCGAAATCAGAACGACTTCAGCTTTGATCACGCCTGCATCGCCAACCATGCCACGGCCCGGTTCTATGATGGTTTCGGGCATGTGATTGCCGAAATGGGTGTGAAGCGCGTCAATGATTGCGGCACCGTACGCTTCGGTTGCCGGAACGTCGCGCAGATAACGGGTCGGGAAACCGCCGCCCATATTGACCATGCGAAGGCCGATGCCCTTTTCGGCCAGGGTGCGGAAAATCGAAGAGGCTTCTGCAAGGGCGATGTTCCAAGCATCAAGATTGCACTGCTGCGATCCGACATGGAAGGAAACGCCATAGGCGTCCAGACCCATGTGATGGGCATGTTCGAGTACTTCAAGCGCCATGCTCGGCGCGCAACCGAATTTGCGCGACAGCGGCCATTCGGCACCTTCGCCATCGGTCAGGATGCGGCAGAACACACGCGAAGCCGGCGCAACACGGGCAATCTTTTCGACTTCTTCGACGCAATCAACGGCGAACAGACGAACACCCATTTCGTAGGCACGCGCAATATCGCGTTCTTTCTTGATAGTGTTGCCAAACGAAATACGCTCTGGGCTCGCACCTGCGGCCATTGCCATTTCGATTTCGGGCACGGATGCAGTGTCGAAGTTGCTACCAAGATCGGCAAGCAGGCTGAGAACTTCCGGTGCCGGGTTTGCCTTGACCGCATAGAAAATGCGGGAATCCGGCAGGGCACGGGTGAAGGTTTCGTAGTTACGCTGAACCACGTCAAGGTCGACGACCAGGCACGGACCTTCCGGTCGGTTCTGGGCGAGAAAATCGATAATACGCTGCGTTGCCATTGGGGCGTTCTCCCATTCCACGATATGGCAGCTTGCGGTACCTGATGCGTTTAGGCGCGGTGGAGGCGCATTAACGCGGACTACCGTCAGGCTGATAAGCTCCGGTGCCTACCGGAACTTGCGAAACTTTTTGCCTCGCTATGGATGGGAGTTTCCCGTCCGCACGTAGGGCAATGATGGTGTGCCTCTTCAGTGTCGGTGGTATTTGGACAACCACCTGAGACCAAAAAAGCCCTACACCGTCGTTGCTTTAAGTAAGTCCTACAGGGTTCCATAAGCAGGACCACCACAGGCACGTGCGACTTTGGGCAAGTCGCGATGTACGCCTGTTAAACTCCACGTGCAAGTGAAATTTTATGGCGTTTTGTCATGGAACAACCGCAGAAACGTCGAACAAAGCATGTTGCTTCGCACAAAATGGCGCGAAAGGCCGGTTTTTGGATTGGCAAGAAGGTGATTTATCGGATTTCAACATGGGGCATTGCAATTTGTGCATATCCCGCAGCCTGCCCGAGATGTGATTGACCGCGTCCGATTACCAGAGTAGCGGTAAATAACAGGCTGCTATTGCGCGCCGAATTTAAACAGGATGGAACGGATTGGACTGGCTGGTTGTTGCCGTATTTGGCGGAGTCTACATCGGCATGGCGCTGGGGCGTTGGCCGGGGCTTGCGATCAATCGCACGGGGATTGCGCTGATCGGGGCGCTGGTGCTTTTGTTAAGCGGCGCGGTTGATGGGGATGCGGCACTCGCATCGGTCGATTTCGCGACACTTTCGGTTTTGCTGACCCTGATGGTGTTGTCATCGCAATATGCCGCCAGCGGTTTCTTTGACTGGATCGGTAGCCGGATCACCCATCTTGATTTGACTCCTCGCGGGCTTCTGGCCGGGGTGATTGCAATTTGTGGCGGCCTGTCGGCGGTGATGACCAATGATGTTGTCGTCTGGGCGGTGACGCCGATCCTGATACAGGGGGTAATGGCGCGCCGTCTTGATCCGCGTCCCTATGTGATTGCCGTGGCGTGTGCGGCCAATGCCGGATCGGCCGCGACCCTGATCGGTAATCCGCAGAACCTGATGATTGCCGAATTCGGGCAGCTTGATTTCACAGCCTTTCTTCTGGCGTGTGGTGTGCCTGCCCTGATCGGGCTTTTGATTGTTTATGGGGTGATTGCCTTTGGCCCGATGACGCGCGCCGCGTTTGATCAGGTGCCAAACGGTGCGGCATTGGATGAAGGCGCGCCGATCCGTCTTGACCGGCCGATGCTGATCAAGGCATTGGCCGCGACCCTTGCGGTAATTGCGATCTTTATCTTTGTCGAGGACCGCGCGCTTTGGTCATTGCTGATTGTGGCCGTGCTGTTGCTCAGCCGAAGGCTTGGCACTGATCAGGTGTTGGGCAGGGTCGACTGGCATTTGCTGGCCCTGTTTTGCGGGCTGTTCATCGTTACAGGGGCAATGGCCGGGGATGATGCGATTGCCGCGTTTTTCCGTGATGCTTTGTCCGGGCTTCGGATTGATAATCCGGCGGTGCTGGCAACCCTTTCGCTTGCGGGCAGTAACACGATTGGCAATGTGCCGTTGGTCATGATGTTGCTGTCGCTTGGCCCGGACTGGACGCCGGAGCTGTTGCATGGGCTTGCGGTTTTCAGCACATTGTCGGGCAACTTTTTAATTGTCGGTTCGGTTGCCAATATCATCGCGGTCGAACAGGCCCGTGCCGCCGGTATTACCATCGGCTTTGGCGATTATGCCCGCATCGGCATCCCGGTTACCCTGATCAGTCTTGCGTTTGCGTGGGGCTGGATCATGCTATTTGTTTGAATGGATTTATCATGACCAAGATTAAAATCACCGCTGGCCCTTTTACCTTTGACGGGGTGCTTGAAACCGACAAGGCGCCGCAAACCTGCAAGGCTTTCATGGATCGCATGCCGTTTGAAAGCAAAGCCGTCCATGTCCGATGGAGCGGCGAGGGCGTGTGGATGCCGCTTGGCGATTATCAGTTTGGTGTCGGTTACGAAAACCATACCAGTTTTCCGGCTCCGGGCCAGATCATCCTCTATCCCGGCGGGATCAGCGAAACCGAAATCCTGCTGGCCTATGGCGGTGTGCATTTCGCATCCAAGGTCGGCCAGCTTGCCGGAAACCATTTCATCACGGTCACCAGCAATCTTGAGGACCTTGATAAGCTCGGCAAGATGACGCTTTGGGAAGGTGCCCAGCCTATCCGGTTTGAGATGGTGTGATCGCGTCCGCAGTGTGAAGCCGCACACTCGCTTATATGACCTGACTGATCTAGAAGCCTTCTTATCTTTGGGGCAGGCAGGCGAGTGCGGACGTGTTCGAGACAATAAATCTTTGGATTCAGGATCATCAGCAACTGGTCTATACGCTGATCTTTACCTATTGCGTCAGCAAGGCCAGCATCCTGCCGGTTTTTGTCGGCATCTTTGTCGTATCCGAAAGCCTTCTGATCGGGCCATCCATGGCTGCGATGATTTCCGGCGCATTTGTCGGAGACATGGTGCGCTTTTGGCTGGGCCGGAAATATGGCGATGCGATTGTCAGAAAACTTCCTGACTCGTTTTCAAAGTGGCTGGGCAAAACCATGTGCCTGTTCGAGCATTATGGTGTCGCCTATATCATGCTGTGTCGCTATCCCAACACCGTCCGCTCGATCAGTGTGTTTCCGGTCGGCATGAGTTCCATGGCATTTATGCGGTTCCTGCCTCTGAGCATCATCTCGATCCTGATCTGGATCGGAGCGTTCTTTGCGCTTGGATACGTCTTGGGCGAGGGGATGTCGGAACTTCTGGAACGCAATCTGACGCTACTCAGTCCGATCCTGCTTGTTATGTTTCTTGCCTTGGGCTGGCTGGGCTTGCGCCGGATCGACAAGCTTGAGCAACAGGCCGAAAAGGCAATCAGGTAGCCAAAAGAAAACGGCAGCCTGATCTGACTGCCGTTTCTGTCTTCGGGCTTGGCGCGAGCTTATTCAGCCGCAATCGTTTTGCCGTCTTTTTCGAGCATCTCGCCCTGTTTGCGTTTGGCAAGAATTTCACGCGCCTTGGCGTAGCTTTCATCGTGCCAGAAGATCAGGCAGCCATTACAGCCACGGCCGCAGCATCCCTTGGTGCCGATGCGGGGCGTTCTGAAAGAGCGTTCTTTCTGGCGGTCATCAAGGGCGCTCTGAAGCGCTTCGCGTTTGGCGTCATAGCGTTCTTCATTGCCTTTGCCCATTTCGATCTTGTGGCCTTCCTGATCAAGTTTCAGGCGTTGCCATTCGTCTTCGGACAGGGCCTTTTCCTTGCGCACGATGGTCATCGGCAGGATTTCGCGCTTCAGGAATTCAGGGTCTTCCTGTTCAAACAGGGAGAACGGCAGGCGGATGCGTGGATGGGTGTTGGCATGAACTGCTTCGCCGACCTTACCGGTGGCAGCATCAATGAATTCATACATGCGGATGAAAATGGTCTGGCGCGAGCGCGGCGGTACGATTTCGATCACATCGCCGGGCAGCATGCGGTTTTTGACCGACATGATGAAGGCGTCGTCTTCGACTTCCTCGATCATCCCGGCAAATTCCCAATCGGACACATTGGTGTTGCTGTCATAGCCATGTGCATAATTGGTCAGGCGGCCGTCATGGAATGCAAGCGTATAGCCGCGGTTCGGGATGGTCGCCAGTTCCTTCATATATTCTTCGGCAGACCAGTTTTCAGGATCTTTGTACCAGTCATCAATCGCCATGCGATAGGCACGTGCAACGAGGCCAGCGTAATAGGGGCTTTTGCCGCGGCCTTCTACCTTGAGGCTATCGACACCGATTTTCAGGTAATCTTCAAGTTTCGGCATGATGCAAAGATCGCGCGAATTCAGGATATAAGAACCACGTTCGTCTTCCTGAATTTCCATCAGTTCGCCCGGACGCATGTCTTCTTCAAGGAAGAAGTCAAACATTTCGAGGTTTTCTTCGGTCAGTTTGAGTTCCTTGACCGTGCCGTCCTTGAGCTTCATGTGGACTTTGTATTTCCAGCGGCACGAATTGGCACATGCCCCCTGATTGGCACCACGTTCGGCCATGAAGTTTGACAGCAGGCAACGCCCGGAATAGGTCATGCACATCGAGCCATGCACAAAGGCCTCGATCTTGATGTCCTGGCATTTGGCGCGGATTTCGGTCAGTTCCTCGTAGGAAACCTCGCGGCCCAGAACGACCAGTTTGGCACCGATGCTTTGCCAGAATTTGACCGATTGCCAAGAACAGACATTGGCCTGGGTCGAAACATGCAGATCAAGTTCCGGGGCATGTTCGCGGACGAACATGAAAACACCGGGATCGGCAACGATCAGCCCGTCGGGGCGGACCTTGCGCACGGTGTCGACATATTCCGGCAGCTTGTCGATATCCTTGTTATGCGAGAACAGGTTCAGCGTCAGGTAAACGCGAACGCCATGTTCATGGGCAAAGTCGATCCCTTCGACCACATCATCAAGCGACATCTGGCTTTTGACCCGAAGTGAGAGGTCCGGCGTGCCCATGTAAACCGCGTCAGCCCCATAAAGGACGGCAACTTTCAGTTTTTCGAGCGAGCCAGCGGGCATCAGCAATTCGGAACGGCGCGATTGATTACTCATCACTTGCGGGTCTTTTCTATTTTGTCGTCTGCGGGAAATCTTGTGCTGCGGCTTCTATCACAGCCTGCTGCTTGTGCCGATTAAAATCGCATATTTGCGCTATGTTGCATAGGAGCATTGCTGCGCAACAGCCATGTCCTTGCATTACGCAGTGTTGCTGTCACTCTCTATCAGGCGACGGTGATGCAGACCCCTGCCTGTTCAAAGGCATCATTGATGTGGGGCGGTGGGATCATGTCGGTAACGAAATCACTGAAATCCGTGGTTTCGGCAATTCGCATGAAGGGATGGGCTTGGAATTTCGATTGATCCGCAATCAGGATGCTGTGCCGTGACGAGCGGATCGCTGCATTCTTGATCGCGACTTTTTGCCTGTCATGATCGAGCGGGGTGCCATTTTTATCAAAGCCCGAACACCCGATCACGCAGTAATCAAAGGCAAAGCGTCGAATGGCTGCGGGGGCGTCGTTGCTGACCAGGGATCCGTCGCTGCCATATATAAGGCCACCGATAACGTGAATCTCCTGATGCGATTGCGCCGAGGCGATTGAAGCGCACAGCAAGCTGTTGGTCACCAGTCGCAGGTTACGATGTTTACCAAGGGCACGAGCAAGGGCTTCGACCGTGGTGCCGACATCAAGAAATACAGATGCCCCGTTCGGGATCATGCGTGCTGCGCGCTCTCCGATACGTTGTTTGGCTTCTGGCGAAAGGCGGTTTTTCTGTTCATGCCCCAGACGGACCATGCTGTTGGGCAGGCCTGCGCCGCCATGAAAACGTTGCAAAAATCCCTGTTTGCTGAGATCGATGACATCGCGACGAATGGTTTGTGTCGACACGTCAAAAATGTCGGCCAAAGCTTCAAGAGTTGCAAATCCCTGATCACGGATGATGTGAAGGATTTCATTTTGTCTGGGGCTCAGATCGACTGGAATATCGTGCGTCGTCGGCGATGTCATTCTTCTGCCTTGTAATCTTTTCTGGTTTCGAATTGTAAATTAGTTTACATAACGGGCCAGTTTATTGCGATGGAAAAAGGATATTGCAACATGCAATTGCATATTGATACGGGAAACTCTGTCCTGCGCTGTGCGGGCAAAGTATTTGATCCTTGGACACTTTGCTGGAAAGCTCGGGACTATGAGGTCGCCGGTTTGGTTGCGATATCCGAGGTGAACTTACAGGCGGTTACCCCACAAGAGGCTGTGCGCTGGTTGTTTCAGAATCAAAAAGTGCGTCAGGTTCCGGTTGCGGTCATTGGCGCAAAGATTGCTAGTGACGCTGAGTGCGCGGATGCCGAAGCGCTTGGGAAGGGGTTGGCTGAAATTGGCTATACCCTGCTGACTGGCGGGCGCACTGGTGTTATGGAAGCCGCGTCACGCGGGGCTTATGAGGCGGGGGGCCTGGTCCTTGGTCTGTTGCCCGGTGATGAGTTCGAGACGGCAAATCCATATGTCACAATCCCGTTGGCAACCGGTATTGGTCCGACGCGTAATTCCGTTATTGCAAGGTCCGCACGGCTTTTGATTGCTGTGGGCGGTGGATATGGCACGATCACGGAAATGGCTTATGGACTGCATTATGATCGTCCTGTTTTCGCTCTGCCCAGTGCGCCTGTTGTGCCCGGCGTCGTGCGTTGCGAGGATGTCGATGCTGTTTTGTCAAAGATCGCCAGTGCATTTTTGGGGCTGGGTGTGAATTGACAGGCGCGGCGATTTTTGTGTTCGCAAATGTCATTAAACTTACATTTGTGTAAATTTTCAGACTCGCATAGCTTGGCCCTCGGACGATGTTCGGTGGGCCATTTTTTTGGCCGCGATATCGTTTCCCTTCTAATCTTGCCACTCTGGAATTTTTTTATGGGTCTGGTGACTTTTTTATATTGTTTGTATCTGGTGACACCGATTCTTCTGTTGGTGGTAGGGTCATTTGGCACGAGCTGGACCAACAGCCTGCTGCCCAGCGGTATGACATTCGATTGGTACCTTGAGGTCGCCGGGGATTCCAGTTTTCAGCGAGCCTTTCTGACCAGTTTGCAGGTCGTTGTTGCTACATGTGTTATCAACGTTCTGCTTGGGGTGCCGTTTGCTTACGCTGTGTTTTCGGCAGCTAACCGTGGCATTCGACTGGCCGCGCGTATTTTCACCTTATTGCCCGTTGCTGTACCTGAGCTTGTCTTGGGCTTTGGATTTATTATCGTATTTTCAAGCAATTATACCCCTTGGCTCGGTACGACCTGGCTTCTGGTCTGTGCGCATGTGGTGTTGACGCTGCCATATCTGGTGGGAACACTCCTTGGGGATATGGATCGGCTTGGTATTGCTGGAATGGAAAGGGTTGCCGAAACGCTTGGTGCAGGTTTCTGGCAGCGTTTTCGCGATATCGTTATTCCCTCACTCCGCTACAGCCTCTTGTCCGGTCTGATGATGGTTACAGCGATTTCCATTGGTGAATTCCAGATTTCCAACCTTGTGGCGGGCTTTCTTTCGCGAACCTATCCGGTTGTCCTGTTGCAGGCATTTTATGGTGCGACCGGGTTGGCTTGTGCGGCCACGGTGGTTTTGATCTTTCTTGCCTTGATGGCGGCATGTGCCAGTGCTGCCGGGGCGCATTTCTCACATTTTCGTCAAAAGGCACGCCCATGACCATCCGTTTTGAAAATGTCACCTATCGTTATGCGGATGGCAAAGGCGGTCTTACTGATATCAATTTTGATGTCAAAACCGGAGAACTGTTGGCGGTGATCGGTCCCTCCGGTTCCGGGAAGAGTACGCTTTTGAAGCTTCTCGCCGGATTTATGGACCCGCAGCAGGGACGCATCGAGATCAGCGGTCGGGATATGAAAGGTGTTGCTGCACGGCATCGTGATCTTGGTATTGTGTTTCAGTCCTACGCCCTGTTCCCGCACATGACGGTGCTTGAAAACATAGCCTACCCGCTTCAGCTTCGCCGTGTTGCACGCGATGAACGAATTGAGCGCGCATGCAAAGCCTTGCAGGAGGTCGGTCTGGCTCATGCCGGTGATCGCCTGCCCGCGACCCTTTCTGGAGGGCAGCAGCAGCGTGTTGCGCTTGCACGTGCGCTTGTCTATCAGCCAAAGGCGCTTTTGCTTGATGAACCGTTGTCAGCGCTTGATGCTTCTTTGCGTGGCGAGATGCGTGATCTGATTACCCATATCCAGCGCACGGCCAACATCGCTGCGATCTTGGTTACCCACGATCAGGAAGAAGCCTTGTCCATGGCAGACAGGGTCGCCGTCATTCATGAAGGCAGTTTGCTTCAGCTTGCCGCGCCGCGTGATCTTTACGACAATCCGGTTGATAAAACAGTCGCCGCCTTTGTCGGCAAGGCCAATCTGTGGCCGGGCAAAGTGCTGTGCCCCAACCGGGTATTGACCGAGCTTGGCGAAGTCGTTTGTAACGCAGAGGATTGGCAAGTCGGCGCATCCGTGACCCTGCTTGTTCGCCCCGAAGCCGTTACGCCGGTGATCAGTGCGCCCTCCGCCGCAGAGGGTGGGACGCATCATAGCGTCAATTATTTCCAAGGTGATCTTGTTCAGGACAGGTTCCTTGGCGCAGTACGTCGATACGACATTGCCCTTGGAGACCAGATCATAACTGGTGAAACAGGATATCGTGGCACTGTTGCGGGTGTCTCGATTGCTCCGGACCAGGTTCGGATTCTTCGCTCATAGTCCATTCCGATATCCCCCCCTCAAGGAGACATTCGATGAATTTCAAGTTCAAGGCGGCGCTGGTTGCTGCTCTATCTCTTGCGCCGTTTACCGCCAGTGCCTTTGACGGGCCTGAGCTTTATGATGGTGAACAGGCCCTTTATGAAAAAGCGCAGGAAGAAGGCCTTATTGTATCATTTGATACCGGGCCGACCTGGGCAAACTGGTCATCACAATTCAAGAATTTCAAGGCCCGCTATCCGGGGGTTGAAATGGTCTATAACGATCTAGGCTCGGCTGCGACTGTTGTTGCGCTGGACAAGTCGCGCAATCGTCCGCAAGCCGATACTGCCTATTACTTTGCCGGTTCTGCACTTGATGCGGTTGCCAAGGATGTTGTTGCGCCGTTTGAGCCTGTCAATTTTGACAAGCTGCCGGATGAGCTTCGTGAGAAAGACGGAAAATGGTTTACCGTTCACAAGCTCAATATTGCATTTCTGGTAAACAAAAAGCTGGTCAAAGAAACGCCGGAAAGCTGGGCTGATCTTCTGAAATCCGAATACAAGAATTCGATTGTCTATCTTGATCCGCGCTCGACTGGTCAGGGGCAGGTTGTTGTTTTTGGTGCAGCATTTGGCAACGACGGCGATATGGATAACATTCAGCCGGGTATCGATTACCTTGCGCGTCTGCATAACAGCGGCAATGTCCTGCGCACCGTCGGGACGACGCCCTATGCGCAGTTCCTCAAAGGCGAAATTCCGATCTGGATTGGATATGAAAATGATGGCTTGAAAGCGAAATACAAGGACGGCATGGGGGATGACATTGATGTCGTCATCCCGAAAGAAGCATCGGCGGCTGCGCCTTATGCGATCAGCATGGTTAAAAACGGTCCGAACCCTTCGTCTGCAAAGCTTTGGCTCAACTACATCATGACAGATGAGGGCCAGGCCACCTTTGCCGAAGGATATGTCCGTCCGTCGGTTCCGGGTGTCAAGCTGTCTCCGGAAGTGGCTGATAAAATGCCCGACGCCCCTCAGATTCACCCGATTGATATCGTCAAGGCGACTGCGCTGAAGGCGGATATTGATACCGGTTGGTCCAAGGCCGTTCTTGGTGATTGACTGAGTTTCTAACGCAATAAAAAGACCTGAAAAGCGGAGAATGAAGATAATGGTTGGACGTCACAAGAGCACGTTGCTCTGGCTTGCATTACCGGCAACGGTGTTTCTCGGTGCGTTCTTCATTTTGCCGCTGGTTTTCGTGGTTGCTGACTCGCTCTCGGATGGTGGCTCTGCCTATGGCAGGGTCGCCTCCGATCCTGTTTTCTGGGCCGGGTTGCGTGGCAGTCTGGTGATCGGATTGGCCGCACCGCTCTTTTCTTTGATCGTGGGCTATTTCGTCTCTTTGCATCTGTCGCAAAAATCAGAACGGTTTCGCTCAGCTTTGATGTTTCTGATCTCGTTGCCGCTGACGTTTTCCGGGCTGATTATTGCTTATGGATTTATTCTGACCTTTGGCAGGGCGGGATTTGTTACAATGCTTTTGGCGGAAGTCGGGGCTGAGCCTTCTGTTGTTGGCGGATTTATTTTCTCGCCAATCGGCTTGGGATTTGCCTACTCATACTATCTGATACCGCGGGTAGTGATGATCTTGTTGCCACCACTTATAAATTTCGACCGAAGCCAGATTCAGGCGGCAAAGACTATGGGGGCATCAGGTTTTCGGGCGCATGTTGATGTTTTGGTGCCCCAACTTGTACCGGGTTTTGTCTCGGCATTCTGTCTTACATCGGCGGTGGCGTTTGGTGCGTACGGTACGGCGTTAGCTCTGGTTGGGACACAAGTAAATATCCTGCCTCTGGTGCTCTACTCCAAAATTGCGGAAACGGGCAGTGATTTGCCTGCTGCATCGGCGATTTCAGTTGTTTTGATGTCGATTTGTGTACTGGTGATTTCGGTCGCGGAAACGGTCACTACAGAAAAGAAGCCTGCGCGCCTGGATGCATAGCAAGGCGCGATTTTAATGTCTCACACATCTTGCAATCCTGTGTTGAATTTTAATCTTGACCAAATGATCAGGATTGGACATGCTGTATGGGTCAGAGAGAGGCATCTGTACGCGCTATCAACCGGGAATAACCCGAAATTCAAAAAAGGCGCGACAGATCGAATACTGGGAAACAGTCCGGCAATAAGCCGGACGGATACGCCAAGAATGTCATTGATTGAAGACCCAGAGTTGGTCGGGCCCGCCCGTCCGCATACGCCATAAATCGATCCGAAGCTTTTTTAGGCTTCCAAGGGCGGCTGGTTTTTTGAGAATGCCATTCTTGTTTTGTCTCTCGCTGACGCCAGGAGAGGACGCCTTTTTGGCAGGGAGACAAAACATGACCATCTTGCAGGGCAAGCAAGTTTCGAAATCAGGTGCTATCCACGGCTCGGGACATATCGGCCATAATGATCCCGATGACGGTTTTTCCGATCTGCATCCGGCCTATTCCACCTTGCAGGCCATGGCCGAAAGCAATCGCTGCCTGTATTGCTATGACGCGCCATGCGTTGCGGCATGCCCGACATCAATCGATATTCCGGGCTTCATCCGTAAAATCAGCACCGGCAACCCTGATGGGGCAGCCAAAACCATCCTGTCGGCCAATATCATGGGTGGCACCTGTGCGCGTGCCTGCCCGACAGAAGTACTGTGCGAACAATCCTGTGTGCGCAATGTGTCCGAAGATGTCGCGGTTGAAATCGGCAGTCTGCAACGTTTTGCGGTTGATCACCTGATGGCGCGCAATGAATTGCCCCATCCGTTCAAACGGGCACCCCTGACCGGTAAACAGATCGCGGTGGTCGGTGCCGGTCCGGCGGGGCTTTCATGCGCGCATCGCGCGGCGATGCTGGGCCATGATGTGACTGTGTTTGAAGCCAAGGCGAAGCCGGGCGGGCTTAATGAATATGGTCTTGCGGCGTACAAAATGACCAATGATTTCGCCCAGCGAGAGGTTGAATTCCTTTTGGGCATCGGCGGCATTCGGATTGAGTATGGCAAGGCGCTTGGCCGTGACATCAGCCTTGAGGCTTTGCGCGACGGATATGATGCGGTGTTTGTTGGGGTCGGGCTTGGCGCGACCAACGAACTTGGCCTGCCGGGAGAGGCATTTGATGGTGTCGATGACGCGATTGCCTTTATCGAGCAGCTTCGCCAGACCGAGCCGAAATCCGACATGCCGGTTGGCAATAATGTGATCGTGATCGGCGGTGGCAACACCGCAATTGATGCCGCGATCCAGGCCAAACGCCTTGGCGCGGACGAAGTCACATTGGTCTATCGCCGCGGGGCTGAACATATGTCGGCCACAGAATATGAACAGGAACTGGCCAAGATCAATGGCGTGGTCGTGCGCCACTGGGCCAAGCCGGTGGCGATCAAGGCCAATGGCAAACTGATCGGCATGGAGTTCGAGAAAACGGAACTTCAGAACGGCAAGCTTGTCGGCACCGGCGAGAAATTTGAAATCCGCGCCGACCAGATTCTGAAGGCCATCGGTCAGAAAATCAAAACAGATGATCTTGCCGGGATGGAAATTGCCGGTGGCAAGATCGTGGTCGACGAAAATTACCAGACAACCGCCTCTGGCATCTTTGCCGGTGGGGATTGCATCAAAAGTGGCGAGGACCTGACAGTTCAATCGGTCGAAGACGGCAAGCAGGCCGCGATTGCCATCGACGCGTTCCTTAAAACCGCATAAGCCAGAAAGGGAGAGAGAAAATGGCTGATCTAAGCTGCAAAATTGCCGGGATCAATTCACTGAACCCGTTCTGGCTGGCCTCCGCACCGCCGACCGACAAGAAATACAACGTTGTTCGCGCATTCGAAGCCGGATGGGGCGGCGTTGTCTGGAAGACACTGGGGATTGACCCGCCGGTGGTTAACGTATCGTCGCGCTATGGCGCGCATCATGACCAGAACCGCCGTTTGCTTGGTATCAACAATATCGAACTGATTTCCGACAGGCCGCTTTCGGTCAACCTTCAGGAAATCCGTGAATGCCGTAAAGAATATCCCGATCATGTGATTATCGGATCGATGATGGCCCCGATTGAAGAACGGGCATGGAAGGATTTGGCACAGCAGATCGCCGAAAGCGGTGTGCATGGGATCGAGCTTAACCTTGGCTGCCCGCACGGCATGTGCGAACGCGGCATGGGATCGGCCATCGGGCAGGTTCCTGAAATGGTCGAACAGGTCACGCGCTGGGTCAAGGATGCGGTTGATATTCCGGTCTTTACCAAACTGACGCCAAACATCACCAATATCCTGTGGTCGGCGGAGGCCGCGTTAAAAGGCGGGGCGGATGCCGTGTCGCTGATTAACACCGTTAACTCGATCATTTCGGTCGATCTGGACAGCATGGTTCCCGAGCCGATGGTTGATGGCAAGGGGACGCATGGCGGTTACTGCGGGTCGGCCGTCAAGCCGATTGCCCTTAACATGGTCGCCGAAATTGCCCGTACGCCGGAAACCCGCGATCTGCATATTTCCGGCATCGGTGGCATTACCACATGGAAAGACGCCGTTGAATTCATGGCGCTGGGATCAAATGCGGTGCAGGTCTGCACGGCCGCGATGATCTATGGCTTCAGGGTCGTTGACGATCTGATCGACGGCATGAGCCAGTGGATGGATGACAAGGGTTACACCAGTGTCGAACAGTTCACGCGTGCGGCCGTGCCGCAGGTCGCGAATTGGAATGAGCTTAACATGAATTTCGATACCAAGGCGGTGATCAACCCCGACAATTGTATCGAATGTGGTCGTTGCCATATTGCATGCGAGGATACATCGCATCAGGCGATTGCGATGAATGTCAAGGAAGACGGGCACCGTGAGTTTGTTGTCATCGACGAGGAATGTGTTGGTTGCAATCTTTGCTATCATATTTGTCCGGTCCCTGATTGCATCACCATGGAGCCGGTCAAAACCGACAAGCCTTACATGACCTGGCCGGAACATCCGTTAAACCCGATGCGACAGGCAGCCGAATAACGCCAAAGCCGAAAGACAGACAAAAGGATATCTACATGACCGTTCAACCAAGTGTGCGTAATCTGTCGATCAATGGCGACCGGCTTTGGGGCAGCCTGATGGAGATGGCAAAGATTGGCAAAACTGCCAAGGATGGCGTTTGCCGATTGGCGCTGACCGATCTGGATCGTGAAAGCCGCGATTTGTTCATCAAATGGTGCAAGGCCGAGGGATGCACGATCCGTATCGACAAGATGGGCAATATCTTTGCTCGCCGTGAAGGTCGTAATCCTGAACTGCCCCCTGTCGTTATGGGAAGCCACCTTGATAGTCAGCCGACGGGTGGAAAATATGATGGTGTTTATGGTGTGCTTTCGGGACTTGAAGTGATCCGGACGCTCAATGAAGCCAAATATGAAACCGAAGCACCGCTTGAAGTCGTTTGCTGGACCAACGAAGAAGGGTCGCGCTTTGCCCCGGCAATGGTGGCATCAGGCGTTTTTGCCAAGGTGTTCGATCTTGATTACGGCCATTCGCGTGCTGATGTCGATGGCAAGACGATGGGCGAGGAATTGAAACGCATCGGCTATCTTGGCGATCACGAAGCCACGATTGACGCCCATCCGATGGGCGCGTATTTCGAGGCCCATATCGAACAGGGCCCGATCCTTGAAGATGAAGGCAAGGATATCGGCATTGTCACCGATGCACAGGGGCAGCGCTGGTACGAAATCAAGTTCACCGGTGTTGAGGCCCATGCCGGCCCGACGCCGATGAAAACCCGCAAGGATGCATTGTTGGGTGCGTCGCGTGTGGTTGATCTGGTCAACAGGATCGGTCTGGATCGTTCCCCGTTGGCCTGTGCGACGGTTGGGATGATGCAGATTCACCCCAATTCACGCAACGTGATCCCGGGCGAGGTGTTCTTTACTGTTGATTTCCGACATCCTGACGACGCGGTCCTAGCCGATATGGATAAGGCGCTTCGCGAAGGAGTGGAGAAAATCGCATCCGACATCGGCCTGAAAACCGAGTTGGAACAGATTTTCTATTACGCCCCGGTCCCGTTTGACAGAACCTGTGTCGATGCAGTCCGCAATGCTGTCGAAATCGGCGGATATTCCGCTCGCGAGATTGTGTCGGGTGCCGGTCATGATGCGTGCTACCTGGCGCAAGTGACCCCGACGGCGATGATCTTTATCCCGTGTGTTGATGGCATTTCACATAACGAGATTGAAGAAGTTTATAAGCATTGGTCGGATGCAGGCGGGCAGGTTTTGCTGCATGCCGTTCTGGCCAAAGCCGATGAAACGGTCATGACACAGTCGGTTTAAGCGATATCGAGAACCTCCCCTGAATACTCCAGACTGGACCGGCCTTTGTGCCGGTCTTTTTTTGTCAGTTGCTGTTGGATTTGGGCAGGTGAAGGGCGACCCATTCGGAAAGTTGCCCTTTTCTGTCCAGTTCCGTGATCAAGTCGTTGATCCGGGCGATGTGTGGAACGCACGGGCTGCTGCGCGAAAACATGAATTGAACTTCATTCACTGCCAGTGGTGGTTCAATGGCAATTACCTGTTGCTCGATACCATCAATCGCGACATTGGCCATGCCGTCATACCGCCCCAGCAACACATAGTCGACCCGCCCGTTCATCAGGATATCGAATATGCGGTTGCCGGTTGGTGAATAAATCATGTCGAGCCGATCATTGGCATACCGGTCAATGAAATCGCCGTAGCTTCCGCCTTGGGGACGGGCACCGCTGTGACCGATCAGGCTTTCTATGTTTTGCACGGAAAATTGTCGGTCAACATGCTGAAAGACCATGACATCATCGGATGCATACGGAAGGGAATAGATGAAAGTCATCGCCCGTTCGGCCGTGGAATAGGCGCCTGCCATCACATCTATTTCACCGGCTTCGAGCATCTGGATCGATCGGTTCCACGGGATTTCAAAATGTACTTTCAGGCTGATATTGTTTTCCTGCGTGTATCGACGCAGGATATCAATCGAAATGCCTTGTGCATGGCCATTGCTGTCGAAGTAAGAAATCGGTTCCCATCCTGCCGCACCACCAACGACAATCTGTTTGCAGGTATCAGATGCGGCATGGGCATGATTAGAGATTGCGGACAGGACCATGCACGTCAGAATAAGCATAGGCATGATGTCAAATCCGATCGCGTACATGAATACGCGTTGAAAATGCATGCTGGCCCCCGTTTGAAAATAGATCAGTGTTTGTCGATTTCAGATTTGGGGGATGGGTATATTTTTCAACTATTCGTTAGTGTGGGGCAGGCAGCTTTGTTGCGGTGGTTGTCTTTAAGACAGCCCGACGCCTTTCAGGATGATGCGCACGACATTTTCCTTGGCCTCGGCGAATTGGGTATCCGATAACGGGTGATCGTTATTGAAGATTTCGATCTGACGGGCAAAGTCGGCGTAATGCTGGGTTGTGGCAAAGATCATATACATTAGCGAGTAGGGTTCGACCTTGTCCATCTTGCCTTCTGTGATCCAGCGATTGATTACCACCACGCGGCTATCAAGCCAGTTTTTGACTGTGGTTGAAATGTAGTCGGACGAGAACTTTGCACCACGGATGATTTCGTGCGCCCAGACGCGCGAACCGTGCGGGCGGGCACGCGACAGATCCATCTTGGCTTCGATATAGCCGCGCAGAATTTCGGCTGGGTCGGAACTGTTTTCAAATGTCATTGCCGCTTCAAGCCAATGATCGCAAATGTCTTCCATGATCCGTCGGTAAAGGGCTTCCTTGGTGCTGAAATAGTAATGCACATTGGCCTTGGGCACCTTGGCAATTTCGGCAATCCGCGCGGTGGTTGCGCCCTTGAAGCCGTAATCGGCAAAAACCAGCTCGGCAGCGGCAAGAATTTGCTCTTCGTTTTCCTGGCGAATGGCGGCTTTATGTGCGCCGTTTTGCCCGGATTTGACTGCACTCATCGACGTTCCCCGAAATTGCGTCATTTATCTTGACCGTTTGGTCAGGTTAAAATAATCTCTACTTTAGATACTAAAAAGCAAGTTTAAAATACGCGCCGAACCAACCAGAGTATGTCCAGAATTTTGAACAACTCCGGTGAAAGATAAACAGAAATTCGGTGCCGTAAACAAAAATCAGGGTCGCTGAAATGGCATTTGGCAGTCGAAAATTCGAAACCAGTTCCCGGTGACTTTAAAGCGCTAGTGCATGGGAGATTCCCGTGCTAACGATTTTTTCCTGTGCCGCCATGCGGTGCAGTTCTGACCACCCTGTGTGTGACATATCACGCATCCGGGGTGTGATGGATATTAAATGAAAGTCGGACATTGGTTTGGTCACGGATTTTGTCCGTCAGAACGATGTCAGGGAAGCACAAGAAAGGTACGGGAGACCTTTTTATGACAGCCACCACGAAAATCAGCCGGCCGAACGATCTTTCGGCATTCTGGATGCCGTTTACGGCAAACCGCCAGTTCAAGCAGGCCCCACGCATGCTTGTCAGTGCGGAAGGCATGTATTACCAGACCGATGACAACCGCCAGATTCTGGACGGTACTGCTGGGCTTTGGTGCTGCAACGCAGGTCACAAGCGTCCCAAGATCGTCGAGGCGGTCAAGGCACAGATGGACGAACTGGATTATGCCCCGGCATTCCAGATGGGCCATCCCAAGGCGTTCGAGCTTGCCAGCCGTCTGGCGCAGCTTATGCCGGGCGATTTGAACCATGTTTTTTATACCAATTCCGGTTCTGAATCGGTTGAAACCGCACTTAAAATCGCGATTGCCTATCACCGGGCACGCGGGGATGGGCAGCGGACCCGTTTGATCGGTCGTGAACGCGGCTATCACGGTGTTAACTTTGGCGGTATTTCGGTTGGTGGTATTTCGGGCAACCGCAAGACCTTTGGCCAGATGCTGGGCGGGGTTGACCATATCCGTCACACCTATCTGCCTGACGAAAACGGCGTTACCCGCGGCCAGCCGGAACATGGTGCGTTTCTGGCCGATGATCTGGAACGTATTTGCGCGCTTCATGATCCGTCGACCATCGCTGCTGTGATTGTCGAACCGGTTGCTGGGTCGACCGGTGTTCTGATCCCGCCAAAAGGCTATCTGGAACGCCTGCGCGAGATTTGCACCAAGCATGGTATTCTTCTGATCTTTGATGAAGTCATTACCGGTTTTGGTCGCCTTGGTGCCCCGTTTGCCGTTGATTATTTCGGTGTTCAGCCGGATCTGGTGACAACGGCAAAGGGGCTTACCAACGGGACAATCCCGATGGGGGCTGTTTTCGCGACCGACGACATCCATGATACCTTTATGTCCGGCCCGGAAAACATGATCGAGCTTTTCCATGGTTACACCTATTCGGGCAATCCGGTTGCCTGTGCGGCGGGCCTTGCGACGCTTGAGACCTATGAAGAGGACGGCCTTTACACCAGAGGGCAGGAACTTGGTCAATATTGGGAAGATGCGGTTCACAGCCTGATTGATCTGCCGAAGGTCAAGGATATTCGTAACCTTGGCCTGATCGGCGCGATCGAGCTTGAAGGGATCGAAGGTTTCCCGACCAAGCGCGCCTTCAGCGCGTTCCTGCAGGCGTTCGAGAAGGGCATTCTGATCCGCACGACGGGCGATATCATTGCGCTTTCGCCGCCGCTGATCATTGAAAAATCACATATCGATCAGCTGTTTGGCACGCTACGCGATGTGCTGAAAGAAATCGACTAGGGATTTTTTCCCCTGTTCCGCTGCGGACAGGGTGGGCGAAAGCCCTTAGGAGACGTTACGTTTCACGATTTTCCGGTTTGCGTCCCATCATGGGAATTGGGGACGCAAACTGGACCAAACCACAAGATCGGCAAAAGCCGGCATATGGCACATATCAGATCAAGGAGGTATCTCGGATGTCTATGCTGAGAGGCGGACTGATTCAGATGAGCCTTAAGGGTTCAACCGAACAGTCGCCAGACGAAATTCGTCAGGCCATGATCGACGCGCATCTGCCCTATATCGAAGAGGCAGGGCGGCAGGGCGTGCAGGTTTTGTGTTTTCAGGAAGTTTTCACACAACCCTATTTCTGTCCGAGCCAGGATGCGAAATGGTACGCCGCGGCCGAAGAAATCCCGAATGGCCCGACCACGCAGTTGATGTGCGAACTGGCCAAAAAGCATAAAATGGTCATCGTCGTTCCGATCTACGAGCAGGAAATTACCGGTGTGTATTACAACACCGCCGCCGTGATTGATGCCGACGGGACCTATCTTGGCAAATATCGCAAAACCCATATTCCGCAGGTTGCCGGTTTCTGGGAGAAGTTTTTCTTCAAGCCCGGCGTTTCGGACTGGCCGGTGTTTGATACCCAATATTGCAAGCTTGGCGTTTATATCTGCTATGACCGACACTTCCCGGAAGGCTGGCGTGCGCTGGCGTTAAATGGTGCGGAATATATCGTCAATCCGTCGGCAACCGTGGCCGGACTTTCGGAACATCTGTGGAAGCTGGAACAACCCGCATCGGCAGTTGCCAACGGATGTTATATCGGGGCGATCAACCGGGTTGGCCGGGAAATGCCGTGGAACATTGGCGAGTTTTACGGCCAGAGCTATTTTGTCAATCCGCGTGGCGTGATTGAAAAGGAAGCATCGCGCGATCAGGACGAACTGATCGTGCATGACATGGATATGTCCATGGTACGTGAAGTGCGGAACACATGGCAGTTTTTCCGCGACCGTCGGCCTTCGACCTATACCCGCCTGACCGACGGCAACTGAGATTTAACGGCGAACGGAGCATGTGTCCCGCTCGCCGTTTTGCTTTGACCGACATTTTATATTCCGGCGCCAAATGACCGGGCAAAAGACAAGTCGGCAAGGTTCAGGGCAACGACCCTGAGGGAGGCTTTAGAGAGACATTCGATCAGGGGATACCCCATGACGTTAAAAGCAGTCGTCAATAATGTGGCGCAAATGCCCGCATCCGCCGACGCAGTTGTTGATATTCAAAAACTGTCGTTGACCTTTCAAACCGCTGACGGGCCGGTCTATGCCCTGTCTGATGTTGATCTGAAAATCGAACGCGGCGAGTTCGTTTCCTTTATCGGCCCGTCGGGCTGTGGCAAGACCACGCTGTTACGTGTGATTGCCGATCTGGAAAAGGCCACGGGTGGCGATATTTCGATCAATGGCGTTTCCCCGCAGGAAGCGCGTGAAAATCGTGCCTATGGCTATGTGTTTCAGGCGCCGGCATTGCTGCCGTGGCGCTCGATTGAACGCAACGTGACCCTGCCGCTGGAAATTATGGAAATTCCCCGCGAAGAACGCATCAAGCGGGGGCACGAGGCACTTAAACTTGTTGAACTGAACGGGTTTGAAAAGAAATTCCCGTGGCAGCTTTCGGGCGGGATGCAGCAACGTGCATCAATTGCGCGTGCTCTAAGTTTCGATGCCGATCTGCTTCTGATGGATGAGCCGTTCGGGGCGTTGGATGAGATTGTGCGCGATCATCTGAACGAACAGCTTCTGAAATTGTGGGCGCGGACCAACAAGACGGTGGCCTTTGTCACCCATTCGATCCCCGAGGCGGTTTACCTGTCGACCAAGATCGTTGTGATGTCGCCAAGGCCGGGCCGGATCATTGATGTGATCAAAACCGATTTCCCGAAGGATCGAGGCCTTGACATCCGCGAAACGCCAGAATTCTTGGAAGTCGCCCATCGTGTGCGCGAAGGGCTGCGGGCGGGGCATAGCTATGACGAGTAATGCCGCAACGATGAATGGTGCGATGGGCGGTGCATCGCTCTGGTCGCGTTTGATGTCCGGGCAGGCTGGTCCGGTGACGGTGGTGCTGATTGCGCTGTTTGTCATCTGGTATATCGGGGCGGTGTTCATGAACGCGCCGACCCAGATTGACCGCTATAACCGTGCCGGGGAAATCTGGACAACGACGCGTTTGATCGAAGATACACTGGCGCAGGAACGACCGATCCTTCCGGCCCCGCATCAGGTCGCGCAGGAAATGTATAAAACCATTTTTGCGACTGCGATCACGTCGAAACGGTCGCTGGTTTACCATAGCTGGGTGACGCTTTCATCGACTCTGCTGGGGTTTGTGATCGGAACCGCACTTGGCATTCTGCTGGCGGTCGGAATTGTTCATGTGATCACACTTGAAAAAAGTCTGATGCCGTGGGTGATTTCATCCCAGACCATTCCGATCCTTGCGATTGCACCGATGATTGTCGTTGTGCTGGGCGCGATTGGCCTTAAGGGACTGGTGCCAAAGGCGATTATTTCGACCTATCTGTGTTTCTTCCCGGTGACGATCAGCATGGTCAAAGGGCTGCGGTCGCCGCAGGTGATCCAGCTTGATCTGATGCGGACCTATAATGCCTCGAAATGGCAGACCTTCTGGGCGTTGCGATTGCCATCGGCGATGCCCTATCTGTTTGCCAGCCTGAAGGTCGCGATTGCGATCAGTCTGGTGGGGGCAATTGTCGGTGAATTGCCGACGGGGGCACAGGCAGGGCTGGGCGCACGCCTTTTGGCCGGGTCCTACTACGGGCAGACGATCCAGATCTGGTCGGCATTACTGACGGCGGCCTTCGTTGCCGCGATTATGGTGGTGTTGGTCGGCTGGTGTGAACGTCGCGTTCTTGCCCGGATGGGAGTACGCGGATGACCGACGTGAAACTTGATAAATTCTGTCTGGTTGCGGCAATCGCGGCTTTGCTGGCTTTGATCTTTCCGCTGAGCGGGGTTGATCCGGAAAGCGGCAAACAGATCGCCTTTGTCAGCGACATTTTCGGTATTGCGGTGGCGATGGCACTATGCGTGATTGCCGGTGCTGCATTTACGTGGCTTGGTGTGGGGCACATTCAGTATGCGGCGATCATCCTTGCGGTGGCGGTGTTTGGCTGCTGGCAGGCGATTGAAGCACTTTATGATTATGGTATTGCCGGTCACGCTGGAACCGGGTTCTGGTTGTTTATCCTGTCGCTTTGGGCGTTTGTCTGGCGGGGGATTGATGTTGTTGCGCGCTATCGCAGCCTTGAAACTGCCAAACAGCAATCGGCGAATATTCTGGTGCCAATCGCGTTTGGTGTCTGGTTGCTGTTCCTTTGGGAAGTGATCGTGGCCGGTTTTGGCGTGCCGCAGGTTTTGCTGCCTGCGCCAAGTGCCATTGGCGTTCGCTTTGTCAATTCGACCGACATTCTGGCTGCCGATTTCCATCAGACCTTCATCAAGGCCGTGATCAGCGGCTATGTGATCGGTTGCGGCAGTGCCTTTATCGTGGCGATTGCGGTGGATCGGGTACCGTTTCTGAAACGGGGGCTTTTGCCGCTGGGCAATATGGTGTCTGCCCTGCCGATCATCGGTGTGGCACCGATCATGGTGATGTGGTTCGGGTTTGACTGGCAATCCAAGGCGGCAGTGATCGTGATCATGACGTTTTTCCCGATGCTGGTGAATACCGTGACCGGGTTGAATGCTGCAGGCGCGCTTGAGAAGGACCTGATGGCGACTTATGCGTCGGGTTACTGGTCGACCCTGTTTCGGTTGCGGCTACCGGCCGCAATGCCGTTTGTCTTTAATGCACTTAAAATCAACTCCACGCTGGCGCTGATTGGCGCCATCGTTGCCGAATTTTTCGGCACCCCGATTGTGGGTATGGGATTCCGGATATCGACAGAAGTCGGGCGGATGAATGTCGATATGGTCTGGGCGGAAATTGCATTGGCGGCCCTGGCGGGGACCGCCTTTTACGGAGCTGTGGCCTACGTCGAAAGAAAGGCGACGTCATGGCATCCGTCATTTCGGGTACGTCGCCATTAAAGGCATCAAAAGACGGCCCGTCGGGAGGACTTGACAATAACCTGAGGAGACATCGACGAATGAAGAAAATATTTGCGACTGCGTTAGGGTTAAGTGTCGGTATGGCATCGTTTGCGGCGATGGCAGCGGACGAAGTCACCCTGCAGCTTAAATGGGTAACCCAGGCACAGTTCGCCGGTTACTATGTGGCGCAGGACAAGGGGTTCTATGAAGAAGCCGGTCTTGACGTCACGATCAATCCGGGCGGCCCGGACATTGCCCCGCCACAGGTTATTGCCGGTGGTGGTGCCGATGTGATTGTCGACTGGATGCCATCCGCACTGGCATCGCGAGAAAAGGGTGTTGCGCTGGTAAACATTGCGCAGCCCTTTGCCAAGTCGGGCATGATGCTGACCTGCCTTAAGGAAACCGGTGTTGAAAGCCCGGATGATTTCCCGGGCCGGACGCTTGGTGTCTGGTTCTTTGGCAATGAATATCCTTTCCTGAGCTGGATGTCGAAGCTTGGCATTCCGACCGATGGCAGCGAAAAGGGTGTTACGGTTCTGAAACAGGGCTTTAACGTTGATCCGCTGTTGCAAAAGCAGGCCGATTGCATTTCAACAATGACCTATAACGAATACTGGCAGGTCATTGATGCCGGTATCACCGAAGATCAGCTTAAGGTCTTCAAATACGAAGATCAGGGTGTCGCGACGCTTGAAGACGGCCTTTATGTTCTTGAAGACAATCTGAAAGACGAGGCTTTCGTCGAGAAGATGGGCCGCTTTGTTGCTGCGAGCATGAAAGGCTGGCAGTGGGCAAAGGAAAACCCGGAAGACGCCGCAATGATCGTTCTGGATAACGACGCAACCGGTGCCCAGACAGAAAAGCATCAGATCCGCATGATGCAGGAAATCGCCAAGCTGCTGGATGACGACGGAAAGCTTGACGAAGCGGCCTATCAGCGCACCGTCGATAGCCTTCTGTCGGGCGGCTCCGACCCGGTTATCACCAAAAAGCCGGAGGGTGCCTGGACCCACGCCGTCACCGACAAGGCGTCGATGTAACGATCCGATCCTGTCACCCGGCAGGTGTAGCTGACCTGCCGGGTGACAGGCCATCTGACGAAACTGAAAACGGGCAGGGATGCCGGGGCTTCCCCGCAACTTTCCGGGCCTTACGATAGACTGACAGACAAGGAGCCACCCATGTCCATGGTTATTCGTGGCGGAACAATCGTTACCGCCGATCTGACATATAAATCCGATATCCTGATTGAAGATGGCAAGATTGCCGCGATCGGTCAGAACCTGACCGGGGACAAGATTGTTGATGCCGACGGCTGCTATGTCATGCCCGGCGGGATTGACCCGCATACCCATCTTGAAATGCCCTTTATGGGCACCTATTCCGAAGACGATTTTGAAAGCGGCACCAAGGCCGCAGTTGCCGGTGGAACGACGATGGTTGTCGATTTCTGCCTGCCTGCCCCCAATCAGTCGCTGCTTGAAGCGCTTCAGGCGTGGGACAACAAATCGACCAAGGCGGTTTGCGATTATTCTTTCCACATGGCGATCACATGGTGGGGCGAGCAGGTCTTTGACGAGATGAAAATCGTTGTCGAGGAAAAGGGCATCAACACCTTCAAGCATTTCATGGCCTATAAGGGGGCGTTGATGGTCGATGATGATGAAATGTTTGCATCCTTCTCTCGCTGTTCGGAACTCGGCGCGATGCCGCTGGTTCATGCCGAAAACGGCGATGTGGTCGCGACACTTCAGCAACGTTTGCTTGATGCTGGCAATAACGGGCCCGAAGCACATGCCTATTCCCGGCCTGTCGATGTCGAGGGCGAGGCGTGTAACCGTGCGATCATGATTGCAGATATGGCCAATGTGCCGCTTTATATCGTGCATGTGTCCTGCGAACCGGCGCACGAAGCCATCCGCCGTGCGCGTGCCAATGGCAAACGCGTGTTTGGTGAGCCGCTGATTCAGCATCTGATTCTGGATGAAAGTGAATATGCCAACGCGGACTGGGATCACGCGGCCCGTCGCGTCATGTCGCCGCCTTTCCGCAGCAAACTGCATCAGGACGGTCTTTGGAACGGTCTGGCATCCGGCAGCTTGCAGGTTGTTGCGACCGACCATTGTGCTTTCACGACAAAGCAGAAACGCATGGGAGTTGGTGATTTTACCAAAATCCCGAACGGCACCGGCGGTCTTGAAGACCGCATGCCGCTGCTGTGGACCTATGGGGTCAATACCGGTCGTTTGACGATGAACGAATTCGTTGCCGTGACCTCGACCAATATCGCCAAAATCCTGAACGTCTATCCCCGCAAGGGCGCGGTTCTTGTCGGTGCGGATGCGGACCTTGTGGTCTGGGACCCGAAGGCATCGAAAACCATCACCGCCGAACATCAGCAATCGGCAATTGATTACAACGTGTTCGAAGGCCATGAAGTCACCGGTTTGCCACGCTACACCATCAGCCGCGGTCGGATTGCCGCTGAAGAAGGCGTCGTGATTGGCAAATGCGGCGATGGTGAATTCGTGCGGCGGGATGCTTATCCAGCAGTGAACAAGGCGCTTTCGAAATGGAAAGAGCTGACGTCTCCGCGTAAAGTAGAGCGCAGCGGTATTCCTGCCGGGGTGTGATTTATCATCATTCAAATAAAATCAGGGAAACGGGTGTTTTGGGATCGCCCGTTTCCATTTGATAGTGATCATGCCGGACTGAAAAGCTTAAGTCCGACAATTCCGGCAAGGATTAGGGAAATGGACAATATCCTTGCGACACTCAGCATTTCGCCAAGTACCACCACGCCAAATATCACCGCACCAACCGCACCGATACTGGTCCAGATCGCATAGGCGGTACCAAGCGGGATGCTGCGCATGGCAAAGGTCAACAGCCAGAAACTTCCGGTCATGGTCGTCAGGGTGAAAATTGTCGGAAGGGGATTGGTAAAACCGTTGGAATATTTAAGGCCCGCAGCCCAGCAAACTTCCAGAATTCCGGCCAAAAGTAATGCAACCCAAGCCATAACGGCCTCCTTGTTCAAAGGGGCCGTCCCCGGTCGTCATCATCAAGCGTATTCGGTCGTCCGATCACGTGACAGCACGCTGTCATTGTCTTCTACCTTGATATAGGGGCAGAATGCCCCACTAGCAAATGCCTACCCAGCAATGCTGCCATGCCATCCTGATCAAAATAAATGGACGTTATCCTGCCGATGTCAGCCAATGCAAACAGCCTGTCCGATCATCCCAAAGTCGCCGGATTGATTCTTGCCGGGGGCGAGGGGCGACGTATGGGCGGAAACAAGCCGTTTCGTGAACTGGCAGGCAAACCTTTGATTGCGCATGCGATCAGCGCGGCATCCGCGCAATGCAATCACCTGATGATTTCCAGCAACGAAGGCGGGGCATTTTTTGCTGAATTCAATCTGCCGGTCGTTCCAGACAGTCCCCAACCGGGGCTGGGGCCGTTGGGCGGGATTCTGGGCGGATTATTGAGCTTGCCCGATGGTGTCGACTGGCTGGTTTCCTTTCCCGTCGATTGCCCGATTGTACCCGATGATATGGTCGCCCAATTGATTAAGGCGGCGACAGAGGGTGGTAAAAAAGCAGCCTTTGCCAGCCATGCCGGACGGGATCACTACCTGTCTGCTATCTGGCATCGCGCCGGGGCTGGTATCATTGGCAACCAACTTCGCGATGAAGACCGCCGCGTTGGCGGGGCACTGCGTGCCATGGGGGCCGCGAATGTGACGTTTCCGGTGCGGTCTGGCGACATGGCTCCGTTTATAAATGTCAACGCGCCCGAAGATCTCAGTGCGCTTGATGAAATGCTGTCGGGATATATCGATGAAAAGCGTCTTTGAGTTTCGACGTGTACTGCAAGTATCTGGTGGTTTTACGATAAGGCATTCACACAATTTTCTTGCATAGCAAATGCATATTATCCCTATGATTAAATCTGTTTTGTTTTAAACGTATCGTTTCGCCGAGGTTTTGAATAAAACGGACCTTGTTGATGCCGTTTATTCGGCGTCCAGCTTAAATAATTAGGGCTTATCATGCATTCGACCTTTGCAATATTTTCTGTCGCTTTTGTCTTTCTGGCTGTTGTTCTGACGTTTTTGAGCGTCAAGATCGTGCCGCAGGGTTACGAAATTACCGTCGAACGGCTTGGTCGGTATTTGCGGACACTTGATCCTGGAATGCATATCCTGATCCCGGTTTTTGATCGTGTCGGACAGCGCATGAGCCTTATGGAACGTGTGCTTGATATCCCCAGCCAGGAAGTGATTTCGCGCGATAACGCATCCGTTGTGGTCGACGGTGTGGTCTTTATCCGGGTAACCAATACCAAAGATGCCGCCTATAAGGTCGAGCGCCTTGATTATGCCGTACAGAATTTGGCCATGACCAATTTGCGCAGTGTTCTTGGTTCCATGGAACTTGATGAAATGCTGTCAAATCGGGAGAAAATCAGCCTGCTGCTTCTGGCTGTTCTTGATGAAGCGACCAGTGATTGGGGGGTTAAGATCACCCGGGTTGAAATCAAGGATGTACAGCCGCCCGAGGATCTTACGGAAGCGATGAACCGTCAGATGAAGGCCGAGCGCGAGAAGCGCGCGCTGATTCTTGAGGCCGATGGCGAAAGAGAAGCCAACATCAAGCGCGCCGAAGGTGAAAAATCTGCGGCGATCCTGGCTGCCGAAGGACGCATGGCCGCTGCCGAGCTTGATGCGCGGGCACGCGAACGCACCGCCGAGGCAGAAGCCAAAGCAACCGAAACGGTTTCCAAAGCCATCCGCGAAGGCGATGTTCAGGCAATCAACTACTTTGTCGCCCAGAAATATGTTGAATCGCTTGGCCAGATCGCATCAAGCCCTAACAGCAAACTTGTCTTCATGCCGCTGGATGCGTCTGGTGTTGTTGGATCGATTGGCGGTGTGACCGAATTGATCAAAACGATTTCTCAGACAAACAAAAGCTAAAACGATCTCGGGATTGCCAAAATGAATTTATTTTCTGAACTGGGCATCGAGTTCTGGCATTGGTGGATTCTGGCCTGCCTGATGCTGGTGCTTGAAATGTTGCTGCCGGGGATCATTTTCCTATGGTTGTCAGTTGCGGCAGCAGCAGCGGGTTTTGTTGTCCTGTTGGTTCCCGATGTCTCGGTGGAACTACAACTGATCGCATTTGGTGTGTTTAGTGTGCTGTCATTTGTAATCGGGCGGCGGTTCTTTCGTCCCGCATGTTCGGGGGCGCAAGAGGAAGATGTCAGCAGCACGCGGTCATCGCTGGTCGGAAAAACGACTGTTCTGACAGAAAAGACGACCAATGGCCGCGTTCGTCAAAACGTCTATGGATCAAGCTGGGTCCTGAAGTCGGATGAGGAACTTGTTGAAGGTCAGAAAGTCCGTGTCTGCGGGATTGAAGGAAGTACGCTTCTTGTGGAGGCGGTCAAAGCCGACGATCCAGATTAATTAATATGGCCCGCAAGTTAAAATCCCCGATCTGCAAGATCGGGGATTTTTTCATTTGGCTAGTTCACGGCGCAGGGTCGCCATGGCTTCCAGGGTTTGTAGCCGTCAAAGAATCTTGCAAGGAACTGATCGACCTTTTCGCGGTTTGTGGCGCGGTCAGCTGAGGAGAGATCCTTGTCATACTGACTGCAGTTTTTTTCTACGGCATCGCCAATCGATTTCCAGTCCGCATGCTGATCATGGCCTGGAAGGCCTGTCGCGATGGCGCACCAACCAACAGCTTCGACGGGGTCACCAAGGGTGCGGGCTTCTTCAGCAAGATAGGCAGCTGCACGCATTTCACCACGTTCGGCGGCTTGACGCAGATATTGATAACGGGCGGCGTCACTGTCTGCAAACCGATTGGCAAGCAAGGTTGCCGCCCGCGGATCGCCAGCTTCCCATGCAGTGCCCAGATGCTGTTTTGCCTGATCGGGCTTGCCCTGATCCATGGCGTCAAGGGCAAGCCACAGCATCGCCTGTGTCTGGTTCTGATCTGCAGCCTGTTGATAAAGCGGTCTGATATTGTCGGTTTTCGCACCGGTTGCTTCCAGTCTTCGGGCGATGACCATGCTGGCATCCGGATTGTGATTGTCGGCTGATGCTTTCATCAACTCCCAGCCACGTTTTTCATCGGCATTGACGCCAACCCCGTTAATCATCTGACAGGCCAGAAGGTACTGCGCGGTGGCGTTGCCCTGTTCGGCAAGCGGGGCAAATGTTTTGGCCGAAGCTTCGAAATTGCCGTGACGATACGAATTTACCCCTTCATCAAGCGGGGATGCGGCGGTTACCGTCGCCATCAGGCAAAGCGTGATGCCTGCCGTCACGGTCGAGGATTTCAGGATATGCGCGATCAAATTTTTCATGCTGCTTCCTGTATATCGCTTTTTGTTAGCCAACGAAACCGGGCGAAAAATCCGGGACCCGACTGTGACGTTCGGGGGAAGGGCATCCTTATCGGGCCCCAGACAAGTGCGCTCACGGGAGGGAGGCTTCATCTATGGTTTTGTTGTTTTGCTGGCGGGTTGTCGTTGCTTGCTCGGACCGGATGGAGTCAAGGAAATCGCGCACGCGCTTTCCGAGATCGTCGGATTGATGGCGCAGACGATCTGTTGCCTGTCGCAGGCCATCGACGGCCTTTAGATTGTCATCTGCTGCTGTGCTGACCTGTGCAATTGTTGCGTTCATTTCACTGGCCGCGGTGGCGGATTGTTCGACGTTGCTGGCGATTTCGGCGACGAATTCCTGTTGTTCGTCAACTGCTGCCGACATTTCGCCGACCGTTTCGTGAATGCCGGTGATGCTGTCGCGGATGGTGGTGATGGCCTGTACCGCGATACCGGTTGTTGTCTGGATCCCGGTGATGCGCTGGGCAATCCGGTCGGTTGCCGTGCCGGTCTGATTGGCGAGGTTTTTGACCTCTTGCGCGACAACTGCAAAGCCTTTGCCTGCGTCGCCTGCACGGGCGGCTTCGATCGTTGCATTCAGAGCCAGAAGGTTGGTCTGGGCGGCGATATCCTGAATAAGGTTAAGGATTTCGCCGATTTCCTGCGCACCGGTTTCAAGCTCGTGCATGGTTTCGCTGGTGTGGCGGGCGGCATCTACCGCGTTGGTGGCGGCATCCACCGATTGCTGGGCGCGAAGGCCTGTATCACGGACTCGCTCAGACAGTGACTTTGCCGCATCGGAAACAGATGCCATATTGATCGATATTTCCTCGGACGCACCGGCAACTCCTGTGGCGTTACTGGATGCGACTTCGGCCTGTTCGCGCACCTGATTGGAGGTTATCTGGATGTTCTCGGCCTCGCGTGAGACATCCTTTGCAACCTGCATTACCGATGCTTCGAACGCGTCGGCCAGTTCCAGCATGGCGCGGCGGCGTTCGGTTTCGGCAGTCTCGCGTTCGCGGGCGACATTTTCCTCGGCCCGCTGGGCGGCAAGGCTGGTTTCGCGGAACTGTCCTAGAATTTCGGCCATGCGACCGATTTCATCGCGGCCAGTATCGCGAACTTCTGTCGAAAGATCGCCATTTGCGACGCGGCGCATACCGTCAATCACACGCAGCAGGCGTTTGATAAGGTTACCACGGACATAGAAAATCAGGATGAGAAGCGAGATCACCACAACCGCAATACCGATCAGGGCAATCACTTGTTGATCGCGAACCACCTGCGAGAGGGCATTGGCAGCACTGTTATCGACCTCAAGACGTTTGGCGTCAACGAGTTGCGTGATGGATGTACTCAATGCTTCGGCGCTGGTCAGGGTCGCATCAAGGGTCTGTTCTGTCTTGTACTGATTGTCCCATTCGGTTTCGCGAAGATCAAAAACGCTGTCTTTACCTGCGCCATAAACCAGCAATGCCTCGGCCAGTTTTTTTATCTGCGTGCCATCATTGTTATCGGGCAATTTTTCCAGCGCGTCTGAAATGCGAAGCTCCGCCCAACTCCATTGATTGCGGACCTCGTCCATGGCATCGCCTTCTGGCACGGCGATGGCGGCGGTCAACATGCCAAATGCAAGGTTCATGTTGGCGCGGATTTCGGAAATCAGCTGTGAAAATCTGATGGCTTCTTCCAGCTCAGCCACCGTATCGCTATTGCCATCTACAACACGCGATATGCCGCGCGAGACATCGATATCAACAACCTCGACCAGCGGATTGATGAATTCCGAAAGATCGCTATAGGCAAAGACCATATCAAGGGTCAGATCACCGCGCTGCTTTTCAAGTTCAAGCCGCTGCATGGTCAATTCATGCAGCGTATTGCGGCGTGCAACAATATCGTCAAGCTGTGCGGTCAGGGTTTCAATTGCGTCGACAGCAACGGTTTGTTCCGGTTCCACGGTCTGGTTCGGTACCTGATCCGGTGTTTCTGCGTCACCCGCATTTGCGTTCGTTTCGGAATTGGTCGGGGCAACCGGCAACATCAAAGGTTCCGGATTGGTCGCTGCAATTTCGCCAAGCCGGGTGCGGGCATCGCCTATCAGGGCATCAAGGCGTGCCTCGGTTTCAGCCAGTTCATCGGCATTGCGCGATGTTGCCAGTGCCGGTGCCTGAGCCGCCAGTCCGACACCATCCATGGCAAGTTCCATCTGCCGGATGATCGAGGGTAGGCTATCATTAGTTATGTCGGCGACAAGCGCCCGACTGTTGCCAAACGAGATCCAGGAAACCACCGATGAAATACCGGCCAGCACCAGAATCAGGGCAAAAGAAGCCATGAGCCGACCTTGAATGCCAAGGCCAGCGCGACGTTTTTTAATCGCGGTATTCACTGTTTCCTCCCTGTCGTGCCCGCCATGAGCCAGACATTCCCTGTATGGGACCTTGCATCCGGTTTGCCGGATGTCTTCGGTTTTTATCGATCCATAAAAGCCGGATCGTGTTTTGAAATCGGTACGAACAAATAAGTTGTTAGAGAAATTGTTGGGACGGCCGGGGATGATAAATCACCCCCGGCACCCCCAGTTGTGAGGCCTGGATTATTTCTGGGCCGCACTCCATTCCGCGATCAGATCGTCGTATTTGACGGTCTCACCCTGCGGTTTTTCGTTATCAAGTTTCGGTTTCGGAGCACCGGGCTGGTCGAACCAGTACTGGGCATCCTGTTCCTCGTTCAGTTTCGGTGCGCATTCGCCACCGATACCTGCACGTTCCAGACGTTCCAAAACACGGTCCATCGCGGTTGCAAGGTTATCCATGGCTTCCTGCGGGGTGCGTTCGCCGGTTACAGCTTCGGCAACGTTCTGCCACCAGAGCTGAGCCAGTTTCGGGTAATCCGGAACGTTGGTGCCGGTCGGCGACCACTGGACGCGAGCCGGGGAACGATAGAATTCAACCAGACCACCCCAGTTCGGTGCGATGTCGGTCATCGCCTGGGTATCAAGGTCAGACTGACGGATCGGAGTCAGACCGGTAAGGGTCTTTTTGAGCGAGGTGGTTTTCGCCGTGACGAACTGCGCATAAAGCCATGCAGCTTTACGACGCTCAGGCGGGGTGGACTTCATCAAGGTCCAGGAACCCACATCCTGATAGCCAAGCTTCATGCCTTCTTCCCAGTACGGGCCGTGCGGCGAAGGTGCCATACGCCATTTCGGCGTGCCATCTTCGTTCACTACCGGGGTGCCTTTTTTCGCCATATCGGCGGTGAAGGCGGTGTACCAGAATATCTGCTGGGCGATCTGGCCCTGTGCCGGAACCGGACCGGCTTCGCCAAAGGTCATGCCAGCGGCTTCTGCCGGAGCATAGGCTTTAAGCCAGTCGATGTATTTGGTCAGAGCGTAAACAGCCGCCGGGCCGTTGGCCGCACCACCACGGGTGACGCTGGAGCCTGCAGGTGCGCAGCCTTCAACGCGGATACCCCATTCATCAACCGGAAGACCGTTCGGGATGCCCTTGTCACCAGCGCCAGCCATCGAAAGCCATGCGTCGGTGAAGCGCCAACCCAGAGACGGGTCTTTTTTGCCGTAGTCCATGTGACCATAGACTTTTTTACCGTCGATTTCCTTCACGTCGTTGGTGAAGAATTCGGCGATGTCTTCGTATGCCGACCAGTTGACCGGAACACCCAGGTCATAGCCGTATTTGTCCTTGAACTGCTTTTGCAGGTCTTCACGCTGGAACCAGTCATAGCGGAACCAGTAAAGGTTCGCGAACTGCTGGTCGGGAAGCTGGTAAAGTTTGCCATCCGGACCGGTGGTGAAGGACAGGCCGATGAAGTCTTCAAGGTCGAGCGTCGGCGAGGTAACGTCCTTGCCTTCGCCTGCCATGAAGTCGGTCAGCGGAACGACCGCATCGTAACGCGAATGCGTACCGATCAGGTCGGAGTCATTGATGTAGGCGTCATAAATGTTACGACCGGACTGCATTTGGGTCTGCAGTTTTTCGATCACGTCGCCTTCACCGATCAGGTCATGGGTCAGCTTGATCCCGGTGATTTCCGAGAAGGCTTTGGCCAGAACCTTTGATTCATATTCGTGCGTGGTGATGGTTTCGGATACCACGTTGATTTCCATGCCGCGGAACGGCTCGGCTGCTTTGATGAACCATTCAAGTTCGGCCATCTGGGCATCTTTATCAAGGCTCGACGGCTGGAATTCGCTATCGATCCATTTTTTTGCCGCGTCGGTGTACTGGTCTGCTGCTGCCGGATTGGCAAATACCGCAAGACCGAGTGCGACCGCAACTGCACTGCCTTTAAGAATGGCAGAGGAGCCTTTGGCTTTGACGATCATGTCGTTCCTCCCTGGTTGTCTTCCATTGCACTTCCGGAAAAATCCGGTTCACCCGTGACGGGGGAAGACAGTACCCGCCGCGATGAATGACGACAGGAATGGCACCGTTGCAGGAAACAGTACCGTTCCGGATTGTTCAGCCCCATCGCATCACGATGATGAGCCAGAAAAGGGCAACGATTGATGCGATCCAGATGGCGGCATCGCTAAATGCCATAAAGCCGAGATGGATATAGGCTGCACCAAGCAAACTGATGAAAAGGCGATCCCCGCGGGTTGTTTCCAGTGGCAGGAAGCCACGGCGCGGAACGGTTGGTGAAACCGCCTGCCATATTCCCATTCCGATCAGCATCAAAATGATGCAGGAAAAGAACACGGCGGTAATCGGGGTCCAGGCCATCCAAGTCATTGTTTTATTCCTTCCTGTTTTCCGATTACACGCGGCCCATCGCGAAGCCCTTGGCGATGTAGTTGCGAACGAACCAGATCACCAAAGCGCCCGGCACGATTGTCAAAACACCCGCCGCTGCCAGAACACCCCAATCAAGCCCCGATGCCGAAACGGTACGGGTCATGGTGGCCACGATCGGTTTAGCATCAACCGACGTCAGGGTGCGGGCCAGCAACAATTCAACCCAGCTGAACATGAAGCAGAAGAAGGCCGTCACACCGATACCCGAACGGATCAGCGGAATGAAGATCGTGGTGAAGAAGCGCGGGAAGGAATAACCGTCGATATAGGCGGTTTCGTCGATTTCCTTTGGAATGCCCGACATGAAACCTTCAAGGATCCAGACGGCCAGCGGCACGTTGAACAGGCAGTGTGCAAGTGCCACAGCAATGTGTGTGTCAAACAGGCCAACACTTGAATAAAGCTGGAAGAACGGCAGCAGGAACACGGCAGGCGGTGCCATGCGGTTGGTCAGGAGCCAGAAGAACAGATGCTTGTCACCGGTAAAGTTATAGCGGGAAAAAGCATATGCCGCGGGCAGAGCAACCAGAAGCGAGATCACGACGTTGATCCCGACATAGATCATCGAGTTGATATAGCCCGAATACCATGCCGGATCGGTCAGGATGGTTGCATAGTTTGCTAGTGTCGGATTATCCGGGAACAGGGTCATTGCGCCCAGGATTTCCGAATTGGTCTTGATCGACATGTTGAACAGCCAATAAATCGGCAGCAACAGGAACACGATATAAAGAAGAAGTGCGATATGACGTTTCTGGAACCGCATTTTATTGTTCCTCCCGCTTTCCGGCGTTCATTACGACGGTATAGAAAACCCAGCAAACCAGCAGAATGATCAGGAAGTAGATCAGCGAGAATGCCGCAGCCGGACCAAGGTCGAACTGACCCACTGCAATCGTGACCAGAAACTGGCTGAGGAATGTGGTGGCCGTGCCGGGCCCGCCGCCCGTAAGCACGAAGGGTTCGGTATAGATCATGAAACTGTCCATGAAGCGCAGCAGGACACCGATCACGAGGACCGACTGCATTTTCGGAAGCTGGATAAACCGGAACACGGCCCAGTTCGAAGCACCGTCAATCTTGGCGGCCTGATAATAGGCATCCGGGATCGACCGAAGACCGGCATAGCACAGCAGAACAATCAGGCTGGTCCAGTGCCAGATATCCATCACAAGGACGGTCACCCACGCATCCATCGGGTTCTGGCTGTAGTTGTAGTCCATGCCAATCATGTTAAGCGCATAACCACCAAGACCGATATCGGCACGGCCAAAAATCTGCCAGATGGTGCCAACCACGTTCCATGGAATAAGCAATGGCAAAGCCAGAAGAACCATGCAGGCCGAAACACCCCAGCCTTTGCGTGGCAGGGTTAACGCAATGCCAATACCCAGCGGAATTTCGATGAACAGCACGCTGCCGGTATAAATGATCTGGCGGATCAGGGCATCATGCAGACGGCTGTCTTCAAGGACCTGACGGAACCAGTCGGCACCGACAAAGAAACGGGTTTGCGGATCAAAAATATCCTGAACCGAATAGTTCACGACCGTCATCAAAGGAATGATCGCGCTGATGGCGACGATAAAGAAGACCGGCAGGACGAGGAACCATGCCTTATTGTTGGTAATCTTGTTCATTTCCCCATCCCCCTCATGCGACCAGCTGACTGTCGGCGTAAAGCTTGGTCCATTCCGGTGCAAACCGGAGGATGCCACTTTGGCCTGTGATCTGCTGATCTTCGCTAACCTTGACCTTCATTTCGGATGATCCGAAACGGGTGGTCGCGATCTTGTATTGGCCAAGGTCTTCGACTTTGACGATATTGACCTCGATCCCGTTATCGCCTTCGGAACCGTTACCGGTTTCAATGCGCAGGAATTCGGGACGGATGCCAAGTTCAATCGGGCCTGATGCCTTGGCAACGGCTTCGATGTGGCGATCCGAAAGCGCGATGCGTTTGCCATCAATCCATGCTGCACCTGCATCGATATTGCAGGGCATGATGTTCATGCCGGGGCTTCCGATGAAGTAACCGACAAAGGTGTGGGCCGGATTTTCAAACAGTTCCTGCGGGGTTCCAAGTTGCACGACCTTGCCGCCATACATGACAACGACTTTGTCTGCGAAAGTCAGGGCTTCGACCTGGTCATGGGTCACATAGACCATGGTAGGGCGCAGTTTGTTGTGAATTTCCTTAAGCTTGCGACGCAGGACCCATTTCAGATGCGGGTCAATCACGGTTAGCGGTTCGTCAAACAGGATCGCCGAAACATCGTCGCGAACCAGTCCGCGGCCAAGCGAAATCGTCTGTTTTTCGTCCGCACCCAGACCGCGTGCTTTTTGCTTTAGCTTGCCGGTTAGGTCGAGCATTCCGGCAATTTCGCGAACACGTTCGTCAACCCGTTTTGAATCAACGCCACGATTGCGCAGCGGGAAGGCAAGGTTTTCGTAAACGGTCATGGTGTCGTAAATGACCGGGAACTGGAAAACCTGCGCAATATTGCGTTCCTCCGGGGCCAGTCTGGTGACGTCCTTGCCATCAAAAAGGACCTGTCCCTCGGACGGGGTCAGAAGACCGGAAATGATGTTAAGCAAAGTGGTCTTGCCACAGCCCGACGGGCCAAGAAGGGCATAGGCCCCGCCATCTTCCCAAACATGTTCCATGCGGCGAAGGGCGTAGTCCTCGTCCCCTTTCGGGTCTGGGAAATAAGAGTGCGCAAGGCTTTTAAGATCGATACGTGCCATTTTAATTCTCCAACCTCAGGCGGCCTTGCCGTTTTGAATTTCAACGGGCGGTGCCGCCACAAGGCGATCATTGGCGTCATAGGCAAACAGACGTCTGGGATCGACATAGAAGGTGGCTGCCTCGCCAAGCCGCGGGTTGTGCACACCTTCTTCCTGGATCACCCAGGAAACATCATTGAAATGGACATGGACAAAAGTCTCGGAGCCAGTGATTTCAGCAAGTTCAACCTGGCCCTGCATCGCAACGCATTCCGCACTGGTCTGATCGACCGACAAATGATTGGCACGAACCCCGATGGTGTATTGGCCATTCGCGAGTACCGAAAGATGGCCGGTCAGCGGGACCTGATGGCCGCTTGCCAGATAAAGTGCACCATCACGGACTTCGGCCTTGACCAGATTGATCGGCGGATCGGAAAAGATCAGACCCGTCTCGACAAATGCCGGGTTGTGATAGACCTGCGTCGTCGGGCCGAACTGGGTTACGCGACCTTCATGCATCACCGCGCATTTGCCGCCCAGCAAAAGAGCCTCCATCGGCTCGGTGGTGGCGTAAACGACAATTGTGTCGCGTTTCGCCAGAAGGTTCGGGATTTCTTCGCGCAGTTCTTCGCGCAGTTTATAGTCAAGGTTGACCAGTGGTTCATCAAGCAGAAGCAGAGTGCAATCCTTGACCATGGCGCGCGCCATGGCGGTGCGCTGCTGCTGACCACCCGACAGTTCCTGTGGCAGTCGATCTAGCAGATGTTCGATATGCATCAGTTCGGCGGTGGATTTCACACGGCGTTCAATTTCAGCAGCATCAACGCCCTGCAATTTAAGCGGTGATGCGATGTTGTCATAGACGCTCATCGACGGGTAGTTGATGAACTGCTGATAGACCATGGCGACGTTGCGTTTCTGAACCGGCATGCCGGTAACATCCTTGCCATTGACCAGAATGCGTCCGCCGGTTGGTGGTTCAAGACCGGCCATAATGCGCATAAGCGTCGTTTTGCCAGCCAGTGTCCGCCCGAGCAGGACGTTAAATGATCCCGGCTCCAGCGACATCGACACATCGTCGACGTGGGTTTCCCCTTCCACGGTCTTGGTTATGTTTTCAAGCGTAAGGGTCATTTCGCATTTGTTCCTTCGCCAGTTTTCACGGCGTTATTCGATTTGGTTTCAGTCGCAAACCATTGCGCAATGGCGGTCTGGGTGTCCTTTGACAGATGCAGGCCGAGTTTGGATCGGCGCCACAGAACGTCATCGGCAGTACGCGCCCATTCCTGAGCCGCCAGATAGCGCAGTTCGCATTCGTAAATATCATCGCCAAGATGCGTGCCCAGCCCCGAAAGGTCGGATGCATCGCCAATGATGGTGTGGGTCAGTGTGCCGTAGTTTCGCACATAGCGGTAGAGTTGAGCCGCCGGAATCCACGGAAATTTCTTTTGCGTTGCAGCAAGATAGCTTTCGAAATCGCCATTAGGCATGTCGCCCCCTGGAAGGGGCACGCTATCGGTCCAGCGATCATCCGCAAACCCGAGATAGGGCGAAAGTTTGCTCATCGCTGATTCGGCCAGTTTGCGATAGGTGGTGATTTTGCCGCCGTAAATGTTCAGAAGTGGCGCACCCTTGTCACCATTATCGATTTCAAGAACGTAGTCGCGCGTGACCTGGGATGCGTCTTCGGAGCCATCGCCATAAAGCGGGCGAACACCGGAATAGGACCAGACGACATCGGCCGGTGCGATCTTGTGAGCGAAATAGGTGTTGGCCAATTCGCACAGATAGCTGATTTCATCGCTGCTGATCGCGACTTTGGACGGGTCGCCTTCGTAATCGCGGTCCGTAGTGCCGATCAGAGTAAAATCCTGTTCATAGGGGATGGCAAATACGATGCGACCATCGGGATTCTGGAAGATATAGCAGTAATCATGGTCAAACAGTTTTGGCACCACGATGTGACTGCCCTGCACCATGCGGATACCTTGCTTCTTTTTCGCTTCGACGCGTTTTTCAAGGATTTCGGCACACCATGGACCGGCAGCATTGACCAGCGAGCGGGCCTTGATCGTGTGTTCACCCGCACTGTCGCGAACCGCAACAGACCAAAGATCGCCCTCGCGACGTGCCGATATACATTCGGTGCCGACACGGATAACTGCACCGCGATTTCGGGCATCCATGGCATTAAGCACAACAAGGCGCGCATCCTGCACCCAGCAATCGGAATAGATGAACGCCTTTTTCATGCCAGTTACCAGTGGGGCACCGGCGACATGATGATCAAGGTGGATGCCTTCGGAGCCAGGAAGTTTTTCGCGCCCCCCCAGATGATCATACAGGAACAGGCCCAGTCGAATCATCCAGGCCGGACGTAATCCTTTAACGTGGGGGAGAACAAAGCGAAGCGGCCAGATGATGTGCGGGGCAGCGTTCAAAAGCACTTCGCGCTCGATCAGGGCCTCTCGCACCAGACGGAATTCGTAATGTTCCAGATAACGCAACCCGCCATGGATCAGCTTTGTGCTGGCCGATGAAGTCGCACTTGCAAGGTCGTTCTTCTCGCAAAGAAAGACTTTAAGGCCGCGGCCGGACGCATCGCGCGCAATGCCTGCACCGTTGATGCCACCGCCGATAATGGCAATGTCGTATGTTTCTGAAGTGAGCAACCGCTTCCTCCCTGATTGCCCTGATTTGTGACAGATGTTCTCAACTGTCATTCTGTTATGTCAAAAACGTTACGAACCACCCAAAATAATTGCAAGCGAAAATTATGAAGAATTTTAATTTTCGATAACGAAATAAGAAAGTGGGGTTGTAGTGTATTGTTATAATTGAGGTCTTCGATTCTGCACGATTTGTTTCGGCTCTCCGTTCGATGACGGGATGATCCGGTTTGATCTGGAAAGTTGATCAGAATCGTTTGAATCCGAAAAAAATAAAACAGATCACCTGTTCCCTAATTGCATAAGATTGCAACGTCACCCCGGTGCAATTTGCCCCGGGCGCGAAAGCTTACGGTTTTGCCAGCCGACTATGCGAAAATGCCAGCCATGGCTGATGGGCAACGCAATCTTGTTGCAAAGCGCGGCGGTCGAGGTGTTTGCGATTGCCAAATGGTCTTTTAACTTGCGAAGATGTGGCAACCACCAAGGATCGAACTAGATGATGTTCATGACTTTCATGCTTCGATCCCAAAGCAAAACTCCGGAGGCATTCCTATGATTTCTTTAAAAGACCCGTCCTTGTTCACCCAGCAAGCCTATATTGGCGGTGAATGGGTCGACGCCCCAGACGGCAAAACCGAACAGGTCACCAATCCCGCGAATGGCGAAGTGCTTGGCACTGTGCCTGTTTTGGGCCGCGATGCCGTTGCCCACGCGATTGAAGTCGCCGAAAAGGCGCAAAAGCAGTGGAAGAAACGTACTGCCAAGGAACGCTCGACCATTTTGATGAAATGGTACGACCTGATGATGGAAAATCAGGAAGATCTGGCACGCCTGATGACGGCCGAACAGGGCAAGCCGCTTGCAGAGGCTCGCGGTGAAATAGCCTATGCGTCGTCTTTCCTGCAATGGTTTGCCGAGGAAGGCAAACGCATCTATGGCGATGTTATTCCGACTTTTGCACAGGGGCGCCGGGTTGTTGTTCTGAAAGAGCCGGTTGGCGTTTGTGCGGCAATCACGCCGTGGAACTTCCCCACCGCGATGATCACGCGCAAGGCGGCACCGGCTTTGGCGGTGGGCTGTGCGATGGTCGTCAAACCGGCAATAGAAACTCCATATTCGGCTCTGGCCATGGCAGTTCTGGCCGAACGCGCCGGTTTGCCAAAGGGGCTTCTATCTATTGTGACCGGTGATGCCAAAACCATCGGTGCCGAAATGACCGAAAACCCGACGGTTCGCAAATTGACTTTTACCGGTTCAACCGCAGTTGGACGTTTGCTGATGCGTCAATGTGCCGACACGGTCAAAAAAATCAGCCTCGAGCTCGGTGGTAATGCTCCGTTCATTGTCTGTGAAGATGCCGATATTGATGCCGCAGTCGAAGGGGCGATTGCCTCGAAATACCGCAACAGTGGCCAGACCTGTGTTTGCGCAAACCGTATCTTTGTTCATGATGCTGTCTATGACGAGTTTGCCGAAAAATATGCCGCCAAGGCATCGGCGATGAAAGTTGGCGATGGCACCGAAGAAGGTGTTGTCCTTGGCCCGCTGATCACGGAAAAGGCTGTCGAGAAGGTTGAAAACCAGATTGCCGACGCCGTTTCCAAAGGTGGCCGGGTTCTGACCGGTGGCAAGCGCCACGCAAAAGGCGGCAGCTTCTTTGAGCCAACCGTGATTGCCGATGCCAACCGGGATATGCTGGTCTTCCGCGAGGAAACTTTCGGTCCGATGGCACCGCTGATCCGCTTCCACAGTGATGATGAAGTGCTGGAAATGGCCAATGATTCAGAGTTCGGTCTGGCCTCTTACTTCTATTCACGCAACATTAGCCGCATTTGGAAGCTGGCCGAGGGCCTTGAAACCGGTCTGGTCGGTGTCAATGCTGGTGTGATCGCAACCGAAGTTGCCCCGTTTGGCGGCTACAAGCAATCCGGTATCGGCCGCGAAGGTTCAAAATACGGGGTAGAGGATTACCTTGAAGTCAAATATGTCTGCATGGCAGGCATTGACGATTAAGGCATTTTCGGACTTCCGAAACGAAAAAGGCGCTGTCGAAATGACAGCGCCTTTGGTTTTTACGCGCAATCACAATGTTATGCTGCGTTCTCGTTCTTTTTCTTGTCATCGGATGTGATCGACTGGACCGAGCCATCCGAAAGTTCAGACTGAAGTGCTGTGAAAACGTCGAACATATTCGGGTTGAATGCAATTTCAGCCTGCATGCGATCACGTCGTTCTGACGGTGTTTCATCGTCGTTGTTTTGCTTGTTGGCGAGCGACGCGCCGTTCAGCTTTTCCTCGATCGCATCAGCAATCGCTTTTTCGATGGCTTGACGTTCGGTTGCGCCCATCTTGGCCAGACTTTCCTCATCAATGCCCATCGATTGAAGGATCTTGCGGCGCATCTCTTCGATCTTGCGTTCTTCAAGCTCCTTCACATAAGTCGTGAAGCCGTGTTCCTTGATATAGGCGATATCGGCATTTTTTTCCTTGTTCTCTTCGGGGAGCGGTCGACTGTTCGACGCAATGGTTTTTGCCGCCGCATAGGTGCTTTTGACGCTGGACGCCGTGTTGGTGATGCTCATCAGGGTGTCATACATTGCCATCCCGATCCTCCATGGGAAAATAATGCCGGTAAAATCCTGTCATGGGACTTAAGGCTGCAAATCCCGTGCCGCGATTTATCGGTGAGCTTCACCGAACAAACGGAATTAGCGTATCAAGCATTCGCCCGGCTGCCTTGCCATCCCAGCCGGCAGGTCGGAAAGGGGACGGGGGCATTTTTACCTCCAACAGGCTGGTGGCTTTTTTGACCAGGTCTTCCGGTTCACAAATTTCCAGTGCGGAAGCACTCAATGCAGTCGGACGTTCTGTTGTCGGTCGCAAAATACATCCAGCTTTTCCAAGCCAGGCGCATTCATCAATCATACCGCCAGAATCCGTTATCACATAGCGGGCGCGAAAAAGAACTGACAGGAAATCGGGATAGAGCATGGGGGATGTGACCTTGATGTTTTCGGCATCCCGAATACGGCGCCAAAGACCGCTTTTTACAAGGGATTCTTGTGCGCGGTGGTGAAGCGGCCAGACGATTTGAGTTTCCCGGGCAAGGTCAACAATCGCATTCACGATTGATGATAGTCGAACAAGGTTATCAATATTTTCAGCCCGATGTAGCGTCAGTAATACAGGCCCGGTACCGGGCGAAGAAGGATCAATTGGTATGCTCGTTCCACCAAAGCGGAGCATCGCATCAATTATGATATTACCGACATTTTGGATTCTCTTTGCGTCGATGCCTTCTTTGCGCAGGTTGTTGGCCGCAGTTTCATGAGGGGCCCAATGCATGTCGCAAAGGATGTCAATTTCAGTCCGGTTGGCTTCTTCGGCGATGGCATCAAACCCGCCTCGCAAGCCGGCTTCGAGGTGGATCAGAAAAATCGAATGTCTTCTTGCCGAACGCGCGACACCCAAAGAGCCGTTAACATCACCGATGACGATCGTTGCCTGCGGCAGTGATTGGTCTAGCACCCGGCAATAGGCATCGTCTGCATTCTGAACGAGTGTGCTCCGGTTATTTCCCGGTTGCCCGATTCCAAGTCGGATTTCAGGAGCAGGTATACCAAGCGAAAAACACAAACCTTCGGAAAGGGCCGGGTCCCAGTGTTGGCCGGTATCGATCAGACGAAGGGTAAAAGGTAAATCATCGCGCCTTTCCCACCACCTTAGATAAAGGGCGGCAGCCTTGATCAGGTTGGGGCGGGTGCCATAGACCAGATCGATGATCATTGCGGCGTTTTTCCTGATGAATGCTCAAGCTGGATGAGCGTATGATAACGTGTTGTGTTTTATATCATTTTGACTGATCAGCTACCAAACGGGATAGGTGGTTTGTCAATAAATGTGATAAAATTTTCGAAAACGAATTGTTTTTTGGTATGATTCTTTTCTAAATAGAAACAGAAAATCAGTTGAACCGGTCGGATGAACGGTAAAAATCAGCCGCCGCAAAGGACCGGAACGGTACGGCAGACCAACTGTCGGCTCGGGAGGAAACAGAAATGACCGATACACGTTACATTCTGGCAATTGATCAGGGTACCACCAGCTCACGCGCCATCGTGTTCGATGCCACCGGCCGATCCGTGGCGGTCGCGCAACAGGAATTTCCCCAACATTTTCCCAATAGTGGCTGGGTGGAACATGATCCTGAAGACCTTTGGGAAACGGTTGTTGCGGTTTGTCGCGAAGCATTGTCGCGGATCGATATTGCCAACGTTGTGGCAATAGGCATCACCAACCAGCGTGAAACCACCGTGGTTTGGGACCGCAAGACGGGCAAAGCCGTTTATAATGCCATCGTTTGGCAGGATCGTCGGACTGCGGCTTTGTGCCATGATTTGAAAAAGCGTGATCCGGACCTTGAAACTGATGTCAATAATCGAAGCGGGCTTTTGATCGATCCGTATTTCTCGGCAACCAAGGCTGCGTGGATACTCGATCATGTTACCGGCGTACGGGCGCTGGCCGAACAGGGTGACCTAGCGTTTGGTACGGTCGACTCATTCCTGCTGTGGCGTTTGACCGGCGGAAAATCGCACGCGACGGATGCCACCAATGCCGCACGCACCAATCTTTTCAATATTCGCGACAATGTCTGGGATGACAGGTTGTGCGAAATCTTCCGTGTTCCCAAGCGCATGTTGCCGGAAGTCAAGGATTGTGCTGCCGATTTCGGAATGGTGGATGCCGATATCTTTGGGCGTGAAATTCCTGTCCTGGGTATGGCAGGCGACCAGCAGGCGGCCGCATTCGGTCAGTGCTGCTTTGAGCCAGGCGACATCAAAAGCACCTATGGCACCGGTTGTTTTGTGATTCTCAATACCGGGGATGATGCTGTGACATCGCAGCATCGTTTGCTGACCACGGTCGGTTATCGTTTGAATGGCAAAACCAGCTATGCCATCGAAGGGGCGATTTTTGTTGCCGGAGCGGCGGTGCAGTGGCTGCGTGATGGTCTTGGCATCATCAAATCGGCCGCCGAAAGCGAAGGTTTGGCCAAATCGCTTGACGATAATCACGGCGTTTATCTTGTTCCGGCCTTTACCGGACTTGGTGCGCCTTATTGGGATCCGGATGCGCGCGGTGCCATTTTCGGATTGACCCGTGACACGGGGCCACGTGAATTCGTTCGTGCCGCACTTGAAAGCGTTTGTTATCAGACCTTTGATCTGTTCGAAGCGATGGCGGCAGACGGTGTTTCGCCCAAGGCCGTTCGGGTTGACGGTGGTATGGTTGCCAATGACTGGTTGTGTCAGAACCTCTCAGATATTCTTGATATTCCGGTTCAGCGCCCGGTTGTGACGGAAACAACTGCACTTGGTGCTGCCTATCTTGCGGGGTTGCAGGCGGGGGTTTACCGCGACCTCCATCATATCGCCGAAAACTGGCATATGGATGCTGAATTCAAACCAGAACTTGAAGCTGGTCGCCGGAAACATCTTTTGGGCGGCTGGAAGAGTGCGGTCAAGCGAACCATGACAGAGCAGGGCTGAATAGTTTCGCTGTTGTCCGATGGCTTTACAGACTGGTCATCGCATAAATTGCTTTGTAAGATCGGGACGGTACCACGTGGTACTGTCCTTTCTTTTTGCGGATATTCGTCCGTATTTTCATAGAACTGCTGCTATTGGATACAGGGTGCGACCGTTTGGGGACCGTCACCGGGCGGCCAGGGGGGAAGATGCTTGATCTGATCGTTGGAAAAGTTGGACCTGTTTTTTTGACGATCCTGTGTGGTTATCTTTTAACCCGTTTCCGCGTCATCAGCCGCGAAGGCATTCCGTTCCTTGCCCGCCTTGCGATGAATGCCTTTATTCCGGCTATGCTGTTTCAAACCCTGTCGCAATCCGACATCAGTGCGCATTTCGATTTGCGCTTGTGGGGTAGCTACTATGCGGGCGCACTTCTGAACTTTTTACTGGTGTTTATGGTGGCACGGGCGTGGCTTAAGGCGAGAACGGACGAGGCGGCTGTAACCGCCATGGGCGGGGTTTTCTCCAATATTGTGCTGCTCGGTATTCCTCTGGTTCAGGCGGTATACGGTGAAGAAGGTCTGGTACCGCTTCTGATTATCCTGTCGATCCATCCGCTGACCTTGTTGGGGCTTACTGTAATGATCGTGGAAGGTTCGCGTTCCGGCGGCGGGCATTGGTTGCCCAATGTCGTTCGCAGTGTCATTCGGGTTTTGCGCAATCCGATTATCATTGCGATTATCCTTGGTGTACTGGCGTCCCTGATTGATCTTCGATTGCCCGAAATGATTGATGGAACACTCGAACGGTTTCGGACGGCAGGGCCCACAATCGCGTTGCTTCTGGTCGGGGCCGGGCTTTATGGGCAGTCCGTTCGTGGCAATATGTCCGCAAGCATGCTGTGCACTGTTGCGAAAATGTTTGTGCAGCCGGTTCTTGTGTTCCTGATCGCTCATTTTATTTTTGATTTGCAACCGCTGTGGTTGACCATCGTGGTTCTGATTGCAGCTCTTCCTGCGGGGGCGAATGTGGCAATCATTGCTGGTAGCTATAATGTTTGTATTGATCGGTCTTCCACGACCATTCTGATCACGACGCTGATCAGTGTGATCACTTTGCCGCTTATTGTGCTTTATGCCGGGGCATCATGACGGCTGCCTTCGGCCGCGGACAGAATTTGGTCCATCAAGCTTATTTCTGCTGCGATCCCTTGCATTCGATGATCGTGGATGCCTGAGCTTAGGGCATCAATGAAGCAATCAATGGCGTTGTCATGCCCTTTGTCAGGGCTTTTAAAAATGCCTTTTCGCATGACAGTGTTGCCATTGATCACAAGCTTCCGCCAATCTTGGATCGTGGCGGAAAATCCCGGTGCAAGGACCTCAAGAGTTTCCTTTGGCATATTGCGTCGGGCGGCATGCATGAAAGAAACTTCGCCTCGTGATCCGTCGGCAAAGTGCATGTACCAAACGCTGTCACCGGCCTTGCGATCAATCCAGTCACATGAAAGGCTGATCATTTCAGCACCTGTCAGATAGCCAATCAGATCAATGAAATGACTGATTTCTCCGATTGTTCTGCCACCTTGATCAGGACGGTACAGCCAGTGATCGGAAGGGAGTGGATTGGGACGTACCTGATAGCGGAATTGCTTTTTGCCTTTGACTAGATGCTGTTTCAGGCAGGCTGTCATCGGCGCAAAGCGACGATTATGTCCAACCATGAATACCTGTGTTTGGCTCAATCCTGCGGCCTGTTTGAGTGCGCCGATCTGTTTCGGATGGATGCAAAGCGGCTTCTCCAGCCAGACATGTTTCCCTGCGCCCAAGGCCTTACTGGCGAGGTCAGCATGGCTATCGTGCCGGGTGGCAATAAACACCGTATTGATATCGTGATTTGACAGAATTTCATCCGGATCGGATGCGGTAGTTATATCCGGCATATGCCGGCAGATGGCCAGTGCCGAAAGACCTTTGCCCGAGACGACCGCATTCAATGCGACCTTTTTGCGCAGCTTTAATCGAGGGAGCAAAACGCTGTTCATGTAATTTCCCGCGCCTATCAATCCGATCCGGACCGGCATGACATTAGGCTTGCTGATCTTTTTGACTGGGGCTGGTGGTTGCGGTTTGCTATCGGTTCGATGATATTTAATGACCGTCGCCATTATGGTCGGGTCATCACCTCCTGATAGAAAATCAGAAGCTTCATGCAGGTTAATCCGATGGGAGATAAGCGAGGTCGGGTCGAGCTTTCCACTTTCCATCAGGGATAGTGCTGCCGCCATGTTCCGTTTTACCGTCCATCGGGCATGGCCGATCGGGTAGTCCTGTCCCAGTTGCTCGTAGTTCGCGTCATAACGGCCCGGGCCATAGGACCGCACCTGCCGGATGGTAATTTCCTTGCGATACAGGATATTGCGCGGTGCGTTCACAGCAACGTCTCCAACGCAGACAATGATGCCACGATCACGGCAAAGCTTTGCGGCCGATTCAATTACGGTGCGTGCTGCTTTGTTATTATTACTGCAAACAAGCACAGCATCGAATTGGTCAACAGGGGCGGCGCTGATATCTGCATAAGCATACTTTACCCCGCTTTCTTCTGCTTTTTTTCTGCGCTCTGAAAACGGTTCAATCACGGTCACAATCGCACCGGCTGCGATTGTGATTTGAGTGACTATTTGACCGATTAGGCCGCATCCAATCACGGCTACCTTCTGCCCGATCTCAAGTTCTCCTTGGTGGGCGGCATGAACTCCGATGGCATAAAGGGTGGCAAAGGCTGCCATCTCGTCTGATACAGTGTTGGGGACGGGGCAAGCCAGATTGCGTGGGACAATGTTATATTCTGCATGATTGGCATGCTCCATACCCGCACAGGCAACGCGCTGACCAATATCAAAGTCGGTGACATCCGAGGCCATTGCCTCGACAGTTCCGCAATTGGCGTATCCGGTCGCCATTGGTCTGCCAAGGCGTCCTTTAACGGCATTGAGGGTTGCCTGCGCGCCGTCGCGACGAAACTTTTCAATTGTCAACGCTACCAGATCCGGTCGCTGCCATGCCTTTCTAATAAGGGACGCTTTGGTTTCGCTAGCTTGCTGTCTTTCCGTACCATTACTGATGACAGATATCTCTGTGCGGACCAGAATAGTACCGGGCAATAGGGCGGGAACGGGGCAGTCGGCCACGGCAAGCCGCCTTTCACCGGGAAACCGTAATAATGCCCGCATATCCGTCATGATATCGTCCTGATGCACGTTAGGGATGAAATATGGAACAGGAATTAAATCATATCAGTATGTGCAGGTCGATCCGTCATTGACGGGACTTTGGCAGGCGTTTAGCAAAGCCGATGTCATAATCACGGAATCCGTCATATGAAAAAAAATGTCTCGGCAAAGCGTAGTCGCAAACTGTTATTCGTCTGCGGAGAGGATTGGTCTTTCGTTTCCCATCGGATTGGTTTGGGTCGGGCCGCACTTTTGCGTGGCGATGAGGTGATTGTCGCGTGCAACGCGAATGACGCCGCTGTCCAACTGCGATCCGAGGGTTTCCGTGTTATCGATGTGCCGATTGCGCGCGGTGGACTTAGCCCTTTGAAATCGCTGAAGACGATCAGGGCGCTTGCATGCCTTATCCGTCGAGAGCAACCGGATGTGGTTATCAATGTCGCAATACAATGTGTTGTTTTATCTTGCCTTGCTGGGTTGATGGTTGGCGCGCGTCGTTCCGTAAACATGGTAACCGGGCTCGGGTTCATGTTCGTTTCAAACGGGACCAAAGCGCGTTTGGTGCGTGCTGTGGTTTCGATGTTGTTGCGATTTTATGCCAGATGCCCATCAATCCACATCATTGTTCAGAATTCGGATGATTTCGATCTGATGCGTGGATTTGGCTTCCGCAAGACGCGCCTTTCTCTCGTGCGTGGTTCCGGGGTGGATATCAGGCAATTCCATCCGGGGAAGCAGGATGGAATTGATGGTTTACGCAAAACTGTGATCTTCGTGGCCCGAATGTTGTGGTCCAAGGGATTGGCGGAACTGGTTGATGCCGCGCGTATCCTCAAATCCAGAACCCGAGATTACCGAATACTTTTGGTCGGTGATTCTGATCCGGTAAATCCTGACTCTGCCGATACCAAAAGCCTTGTGAAATGGCAGAATGACGGTTTGATAGAGTGGCTTGGCAAAAGAAGTGATGTTGCTGAATTGCTCAGGCAATCTGATCTGGCTGTTCTGCCATCTTGGCGGGAAGGGTTGCCGAAGTCTTTGCTTGAGGCCGCTGCGAGCGGTCTGGCGATGGTTGCAACAGATGTTCCAGGCTGTCGTGAAATCGTAAAACAGGAACAGACCGGTTTGCTGGTAGGGTTGGGTGATGCGGAAGCTTTGGCAGATGCGATTGAGAACCTTATGGAGGACGATGCAAAGCGTCAGAAGTTTGGCCAGAATGCGCGTGTCATGGTCGAGCAGGAGCTGTGTGATGCAGTGATCATCCGCGAGACCCTTGATGTTATCTCCGGCAAGCCGGGATTAATGCCGTAATAAAATTGGAAAACTGAGACTATGAAACCAAGATGGGCTCCGCATGGCGGGGCCTTTTGTTTTCTAAAATTTCCCATTGCTATCGAATTCTAAAATTTGTATACAATATACATATATGCAGTTTGGGCCTGCGAATTCGCGGGTTTGGGCGATTAAACGGTCTAACCCACTAATGGGCGCGCGACCAAATCAGGAGGTTACTTTCCATGCAGGTAAACTGGACTGGCGTATTCCCCGCCGTTGCCACCCAGATGAATGAAAATGGTTCAATCGATTTCGATATGACCGCCCATCAGATCGAAGCCCTTATCAAGGCCGGTGTTGACGGCCTTGTCATGCTGGGCTCGGTCGGCGAGAACGCAGCCCTTGAGCCGGAAGAAAAAATCGCGGTTCTCAAGCTTGCTGTCGAAGTTACCAACGGTCGCATACCGGTTCTGTCGGGCGTTGCCGAAAACTCGACCCAGGCTGCCATTCGCTACGTGCAGAAATGCGAAGAACTTGGCGCTGATGGCCTGATGCTTCTGCCGGGTATGATCTATACCGCCGATCCGCGCGAAAATATCAAGCATTTCCGCTCGGTTGCTGCCAAGACCAAGCTACCGATCATGATCTATAACAACCCCGGTGCCTATCGCATCGATATCAAGCCTGAAGAATTCAACCAGCTTGCCGATGTGAAGAACCTGGTTGCGATCAAGGAAAGCTCCGGCGACCCGCGCCGTATTACCGACATCTATAATGCCTGTGGTGATCGTTTCGTTCTGTTCTGCGGCATGGATGACCTTGTCATGGAAACCCAGGTTCTGGGTGCGGTTGGCTGGATTTCGGGCTTTACCGATGCTTTCCCGCAGGAATCGGTCGCACTTTGGAAGCTGCTGTCTGAGGGGAAATACAAGGAAGCGCTTGAAATCTATCGCTGGTTTACCCCGGTCCTGCATATGGATGTTCATGCCAAGCTTGTTCAGTATATCAAACTGGCACAGGAGATGACCGGCGTGGGTAAGGCCCATGTCCGTGCTCCGCGTCTTCCGCTGGTTGGCGAGGAGATGGAACGCATCCGCGCAACCATCCAGAAAGCCATCGACACACGCCCGAAACTTTAATTCGCTTTGCAATCAACGCATTCATCGCATCAGCTCCGTAAGGCGTGATTGCATTTGCGTATGATTTGATGGCAAGTGTGAGCTCTCCTGTGATTTTCGCAGGGGAGTTTGCTGCCATCTGGCACGAGACGAGAGATCAAGATAAAACGCGCACACCAAAGCAGTCAGGGCCCGGAACATGCCAAAACCTTCTTCCGCTTCAAAGTCCCCCTCACAGTCAAAACAGCATGCCGTCGTTGTCGGCTCCGGGATAGTCGGGGTCAATGTCGGTTTGGCTCTTTTGAAGAAGGGCTATGACGTCACCCTTCTGGATCGCGGAGAACCGGGGATGGGGGCATCCTTTGGTAATGCTGGGGGAATTGCCGTCACGGAATGCGCGCCTATTGCCATGCCGGGGGTCTGGACAAATGTGCCAGGCTGGCTGATGGATCCGCTGGGGCCGCTTTCGGTGCGCTGGTCCTATTTGCCCAAAATGATGCCGTGGCTGATCCGTTTCCTGGCCGCCAGTTCGAAAAGCCGGGTAGAGCAGATTGCAACCGAATTAGCAGCCATCCTCAACCGCGCTTGGGAAGATTACGATCCGGTGATCGCAGAAGCAGGCCTTTCCGGTGCGGTGTTTAAAAAAGAAGGCGCTATGGGTGTTTATCGCAGCGAGAAAACACGCCGGGATGCCGAATACGGAATTGATCTTCGCCGTCGTAACGGGGTCAAAATTCGTGATCTGACCAAGGATGAGGTCAGGGATATTGAGCCTGATCTGGCCCCGATCTTCGCCTGCGGTGTGATGGAGGAGGATTGGGGCAGGGTTCTGGATCCGTTCAGGATTGTTCTGGGCCTTTACAACCATTTCATCGAACGCGGTGGAAAGTCTCAGAATGCCGAGGTTACCAATTTCGTTTACCGCGATGGCAAACCGCGTGCCGCGATGACGGCACAAGGTGAGCAGATTACCTTCGACAAGGTTGTTATTGCATGCGGTGCATGGTCAAAAACGCTGGCCACGCGACTTGGTTCATCGGTGCCTCTTGATACCGAACGGGGCTATAACACAACGGTCCCTTATAATGGCGTGAAGCTATCGCGCATGATTATTTGTGCCGATGACAGCTTTGTTCTGACGCCGATGGAAATGGGTATTCGTGTGGGCGGGGCGGTTGAGCTTGGCGGTCTGGTTGCTGCCCCCAATTATGATCGCGCCAAGGCCCTGTTTGCCAAAGGCAAGGAAGTTCTTCCGAAACTCAGTGCAGAAGGGGGTACAGAATGGATGGGATTCCGCCCCTCAATGCCGGATTCCAAGCCTGTGATTTCGGCAAGCCCCAAACATGAAAATGTCTTCTTCGCATTCGGTCACGGCCATCTTGGCCTGACCATGGCGGCCACCACCGGACGGCTGATCGCCGACCTGATGAGTGAAGCGACTCCGCCTATTAACATGACCCCGTATCGTATTGATCGTTTCCAAGGATAAGGCCGCCCCAAATGGCAAAACACAGCTTCTTCTGTATTGATGGACATACCTGCGGTAATCCGGTGCGTGTGGTTGCCGGTGGTGGACCAAAGCTTGAAGGTGCAAATATGCTTGAAAAGCGTGCGCATTTTCTGGCGGAATATGACTGGATACGAACCGGACTGATGTTCGAGCCGCGTGGCCATGACATCATGTCGGGCTCGATCCTTTATGAACCGACCCGCGATGATTGCGATGTAGCCATCCTGTTTATCGAGACGTCTGGCTGCCTACCGATGTGCGGTCACGGCACAATTGGGACGGTCACCATGGCAATCGAGGAAGGTCTGGTAAAGCCGAAAACCCCGGGAGTACTGCGTCTTGAAACGCCTGCCGGGCTGGTGATTGCCGAATACAAACAGGTTGGCGATTACGTGGAATCGGTCAAGCTGACCAATGTACCGTCCTTCCTGTATAAAACGGATATCGAGGTCGATTGTCCCGATCTTGGCCCGATCAAGGTTGATGTTGCTTATGGCGGCAATTTCTATGCGATTGTCGAGCCACAGGAAAACTTCCGTGACATGGCCGAATACGCGGTTGGCGATTTTCAGCGCATCAGTCCGGAACTTCGTCGTCGCCTGAACGAGGTTGGCGAGTTCATTCACCCACTTCACCCGGATATCAAGGGCCTGTCACATATCCAGTGGACTGGAAAACCGACCCAGCCTGACAGCACCCATCGCAATGCAGTGTTTTACGGTGATAAGGGGATTGATCGATCTCCCTGCGGGACGGGCTCTTCTGCGCGTCTGGCACAATTGGTTGGCAAGGGGCAGTGGGACCCAGCGCATGAGCTGGTTCATGAAAGCATTATCGGATCGCAGTTCCGTGTCTCCGTCGTCGAACAGACAAAGGTCGGCGACTATGACGCGGTCGTGCCCGGGATCGAGGGCTGGGCACGCAAGCATGGTTACAACACGATTTTCATTGATGACCGTGATCCTTACGCGCATGGATTTATCGTGAAATAGGCGTTTGATCGGGGCCGGTTTCTGTTCTCAAGCTCCTGATACCGTAGCGGCGTGATTGCAATTATATTGCGCGTAAACCAACGCATCGGTATGACTAGAAAAAGGGGGGCGGTGACGTTTGGGGATATGAAGCCGGACCCGATACCGCACAGGACAGATAAAAAGAGCCAAAATGACCGCATCACCGCGTTTTACCCGCCGCACCATTACTGATCAGGTCACTGAAGATTTGCGTGCCCGTATCCTGTCGGGTGACTTCCCGGCCGGGTTCCAGTTGCGTCAGGATGCGATTGCTACCGAATATAATGTGTCTCGAATCCCGGTCCGTGAGGCGCTTCAACGTCTGGATGCCGAAGGTCTGGTATCGTTCCAGCCGCATAAGGGGGCGATTGTTGCCCATCTCTCGCTTGACGAGATCGAAGAACTTTTTGAAGTTCGCAAAATGCTGGAATGCGAATTGCTGCGTCATGCCGTGCCGCGTCTGACACCCGAAGACATCAAATCGGTCGAAGACATACTAGCCGTTTACGACGAATCCTTTCGGTCTGGGGATATTTCGAAATGGGGCGAACTTAACCGTGAATTCCATGATCGGCTTTATCGTGCGTCGAACCGGCCCAAAACGCTGGAAATCATCCGCATGATCGGAAACAACACGGTCCGCTTCACACAGGCACAGCTCGCTCTTTCCGGGGCAACTGATCGGGCCGAACGCGAACATCACCATATACTTGATGCCTGCAAGGCGCGCGATGTCGACTATGCGGTCGAACTTCTCGAAGCCCATATCGAGAATTCGAAAAACAGCCTGATCGAATGCCTGCGTGGTGCCCGCGCCAGCGAGGGCCTCTCGAACTGACGTCAATTGTTACCGGACAATAAAGCCACGTCCGATTTCATCACTCCCATCCTGCCAAAAGCTGGCTTCGCCGCTGTAATGAGCCTGTCCGGATACTTCGGCAATTATGGCCGGGAAGGGCCCGCATCGGTTTGTCCTAACAACGCTGCCATCGAATTCTGATCCGATAACACTTTCAAACCTTCGAACCGTGCCGGGCATGATCAATCCTTTGGCATGGAGAATGGCAAGCCTTGCGCTAACGCCTGATCCAGTCGGGCTGCGGTCAACCTGATTATCGGCAAAGACACATATATTGCGTGTCGGTTCCTGGGCGGATGCGTCTTTGCCATCGGTCAGGATCGCGCCATACAAAAACGCCAGATCATCATGATCAGGATGGTTTAGCGTGACACTGGCGTTGACCGCGTTGCATACGGACTGCGCAATATCGATCAGATCGCGTACCGGCGAAGACCCGACCGCAAGGCCGAATTGTCCTGCATCAAGCACGGCATAGAACGCACCGCCATAACCGATATCTGTTTTGAATGTCTGGTCATCGGCAAGTGCGAGCTCAATATCAGCAGCAAACATGAAGGATGGGACTGATTTGAAGCGGACGGCACCACTTTTCCCATTGGTCACCGATACTTCGGCACGTACTAGCCCACAGGGGCATTCAATATTAACCGGCGTTATCGGTTCGACAGGCGCGACCAACCCGTAATCAACCGCATATCGGCCAAGGGCGATGATGGCGTGGCCGCACATGGTCGAATAGCCTTCATTGTGAATGAACAGAACCGCCAGATCAGCATCCGGCAGGCTCGGTTCGACCAGAATGGCACCATACATGTCGTAATGACCGCGCGGTTCGAACATCAGAAACCGCCGCAGATGATCTAGTTCGACGCGGGCATATCGACGCTTGGCCAGAATATCGTCGCCCGGAATCGCTGGATATCCCGATGTGATAATCCTAAGCGGTTCGCCGCCGGTATGCATATCAATGACTTTGATCGGGGATTCCCGGTCGGGCAGGGACAGTTTGGAGGGCATTTGGCGGCTCATTTCGGTGTTCTGCAATTTTTTAAAGGAAATTCGGGGCTGGATTCCGGCTAAAGTCGGGTGCTTTATCTGGCGCGGCAGGTCTATCTTAGCGGCCTTGAGCATGCGCGCAATAGTCCCGCACCCGGATTTTCGCATCAGACGCGACCTTGCGGGTCATAAAAGTGAAACCTATATGTGGTTTCGCGCAAAAAATTTGCGTCTCGCACTTTCTGTCATTTTTTCTTAAAAAAGGTGTTTACAGGTCTGGCGAGGGGCCCTATAACCCGCCTCCACCGACGGGGTGCGGCGCCAAGGAGACGGCGACGCGGACTGGAAGGTAGAGGGCTTC